>JAGQUT010000009.1 GCA_020438355.1 Solirubrobacterales bacterium | reverse complement strand
CAAATAACGCAGGAGGACCGAGAAGCAAATGGAAGCCAACTCCCTGACCGAACAGAAGTCACTGCTCGCGACACTGCCTCCGGGCAAGCGCGCCCGACTTCACCGTCTTCTCTTCGAGTTCGGTCCGGGCAACGGGACGATGATGCTGCTGCCGATCGACCAGGGCATCGAGCACGGTCCGCGGGACTTTTTCCCCAACCCGGCGTCAAAGGACCCCGATTACCAGTTCAGGCTTGCTGCCGAAGCGGGTTACTCCGCCCTGGCCTGCCAGATCGGCATGGCCGAGAAGTACTACCCGGACTACGCCGGTGAGGTTCCGCTGATCCTCAAGGTCAACGGCAAGACCGACATTCCGTCCTCGGCCCACGCGTTCTCCGCCTGCAACGCGACCGTCGAAGATGGTGTTCGCCTGGGTGCTGACGCGATCGGTTACACGCTCTATGTCGGCTCTCCCCGCCAGGACGAGGACCTCGCCCAGCTCCGTCAGGTCCGGCAGGACTGTGACCGCTTCGGCATGCCGCTGGTGGTCTGGTCCTACCCTCGCGGCGAGGCGATAGACGCCAAGGGTGGCGCCGGCTCGTTCTACGCGATCGACTACGCGGCCCGCATGGCAATGGAGATGGGTGCCGACGTGGTCAAGCTCAACTACCCGAAGATCGACCCGGAGAACGACAAGAACGCCCAGGCTCCCTACAACGAGATGGACGTGACAGCCGAGGAAGCGATGCGTCAGTGCGTCGAGTCCGCGGGACGTTCGCTGGTGGTCCTCTCGGGTGGCTCCAAGACCGACGACGCGACCGTCCTCGGCCACACCAAGTCGGTGATGGACGCTGGCGGTTCGGGCGTGATCTTCGGCCGTAACGTCTGGCAGCGCGAGTGGAACGAAGCTCTCGAGATCATCGCCCAGATCAAGGAGACCCTGCTCGCCAACGTGAAGCGCACGCCCTAGTTTGAGCCACCCGCAGTCGCCCCTGGGGGGCCCGCCTCATCAGACCGGGGATCTCTTCCCTGATCATTTCCGGCGGGCGATGATTCCGCTGGTCCTGCTAGCAATCGGAATCGCGATCGGGTGGTATCTGCAGAAAGATGATGGAAAGGAAGACCCCGCGAACGCGGGGTCTTCTTCTGTCACGGCCCGGGTCGACCGGGTGGTTGACGGCGATACGGCGAAAGTCTGGGTTGACGGCGAGAGCGAGTATGTGCGCTACATCGGTATCGACACCCCGGAATCGGTCAAGGAAGGCTCTCCTGTCGAGTGTTTCGGCGTTGAGGCCAGCCGCTTCAACGAACGCCTGCTTGCCAGAGATGAGCAGGTGAAGCTGGAGTTCGACACTGAACGACGGGATCAGTACGGAAGGCTGCTCGCCTACGTCTATTCGGGATCGACGCTGCTTCAGGCAGAGTTGCTTCGGGAGGGTTATGCGACGACGCTGGAGGTCCCGCCCAACACGTCGAGAGCGAGGCAGTTCGCGGAACTTGAATCAGGGGCGAAGGCGGCGGGACTTGGCGGGTGGTCCCGTTGTGGAGCTGGCTTCGGGAGCTAAACGGGTTCTCTTCGCGCCGGTGTGGCGTAATCCTTCTGTGATGTGGGTCACGGAAATGTGAGTGAAGGCTTGAGATTGGCCAATCATTTGCTACCGTGAGCGGACGGTCTGTTTGTGGAAGTTCGCTCAGGCAGTGCCGAACCACTATGAGAATGCGTCAGAGCCTCAATCAGTTCGAAGCAGCCTTCGAACAGCAGAAAGTTCTCGAGCAGCGTCGTCGGGAACAGCTCCGCAACCGAGCGGTGAACCGTTCGCGTGCCCGCCGGGTGACGCGTTCGCAGCAGCAGGGCAAGGTTCGCTTCAGCGTCCTGGCCGTGTGCCTGATCGTGACCGTGGTCGTGGTGACCATCGCCATGTTCGAGGCATTGCTTCTGGTCATGTCCTGATCTCCGAGGGCTCCCCAAAGCCCCCGGTTCGCCAGGTCCCTGCCCAGACTCTCAGGCCTGTTCAGTTTCGACTTGCGTGCTGCGCTCGTCGATCACTTCTTTGCGGAAGACATCTACCTCCCGCGGTGCGGTGATGCCCAGACGCACCTTGTCGCCGGAAACGCCGAGGACCATGATCTCCACGTTGTCGCCGATGATGATGCTCTGTTCCTTTTTTCTGGTGAGTACCAGCATGTGACTCCATTCGACTCATTTAGTCGGTTCTCTACCTAATAATAGGTATTACCGGCGGCGGGGCGGTGAACTCTTTCTCGCCTACCCCGGAGAACTCTCTTCCAAGCGCGTTCAATAGACTCGGGAACCTCTATGGCTCGCCGATCACTACGCCCCCAACTCAACCAGATTCGGATCTGGGTCCGCCAGGGACGCACCGATGCCTGGATCGCCCATCAGCTCGATGTGAGCGCCTCGGAACTCCGCGAGTTCCGCCGCCAGCACGACCTATCACCAGGTGAAGATTCCGATGCCGCAGCCGAAGTAGACCTCCGCGACGAGATCGAAGCAGAGATCGAAGCTGCTGCCGCCGAGGAGGAAGCTCTTCGGGCCAAGGCCGAAGAAGAAGCCGCTGCCGCCGAGGCTGAACGCAAGGCTGCCGCCGAAGCCGCAGGCGAGGACGCCGATGCAGAGGAAGCCGATGAAGCCGACTCCGGCTCGGAGGAAACCGAAAGCGACGGGTCCGAAGCCGAGGGTCGTCCCCGCCGGCGCCGTCGTGGTCGTCGCGGACGTCGTGGCCGTGGCCCGGGCAACAGGCTCGAAGGAACCTTCGATCATGGTGACGAGGGTTACGGGCTCTGGCTCGATCCCGCGATTCAGGACGTCCAGCTTTACAGTGAGAACTGGGCCGGCAAGCGTGACGTGACCGTCACCATCGAGGCCGACCAGATCATCATTCGCCGGGCCGGCGAAGAGCCTTCGGGCGACGAGTAGCCCTAGTCCAGACCGGGGTCAGGCTTCCAGGTCGATCACGACTTTGCCGCCGGCAAAGTCACCTGCCGCCTGGAGGTGCTGCCAGAAGGCTGCGTCGATCAGTTCCTGGACATCCGAGAGGCCCGGATCAACACCGGGCAGCAGCAGGGCCCAATCGGTCCCTTCGCCGTAGAGGTCGGCCAGGTCAGACGCGGTGAAGGTCGCGCCCAGCCGTCGCCGGAGCTCCTCCCGAACCGGTGTCGTAACCAGATCCCCTCGCAGCTCGCCGCGAGACTCCAGCTCACGCAGCCGGTCGATCCCGGCCTCCCAGTTGAACAGGGCGTTTTCGAGGGGGTAGCTCACTTGAGACCGGGAATGTAGTTGTCTCCGGGATCGAGTGCGCGGCAGCGGTCCGGATCGAGGGGTTCGTCGACGCGCCAGACAATGACCGGCCGGGTTGAATCAAGGACCGGCTGGACGACAACCTGGAGCGAGCGATCGTTGAGTGCCCAGAGGGTCTCCGGCGAGGCGATCGGCTTCTCGTACTCGTTGAAGTTGAGGTATGGCGAGGTAACCAGATAGTCGGGGTCGATCTCGTTGACCTTGCGGGCGAACTCTTCGCAGGTCCCGATCGCGTTGAACCCTCCCTTGGGGGCATCCTGGCCGACGTAGATGATCTCGTTCGAAAGGTCGGGTCCGAAGAAGCCGTACTGCTTGAAGCCGGCAGTCGTGCCAGCGAGCGCGATCCTGGAGTCGGCTACGTCGTCTGCCCAGCGGTAGGGCGCCTCCAGGCCGGAAGTGGGGACGTCACTTTCGAAGTCCTGGTAGCGGTTCTCGAAGTAGCTCTTCTGAAGGGGCCAGGCGAAAAGCGCGAACACGGCCAGGACCAGAACCGAAGCTACGGCCAGTGGCGGCAGGTAGAAGCGGCCGGACAGCCGCTCCCGGTTCAGCCAGAAGAGAGCCGGCAGACCGACCAGCAGCAGGGCCAGGGCGAAGCCGAAGGCCCTTCCTGGCGCCGAGAGAACCGGGTCGCTGGCGCTGGTGCCGATGAAGAGAATGACCAGCAGCGCCGAGAGAACGGTCCGGGGCCAGCCGCGGTCGAAGGTGGCTGAAAGCGGAATGATCACTACCGCCAGTCCGAGCGCCGGAATGAGGAAGCGAAGGTTGATCGAAAACGCGGTCGGACTGCCTTCCGGCCCCGCGGCTCCGAGCGGGGTGATCAGGTAGGCCACTATGGCCAGCAGGGCAACGAAACCGTGAGTGCGGGTCAGGCGACCGGGGCCTTTGAAGATGACGAGGATGAGCCCGATCAGAACGAAACCGAGCAAAGCGGGCCAGAAATCGCCGAATCCCTGATTGAGACCGGGAACGAAGTACTCACTCCAGACGGTGGTATCGGTGAGGTAGTGGGCCACCGAGAAGTCGGGGCGGCCAACCTGAAGACGCAATGGTCCACTCAGGTCGATCGGTCCGATCGAGGTGACCTGGGGAAGTGGGTTGCCGGCCGCGAAAAGATTCCTGAGGTACCACCAGCCTCCGCCGGCCAGGGCGGGGACAAGGAACACCACGAGCGCCCTGAGTCGCTTGCCCTTGACGGTGGAAAAGATCACCGCGCAGGTGAAGAGCAGGGCCGGAGCCAGGGCTGTCACCTTGGTTCCTGCCGCCAGTCCGATAGCCAGGCCACCGGCAGCCATCGCCCAGTCGGGAGACACCCTTCCCCGCGGGTCGTTCCCGGCCGAGGAACGGTTGAGCATGATCGCTACCGCCGAAAGGACCAGGGCGGCGGCCATGATGTCGTTCTTGCCGGTGCCTGGCTCCCTGACGACCAGGGTGTGGGTGGCGAGCAGCACGGCCACCCCGAGCATCGTCAGGTGGGGTCGGTCATAGGGTCGACCGACGCACCAGCCGGCCAGCAGGGCGACTCCGAGCCAGCCGAGGTTGATGAAGATGGAGAAGAAATCCCTCCCGGTCAGGACCATCGAGACCGCGTGGATGAGCTCCGAGTTCTGCGGGTAAAACCAGTTGGTGAAGACGGTCTCCGGATGGAAGAACCCGGTGACCGAACCGGTCCGGGCGATTTCCGCGGCGAACGGCATGTGGTACCAGACGGAATCGAAGTTGGTGATTCCGTGGTCAAGGTTGTACGAGGTGAAAGCCGCCCACTGGGCGAAGACGAGGAAGGCGACGATTGCCGCGACGACCTGCCCTCGCATCGAGACCGGGGGCGATGGTGGAACCGGATCTTCCGGTCCCACGGGTCTGGGCATGAGCCAGAGCCAGGAAGCGAGGGCAGTGGCTCCTAGCAACACAAGCAGCGGCAGCGGCTTGAGCAAGCCGACCAGCCCGAGCAGCTCCGACCCCACTACCAGCAGTCCGACCGCAACTACGACTTCTATGAGGCGACCCGGGGCGCCGGTGTAGCCGGGCAGGACCCGTGCCCGGAGCCTGAAGGCCGTGAAGCCGGTGAAAGCTGCCGCCAGAGCGAGCAGGACGAGGCCGGTGGCGAACTCGGGGAAACTCACCGGAGGCCCCCGGAGCGGAGACTCACTTTATGCCGTTGACGACCCAGGCCTCTTCCGACGGCAGGATCATGCCCTGCCGGCGGGCTTCCCGCTGGAGGGTTGCCTCGCTTTGAGCCTTCTCGACCTGTCTCTCGAGCTGGGCGTGCTGGGCCTGTACCTGATGAAGGCGTGCCTTGGTCTGGCCGGCCTGACGATAGGTCTCGATTGCGTTCCAGGCGGGCTTGATCATCGCCAGCAGAAGCACCACGGCGACGATGGCGAAGACAATCCTGCCGAAGCGATCCCAGTGGATGCGACCGGCACCGGGCTGGCCGGCGTCTCGCCGCGGAGCCACGCGACGGCGTGGCGGCCGCCGGGATTCTCCATAGGTCTGCGCACGCACCGACACGTCCGACCCTTCTAGGCCGGACGGTCATTTCCTTCAACTACCCCGCTGGAAAACGGACTTGCCGCCGAACCTGGCCTTGTCGCCAAGCTCTTCCTCGATGCGAAGAAGCCGGTTGTACTTGGCGACCCGGTCGGAGCGTGAAGGAGCTCCGGTCTTGATCTGACCGGCCCCGGTCGCGACCGCGAGGTCGGCGATGGTCGTGTCTTCCGTTTCACCGGATCGGTGGGAGATGACGGCGGTGTAACCCGCCTCCGAGGCCATCCGGATCGCCTCCAGGGTCTCGGTCAGGGTGCCGATCTGGTTGACCTTGACCAGGATCGAGTTTCCGACACCGAGTTCGATTCCTCGCGAAAGCCTTGCGGGATTGGTCACGAACAGGTCGTCGCCGACCAGCTGGACGGTCGAGCCGAGCTTCTCGGTGAGCAGCTTCCAGCCATCCCAGTCTTCCTCGTCCATGCCGTCCTCGATCGAGACAATCGGGAAGCGTTCAGCTGCGGACTGCCAGTAGTCAGCCATCTGTTCCGGGGTCAGGTTCCTGTCCTCGTGCTCGAGGCGGTAGATGCCGTCCGAGTAGATCTCGGAGGTGGCCGGGTCGAGCGCGATGAAGACCTCCTCGCCCGCCTTGTAGCCGGCGGCCTCGATGCCTTCGATCAGCATTTCGAGGGCTGCTTCGTTCGAGGAGAGGTCGGGAGCGAACCCGCCTTCGTCACCGACCGCCGTGGCAAGCCCGTGACCGGAGAGGATTTTCTTCAGCGAGTGGAACACCTCGGTTCCCACCTGGAGGCATTCCGAGAAGCTCGCCGTGCCGGCCGGCATGATCATGAACTCCTGGAAATCAACCGAGTTGTCGGCGTGGGCTCCGCCGTTGAGAACGTTCATCATCGGAACCGGAAGCAGCGAAGGGTCGGATTCGCCGTAGAGGTCACCGAGGTAGCTGTAGAGCGGGCGCTTCTCCATCGCTGCGGCCGCGTGGGCGGCAGCCAGGGAGACACCGAGGATTGCGTTGGCCCCGAGCCGGCCCTTGTTGTCGGTTCCGTCGAGCCGGATCATCAGCTCGTCGAGCCCGGTCTGGTCGGTCACGTCGAAGCCGAGCAGCGCTTCACGGATCTCGCCGTTCACGTTTTCCACGGCCTGGGTCACACCCTTGCCGAGATAGGCCTCTCCACCGTCGCGCAGCTCGACCGCTTCGAACTCGCCGGTCGAGGCGCCGGACGGGACCGCGGCACGTCCGGTGAATTCGTTTTCGAGTGTGACCTCGACCTCGATCGTGGGATTGCCCCTCGAGTCGAGGATCTGGCGTGCGTGGACGGCTTCGATGGTGCTCATTTGGCCGTCCAGTCTACTTTTGAAGCGCCTCCGCGTGACGTTCGGCCTCTGCCCTGAGGGCAAGCTCCGGGTCCACGCCCCGGCGCCTGGCTTCGGCGACGGCCTCCCAGAGCATGCGGCCGACCTCGGCCTCTGCCCCGTCCCGGTCCGGGTTCGAGGCTCCGGCATTGGCCGGACGCTCCTCCGGATCGAGCTTCCACTGGACCTTGTTCGCGTAGATCAGGGCGGGCAGAGCGGGCTTTCGCCAATCCTTCTCGGAGCGCCTTCCCTCGACGTCCCGCTTGATCTCGTCCCACTGGCGCCTGACGTCATCGGCGGTCTCGATTCCTTCGGTGGTGCCCTGCTCCTCCGGGGGGTAGACGTGCGGGTGCCGGCGAATCAGTTTGTCGGTCAGCTGGCTGGCGATCGAGGCGAGGTCACCCTCTCCCCTCTCCTCCAGGAGCAAAGAGAGGAAGACGACCTGGAAGAGGACGTCACCGAGTTCGTCCCGCATCGCTGCGTCATCTTCTTCGCGGGCCGCTTCGGCAAGTTCGTAGGCCTCTTCGACTGTGTGGGGCACGATCGAGCGGGCATCCTGCTCCCTGTCCCACGGGCACTTCTCGCGAAGTTCACGCGTTACCCGGTCGAGCCTTTCAAGGGCCCCGGCGAGGTCGCCGGCTTCCATGTCGCTACTGGCCGGCTGCTCCGCCGAGCTGGCTCAGATCGATCTGGCCACCGGCAGCACCAGCCTCGTCGGTATTCGCGTCAGCGGGCTGAACCGGACGCTGCGGCAGGTTCTGGGCCTGACCGAGCAGGGCTCCGGCCGAGGAGTTACCCCCGGGCGCCATCGGCTTCGGCAGCTCGATCGGAGCCGGGCAGGCCAGATCGGGGTTCTTGCCGGCACCAGCCTCGTAGCACTTCGGATCGGCGATCTCGATTCGACCGTCGCTTTCGAAGTTGTCGCAGCGGGCCACGGTGTAATCGTCCTGGCAGAAGGTGCGCGAGGTCCACTTGGCGTTGTAGTCGGCCACGAAGTCACTCATCGCCTGCTGCTGAATGGTCGGTAGCAGCTGCTGGCGAATCTGCTCGCGGACTTCGTCGAGCGGCTTGGTTTCCTCGGGGGTCACCTTGGTGACCCGGAAGATGTAGAACTGGCTGCCCGCTTCGGTCGGCCCTTCCAGGGTGCCAACCTCGGCACTCATGATCTCGGTGCCGGCCGGGTCAGGGAATGCTCCTTCGGTAGCCACCGTGTCGCCACCTTCGGTTTTGCTGGCGTGAACCGAAAGGTTCTTCGCAACCTTCGCGAACTCTTCGTCGCTGGGGTCTTCGCCGAGCTGGCTGACCGCCTTGTCGGCGTTCGCCTGGCTGTCGGTGACGATCAGCTGGATGTCACGCGACTCCGGGGTGGTGAAGCTGTCCTTGGAAGTCTCGTAGAAGCTCTCGATCTCGGTGTCGGGCACCTCGGTGATCGAGTTCATGATCTGGTCCTGGATCTTGCGACTGAGAACCTGCAGTTCAACCCTCTCGCGGACTTCTTCCTGGGTGAAGCCGCTGGTCTTCAGGAAGTCCTGGAAAGCCTCCGGAGTCGGGAACTGATCCTGCTTGATCGTCTCGAGCTCGCTGTCGATCTCGCGATCGGTGGCGGTCACGCCAAGCTCGGCAGCCTCGCCCGTGAGCCATGCCTGGTCGAGCAGGTCGTTGATCGCCGCTTCCCTCACCTGGTCGTACTGGGCGTCACCCTCCTTGGGGGCGGTCTGAAGCCCGCCGCGCTTCCAGGTCTGGGTGAAGGAACGGTTGTAGTCATCTTCGTTGATGTTGCCACGCCCGTCGGGAACGTCTTCGACGTAAATGATGTCGCCGCTGGGAACAGTCGGCTTGGAGATGCCCTGAGCAACCGCGATGCCCGCGAATAGGACCACCAGAATGGCCCCGAAAACGATCAAACCGAATTTGCGTGCCCCGCTCATGCAGTGACTCCTCCTGAAAAGGTCATGTGGCTGGCCGTGAAATTACGACTGGCGGAGCATACCCATATCAGCCAGCGCGCGACCCAGTTCCGACACTGTTGCGAGCCGTTTCGCGGGATCGTTGTCAACCCTGACGGAGAGCTCGTGGGACCGCCATTCGTAGATCAAACCGGGCACCTGTTCGCGAACCGAGGCGACGGCTTCAGATTCGAGTTCGATCCCGGTCACCGTGAGCTTGCCGCCGCGGAACTGGACCTGTTCGGCCCCGACCTGGCCGAGGTCGATCCTGGCCTGCTGCAGGGTGATCAGGTTTTCGACTTCCTCTGGCTGGGGGCCGAACCGGTCGACCAGCTCATCGGTGATCTGCCGCAGGTCGCCGGGGCGCCTGGCAGCGGCGATGCGACGGTGGATGTCGATCTTGGCGGCTTCGAAGGGCACGTAGCTGGCAGGCAGATAGGCGTCGACGCCGATGTCGAACCGCACAGGCTCCGATTCGACAGCTGAATCGTCCCGTCCGGCCAGCTCGGCCACGGCCTCGTCGATCAGCTGACAGTAGAGCTCGAACCCGACCGCGGCCACGTGACCTGATTGTTCGTCACCGAGCAGGTTTCCGGCGCCACGGATGTCGAGGTCACGCATCGCGATGCGGAACCCGGACCCGAGCTCGGTGTGGTCGGCCAGGGTCGCCAGCCGGGTTGATGCTTCCTGGGTCAGAGACTCCTCGGAGGGGTGGAGCAGGTAGGCGAACGCACGCTCCCGGGACCGCCCTACCCGGCCCCTGATCTGGTACGCCTGGGCGAGCCCGAGGTGGTCGGCGCGATCGACGATCAGGGTGTTGGCGGCGGGGATGTCGATGCCCGACTCGATGATCGTGGTGGCAACCAGGACATCCGCATCACCCCTGAGGAACGTGAGCATGGCCGCTTCGAGTTCCTCGTCTTCCATCTGGCCATGGGCGACCTGGGCCCGGATGCCCGGCACCAGCGCTCGGATCTGGTCGGCCGCGTCATCGAGGCTCTCGACCCGGTTGTGGAGGAAGAAGACCTGGCCCTTGCGGTCGACCTCCCGCTTGATCGCCCGTTCGACCAGACGCTCGTCCCAGGGTCCGACGTAGGTCCGGACGGGACGCCGGCCCTCGGGTGGAGTCTCGATCACCGAGATGTCTCGGAGGCCCGCCATCGACATCTGGAGGGTTCGCGGAATCGGTGTCGCCGACATCGAAAGAACGTCGACCTTCAGCTTCATCTGGCGGAGCAGTTCCTTCTGCTTGACGCCGAAGCGCTGCTCCTCATCGACCACGATCAGCCCCAGGTCTTTAGCCCTGACGTCGCGGGAGAGGAGGCGGTGGGTTCCGATCAGCACGTCGATCTTGCCATCGCCCCAATCCGAGATCGCCTGCTTGACCTCGGCCGGCTTGCGCAGGCGACTTACGCCATCCACCCGGAAGGGAAGGTCGGCGAGGCGCTCGCGGAAGGTTCCGAGGTGCTGCTGGGCGAGGATCGTGGTCGGGGCGAGAATCATCACCTGCTTGCCGTCGGAGGCGGCCTTGACCGCGGCCCGGATCGCAACCTCGGTCTTGCCGTAGCCGACATCGCCGCAGACCAGCCTGTCCATCGGCTGTTCGGACTCCATGTCGGCCTTGACGGCCTCGATCGCCTCGATCTGATCGGCGGTCTCGCGCCAGGGAAAGTTCGCCTCGAGTTCCATCTGCCACTCGGAATCGGGGCTGAAAGCATGGCCCTTCCGGGTCTTGCGTTCGGCGTACAGGTTGACCAGGTCTCCGGCGATCTCGGAGGCGGCATCGCGGGCGCGGGCCCTCATGTTCAGCCACTTCTTGCCTCCGAGCGCCGAAAGGGTCGGCGTGCCGGCGCTGCCTGCGTACCTCGACAACTTCGCGAACTGGTCCGTCGGGACGTAGACCCGGTCCTCGCCCTTGTACTCGAGGTAGAGGTAGTCGCGGGTGATCCCACCGACCTCCCGGGTCTCGAACCCGGCGAAGCGGGCGACACCGTGGTCCTCGTGAACTACGTAGTCGCCGACCCGGAGTTCGGCGAAGGTGAGCCTGCCACGCACCGCTTCGGGTGCCCGCTCATCGGCACGGCGCCGGCGATTGAGCAGGCGGCGGAAAGGCAGGACGGCGACCCTGGCTCGCGGCGAGATGAAGCCTTCGCCGATCCGGGCTTCGACCAGGCTGACGGCAGGGTCGGCCGGGATCGTTCCCTGATCGACGATCTTCGTGTCCAGGCGGTCGAATCCGTAGCGGGCCCTTTCGGCTTCGCCCCTGGAGTCGAAGGCCACGACCGTGCGGTATCCGGCCTCGACGAGCTTTCTCAGTTCAGCTTCGGCCTCTTTCAGGTTGCGGGCCGGGGTTTCGGCGCTCATCGCCCGCAGCGCGGTCTCGCTCTCTCCGGGCCGGGTCAGAACCAGGGTGGCTCTCTGGTTCAGGGGGCCCGCCACATCCTCGTAGAGATGCCGGGCGTCATCCGCATGCATTGCCGTGGTGACGTCATCCCAGTGATCCTTCAGCGCGGGTTCGATCTCCTCGTCGGCGGTGAGGATCACTGCCGCCGTCTCGGGAATCAGGTCGAGTGGTGCCCGGAAGTGGTCCAGCGGGAGGGCTTCGGTCAGGTCGATGTCGGTTTCGTTCTCGCGCGCTTCCGCGATTGTCAACTCGGCAAGTTCGCGGTGGTCGACATCCAGCTCCGCTGCCGGCGCCAGCTCGATCGTTTCGGCCTGACCGAGCGAGCGTTGGGTGAAGGTGGAGAACCAGCGCATCGACTCGATCTCGTCGCCGAAGAAGTCGATCCGGGTTGCTCGGTCCTCGGTAGCCGAGAAAACGTCGAGGATGCCGCCTCGGACTGCGAACTGTCCTCGTTCCTGAACCTGGTCGACCCTTTCGTAGCCGGCATCGATCAGGTCTGCCGCGATCTGTGCCGGCTGGTGCTCCTCGCCGACGCTCAGACGGAAGCCTGACGGTCGCAGAGAGGCATCGGGCACTGATTCCGCGAGCGCGATCGCGCTGGCAACCACCACCGGCGGGCTGGCCTCCTCGCGGCCGAAAGAGTCGAGCGCGTCAATCCTGAGGCCGGTCAGGTGGGGTGGCGGGCTCACCTGCGAGGCGTATCCGGTTCCGCGGGAGGGATATGAACGGACGGTCCTCTCGCCCAGGTAGGCGCCTAGCGCCGAGGCCATTTCCCTCGCCGACCTGTCGTCGGGAGTGACGACAAGCGCCGGGCGATCCTCCAGACCGAGATCGTCTTCGAGCATCGCGGCGATCAGGGCGGGCCTGAGAGCGGCCGATGCCTCCGCCCTTACAGGGGCGGAGGCATCGGCCATCAGGGCTTCAAGAACTTCAGCCGACAGTCGGGCTATCTGCTCGTCTTCGAGCAGGAGGTCGATTGTCGGGCGCAAAGACACCGTGGGTTCAGTACTTCGTCTGACAGGTAACTAATGGAGGCCGGGACCTGATCTTTGCCACTCGACCTGGCCTTTTCCTTCGGTTTCGGAGCGGCCTTCGATGTCATCCCACTCGTGAAGCATCCGCTTGAGCCTTGCCACGCCCTCGGGATCATGGGCGGCGATCCTGCCGGCGAGCTCGAGTGCGGTGTTCTCGGTGGCCGCCCCCGGTGCCACCTGGTTGACCAGCCCGATCCTCAGGGCTTCGTCGATCTTGACCGTGTTCGATGAGAGCAGCAGGTACTTGGCGTGGCTCAACCCGCAGAGGGTGACCAGGCGGGCGGGGCCGACCGGAACGCCGAGCGCCGCCCCCGGGAAGCGCATCTGGAGGTTCGAACCACCGATCCGGATGTCACAGGCGACCGCGATCTCCGCGCCGCCTCCGACGGTGTAGCCGTGACAGGCCGCGATGGTCGGCTTGGGGAACTGCACCACTGCGTCGTAGAGGTCGGCGAAGAGCTGCATCTTGTTGACCTTGGCCTCGTCATCGATGTCCTCCTTGATGTCCGCGCCGGCCGAGAAGGCCATGTAGTCAGTCGAAGAGAAGACGAGAACCTTGACGTTCTCGTCGCCACGGGCCACCGCGACGTGCTCGAGCAGCTCGGCCAGCATCTCCGTGTTGATCGCGTTCATCGCCTTGGGGCGATCGAGCTGGATCAGCGCAACTCCGCGGTCGTCTACTTCGTAGGTCGTAAGGCTCATTTTCTCCTCAGTTGGCTTGTTCCTCGCCGGTTTCCCCGGCGGCAATTCTTTCGACAAGTCTTTCTGTTTCCCGGGCCGCATCATCGATCAGCGCGTCGACCTGATCCTTCGGTTCCGAGAACTTCCCCAGCACATACCCGGCGACCCTCTCGGGATCGGTGGAGTCGGGTCGGTCCACACCGATCCGGACCCGCCAGAAGTCAGGCGAACCGAACCCCTGCTTCAGGCTCTTGACACCGTTGTGGCCCGCCGCGCCCCCGCCGAGCCTCGTCCGGATCTCACCGAAGGGGAGGTCGATCTCGTCGTAGACGGCGATCACCCGGTCGAGGGGGATCTTCTTCGAGCCGCGGGCCGGGCCGGCCGACTTGCCCGACTCGTTCATGTAAGTCAGCGGGGTCATCAGAACGACCCGCTGTCCCCCGGGGCTGATCCTGCCCTCAGTGATCCGGGAGTTGAACTTGTCCTTGGCGCGTGGCAGGTCCCAGCGCTCCGCCAGCCGGGCGGCAACCATGAAGCCCGCGTTGTGACGGCTGCGTTCGTACTCCCGGCCCGGATTGCCGAGACCGACAATCAGGATCGGGGCATCGGACCCGTCGTCCGGGCCGGAGCGACGAAAGAGAGACAGGACCTACTCCTCGTCGGAGGAGTCTTCGCCCGAGTCGCCACCTTCGGCCTCGGACTCGCCCTCTTCGCCCTCGCCGACGACTTCCGGCTCGGCCTCGAGATCGGTTTCCGGCTCGGCTTCGACGCGGGGCGGCGAAAGCGTGACCAGGGTGACCTCGGAAGGCTCGTCGGCGATCAGCTCGACACCGTCCGGCGCGACCAGATTCTCGAGAGTGAGAGTGTCGTTGATCTCCATCTCGGAGACGTCCAGCGTGATCGAGTCGGGAATGTCGGTGGGCAGTGCCTCGACCGTGACCTCACGGGTGACGTGCTCGAGAACGCCCCCCTGCTTGACGCCGGGGCTGACGTCTTCACCGGTGAGTTCGACCGCGACCTCGGCCTGAATGGCCTGCTTGAGGTCGACCTGCTGAAGGTCGAGATGCTGGAGGTCACCGCGCACGGGGTGATGCTGCTGCTCCTTGATGACGACCGGAACCGCGTCCGAGCCTTCGATCTGGAGATCGAACAGCGCGTGGCCCTCGTTCAGGATGACCCTGGCGTCGCGGCTTTCGACCTGGAAAGAGATCGCTTCGTTGCCGTCCGAGTAGACGACACCGGGAACCTTGCCGTCGCGACGGAGGCGACGGGAAATGCGAGTGCCGAATTCGGTACGGGGAGAAGCAGTAAGAGTTGCGCGTTCTGAAGACATTGGACAGAACAGAATAGGGAAACCCGTACGCTTGAGGCATGGCGGACGAATCGAAGATTCCCAAAGGGCGGCTCAGGCGCTCCGCCAAGCTGGGAACCGCACTCGGTGCGCAGGGCGCCAAATACGCCGGAACCAAGGCCACTGGTCTGCTTCGTGGCGGGGAAACGAGCCAGGAGAAGCTCGACCAGCGGCATGCGGAAACGGCCGCGAAGATGGTCGAGACGCTTGGCCAGATGAAGGGCGCGGCGATGAAGATCGGGCAGTTCGCCTCTTTCATCGACACAGATTTCATCCCCGAGGAGTACCGCGAGACCTATCAGGAAGCGCTGGCGAAGCTTCGAAACGAAGCCCCTGCCATGCCCTGGGAAGAAGTCTCGGAGGTGCTTCGCGAGGAGTACGACGGGGAACCGTTCGAGCAGCTTTTCGACTCGATCGAGCACGAAGCCTTCGCTGCCGCCTCGATCGGCCAGGTTCACCGTGGCCGGCTGATCGACGGCCGCGAGGTCGCCGTGAAGATCCAGTACCCGGGTATCGCCGAAGCCCTCGAGGCCGATCTGAAGAACGCGGGCATGCTGGTCCGGATGGCGAGGGCCCTCGCCCCTGGCCTCGACGCCAGGGAGGTCACGCGGGAACTGCGGGAGCGGGTCCTCGAGGAGCTGGATTACGAGTACGAGGCGCAGAACCAGCGTGCCTTCGCCCGCGCCTACCGTGACCATCCGTTCATCTACGTGCCGGATGTGATTACCAGGCTCTCGCGCCGGCGGGTGCTGGTGACCGAGTTCGTGGAAGGGATCGGATTCGACGAGATCCTGAAACTGGGTGAAGAGGAACGCAGCCGTTTCGGGGAGATCCTCTTTCGCGGCAGCTTCGGGTCGGTCTACCACCTCCAGCACTTCAACGCCGACCCTCACCCCGGCAACTACCTGCTGATGAACGACGGCCGGGTCGCCTTCCTCGATTTCGGTATGACCAAGAAGCTCGACAAGGAGCAGATCGAACTGGAGCAACTGGCGGTCGATGCTGCGGTGCGGAATGACCCGGAGGGGCTGCGCGACGCGCTCCACGACCTCGGCTTCATCAAGAAGCCCTCGAAGCTCGACGCCGAGCAGCTGATGAACCACGTCAAGGAGATCGGCGGCTGGTACATGGAGGACCGGGAAATCAAGATCGACGCTGACCGGGTGATGAAGGTGATCGAAGTGACCCACGATCCCCGCTCCGAGTACTTCGACCTGATGCGCCGCGAGTCGATCCCGGCCGACGAGCTGATGGGTCGTCGTATGGAGATCGGCGTGCTCGCCGTCCTCGGCCGGCTTGGCGCGACCCGTAACTGGCACAGGATCATGCGCGAGTGGGTTTACGCTGACCCGCCTTCGACCGAACTGGGCAAGGAAGAATGGGCCTACTTCGAGGAGAGGGGCATCTACCAGGTGCCCGGAATACCTGCGACGGCGAAGGAGTAGATTTTCCCCATGAGGAGAATCAAGGCAGGCTGGCAGCTGACCAAGAAGAGTTGGCGGGTTCTCTCGGACTCGCCCGGACTGGTGCGGTTCCCGCTGATCGGCGGATTCCTCGCACTGCTGATCGCGGTCGTCGTGATCGGTCCCGGTCTCTACCTGATCGAGGAGGATCAGACCGTTCCCGGGGTGATCCTGGTCGCTTTGGGGACCTATCTCTGCGCTTTCGCGGTCTTCTATTTCGCGGTCGGCCTGGCCCACAACGCAGACCAGCAGATGCACGGCCTGTCGCCGACTTTCGGTGAGGGCATGGCTCTCGCCTCGAGCCGCATGGGCCCTATTGCCGGCTGGGCTTTCGTCTCGACGGTCGTGATGACGATCATCCGGGCGATCCAGGAACGCTTCGGGATCGCCGGCGCGATCATCGGCGGGCTCGCCGGGGCGGCCTGGGGAATTCTCACTTTTCTGGCGATCCCGGTCATCGCCCTCGAAGGGACGGGACCGATCGCCACCATCAAACGGTGCGCCCACCTGGTCAAGAGCCGCTGGGGCGAACAGATCGCCGGTACGATCGCGATCGGGGGCATCGTCTTCCTGGTCGGCTTCCTGCCTGCAGTGCTCCTGATCGTGGCCGGAGTTGCGGTCTGGGCCACCTCGGGAGTCGGCGGCGCCATCCTGATCGCCTTCGGCGTCGTGGTCCTGATCATCGCGGCGTTGATCCAGCAGTCGCTCTCGACCATTTTCGGGGTGGCGCTTTACCGGTACGTCGCCGGTCAGGAAGCGGTCGGTGGCTTCACCGAGCAGGAACTTCAGAGCGCCGTGCGCCTCAAGCGGGGAGCCCAGCCGGCCACGATCTGAGCCGGGCGTGACCGGGCGTCCCGGTCAGGCCTCGCCAGGCCAGGACCTGAGCTGCCGGACGAAGTCCGGCGGCGTGAAGGTCGCGATCAGCCGTGCGTCACCTTCGCCAGGGTTCTCGACTGCGACCCGGTGCCCGACCGGTATCGCGGTCACGGTGCCGGGCTTCAGTTCGATTACCTCGTCGGCCTCGGAGTCGATCAACCGGGCCGATCCTTCGATCGGCGTGAGCACCGTGAGCGATCCGCCGTGGTCGTGTTCGGGCATGCCGCCACCGGGCGGGATGGTGATGCTCGCCACCGCGGAGGCGAGTTCTCCGTCCCCTCCCAGCAGCAGCTCCACCACCGGAGCGTCACGGACCGGAGGCCGCTTGGTTTCGCGGGTGCCTATGGCGACGCTCTGAATGCTCATGCGGGTTTCCTTCGTACGGGATCAGGTTCCCGGTCATTTTACACACTAGTTGTGTAATAAATAGGACTAGCCTCGGTAGCGGCCGGAGCGACTAGTCCGGTTCGTCGACGCCAACCCCGATCAGGCAGCCGGCCCGGTCCGGATCCTTGGCCACGAATTCCCGCAACTGGAGTCCGGCGTCGAGCGACTCCAGCAGGCCCCGGGTGATGCCGAGATGGAGCGCACAGACCGCCTCCCGGTTTTCGCGTGCCGCTTCGCGGTAGGGGCAGCGTCCGAGCGTGCAGGTGAACCCGCCCGCGACATCCTCGGCGACGGCGTCGAAGCCGAGCCGGTTGAGAGCTCCGAGAAAGGTCTCCTTCGGATCGCTCCCCGCCGTGACCGGCATCGAGAGGCCGGCCTCCCGGCCGACCGACTCGATCCGGCGCCGGTTGGTTTCACCGGAGGGGTAGGCGCGAGCCAGCCAGGCAGCCACTGCGGCGACCCCGGGATCGGCGCCGCCGGCCAGGGCCGATTCGGCGGCGATTCCAGCAGTTGTCACGGACCACTGATCACGCGGCCTGCCCCGTCCGTGGCTGCTGCGGCCTCGCTCGAGCATGCCAGCCCTGCGCAGGCGTTCGAGATGGATGCGAACTCCGTTCGGGTGCATTCCGGCCTGCCTGGCCAGCTCTGCCGTGGAGAGAGGCTCGGCCGAATCACGGAGCAGCGCGAAGAGCCGGGCCCGGGTTGGCTGGGCGAGCGCCAGGTGGTCGGTGTCGGATTCCACGCTGCCAGTCTCGCACCGGGGTGAGGACGGCTTCTCGGCCGGAACCTCTGCGCGTTCACGGGCCATGATCAACCGGGCCTCTTTTTCGGACCCATGCGAAGCGCAAGCACGACCGAGCGTACGACCAGGCTGGTCAAGGTGACGGCGACCAGCAGCATGGCCCCCCTCGCGAGTTCGGCGAGTCGTCCTGCTTCGGCGACCTCTGCCAACGCAAGCAGGGCGACCGCCGCCAGGGCAACCGCCGCGAGAAAAGCATCGCGAAACCGGTTCGGAGCGGCGACCGGACGGGTCAGGTCCCGCACCCGGACGACCACGGAAAGCAGGTGAAGCATGGAACCGATCACGGTCAGACCGACCCACCCGACCAGCAGCAGCACCGCGAGCACGGTGCGGTCGCCGCCGAACAGCGGTGCCAGCGGATGATCGAACGAGGAGACGAGACCGAACCCGAGGCCGAGCGGCAGGAAGACCTGGGACCAGACGACCAGCCGGGCCGGAAGCGAAAGCGGCTGCTCGGCAGCGAGCGCCGAAGCCAGGAGGTTGACGGCCAGCAGGCCAGCCCCGAGGGTCAGCAATGACCAGCCGACGATGACCAGGTCACCGCTGCCGAAGGCGTAGCCGAGCGCCATGGACCCGATGCCTCCGGACCAGAATCCGAAGGTGACCGGCTGCAGGCGCGGAAACCGAAGCATCGTCTGGGTCAAGGACGGAGCGAAGGTGTGAAGGGTGCCGACGATCGCTCCGCCCAGCCAGCCACAGAGATTGAAGGCCAGGTGGGCACCGAGCAGCGAACCGTGACTCCAGGTCATCTGCAACGCCAGCATCAGGCCGAGCGCGATCCCGCCGAGAAGCCAGATTCCACAGGCCACGTACCAGCGGCTAGCCCAAGGGGCGCTCTGCAGCGAGCGGGAATGAAGTGTCGCCAGCGACCTGGCGTAGAGCAGGAGAGCGGCGAGAAGCAAGGCCACTCCGGCCACGGTCAGGGGATCGATCTCGAGTGAGACGCCGGTCACGACCGCGACTGAACCGGCTACCCAACAGGAGATCTGGGAGAAGACCAGCCGCCGGGACGGCGGTGTCGTGGCGAGAAAGGCGGTGACGAAGAACTGGCTGATCCCGATCACCAGCAGCGACACCCCGCCGAGGAGGACGAGATGGAGCGCCGCCCATCCCGCTCCGCTCCAGCCGGCGGCATGCCCGGCCACGGCGGTCGCCCCGGCGCTTGCCGCGACGACGACGGCAGCGACCAGGAATGCGAGAGCGAGGTCGGTCGGTCGCATCGACTGTTCGTTCATGGCCACCATTTTACACAGGTGATATTGTGTAAATTCTCGCACCCCTCCTTCAGGAAAAAGCATGGCCTACGTAATCAATGAACCCTGCATCGCCGTCAAGGACAACTCCTGCGTCGAGGTTTGTCCGGTCGACTGCATTCACCCCACCCCGGACGAACCCGACTACGAGAACGTCGACCAGCTCTTCATCGATCCCGACGAGTGCATCGACTGCGACGCCTGTGTCGAGGCCTGCCCGGTCGATGCGATCACCCCGGAGGACATGGTCCCGCCGGAGTGGCAGCGCTTCATCGAACTGAACGCCGCCTACTTCAAGAAATAGGGCGAGTCCTCCTACTGGAGGATCCTGGGGTCGTTAGAGCAGATTCCGTCAACCCCGAGTTCACGCAGTGCCTCGATCCTGGCCGGGTCATCGACGGTCCAGACGTTGAGTTTCTTGTCGGCGTCGTGAATCGTTTCAACCAGCCGCGGGGTGACCACGCCGAAGAACGCCCAGACCGAATCGACTTCGAATTCCGACAGGCCGCGCCGGACCTGGCCAGGCATCCGCACCCTGACTGAAGCCAGGCCCATCGCCAGGGCGGGCCGGATCATCTTCGGCATGCCGAGCCAGTCCCTGGTCACCTTCGGGACGGTCCAGCCGAGACTGAGCCCCGTCTCGATGCCTTGCTCCTCCTTCAGGGTTCCCAGCCGCTTCACGGTCGAGACTTCCATGGTCGAGATCGAAGTCCGTTCGAGCAAGCCGTACTTCCTGACCGCCCCGAACACCTCATCGTCCCGGCCCGGCAGCTTGATATCGAGATTGATGACCATCCGATCGAGTGGAGGCCGGGTGAAGGCGTCGAGCGTCGCGTCCAGGGTCAACTTTTCACCTCGCTCCTCGCACGCGGCCGCCGCGGCCCAGTCATGGGCGACCACGAGGTCACTGCGCTTCGCCGGCTCAATCGACGGATGTCCGTCCTCGGTCCACAGTACGTCGACCTCGATCAGGTCCACCCCGATCTCGACCGCCTTCTCGAATGAGGCGATGGTGTTGCCGGGAACCAGGGCGTCGGCTCCCTTGTGACCTATCCGCAGCATGGCCCCACCCTACGATACCCCCGCACCCCGCTCGGTCAGGTTCCGATCTGCTCCGAATCGAGCAGTCGCGCGGCGTTCATCAGGCGCTCGGCGCCGTCCACGTCGCGGACCGCTCCGGTGTCGGCCGAGGTGGCCATCATCGCGTACGCCCTCAGGGCCGGTGAGACAACCCGGTCCCGGTCGACCGGCTGGTAGCCCCCGGAGGCCTCGATCGCTTCCCGACGGACCGCCAGCACCTCATCCCCGACTTCGAGCGAGATCGTGCGGTTGGGGATGTCGATCGCGATCTCGTCCCCGGTCTCGACCAGGGCGATCGCCCCGCCGGCCGCCGCTTCCGGGGAAACGTGGCCGATCGAGAGCCCGGAGGTGCCACCGGAGAAGCGTCCGTCAGTGAGCAGGGCGCACTCCTTGCCGAGCCCGAGGCCCTTCAGGTAGGAGGTCGGGTAGAGCATCTCCTGCATGCCGGGACCGCCGCGGGGACCTTCGTAGCGGATCACCACGACGTCACCCGATTTGACCCGGCCGCTGAGGATCGCGTCGACCGCGTCGTCCTGCGATTCGACCACGAAGGCCGGTCCGGTGAACTTGAGAATCGAGTCGTCAACCCCGGCCGTCTTGACCACACATCCGCGCTCGGCGATGTTGCCGTAGAGGATCGCCAGTCCGCCATCCTTCGAGTAGGCGTGTTCGACATCGTGGATGCAGCCCTCGGCGGCATCAGTGTCAAGCGATTCCCAGCGTTCCGACTGCGAGAAGGCCCGGGCCGAGCGCACGCAGCCGGGGGCGGCGTGGAACAGTTCGACGGCGACCTCCGAGGGTTTGGGCCCGCGGATGTCCCAGCTACCAAGCCAGGTGTCGATGTCGGGCGAGTGGACCGTGGAGATCCCCTCGTTGAGAAGCCCGCCGCGGCGCAGTTCGCCGAGGATCGCGGGGATTCCTCCCGCCCGGTGGACGTCCTCCATCAGGAAGTGTCCGTTCGGTGCAACCTTGCAGATGCACGGCACCCGCTTCGAAAGCTCGTCGATGTCGGACATCTCGAAATCGACCCCCGCCTCGCGGGCCGCGGCCAGCAGGTGAAGCACGGTGTTGGTCGAGCCGCCCATCGCGATATCCAGGGTCATCGCGTTCTCGAAGGCGTCGCGAGTCGCGACCTGTCGCGGCAGGACCGATTCGTCGTCCTCGTCGTAGTACTTGCCGGCGATCTCGACCGCGGTCCGGCCGGCCGCTTGGTAGAGGTCCTTGCGGGCGGTGTGGGTGGCCAGGGTCGAGCCGTTGCCCGGCAGCGAAAGACCAAGGGCCTCGGTCAGGCAGTTCATCGAGTTGGCGGTGAACATGCCCGAGCAGGAACCGCAGGTCGGGCAGGCGTTCTCTTCGATGATCGCGATGTCTTCGTCGGAGACTTCGTCGGCAACGGCGTCGGCGATCGCCGAGATCAGGTTGACCCGCTTGCGGACGGTGCCGTCAACCAGGGTCGCCTCGCCTCCCTCCATCGGCCCACCGGAGACGAAAACGGTCGGGATGTTGAGCCGCAGCGCGGCGTTGAGCATCCCCGGGGTGATCTTGTCGCAGTTGGAAATGCAGACCATGGCATCCGCGCAGTGGGCGTTGACCATGTACTCGACGCTGTCGGCGATCAGGTCGCGGGACGGCAGCGAGTAGAGCATGCCGCCGTGACCCATCGCGATGCCGTCGTCGACCGCGATCGTGTTGAACTCGAGCGGCACCCCCCCGGCCTCCTTGATCGCCGCCGAGACGACCTCCCCGACCGGCTTGAGGTGGGTGTGGCCGGGCACGAACTGGGTGTAGGAGTTGGCGACCGCGACGATCGGCTTGCCGAAGTCCTCCCGGGCGACGCCCGAGGCGCGCAGCAGGGCGCGGGCACCAGCCATGTTGCGGCCATGGGTGACGGTTTTCGATCTGAGCGGTGGCATTGCTTCTCCTCGTTCCTTGGTTCTGCTCGAAAATCCTGCCTGTTGCCGACACCCGGCACTGGTTTTCCGTTGCGGAATGGTCATTCCGCCCGATTGCCCTAAGATAGCGGAATGACCGTTCCGGCGCAAGAGTGGGCCTCACTCTCCCAAGACGAGAAGCGGACCCGGGCACTGGAAGCGGCAGATCGCCTCTTTGCCCGCGAAGGGCTCGACGCGCCGATGCCCGCCCTCGCGGAAGCGCTGGGAATCGGGGTCGGCAGCATCTACCGGCAGGTCGGCACCAAGGATGAGCTGATCGGAGCACTGGTCATCGAGCGTTCGAAGATCCTCAGCCAGCGGTTCGACCGGACCGCCAGCGATCCCGATCCGTGGGCGGCCCTGAAGCGGGCGGTTCACGAGACAGTCGACGATTGCCTGCGCGACGCGCTTTCCCAGTCGGCCTGGGATCAGGCGGCGATCGTCAGCGACGAGGTCCGCGACGCCCGGCAGCAGGCGACCGACTCGCTCGCCCGAATGTTCGAGCGAGCCCGCGACGCCGGCCAGATCACCGAGGCAGCCTCACCGGAAGACCTTCGCCTCCTCTTCTTCGCCCTCCGCGAGTTCAGCTCAATCGGAGCAGACCGGGCTCACCGCTTCACCGACCTGGTCCTCCGAGGCATCCGCGCCTGAATCCCCAGCTCAGAGCCGGCAAATCCCACGAGGTTGAAGTTAAGAGCGCTATGTGCCCCTAACTTCAACCTCGCGAATGGGCAGGGCGGGTTCGATTGGGAGGGCGGGTCGGACCCCGCCCGACTTGCAGTTAAGCCCTAGAAAAGCTGGTTTTCGCCGGCGAAGATTTCGGAGACCGAGTCGTCGGTGAAGATGCGGCGGATCGAGTCGGCGAGGGTTCCGGCCGTGCTGAGTACGTGAATGTTGTCCGGGGCGCCGGGACGGAGCGGAATCGTGTCGGTGACAACGATCTTTTCGAGTCCTGACTTTTCGTACGGAAGCCTCTCGAAGGCGGGGCCGGAGAAGACACCGTGTGTGGCGCAGGCGATGACCGACTTGGCGCCCTCGTCGAGGACCGTTCGGGCGGCCGCACAGAGAGTGCCGGCGGTGTCGATCATGTCGTCGGAGATGATCGCGACCTTGTCCTTGACGTCACCGACCACGTAACCGATCTCGGCCACCTGTTGCTTGGGACGTTCCTTCTCCATGATCGCCCATTCGGTTCCCACCTTTCGGGCGAAATTCCGGGCTGCCTTGGCACGGCCGGCATCCGGGGACACGATCACCAGCTCCTCGGGTTCGTACTGGTCGGCGAACCACTGGGTCAGCATCGGCTGAGCCGTCATGTGATCAACCGGGATGGTGAAGAAGCCCTGGATCTGGCCGGCATGAAGGTCCATGGTCAGAACCCGGTCGATGCCGACCGCCTCGAGCGAACGGGCGACCACACGCGAAGTGATCGGCTCGCGGGGTGCCGACTTCTTGTCCTGACGGGCGTAGCCGAACCACGGCATGACGGCGATGATCCTGTGCGCCGAAGCACCCTGGGCGGCGTCGGCCATGATCATCAGTTCCATCAGGGCGTCGTTCGGGGTCATGTCCGTTTCGACGTTCGCGCAGGTCGACTGGACCAGAAACACATCGGCGCCGCGAATCGATTCCTCGTAACGACCGTAGATTTCCCCGTCGGAAAAAGTCTTGAGAGTGACGTCACCAACGGAAAGCGAGAGCTTGCCGGCGATCTTGGCGGCAAGGTCCTGGGAAGAGCGACCGCCGAAGACCATCGCCCGCTTCGAGTAGTCGTGCGGGATGGTCGTCTGGGCTGAAGCCTCGGTAATGGTCACTGACTGCTTTCCCCTTCTGCCTCACGGGCAGCGAGCCGCTCGGCGTAATCATCAACGTTTCTCTGGTCGTTCTCGCTGACCGACAGCGCGCCGGGCGGAATGTTGTCGCGGATCACCGCGCCGGCGCCAGTGTACGCACCATCGCCAACTTCCACCGGTGCCACGAGCATGGTGTCGACGCCGATGCGCACGTTCGAACCGATTCTGGTCCGGTGCTTCTCGCGGCCGTCGTAGTTGGCGGTGATCGTGCCAGCACCCAGGTTCGAGCCGCTTCCGATGTCGGCATCACCTACATAGGAAAGATGAGGGACCTTCGAGCCCGGGCCGATCGTCGAGTTCTTGACTTCGACGAAGGTGCCCGCCTTGGCGTCCTCCTCAAGTTTCGCGCCGGGACGCAGATAGGCGAAAGGTCCGACCGAGCAGCCAGCTTCGAGTTCGCAAAGGTTGAGGAAGGACTGGATCACTTCGCAGCGATCACCGATACCCGAGTCGGTAATCGTGGTGTGAGGCCCGATCCGGGCCTCCTCGCCAACCTCGGTTGCCCCCCGGAGAGAAGTTCCGGGCTCGATTCTCGTGTCCTGTCCGATCGTCACGCCGGCATCGATCCAGGTTGTGGCGGGATCGACGATCGTGACGCCCCCGAGCATGTGTTTTTCCAGGATGCGCCGGCGGGCCTCGGTCTCGACCACGGCCAGGTCGGCCCGGTTGTTGACGCCGAGGTTGATCGCGGGATCCTGGGAAACGTGAGCGGTCACGAGTTCGCCGCGGGAACGCATCACCGCGATGACATCTGTCAGGTAGTACTCGCCCTGGGCGTTGTCGGCCGAAAGCTCACCAAGGGCGGTGGCAAGGGACGGCCCGTCGAAAACGTAGGTGCCCGAGTTGATCTCCCGGATGGCAAGTTCCTCGCGGGTGGCATCACCCTCCGCTTTCGCTTCGACGATCTTGCGAATCGTTCCGTCGCCACCACGGACCACCCTGCCGTAGGAACCCGGGTCGTCGAGGATCGCGGTCATGACGGTGGCGGAGGCACCACTTTCTTCCTGGGAGGCAAGAAGGCCGGTGATCACTTCGGATGAGATCAGGGGTACGTCACCGGAGAGAACTAGCACCCGTTGCGACTGCTCGACGATCTCGAGCGCAGAGCGAACCGCGCCGCCGGTTCCGTTGGACTCATGCTGCTCGACCGTTTCGACTCCGTCAGGGAGGGCGCCTGAGAGGTCCCTTTCGGGAGAGACGATCACCGCAACGCGGTCGGCGCCTGCTTCCCTGGCGGCAAGGACCGGCCAGGCGATCATGGGGCGACCACAGACGGGGTGAAGAACCTTGGGCAGGGCAGACCGCATGCGGGTGCCCTGACCGGCCGCCATGATCAGCGCTGTTACGGGGGGCCCGGTCACAGAAGGCATAATAAGTCGGCGAGCTTCACCTCGCAGACTTCGGTCTGCGAGGTTGGCCCCGCCTCCACGCTGAACCGCCGGCCCTTGCCTCTTATTCCTCTAGGACTTCGTGCTTGGCTTCGTTCGAGAGCAGGATCAGGGTCCAGCCTCCGAAGATCAGGTCGATGCCCACCAGCAGGCCGATCGCCCAGTCTGCCGACTGCGGGTAGTCGACCAGGAAAATGAGACCGATGATCAGCGAGAGTGCGCCGCTGAGCCCGAGCCAGCCCGCGCCCTGGATGCCGCGCTGCGCAAAAGCCGCCCCGAGACGGATCACGCCGGACGCGAGGAAGTAGATGATCAGGATCAGGGTCAGGGCCTTGGCGCCCTTGTCGGGGTTGATCAGCAGGAAGAGACCGGCTCCGAGAGTCAGAATCGACCAGGCGATTCTGGTGATCACGCTCAGTGCCCCTGGCGCGGTGAATGACCACGCAAATAGGAAGGCCGCCCCGATCACGAGGATCCAGCCGATCAGCACAGTCATCCCCCAGGATGCGACGTTCGGGATCAGCACGGCAAATGCGCCGAGCAGGATCATCAGCACACCTAGCCCCGTGTAGAGGCCGGCCGCCCGCTTCACATCTTTCTGTACTTCTTGTTCGTAGGCCATGGCCAGAGCCTATCCCGGCCGTCGGAGGGTAGAGTCCGGCACGATTCCGGGGTGGTGTAATCGGTAGCACACCGGGTTTTGGTCCCGGCAGTGGAGGTTCGAGTCCTCCCTCCGGAGTTGCCTGTTTTCCTTTTGGCATCTCGCTTCGCAACTTGTCGGGGGTACCCGCGTTCTATATGGTGACCAGCGCCCCGGGACTCCTCCCGGAGCAGGGAAAACGGAGAGAACCGGAGAGAAGATGCGCAAGCTTGCAGTGCTTTTTGCCCTTTTGGGAAGCCTTTTTGTTGTCTCGGCTGCCCAGGCGGCACCCCCTACCTCGGTCTTTGACGGCACGATCGCCTGCACGACCCAGGGACCCGGCCCCGCTGAAGGCCAGACCTGGTGCGGCACCGGCCAGCACAACCAGAACGCCAATGTCCGCAGCACCGTCGAGTCCTTCGACGGCGTGCCGATCGACGTGAATGTCCCTTCCCGGATGAAGGCGAGTTCGGCACGGCTCCGTACCCGCTGGTCTACATGTTCCACGGATACGGCGGCGGCAAGGTCAACTTCTCCGGCATGAACCGCTGGCTCGAGAAGGGCTACGCGGTTCTCTCCCAGACCAACCGTGGCTTCCACGAGTCCTGCGGAACGGCGACCTCGAAGGCCGCCGACCCGGACTGCACCACCAAGGGATTCGTCCGACTGGATGACACCCGCTACGAAGTCCGCGACGCCCAGATCTTCGCCGGCATGCTGGTTGACGAGAACCTCGTCCAGCCGACCAAGATTGCGGCGACCGGCGGCAGCTACGGCGGTGGCATGTCGATGTCACTGGCAGCCCTGAAGAACCGGGTGATGCTCCCCGACGGCAGCCTGGTCCCGTGGACCAGCCCCGACGGCACTCCGATGAGCCTCGCCGTCGCGACTCCGAACATTCCCTGGACCGATCTGGCGTACTCGCTGGTCCCCAACGGTTCCAATCTCGACTACATCAAGGACGCCTCCTACTACGGCCGCTTCGGAGTCATGAAGCAGTCCTACGTGAACGGCCTCTACCTCAGCGGCCTCGGTGCTCCCGGTTACTACACCCCGGCTGGCGAGCAGCCCTCGGCGGACCTCGCCGGCTGGAAGGCCTTCATGGACGCCGGAGAGCCGTACGACGGTGAAGCGGCAGCCGAGCAGATGCTCGACGAGGTGACCACCTACCACTCGTCTTACTACATCGATCACAGCCAGGCCCCGGCCCCGCTGCTGATCAGCTCGGGATACACCGACGACCTGTTCCCGGCCAACGAAGCCACCCGCTTCTACAACCGGACCCGGGCCGAGCATCCGAGCTCGCCGATCAGCCTGTTCTTCGGCTCCTTCGGTCACCCGAGGGGTCAGAACGGCTCCGAAGTCACAACCGCCCTCCGCAACCTGGAGAACCAGTGGGTTGACTTCTACCTGGGAGGCATCGGGACCCAGCCCGATTCGAACGTGACCACCTTCACCCAGGTATGCCCGGATGGAAACACCGACGCAGGCCCGTTCGTAACCGACAACTGGGTCAACCAGTCGCCGGGCGAAATCGTGATCAAGGATGAAGCCGCCCAGACCGTCCAGCCGGACGGGGGCGACCGCGCCGTCGGCGCTGCTTTCAACCCGACCTCAAGCTCGGCGTGTGCGGCCCCCTCTGGCGCCCAGGAGCCCGGAACTGCCAACTACGAGACCGACCCGGCCCCGGCTGGCGGTTACACCGTGATGGGCTCACCGACCGTGATCGCGAAGATCACGCAGGCCGGCAGCGACTCGCAGCTGGCTGCCCGTCTGGTTGATGTCGCGCCCGACGGCTCGACGAAGATCCTGATCAGCCGTGGCCTGTGGCGTCCCGCCAACAGTGGCTACCAGGTCTTCCAGCTGACCCCGAACGGCTGGCAGGTCGAAGAAGGCCACAAGCTCCGTCTGGAGATCCTGCCGTTCGACGGTGGCCAGGCCAACCCGGCCCTCGGAACCCTGGCCAACTTCGGCCGGCCCTCCAACAACCAGCAGCCGGCCACGATCGAGAACCTCGAACTGAGGATCCCGGTACGTGAGGCTGCCGGTGCGCTGAACGGCCTTGTGTCGGCCCCGGCGAAGAGGGTCCTCCCCGACCGCCCGGGTGTCGAGCTGGCCCCCGGCAATGAGGCGATCGGTTCGGAGACCCTGGAGCAGTACCGCCAGGAGAACTACCCGGCGGTCGGCAAGATCAAGATCGTCAGCGCCACGGTCAAGGGCAAGACCCTGACCGCGAAGGTCAGCTGCGCCAGCGCCAACGATTCCTGCGCCAAGGCGAAGCTCTCCTTCAAGGGAGCCCCGAAGAAGGGCAAGGGCAAGGGTGTGGTTCTCGCCACCAAGAGCGGAGTCACCGCCGGGTCCGGCAAGACTGTCTCGGTCAGGATGAACCTGACCTCCAAGGCCCGGAAGCTCTTCAAGGACACGAAGAAGCGGAAGGTCGTTCGCAGGGGCGGCAAGAAGCGGGTCAAGATGGTCAAGGTGAGCGGCTTGAAGTCTCTGCGCTCCCAGGTACTGATCAACAACAAGGGATCCGGCTTCATCACCGTGAAGCGGACCGGCAAGGTCAAGTAGAGAGTCCGTCCAGGGGAGGCACCTCCCCCTCAAGACAAAGGGCCCCGCATTTGCGGGGCCCCTTGTGCTGCGAGAGGAAGCAGAAGCGCTATCGGATACATCAAACCTGATCAATGCTGACGACTACTTGACGACCCCCGGCACTAACCCCGTTCTTTGGAGCGGCCGCGCGGCGAGGCGATTCCGAGGACCCTCATTGCCTTGATGCCGAGACCGAGGCGTTCGCGGCCTTCGGTCGCGGTGGCGTCATGGCCTGAGAGGTCCTTCACGCGCTCGAGCCGGTACCGGATGGTGTGGCGGTGGGTGAACATCTGCTTTGCGGTAGCCGGCACGTTCGCGTCGCTGTCCAGGTAGGCCTCGACGGTTGCGACGAGATCGGTTTCGTACTGCTCGTCATAGGCGACGAGCGGCTCGACCGTTTCCGAATAGAAGCTCATGAGTTCCTCGGTGCTGGTGCCGAGCAACAGCCGGTACGCCCCGGTGTCCTCGAAAGCAATCGGGGATCGACCTTCGGCTTCGCCGACATTCAGCGCAAGGTGGGCCTCACGCGCGGCGCGCTCGATCTGCTCCGGTCCCGTTGCAAGGCGCGACCTCGAAATTGTGACTGTCAGCCCCGAGAGCGAGCGGGGCAGTTCACGGTCGAGTGACTCTTCGACCTTTACCAGCCTGTCCTCCTCACTGGTCGGCACGAGAATCCCGACCACGGCACCCTCCTCGGATTCGCCCATACCGGCGATCGCTCCCGAGGCAACCGCGCGGATCGTGCGGAGGGTCATGTCGACCACTCGGGAGCGCCAGTCCCCCTCCTGGGCCGATCCGGCATGGGCCCGGACCATGAGCACGCCGCCGCCGCGGGAAAGGTCGCAGCCGACCTCACCGGCGCGGGCGATGATGTCATCTGTGTCAGTGGTCGAACCGTCAAGCAGGGCCTTGATGAATTCAGAGACGGCCCCTTCGTTGCCCCACTCGTCGGAGCGGGCGCGCTCGACCTCGAGGGCCGCGAAAGCACACATGACTTCGAGGGTGTCGGGGTCAATCCCGTCGCCCAGGTAGCGGGCTTCCCCGACGGTGGCGTCACCGAGGACCAGTTCAATCGTCTCGACACCCTTTTCCTTGGCGGTGAGCTTTGCCTCCTGTGCCTGGGTCGCCCCCGCAACAGCGAGGACTATCCCCGAGCGATCGAGAAAGGCAACGGGAACGCCGAGGACGTCGGCCGCAGCACGGGCAAGGCCAGGCAGGCCACGGCCCGCGAGCACCGGGCTGGCCAGCCGGGCCGGGGCCGACACCTTGGTTTTAGCGGCCGGAATCAACCGCCGGTGAACGGGTTGATTCCACTTACGTCATTGGAAATGAGAACCCAGGCGAGCCCCGCTATGACGCCAATGGTGACCAGCCCGCCAAAGATCAGCAGTGAAAGAAAACCCGCTGCGAAACGCTCATGCCAACGCCCATAGGAGCTCAGCGCGGGCATCAGGATCAGGCCGACGAATGCGGCGAGACTCACGAGGCCAGCGGCGCCGAAATACCAGACGTTGGTGGAAACGGCTGTCACCATCTCTTAATTTTTGCGCAACTGGCCGGCCAACAGGGCTGCGACTGCAAAGAAAGAGAAGCAGAGAGCACCAAGCGCCCACCCGCCAAAGACGTCGCTGAGGTAGTGAACATTGAGGTAGACACGGCTCAGTCCGATCAGGACGGCGAGCACGATGCCGCCGGTCACGAGGGCCGCCTTGCGTGCCATGTCGGGCCTCAGGCGGACGGCGATGGTGACCGACAGCCACACGTAAAAGATCGAGTGGGCGGCGTGCCCCGAGGGATAGGCGAAGCCCTTGACGTCAACCATGCCGTCGGGCGGGCGAGGCCTGGCCACCCACTCCTTGATCCAGTCGATCCCGAACCCGATGGCGATCCATGACAGGACGAGAACGATCGCTTCGGACCAGCGACGTTTCAGGGCGAGGATGACGGTGGTGATCGCAACAAGCGGAAGCAGGATGTAACTCGAACCGAGGGCAGTGATCACCTTGGCGATGTCGGTCAGCCATCCGGTCTCGATCAGGTCCGTTACGTCAAAGGCCCTGAGGTCCCCCGGCGTGGGCCCGCCATCATCCAGAAGGATGCCGGCGTAGGCGAAAAGTACGAATGAGGACACGGCGATGATCGCGAAAAGGGTCGTCACCTCAAGGCCGAACGTCCCCCCGGGGGTGAACCGGTCCTGAACCCAACGCAGCTGGGTCTCGTAGCGACGGCAGAGGCGTACGGTCCAGGCGGTGTACCAGTGCTCGTCCATCCACTTGACGGTCTTGACCCGGTTTTCAGGTTCCCTCAGGTACTTCCATGCGAAGTAGGAGACCAGGGAAACCCCGAGCATCGTGCCGATGATCAGCGCGGCGAGCCCGACGTATTCGGCGGCCGCCTCGATACTCCGGGCGAAGAAGTAGCCGGCGAGGACATGAAGGGTGATCTGCAGTCCGGATCCGAGGATCGAGTAGGGCGCGAATGCCCGGTACTTCATTCCGGAACTGCCGGCGACGAAGGGAGCCAGGGCGCGGACCAGCCCGATGAAGCGACCGATCAGGACGGTTTTCCCGCCGTGCTTGTCGAAGTAATCCTCGACCTGTTCGTAGCGTTCCCGGGTTATTCCGAACTTCGGTCCGTGCTTGAGGATGAAGTCGCGGCCGAGGCGGTGACCCAGATAGAAGCTGGTCGAATCACCAAGAAAGGCCATCGTCCAGGCAATCGCGATCAGCAGGAAGACGTTGATCACGCCCTGGCCTGCCACCGCGCCCCCGATCAGCATCGCGGTTTCCCCCGGCACGAGCAGGCCGACGAAGGCTCCGGTTTCGAGGAACGCCAGGAGCCCGACTACAAGGTAGGTCCAGGCACCCAGGAAGTTCGCGAACTCGTCGAGGAGCTCCTGGAGGTTCAACTCCGGGAAGTAGGTCTTGTAAAGGTAGAAGCCGGCTGCGACGACGAGGACGATCGCCGCCAGCGACAGTCGTTTGCCTTTCTTCGTCTCCGGAACCTTGATCACGACGGAGATCCTTCCAGACCGGTTGATCCGCCTTCGCAGACGATCGCTTCAGGCCCGATCTCGGAGGCTGCTGCCTCGGCGGAATCCCGATCGGGGAACAGTCCAAAGACGGTGGGCCCGGTGCCGGTCATGCCGGTGAACCCTGCATCGGCGGAATCCAGGCGTTCCTTGGCAAGGCCGATCTCGGGCATGAGCGAGAGGGCTGCCGGCTCCAGATCGTTGACGAGCAGGGCCGGGTAGGCCAGCGGGGAGACTGCGTTGGTTGCGACCGCCCAGAGGCGGCCGGAGATGTCGTCGATCTCCTCCCGTGGTCGACCCAGCTTCATCCGGTCAGCCTCGTCGAACACCGCCCGGGTCGAAAGGCCTGATTCGAAGGGAATCAGCACTACCCAGTGTTCAGCCGGCCGGGGCAGTGAGGTCAGCTTCTGACCGACACCCTCGACCAGCAGCGCCTTTGGGCTGAGCTGGGAGGGGACATCCGCCCCGAGCAGAAGGGCCAGACCGGCAATGTCTTCAACCTCTCCTACTCCCAGCCTCAGAATGGCGGCAGCGTCGGCGCTGCCGCCACCGAGCCCGGCCTGGACAGGAATGCGCTTTTCGATCTCGACTCTCAGCAGCGGCGCCGACCAGCCTTCCGAGCGCATCATTCGCATCGCCTTGGTGACGAGGTTCTCGCCCGGCACTCCCGGACAGATCACCTGGTCGGCAAGGGCGTCGGGGCCTCCCTCTGAAACAGCCAGCGTGTCATTCAGGGTCAGCGGCTCGAAGATCGAGGTCAGTTCATGCAGCCCGTCCTTGCGGCGGGGACCGAGGTACAGGCACAGGTTGAGCTTGGCGGGGGCAGTCAGCTCAAGCGGAAATCCGCTGCTTTCCCCGTCCCGGTTTTCGGCGTCAGACATCGGCACCCAGCTCGATCATCCCCGAAAGCTTTGCGAACTGGTCGGGCGAAAGGGCTTCCGCCCTGATCCCGCGATCGATGCCTGCCGCTTCAAGCGCTTCCCTCACCCCGTCCAGGCTCCCCGGGAAGACCATGTCAACGGATCGGGCCACCGCCTTGCGCCGGTGCGCGAAGCCGGCCTTGACCAGCCGCCGGGTCGCTTCGTCGGGGCCGGGGCCGGTCCGTGCGATCTCGATGATCGCCGAGTCGACCCGGGGCTGGGGGCGGAACACGTTGCGGCTGACCTTGCGAACCTGACGGACCTCACCGGTCAGCTGGATCAGCACCGACGGAGCCCCGTAGGTCTTGTTTCCGGGGGCGGCCCGGAGGCGATCACCGATCTCCTTCTGGACCATCACGTTCCACCGGCGAATGCCGGGAAGCTCGAACGCGGTACGCAGAATGACCGGGGTGGCGACTGCGTACGGAAGGTTGGCCACCATCGCGGTCGGGGCGGGCTCCAGGCTTGCCAGGTCGAAGCGGACCGCATCCGCCCAGATCAGGTCCACGTTCGGGAGTGCGATCACTTCCTTCAGTCCCGGTTCGAGTCCCCGGTCGATCTCGATCACGTGGACGTGCCTGGCTACCTCGGCCAGGCGTTCGGTCAGCACGCCTTCTCCCGCCCCGACCTCCAGCACCACGTCATCGGGCGACAGCCCCGCATCGCGAACTATTGCCTCGAGAAGGTTGGGGTCGGCCAGGAAATTCTGGCCGAGCTTCACCATCCGAACAGGCGGGCGGCGTTGGCGGTCACCTGCGCGTCAAGGTCCTTGAGGCTTACGCCGCGGACCCCTGCCACAACTTCCGCCGTCTCGACGACGAATGCTGGCTGATTCCTCTCCCTCCGCAGCGACTGCGGGGTCAGGTACGGGGAGTCGGTCTCGACCAGGATCCGGTCTTCAGGAACTTTTCCGGCGGCTTCACGCAGGGCTTCGTTGGCGGGGTAGGTGACGTTCCCGGCGAAGGAGCAGTACCAGTCCCGGTCATTGGCCCGCTCGACCCATTCGGGCGCCGAAAAGCAATGAAGGACTACCGTCAGGTCGGGGAACTCTTCGAGGGTCGCGAAGATCTCCGACACGGCATCTTCCCGGCCATCCCGGTCTCGGGAGTGGATGACGAGCGGCAGGTCGAGACGGGCCGCGATGTCGGCCTGAACGATGAACGCGCGTCGCTGGTTGTCCGGGTCGGCTGTGTCGCGGTAGAAGTCAAGTCCGGTCTCACCGATCGCCACGACTTTCGGGTCGGCGGCCAGACTTTCCAGGTCCTCGGCTGCGGCGTGATCGAATCCGTCAGCGTCGTTCGGGTGGCGGCCGATCGCCGCGAAAAGACCGTCGAAGGCGCCACACAGGGCAATCTGCTCGCGGTTCGAAGATTCGTCGAGACCGACCGTCAGGATCTTCTCGACACCCGCCTCGCGGGCAGCCCCGATTACCGCTTCAGGCGGATCGGGGCAGCGCGAGACATGGGCGTGTGAATCGATCAAACTACGGCTCTTAGCCCAGCCGGAATCGGAAAAAGCTTGTCTTCTTCCTGATCGTCCCGTTCTTCAGGTTCCTGGCTGTAACCGCGACCTTTAGGCGCGAGAACCGGTAATGGTTCTTCAACACCGACAGACCGTAGTTCGTGAGAACCATCCCGGTCAGCCAGCCCTGCCCAGCGGCGAGGTTACGCCCCCCCTTTACGGTCGAGTTCCCGGCGGGGGTGATCATCGTGACCTTGACCTTGGCTGCGCAGTCCTTGGAACACGAAACGATCACTTTCAACTTCTTGGCGACCTTTACCTTGGTACCAGCGTATGGCGCGATCTTCACGTTCATCGGCGTCGCAGCAGTCGCGGTAGATCCCAATGCCGCTAAGCCGACTGTGGCGACCAGGAGCCCCGCAATGAAAGTCCTAAATTTCTTCATGTTCTGATCCTATTCCTGAAGCTTGGGGAAAAGTGGTTCTGTCTTCTCCACTTTCGTACCCCCGGCCCTGCTTCCGTATCCGGCGAGGCCGAGGTCTTCCTGGCCTAGAGCCTCGAGCAGCTTCGCCGTCGACTCGGGCAGCCAGGGGTGGAGCAGCAGTGTGACTATCCGGAGTCCCTCGGTAAGGCTGTAGAGCACCTGGTCGAGCCTTGCCGCATCGGCCTCGTTCTTCGCAAGGACCCAGGGCTGCGCTTCCTCGACATACCGGTTGAGGCGCCGGACAAGAACCCAGATCTCCTCGAGGGCCTGGCTCAGCTGGGCTTCGTCGAGCAGCGCCTCAATGCGGGCCGGGGCACCGTCGAAGTCGGCAGCGAGCAACGGGTCCGGTTCGGCATCGGGCTGGACACCATCGCGGTAACGGGTGACCATGGCGAGTGTCCGGGAGGCGAGGTTGCCGAAGTCGTTGGCGAGTTCGGTCTCGTATCTGGTCTCGAAACCCTCGGTGGAAATCGATCCATCCTGCCCGAAGCTGACCTCGCGGAAGCAGTAGAACCGGAGGGCGTCGGCTCCGAACTTCTCGATCACCTCGAAGGGGTCGAGCACATTGCCGAGGGATTTGGACATCTTCTTGTCACCCATCAGCAGGTAACCGTGAATGAAGATCCGCTGGGGAACCTCGATCCCGGCTGCCATCAGGAAGGCCGGCCAGTAGACGGTGTGGAACTTGAGTATGTCCTTGGCGATGATGTGCCAGGAAGCGGGCCAGAAACGGTCGGTCAGGTCCTCTTCACCGCTGGCGTATCCAAGTGCCGTGTAGTAGTTGAGGAGAGCATCGAACCAGACGTACATGACCTGGTCCGGGTCCCAGCTGAGCGGAACGCCCCAGCTGATCTGCGAACGGGAAAGTGAAATGTCATTCAGGCCCTGACGGATGAACGCGAGAGCCTCGTTGCGTCGGAAGTCGGGCTGGATCCTCTCCGGGTTTTCCTCGTAGAGGCGCTCAAGTTCGGTTTCGAATGCGGATAGCTTGAAGAACCAGTTCTGTTCGCTCTCGCGGTCGAGGGGAATCTCGTGGATCAGGCAGGTGTCCCCGGGGCCGATCTCGTTCTCGTTCTTGAAGTCGGCACAGCGGGGGCAGTACCAGCCCTCGTAGGTGCCCTCGTACACGTAGCCGTTTTCCTTGACTTTGTTGACGACCGCCTGGACCCGCTCGATGTGACCCTGGTCGGTAGTCCTTATGAAGAAGTCGTTGGTGGCGTTCACCTTCCCGACCATGTCCCGGAACCGACCGGCGCTTCGGTCCACGAGTTCCTGGGGAGTGATCCCCTGTTTCTCGGCGGCCTGGGCGATCGGCTCGCCGTGCTCGTCCGTCCCGGTCAGGAAGAAGACGTCCTCTCCCCTCTGGCGCATGTGCCGGGCGAGGATGTCAGCGGCCATGGTCGAGTAGGCATGCCCCAGGTGGGGATCGCCGTTGCCGTAGAAGATCGGTGTGGTGACGTAGAAGCTCACTGCCCGTCCAGCATATGGAGGCTCAGCCGCAGGCCGCCTCGACCGCAGCCGCGAACATCTCGGCGCCGCTCACTTCAAGGTCCCCGGTCAGCTCCAGGTACAGGCTTGGCTCGATCGCCTCGACCTCCATCAGCACCGGTTCACTGCCCGGTGAGGAAACCATGTCGATACGCGCGTAAAGGGGCACTCCTCCGAAGCGGCGTGCGAGCCAGGCAGCTGTCCTGATCCCCAGTTCCACTTCCGCCTCGCTTGCCTGGTGGAGCGTCATCAGGTCTTCGTCAAACATTCCGGCTGCCACCCCGGTACCGGGCTTGACCGGAGCGACCCCGGACTCCGGCAGGAAGGCCTTCTTCTTCAGGGCGTAGGCAAAGCGGCCGCCGAAGAGCACCACTGCTGTTTCGCCGTGCTGGTCGATCCAGGGGATGTATGGCTGGATCATTCCGATCTCGTCCTGGCGGCCGAGTTTGGCGAGAAGCTCGAGGCCTTCCTGACGGTTGTCTTCGTCGAATACACCAGTGTCACGTGCCCCGGCACCGCAGACCGGTTTGATCACGACCTTGCCCCCGAAGTCGGGTACCGGGCCGCCCGGAGCAACCAGGGCTGTCGGAGGCACCGGGAGACCTGCCGAATCCAGTTCGGCCAGGTATCGCTTGTCGGAGTTCCACTGGATCAGGTCGGGAACGTTGCGGAGTCTTTCGGGACCGACCCGGTCGGCCCAGGCAAGGAACTCCTCGAGCCTGCCGGTGTAATCCCAGGTCGAGCGAATAACCACCAGGTCGAACTGGTCCCAGGAGACACCCGGGTCATCCCAGGCGACGAAGGCGACATCCAGCCCTCGTGCTGCCAGCACATCGGCCGCCAGCTGATCGTCCTCCCAGCCCTCGAAGCGCGGTTCGCAGGTGGCGAACGCGACTCGCCGGCTCACCGCCGGGGTTCCCGGCCGGTCAGCGCCTTGTAGAGATCGTTGGCCCGGGTTCCGGTGAGCGACGCAACGACCGTTGCCGCTGCACGCGGCCTGGCGCCGGACTTGACCAGCCGCTTGAGGGCCTCAACGGCGAAGGCGATGTCCTGACCATGATCCACCGCTGCCGCCGGGCCGATTACCAGCACGATCTCGCCCTTGACCTCTCCCTTGAAGCGGAGTGCGAGCTCGGTCAGCGTGCCCCGGCTGACCTCCTCATGCATCTTGGTCATTTCCCGGCACACGGCAGCCGGCCGGTCAGGCGCCAGCTGGGCAAGGGCCGCCAGCGAGTTCGAGATCCGGCGGGGGGACTCGAAGGCAACCACGGTCTCAGTCGAGTTCAGCACCCGCTCCATCTCGCCGGAGCGCTTGGGCAGGAAGCCCTCGAAACGCCAACGGTCGGTGGGCAGACCAGACGCCACAAGGGCGACCGGGATTACGGATGGTCCGGGCAGGACCTCCACTTCAACGCCCCGCTCGATGCAGGCCTGGATCAGGCGATACCCGGGGTCCGAGATGGCTGGCATGCCGGCGTCAGAGACCAGGGCGATCCTGTCTCCGCGTTCCATCCGCTTGACCAGCTCTACCGCTCGCGAAGCTTCGTTGCCTTCGTGGTTTGAGACCAGGCGGGGTTTCGGCCGGATTTCCAGCCGGTCGAGCAGGCGACCGGTACGACGGGTGTCTTCGCAGGCGATGTAGTCAGCCATGACAAGCGCTTCGCGAACGCGCTTGCTCACGTCATCCATGTTGCCGATCGGCGTCGGGCAGACGGTGAGGCGCCCGGGCATCAGCCGGCCTCGGCTTCCATGCGGCCGTAAGCTGCCGCGCCGATCATTCCGGCGGCCGGCCCCAGCTGGGCGGCAACAACCCTGGTCTCGTTCATCGGGTTGAGGGCGTACTTCTCCACTTCCCGCCGGGCAGGCTCTATGAGCAGCTCTCCGAAGGCGATGGCACCGCCACCGAGCACGATGATCTCGGGCTGGAAGACATTGGCAAGGCTGACGAGGGCCTGTCCGAGGTAATGGCCGGCGAGGTCGATCGCGCCGAGGGCGGCCTCGTCACCCTGCACGGCAGCCTCGTTCACCACCTTCGAGTCAATGCTCTCGCCCGCGGCCAGCCGTTGACCGAGCAGGGAGTCGGGTTCACGTTCGGCTGCCTCCTTTCCGTGGCGACCGATCGCGGTTCCGGAGGCCATCGCCTCGACGCAGCCGCGGTTGGGGCAGTTGCCCTGGCAGGGGTGTCCGTCGATCTCGACGACCAGGTGGCCAAGCTCGGCACCGGCGCCGGTCGAGCCACGGTAGATCTCGCCGTTCAGCCAGATGCCCCCGCCGATGCCGGTGCCGATCGTGAGCAACAGGGCGTGACGGGTTCCGCGCGCGGCACCGTAGAGCGCCTCGGCGAGCATCGCGAGGTTTCCGTCGTTGTCGATCGCGACCGGCAGATGCACGCCTTCGGAGACCATTTCGCGGATCGGCAGATCCTCCAGGTCGAGGTTCACGGTGCTGATCGCGTGACCGGTCTCGTAGTCCAGGGTTGCGGGGATTCCGATACCGACCGACTTCGCATCGGGACGGGCTTCGTGGGCCTTGTTGATCTGGGTCGTAAGCAGGTCCACGACCCTTTCCTGCGAATAACCTTTGGACGGCACTTCTTCTTTCCAAAGGGCTTCGGGCCGCCCATCGACAACACCGACGGCAAGCTTCGTACCACCCAGATCAGCCCCGATTGATTCAACTTGCGCCATCAGCCACCATTCTTAACTCTTCATGCCTTCTTCAGGTAACAAGCCGGATCCGGACCGGCCCGATTACAACGTCTATCGCTCCCGTCGGGGGCTGTTCTCGCGGTTCCGCAAGCCCGATCTCGGCTCCCTGAGCGGGAAAGAGAAGCAGGCGGCGGATCGACAGAGGGCAACCCGGTCCGACCGGCAGGACCTACCCTACGAAGTCCACCGCTCCGGCTCCGGCCGGGGTGGTGACCGGTACGGATCGCCCGGCCCGAGGCGTCCCTCTTTCGGGCGAAAGGGCGGGCGCAGCGGCCGGGGAGGCAAACGATGGCTGAAGTGGGTTCTCCTGGCGATGTTTGGCTGGCTCGTGCTCAGCTTTCTCGCCTTCGGTGTTTCCGCCCAGATCCAGTCGATGAAGCTTTCCGGCGACGCCAAGGACGCCCTCGGTGGAAGTCCCTGGATCCTGACCAACCCTCAGAACATCCTGATCATCGGAACCGACTCCCGGCCTCCGGACACTCTCGAGCCGGGTGCCGCCCAGGAAGAGCGCTGCTACGATCAGCAGGCAGAGGGTGAAGCCCCGCACGACGGCTGCGCGGGCGCCCGGGCCGACACCCTGATGGTGGTCCGGGCCGGTGGCGCGAAGTTCAAGAAACTGAGCATCCCCCGGGACAGCTTCGCGGCGATCCCCGGCCAGGACTCCCAGAAGATCAATGCGGCCTACGCGTTTGGCGGGGCAGCCCTCCAGATCCAGACCGTCGAGGACTTCCTCGGCATCACGATCGATCACGTCGTGATCCTGAACTTCACCGGCTTCGAGGACTTCATCGACGCGATCGGCGGGGTGAAGGTGGATGTGCCGGTCAGACTCTGTGCGGACATCTCGGGAGGCGAAGCCAACGGTGGCTGGTCGATTGACCTCCAGAAAGGTTCGAACACCCTCGACGGCGAAACCGCTCTCGCCTACGCGAGGACCAGGAAGCCCAGCCCCTGTCCGGGCACCGAACCGAGCGCATTCACCGAGGGCTATGACGATCTCGATCGTGCCGCCGCCCAGCAGCTGGTCATGAACGGGATCAAGGAAAGGCTGACCGATCCCCTCCGGCTGCCCTACAACTTCATCAAGGGTCCGATCATCGGCTGGACGGCACCGAAGGCCTTCGTCTCCGACATGGGCTTCGTCACCCTCCCCCAGCTCGCCCTGTCGACGGTGTTCGCCGGCTCCTCCAAGCCGGATGTCCTGATTCCCTCAGGCAACGGGCCGGGAGGCAGCCTGGAGATTCCCGAGTCAGAGCGCCAGCGCGCCGCAGCGGCCCTCGAAAGCTGACCTGGAGAACAGTGAGATGCGGATTGTTGGCGATTATCGCCAACAACTGGCATCTCGATGACCGGCGGAGCCTTTGGCTGGCTAGTCGGTCTTGGAAGCAGACTTTGCCGCGGAGCCGGTTCCGGAAGCTGAATCCGACGAGCCCGGGCTTGAAGACGAGGATTCGGTTGACGATCCGGACGAACCGGAGTCCGAAGAGCCCGAGTCCTTTTTGGCTGATTCGGCGGCAGCCTTCGCTTTGTTGCCCTTGCGGGTTCCGTAGTCGGTGTTGTGGAAGCCGGACCCCTTGAAGTGAATAGCTGGCGAATGAAGGACCTTGGTGACTTTCTGCCCTGTAGTCGGGCAGACGGTCAAGGCATCCTCGGTGATCGACTGCATCACTTCGAAAGTGGTTCCGTCCTCGCGTCTGTATTCGTAAATCGGCATTGCGGGTCTGATTATCGCAGCGCGCTGCTCTCTGCGTCCCGATACCTTTGACGCCATGAGCGATTACGCCACCGACAAGAACACCGAAGTCACCATGGAAGAGATCGTCGCGCTAGCCAAGCGCCGCGGTTTCGTCTTCCCCTCTTCGGAGATCTACGGCGGCCTCGGTTCGACCTACGACTACGGCCATTACGGGGTTCTGCTCAAGAACAACGTCAAGAACGAGTGGTGGAAGTCAATGCTGGTCGAACGGGACGACATCGTCGCCCTCGACTCGGCCATCCTCCAGCACCCCAAGGTGTGGGAGGCATCCGGGCACCTGGCCGGGTTCACGGATCCTCTGGTCCAGTGCCTCGGTGAATGCAAGCGACGCTGGCGTGAAGACCACCTGCGGGAGGCGAACGTCGAAAAGGGCGGCAACTACGACGACCCGATCGTCTGCCCCGAGTGTGGTGGCGAGCTCTCGGAGCCGCGGAACTTCAACCTGATGTTCGAAACCCACATGGGACCGGTGGCCGATGATGGGAACTCGGTCTATCTGCGCCCCGAGACTGCGCAGGGAATCTTCATCAACTTCAAGAACGTCCTCAACTTCGCCCGCAAGAAGCCGCCGTTCGGGATTGCCCAGGTTGGCAAGTCTTTCCGCAACGAGATCACCCCGGGCAACTTCATCTTCCGCACCCGCGAATTCGAGCAGATGGAGATGGAGTTCTTCGTGCCTCCCGCCGAAGCCCAGCAGTGGTGGGAAAAGTGGGTCGAGATTCGCCACAACTGGTACCTGGAGCTGGGCATTCGCCCGGACTTCCTGATGGTTCGGCCGCACGAAGCCGATGAGCTTTCCCACTACTCGTCCGGAACGTCTGACGTTGAATACCTCTTCCCGATCGGCTGGTCGGAGCTCGAGGGAATCGCCAACCGCGGCAACTTCGACCTTACCCAGCATCAGGAGCACTCCGGCGAGAAGCTCGAGTACTTCGACCAGCAGACCGGCGAGCGGTACATCCCCCATGTGATCGAGCCCGCCGCGGGAGCCGACCGCGCTGCCCTCGCTTTCCTGGTCGATGCCTACGACGTCGAGGAAGTCGAGGGGCGCGAACGCACCGTCCTGAAGCTGCACCCCCGCCTCGCCCCGATCAAGGTTGCGGTCATGCCGCTCTTCAACAAGGAAGGCATGCCGGAGACAGCGCAGGAGATCAATGCTGCGCTCAGGAAGGCCGGAATCCAGACCGAGTACGACTCGGGGGGATCGATCGGCAAGCGCTACCGCCGCCAGGACGAGATCGGAACCCCCTGGGGGATCACGGTTGACTTCGACACCAGGGAAGACGGCCAGGTCACCCTTCGTGACCGCGACTCGCTGGAGCAGGTCCGGGTACCGATCGAAGGGCTTCCCGAACTTATTGCCGGCAAGCTCGCCGAGCCCTGGAAGTCACCCAAGCTGGGCTAATTCGTTCAGCAGTAGCTGAACAGCTTGCGGGCCATGTCCAGTGTGGCCTGGTCGACCGGCTTGACCTTCGCCGCTTCCTCGAGGGGGATCGAGCTGATCACGTTGCCTTGCCAGGCAACCATTCGCCCGAACTCACCTGCCTTGGCCATGTCGTAGGCCTTGATCCCGAAACGCGTCGCGAGGAGCCGGTCGGTAGCCGTCGGGGTACCTCCGCGCTGGATGTGACCCAGCACCGCGACTCTCGCCTCAAAGCCAGTCCGAAGTTCAAGTTCGCGGGCGAGGACAGCGCCGATGCCTCCCAGCCTGGGGTACCCGTAGTCATCGACCGTCTCGACTGGTTGCACAAGCCGCTCTACTCCGTCCCCGAAGACCAGCTTCGCTCCTTCCGCGACGACGATGATCGAGAAGCTCTTGCCCCGCCGATGCCTCGACTCGATTCCTTCGGCCAGTTCTTCAACTGTGGTCGCGAGCTCCGGGATCACGACCGCGTCCGCTCCGCCCGCCACCGCGGAATGAACTGCGATCCAGCCGGCGTTTCGACCCATGACTTCCACGACCATGACCCGGTCGTGGGACTGCGCGGTCGACTGGAGACGATCGATCGCGTCGGTTGCTGTCTGGACCGCCGTGTCAAAGCCGAAGGTGTAATCGGTGCCGCTGACATCGTTGTCGATGGTCTTGGGCACGCCGATTACCGGCACACCGTCGTCGGTGAAGATTCGTCTGCCGATCTCCATCGTGTGCTCTCCCCCGATCGAAATCAGAGCGTCGATGCCGTCTGCTTCCATCGACTCCTTGATCCGTTCGATCGCCCCTTCGCGATGCGGTTCGAAGGAGGAGGTGCCAAGTATCGTCCCGCCGCTGCCCAGGAGTCCCTTGATGGAGGCTTGGTCGAGAGCCAGGTAGTCACGATCGGCAAGGCCGGCGTAGCCGTGCTGGATGCCTATTACTTCGTCATCCGCGTCCAGCGCAGAGCGGGTCACTGCCCAGATGACGGCGTTGAGCCCCGGGCAATCTCCGCCCGCCGTGAGGACCCCCAGTTTCATCTCTCCGCTACCAGTACCTGATCCGGATCAACTTTCACCGCCGTGATTCTTACGGATGGAACTGCCACGTGGTTAACCAACTGAGAAACTTCTCCAGGTGAGACCTTCGGTAGTCGAGAGCACCACCAACGACCGACTCCGTTACGGGGCGGTACACCTGAACGTCACTGACCTCGAACGTTCCCATGTGTTCTGGCGGGACCTGATCGGGATGACCGAGCTCGGCGTGACAGATCAGGGTGCGGTCCGACTCGGGGTGCCTGACGCCGAGTTGGTGGTTCTACATCCCGGTGCGACCGGTCCGGTGCTCCGGGGGTATTCGGGTCTCTACCACCTCGCAATCCACATGTCCTCGGAGGCCGAGTTCGCCCGCATCCTGAGTCGGCTCTTCGCGGCGAGGCACCCGAATGCCCCGACCGACCACATCTTCCACTGGGCCACGTACCTGGATGACCCGGACGGGATCAACGTCGAGATCAGCTTCGAGACGCCGGACCGGGTCCGTGAACTTGGCATGGTGGGAGGACGGCCCTCGATCATCGACGCCGAAGGACGCCGCCACGACATGTCCGAGCCACTCGGACTCGAAGAGGTCTTCTCCCACCGCGGGGAGGGAGACCTGTCGGGGCCGCTGCCGGAGGGCACTCGAATCGGCCATGTCCACCTCTACGTCGGTGACCTGGAAGCAGCCCAGGAGTTCTACAGTGAAGTCGGATTCACGCGGCACCTCGATGCTTCAGGCATCGGGTTCGCGGACATGTCCCTTGGCGGAAGTTTTCCTCACCGCATCGCCGTGAACGTCTGGCAGGGAATCGGCGCTCCGCAGGCACCTGAAGGTACTGCCGGGATGCGCCATTTCGAGCTGTTCCGCGGGAGCGATAACTTCGGTCTTGAGCCGGGGCTCCACCTTGACCCGTCCGGCAACAGCGTGCTTCTGCTCGAGGGCTGACCGGCTCGTTGCCGCCCGGCAGTGAGATAGTTGGGCAGTGAGATCTCTGGTTGACGATCGGCTCTCGGTGCTGCGGTTCGCTTCGTGGCGGATCGTCCAGATCGGTGTCGCGGCGGCGGTCGCATGGCTGATTGCGACCAGGCTCGTCGGGCACTACGAGCCGTTCTTCGCGCCGATCGCGGTCGTCCTCGTGCTCGGTCTGGCGATCGAGCAGCGCGGTCGCCGCGCATACGAGGTCGCTCTGGGAGTGGCCATCGGCATCGCTGTCGCCGACCTGATCGTGCTCGTCGTTGGCACCGGAACCTGGCAGTTGATGCTGGTCATCGGTCTCGCGATGTCCGCCGCGATTCTTTCCGGTGGCGGCGTCCTACTGGTGAACCAGGCCGCCATTTCAGCGGTACTGGTGGCCACCCTCCCCGCCCCTGACCTCGCCGAATCAACCCACCGGTTCGTGGACGCCCTGATCGGCGGTGGGGTTGCCCTGGCTGCGAACGCGATCACTCCCGTTGATCCGGTTCGGCTGGTCCGGCGTTACCTGGAGCCGCTGCTCAGTCGGCTCTCCGGAACTCTGGTTGACATCGCTGACGCGCTCGATCACCACAGCCACGAGGAGATCGTTGCAGCCCTCGAGCGGGCACGCGAACTCGATCCGGCCGTAAGGGAGATGAAGATCGCTGTCGAGGCCGGACAGGAGACGATCTCTCTCGCTCCGACCAGACGCCGGAAACGGGGAAGGGTTGACCAGCTGGCGGCAGCCGCCGAGCCGATCGACCTGATGATCCGCAACACGCGGGTGCTGGCAAGGGGCTGCCAGAGGGCAATCGACCTGGACGAACACATTCCTCCGGTTGTTTCCGACTCGATCCGGGATCTCGCCACGGCCGTGGCACGCCTCGACCAGCATCTGGGCGGATCGCCGGCCAGGTCCGCAACGAGGGAGTCGGCGCTGCGGGCCGCGGCCAAAGCGACCGCAGCGCTCAAGGAGACTTCGAACCTGTCGGTCAGCGTGATCGTCGGCCAGATCAGGTCTGGTGCGACGGACCTGCTGCTCAGCCTCGGGATGTCCAGTGATGACGCCCTGAAGGAAGTGCGAAACGCAAGGGAGAAGCTGGGCCTGTGAGGCTCTTCACGACGATCAGGCCGTACCGGAGGGAGTGGCTGAGACCCGACCTTTTTGCTGCCTTCACGGTGTGGGCAGTCCTCGTCCCCGAGGCGCTCGCTTACGCCACCATCGCCGGCGTGTCGCCGATCGTCGGGCTGTACGCCGCTCCCGGAGCCCTGCTGCTTTACGCGGCTATCGGCACCTCCCGGAACCTGATCACCGGGGCCAACGCGGCAGCGGCGGCACTTTCGGCAGCCGTGGTCGGCGGCATCGTCGCTGGCGACAGCGGTGCTTTCGCCCAGACCACTGCGGCACTTGCCATCTGCATCGGAATCATTGCAGTGGTCGCCGGGATCGCGAGGCTCGGCTTCGTCGTCAACTTCATCTCCATCCCCGTACTGCGCGGGTTCATCACGGGGCTGGCCCTGACGATCATCGCCGGCCAGGTACCCCACCTCTTCGGGGTCCAGTCGAGCGACGGTGACTTCTTCGACCGTGTCTGGGTCTTCCTAACGAACCTGAACGAGATCGATCCGGTGACCGCGGCAATCGGCCTGGGCAGTCTCGCCTTCATTCTCTACTGCCGCTACTTCCACCCCGCCATTCCCGGTTCTCTGATTTCGGTCGGGGTCGGGATCGCCGTGGTGTCGGCCTTCGATCTCGGTGCCAACGGTGTGGCAATAATCGGCCCGATCGAGGGCGGTCTGCCTTCACCGAGCATTCCCGATGCAGGGTTCGCCGACCTGGGGGCTCTGATGGTCGGGGCGGCAGGGGTGATGATCGTTGGGTTCGCCGAGGGCCTCGCGTCCGCCGGGGCAAATCCGTCCGATGACGAGAAGGTCGACCCCAACCGCGAACTGGTCGGGATGGGCATGGCCAACGTCTCCGGCGGCCTGGCCGGCGGGTTCGTGGTCACCGGCAGCGTCTCCAAGACGGCGATAAACGCCGCCGCCGGAGCCTGCTCACAGCTGGTTGGCATCGTGGTGGCGGCGCTTGTGGTGCTGACGATGCTCTTCTTCTCGAGCGTTTTCGAGTCGCTCCCGGAAGCGGCGCTGGCAGCAGTCGTGATTGCCGCCCTGGTTCACGTGGTCGATATTCACAGTCTCCGCACCTACTATCGGATCCTCGATTACGGCAACGAACTGAACCCCGCGAACCGTCCGGATTTCATTGCGGCCGTCGCCGCGCTGCTCGGAGTAATGGTCTTTGACATCCTGCCCGGCCTCTTCATCGGGATCGTCGCCTCCCTGGGCCTGCTTCTTTACCGCTCTTCGATGCCTCACCTCACCAGGCTGGGCGAGCTGGGTGATCATTCAGGACATTGGGGAGATGTCAAGCGGCATCCAGAAGCGCGAGAGCACCCCGGAGTACTCGTGATCCGTGTCGAGGCGGCACTCTTCTTCGCTAACGCCGACCAGATCAAGAGCACCGCCACTGACATGGTCAGGGAGTCAACCGAGGCTGTCGTCCTCGACCTGGAATCAGTCCCCTTCATCGACCTCACCGGCGCCCTGATGCTCCAGTCGCTTTCCGCAGAGCTGGCTCGAGAGGAAGTGAAACTCGCTATCGCGAGGGACGTGGGTCAGGTAGAGGACCTGATCCGGTCAACCGGAATGGAGGAGCTGCTTGACAACGCCTATGTCTCGATCAGGGAAGCGGTGGCCGGGGTTTCGTCCGGGTCCGTGAGTCCGACTGGCGAAAGTTCACACTCAAGTCCCGGTCAGTGACCGGAGTCCCAGCGCTGGCCAGCAGAGGCGAACTCCATGACCATGGCGAGTACCTACTCACGCGGGACATCGTGATGGTCGTTCCACCAGTTGGCGATCGCCGTCACCGAGCCCATCAGCAGTTGCCACGCATCGCGGCGCTCCTCGACGAAGGCAAGAAATCCGTCGAGGTCGGCGCGGGCCGGTTCAAGGTCCAGTGAGAGTTCGCAGATGCCGCGCCGTGGAACGCGATCGTCAACAACGGATCTGAGACAGACCGCAACCCTTGGCGCCCTGCCCGGTTATAGGGGCAGTCCGCGTGCCAGGGAGGGATGCCCGGCAGGGACTGACAGAAGCAGGGGGGAGGTGGCGGCGTCCTCGGACCCGCCACCTTTCATTTAAGCGCCGGGAAGGATCAGCGGGAAAGGTTCTTGATCTTGCGGGCCGCCTTGACCCGTTCGTTCTGGTCGAGGTCGACCTTGCGCAGACGAATCGAGTTCGGGGTGATCTCGACGCACTCGTCGGCGCGCAGGAACTCGATCGCCGACTCGAGCGTCAGTGGCTTCGGCGGGGTCAGACGAACCAGTACGTCCGAGGTCGATGAACGCATGTTGGTCAGCTGCTTCTCCTTGACCGCGTTCACGTCCAGGTCGTTCGAGCGGGCGTGCTCGCCGACGATCATTCCCTCGTAGACATCCTCGCCGGGCCCGACGAACATCGCTCCTCGCTCCTGGAGTCCGAAAAGGGCGAAGCTGGCAGTCGTTCCCTGCCGGTCGGCAACCAGTGAACCGGTCGCCCGGGTGGTGATCTCCCCCGCCCACGGCTCCCAGCCCTCGAAGATCGAGTGAAGGATGCCGGTGCCGCGGGTCTCGGTCAGGAACTCGGTCCTGAAACCGACCAGTCCGCGGGCCGGGATCACGTAGTCGAGCCGGGTCCAGTTGTCGGACTGGGCGGTCATGTTCTCCATCCGGCCCTTGCGGGCGGCGAGCAGCTGGGTGACTGCGCCAACATGCTCCTCCGGGACATCGATCACCAGGCGCTCCATCGGCTCGTGCATTTCGCCGTCGACCTCGCGGGTCAGAACCCGCGGCTGGCCGGCGGTCAGCTCGAAGCCTTCACGACGCATCATCTCGAGGAGGATCACAAGCTGTAGCTCTCCCCGGCCCTGTACCTCCCATGCGTCGGGCCGTTCGGTAGGCAGCACGCGGATGGCGACGTTGCCAAGCAGTTCCTGATCGAGACGGTTCTGGATCTGGCGGGCGGTGACCTTGTCTCCGTCACGACCGGCCAGCGGGGAGGTGTTGATTCCGACGACGATCGAGAGCGACGGCTCGTCGACCTTGATCACCGGCATCGGGTCGGGGTTCTCGGTGTCGGAAAGGGTTTCGCCGATTGTCACTTCGGGGATGCCGGCCACGGCGATGATCTCTCCCGGCCCGGCTTCCTTCGCGGGTACGCGCTCAAGAGCTTCGGTAACGAAGAGCTCCGAGACGCTGGCCTTCTCGACCGACCCGTCGGCACGGCACCATCCGACCTGGGACCCGGCCTTGATCGTGCCCTGGATCACCCGGCAGATCGCGAGCCTTCCCAGGTACGGCGAGGCGTCGAGATTGGTTACCCAGGCCTGAAGGACGTGCCCTTCCTCGTACTCCGGAGCGGGAATGTGTTCGACCATCAGGTCCAGGAGCGGCTTGAGGTCCTCTCCTTCGACCCCCTCCTCCAGCGACGCCCAGCCCTTCTTGCCGTTCGTGTAGACGATCGGGAACTCGATCTGCTCACCATCCGCACCAAGATCCATGAAGAGCTCGTAGACCTCGTCGACGACCTCGCCGATCCTGGCGTCGGGCCGGTCGACCTTGTTGACGACGAGGATCACCGGCAACCCCGCCTCGAGAGCCTTGCCAAGCACGAAACGGGTCTGCGGCAGCGGGCCCTCCGACGCGTCGACCAGCAGCACCACCCCGTCGACCATGGTGAGGCCGCGTTCGACCTCGCCACCGAAGTCGGCGTGGCCCGGGGTGTCGATGATGTTCAGCTTGACGTCGCCGTACTGGACCGCCGTGTTCTTGGCGAGAATCGTGATGCCCTTCTCGCGCTCGAGGTCCATCGAGTCCATGACCCGTTCGTTGACGTCCTGGCCCTGGCGGAACGCGCCAGACTGCCAGAGCATCGCGTCTACGAGAGTGGTTTTGCCATGGTCGACATGAGCGACGATGGCCACATTGCGTATGTCATCCCTGCGGGCCAAAGGACGGAGCAGTCTACGCGAGAGCCCCGGGCCGGGCAGTTCGCTGAACCCTCAGCGGGTGGATGCCAAGGGCCTCCAGCCGTTCGCTGGCAAGCAGACAGGCCGGGAATGACCGCGATAGTACGCGGGTACGTGAGCTGTCATTCCTGGCCGCCGACGAAGCCAGCGGGCGGCTGGTGGCCCCTGGCGCCGCCCGGGCTACTCGCCGACTGGAGTGCCGTTGGTCTGGGCGGTTTCGGTGCTGGTGGTCGAGGTGTAGACGAACTCCTCTTCGGCACCGAAGATCGCGTCGAGCAGGCTCTTGCGGGCCGACTCGCTGAAGACGAGGACCAGGCCACCGGTAACGACACCAACCAGAAGGATGTTCCGGATCGGGTGACGCTTCTTCCGCTTGGGCTCACGGATGCGTTCGGCAGCATCGCGGAGGGAGTCGGCGGCGCTCTGAAGTTCCTTCTTGACGCGCTTGTCCTGGGTCACCGATTCGACAGCCGAGCTTCGGTTCGTCTGGATGCGCTGGAGCGCCTTGCGGCCGGCGAGGGCAGCGGCGATCAGACTCGCGCGAAGCTCCTCATCCTCGATCAGTCGGCGGACATGCTGGTTGTCGCGCACTGTCGAGTAAGCCTGGCCTGCCTTCTCTGAAAAGTTTTCCTTGCCCATGTACCCCTCGCTTGGTTCCGTTTGAAGTTCTCTGAGGATACCGGTACCCCGTCACAAAGAAAACCGAACCACCTGATCCTCAGACTTTCAGCGTTCCTTCGAGTGCCACGGCCAGGGCGTCTCCGACCTTGTCGGCGTACCTGAATTCGACGTCTGCGCGCTCGTGTTCCGGGATCTCTTCGACGTCTCCCTCGTTTCTTCCGGGGAGGATCACGATTTTGATTCCCGCCCGCTGCGCGGCCAGTGATTTCTCCTTTACGCCACCGATCGGCAGCACCTGTCCGGTCAGGGTCACCTCGCCGGTCATGGCGACGTCGTTGCGGACCGGTCGTCCGGTGATCAGGGAGACGAGCGCGACCGTGATAGCCACACCTGCCGAAGGTCCATCCTTTGGCACGGCCCCGGCAGGCACGTGGATGTGAAGGTCATGCGTCGCGAACCACTTCTCGTCGAGCCCGGGAGCGAGAACCCGGGCGTTGGCCCGCACATACGAGAGTGCCGCCTGCGCGGACTCTCTCATCACTTCACCGAGCTGACCGGTGATCACGAGTTTCCCGGCTCCCGGCATTGCTGTCGCCTCGATGAAGAGCACGTCGCCGCCGGTCGGGGTCCAGGCGAGTCCGGTGGATACACCGGGCACCCTGGTTCGCCTTCTCGTCTCGGAGAAAACCCGGCGCCGTCCGAGCATTTCGCGGACCTTCTTGCCTGAAACCTTGATCTTCTTGGTCTTGCCGCTCTCTTCGGCGAAAACCCTGGCCACCTTGCGACAGACGGTCCCGATCTCGCGTTCGAGGTTTCTCACACCCGCTTCCCGGGTGTACTCCTCGATGATCGCGGTCAGGGCCGGGTCGGTGAAGGAGATCTGGGAGGGCTTGAGGCCGTTCGCCTTGATCTGCCTGGGGACGAGGTAGCGGCGGGCGATGTGCCGCTTCTCGTCGACCGTGTAGCCGGCGAGCTGGATCACTTCCATGCGGTCGCGCAGCGGGCCCGGGATCGTGTCAAGGACGTTGGCGGTCGCGATGAACATGACGTCCGACAGGTCGAATGGCATGTCGAGGTAGTGATCGCGGAAGGTCTCGTTCTGGGCCGGGTCGAGCACCTCGAGCATGGCCGAGGAGGGGTCACCCCGGAAATCCGAGCCCATCTTGTCGATCTCGTCAATCATGAAGACCGGGTTCTTCGATCCGGCGTCGCGGAGCGCCCTGATGATCGTTCCGGGCATCGCGCCGATGTAGGTGCGCCGGTGCCCGCGGATCTCGGCCTCATCCCGCACCCCGCCAACCGAAATGCGTTCGAATTCCCGGCCCAGGGCCCGCGCGATCGACTGACCCAGGCTGGTCTTGCCGACTCCGGGAGGGCCGACGAAACAGAGAATCGGCCCCGGGGAATCAGGGTTGAGCTTGCGGACCGCGAGGTACTCGAGGATGCGGTCCTTGATCTTCTCCATGTCGTAGTGGTCAGCGTCGAGGACTTCCCTGGCGTGCTCGATGTCGAGGTTGTCGTCGGTCTCCTTCGACCAGGGGAGGTCGACCAGCCATTCCAGATAGGTCCTGATCACGCCGTGCTCGGCGGCCGCGGGCGGCAGCTTCTCTAGCCTGGAGAGCTCGCGTTCGGCGGCATGATGAGCATGATCCGGGAGTTGCGCCGCCTCGATCCTTTCGCGGAGTTCATTGATCTCGGCGGTGAGTTCGTCCTCCTCGCCAAGTTCGGCCTGGATCGCCTTGAGCTGCTCGCGCAGGAAGTACTCGCGCTGGCCCTTGTCGATCGATGACTGGACCTCGGACTGGATCTGCGATCCGAGCTGGATCACTTCGAGTTCGCGGGCGAGGATTTCGGAGAGCATCCGCAGCCGTTTCGCGACGTCCACCTCCTCGAGCAGCAGCTGCTTCTCCTCGGTCGAGATCCGGAGCGCTCCGGCGATCAGGTGGGAGAGTGCGGACGGGTCATCGATGTTGGTGACCGCCAGCTGCAGCTCTTCCGGAAGGTAGGGAATCTGCTCGATGATGTCCGAGAAGGTCTTCTGGACGTTCCGGGTCAGGGCCTCGAGCTCGGGTGACTGCTCGACGACATCGGGCATTTCGGTAATACGGGCCACGAGGTACGGGGTCTCTGTCACGTAGTCACCGAGCCTCACCCGCTGGCTGCCCTGGACGAGAATCCGGATCGTCCCGTCAGGAACCTTGAGCATTCGGGTTACTACGCCGACCACCCCTACGTCGTGGAGCTGTTCCGGTCGCGGAGTGTCCTCCTCGGGGTCACGTGAAGCGACCATGACCAGCATCCGGTTTCCGGCAAGGACGTCATCGACGAGCTTGATGGAACGCTCCTGCCCTACCCCCAGCGGAGCCAGGGTGTCCGGGTAGGCGACCGTGTCACGAAGGGGCAGAACCGGCATCGCCTCCGGAAGTTCCTGCTCGCCCCTCAGTGCCTCCTCGAAGTCCTCATCGCTGCCACTGACGACTTCGAGAACCGGAACGCTCTGGCTCTCGTCAGCCATCGATCTCCCCCCTCTTCCGGGCCCGGCCGACCGGCACACGCCGGGTCACCTCGGTCTCGTCACGCAGGGGCAGCTCGACCCTGAGCACGCCGTCGTCGTAGGTGGCGGTGGCCCGTTCGGAATCGACATCAACCTGAAGTTCGACGACATGGCGAAACGGCCCGGTGGGAATCTCGACCTGCTGATAGACGCGGCCCTCGGTTTCCTGGACCGGGCGTTCACCGATGATCGTGAGCTGCCGGCCGCTGACTTCAATCCCGACCGTGGACAGGTCGATCCCGGCCAGGTCGCACTTGACGACCGCACGCTGGGGATCCCCCGAGTAGTAGACGTCGACGTTCGGAGAGAAGCCACTCGCCCGGCGGCTGATGTAGGTCGCTCGCCCCCATGTGCCGCCCAGCATTTCGTCCATCTCCCGGCGCATCCGGGCGAAGTTGGCGAAAAGATCTCGTTCAGACATTTGTCTGAAGACTATTCACGAGCCGGCCCCGGCTCAAACTTCGATCTCGACGCCCTCGCGTGCCACCTGCACGGGCCCGCTGTAGGTCGAGCGGGCCTCGGCGAGCGCCCACTCCGTATCGATCTCGTCGGAGATGTGTGTGAGCATCAGTGACCTGGCTCCCGCCTTCTCGGCGTGTTCGCCTGCCTCGGAGGGAGTCAGGTGCCCTCGAACGCCGTCGCGTTCCGGTCTGGGCAGCGTCGACTCGGCGATCAGGAGGTCCGCCCCGTCGGCGAGTTCAACCAGGGCTTCGTTGGGGCAACAGTCGGCACCGTAGACGATTCTGCCGTCGCCGGAACCGGTTACCGACATCGCGTAGGTAGTGATGTAGTGCGGAACCTCGCGGAAGGTGATCTTGATTGGACCGACCTCGACCGATCCATCGGGGTCGTACTCGGAAGTCTCGAAGGCCTGTTCGAAATGGCGTCCCAGACTCCACGATCCGTCCAGGTCGTCGAGGAAACGATGCGAACCGGGCGGCCCGTACAGCTTCGGCCGGGCCGGATTGTCTGTGCCCGGCCAGGGGTCGATCGGAACCGGCTGCTGTCTCGGTGCAAACCGAAGAGCGAAGCCGTACGGGATCAGGTCTGCGAAATGATCGGCGTGAAGGTGCGAGATCACGATCGCATCGACGTCGACGTAATCGTGGTACTTCCGCAGCTTGCCGAATACACCGTTGCCGCAGTCGAGCAGGACGGTCGTATCGCCTTCGGTCACCAGGTAACCACTGCAGGCACCATCAGCGTCCTGCCAGGCAGGCGATTTGCCCAGGACCGTGATCTTCATAAGCCCAGACCGAGACCGTTCATCCGGTCAATGCTACTCCTGAGGGGCCTTTGCGCTGCGTCTCGAATGAACGCTGAATGCCGCCCGGCGGCTTGCGTCCCGCTCAGGTCGGGAGGCGCCGGAGGCCCGATGACTTGTCGACATCCCGGTCGGCCCAGCGTGGAGGACGAAGCAGGAGCATCGGCTGGCGCGGGGGCACGAGTCCTTCCGGACGGCTCTCGCGGAAAGTGCCGCAGGGCTCTTCCAGGTCGAGCGCGCACAGCATCTTCTGGCGGAAGTAACAGTCCTCGCAAGAGGGGAGCTTTTTGCTGGTCCGTGCCACCGGTGGCCATCCAAGCAGGACCGCCCGGTCGGCGTCGGAGGCGATTCCGCAAATCGCAGGATTCTTGATTCACAAGTTGGCAACAACCCCCGCATTTTGCGGTTCGACTAACGACCGCCAGGGGGAGAGTTCGTCCGTGGCCAGACTGATGCAACGTTTGGCCTGCCGCCCGAGGCTCTCCCCGGTTGCCCTTGCCCCGGTTATCCTGACCCTGGAGGGGAACCCCGCGGGGTGACCGGTCGACTCGAGGGGGTAGTTCTTGAATTTCCGTTTCTCGTTCCTGTTCGTGTCCGTGCTTGTCCTTTGCGCCTTCGCGTCCGAGGCTTCGGCATCACCCTGGGTGCATGGCCACCGGGGAGGCCCCCTGGGAGCCGGGAAAGCTGCGGTTCCGGAGAACTCGCTCGCCGCTTTCGAGAAGTCGGCCCGGCTCGGTTTCGTTCTCGAAGCCGATGTGAAGCTGACCTCGGATGACGTGCCGGTTGTGATCCACGATGACGAGTTCGACCGCACGACCAACTGCATCGGCCCTGTCTCGGCGGTGACTGCCGCCCAGATCCGGGCCGAGTGCGAGATCGACGTGATCGGGATCGACGACGCGGCCGAGACTCTCGGTGCCGAAGACGAGAGGCGGACCGCGGTACCTACCCTGGCGGAGTTCCTGGCTCTCCTGAAGAGAACGGGCGCCCAGGCCAACATCGAGATCAAGAACCTGCCGACCGACAACGACTTCGACCCGACCTACGACTACGCGGAGACCGTCGCCAACGTGATCAAGGCGTCGGGAGTTCCCTCGTCGCAGCTGATCATCCAGTCCTTCACACTCGCCAACCTGACTCGCTTCCATCAGGTCTACCCCGAACCGGCGACCTCCTTCCTGACCCTGAACGCAATCAACGGGGTCGGCATCAACATCGCCAGGAACAACGGGATTGACTGGGTTTCACCGCAGTGGCCCATCGACCAGACCTACGTCTCCGACGCGCATCACGCAGGCCTCCAGGTGGTGCCCTGGACGATCGACAACGCGGCCGACGTGAAGGCTGCGACCGGCCTGGGAGTTGACGCAGTGATCTCGAACGATCCGTCGATGGCCCGTACCGCGATCAAACAGGTGGCTCCCGCGCTTTCCCCGATCCCCAAGGCTCCCTCGGCAAGGGCCTGCAGCGCGACCTTCGCGAAGGACACCCGGAGGCCGGCCCGGGCCCTGCTGAAGCGCCGGGACGCGAAGGGTGGACCCAGGGTCTTTGCGATGCAGTTCAAACAGGAAGCCCGGCACATCAAGACCTACTCGAGCTTTCGGAAGAAGATCGAATGCATGATCAGGAAGTGGGTCCTCCCCTACAAGTCGAAGCACCGTCCTAACGTGGTGGCTTTCAACGAGGACATCGGCCTGATGGCAATCGGAACCGGGTCGCGTGGCACCAGCGCCCGCAAGGCTTTCGCCAGGCCCTCCGAGGTCTCCGAGTGTGCCGAGGCCGCGCCCCCCTGCCGGGCGATCGCCGGACTGAACCGGATCACGGCCGCCTACGCCGGGCCGAACGCCGAGTACCTCTCGAGGTTCAGCATTCCGAGCCCGTTCGCCCGGGGCTTCATGGCGACCACGGACACCGACGCGCGCGGCTGGATGCAGGTGTTCTCTGACATGGCCCGCCGGTATGGCATCTACATCCTCGGATCGAACAATCAGCCTGCCTTCAGGGAGTCGATGGATCCGGCCGAGATCGACATCTTCCGGGACCCGGACCTGCCGAAGCCGAAGAGCGTGTACGTGGCAACCAGCCCTGAGGTCTACAACGAGGTCTTCATGTGGGGGCCGAAGCTGGTCCGGCAGGAAGGACCGCGACCCCTGCGCAATGTCGTCGCCTCCAACAAGAAGCTTCCGCTGACCACGATCGAACTCGTGCTGGGCCTCACGCCCGGTCCGAAGAGTGGCCCTGACGGGGTCGCGAACGTCAAGCCGTACCGGATCCCCGGGACCAGGGCGAAGGTCGGGTTCGCGACGAGCCTTCCGGCTTTCCAGTTCGGCTACTCGATCGGAGATCCGATCCCGTCAGCTGCCCCCTGTGCGGACATCAGCGTTACCTATATGCGATGCCTGAGCCATCTGGGGACCAACCTGGTCATGCAGGATGAAGCCAACCCCGGTGAATGGGCCAACCCCACGGGCAGCTACTGGCAACCACTCGACTGGATGGGCTCCACCTGGCGTTCCGTCGTGGACCCGGGCGTGAAGTTCACCTACAACGTGACCCCGCACATGGTCGGCAACCTCGGGGACCTGCCTTTCGACGGTCAGACCGCGATCACCCAGCGCGGCCTGCTCGGCAAGAAGCAGTGCGCCTATGTCGGAAACCGCAAACTCCAGGCCGAGGACGCCCCCTCATACGAGCGATACGCCGGTCCGAAACGTCAGTTCATAACTCTCGCGCCCTGGGTCCGCAAGGACGCCCCGCGGGCAGAGCTACGCAAGACTGGCGAGGCCCTGCTGGCGGGAAGCGGCAAGAAGATGGAAAACCGCTACCTCGAAACCGCAGCGATCGCGGACCTCCCCTTCCCGCCAAAGAAGAAGCGAGCGAACTGCATCAGCTGACCCGGCTCATGTGATCGCGGCAGGGCGTCGGGTGGCCCTCCCAAAGATGGCCCACCCGTGGTGCTTCCCGAAAACCTCCGGAATGAGGAGCGCAGCGACGGTTTTCGGGAAGTACTGCCGTCCCGGACCCCCTCAGGCCGGTCCGGGATGATGCCTAGTAGCGGTAGTGCTCGGGCTTGTAGGGGCCTTCGACCTTGACGCCGATGTAGGCGGCCTGCTCCGGAGAGAGCTCGGTGAGGTCGGCTCCGACGGCCTTCAGGTGGAGCCTGGCGACCTTCTCGTCGAGGTGCTTCGGCAGCACGAAGACACCGAGCTCGTAGTCGTCAGCCTTCGCGTAGAGCTCGATCTGCGCGATCACCTGGTTGGTGAAGGAGTTCGACATTACGAAGCTCGGGTGGCCGGTCGCGTTGCCGAGGTTCAGCAGGCGCCCCTCGGAGAGGATGATGATCGAGTGGCCGTCGGGGAACTGCCACTCGTGAACCTGCGGCTTGATCTCGATCCGCTCGATTCCGGGGATCGCTTCGAGCCCGGCCATGTCGATCTCGTTGTCGAAGTGGCCGATGTTGCCAACGATGGCCTGGTGCTTCATCTTCGACATGTGATCGGCGGTGATGATGTCCTTGTTGCCGGTGGTCGTGATGAAGATGTCAGCGGTATCGACGACATCTTCAAGGCGCCGAACCTCGTAGCCCTGCATCGATGCCTGGAGGGCACAGATCGGATCGATCTCGGTGACGATCACCCTTGCGCCCTGGCCCCGCAGAGATTCCGCACAGCCCTTGCCGACGTCACCGAATCCGCAGACCACAGCGGCCTTGCCGGCGATCATCACGTCGGTGGCGCGGTTGATGCCGTCGATCAGCGAGTGGCGGCAGCCGTAAAGGTTGTCGAACTTCGACTTGGTCACCGAGTCGTTGACGTTGATCGCCGGGAAGAGCAGCTCGCCGTTCTCGAGCATCTCGTAGAGACGGTGAACACCAGTGGTGGTCTCTTCGGTTACGCCCTTGATTCCCCTGGCGATCTCGGTCCACTTCTGCGGGTCCGCAGCCAGTGAATCGGTCAGGGTCTGAAGAACGACCCGGAACTCCTCGGAGTCTGCACCTTCGGGGTTCGGGACGGCACCGGCCTTTTCGAATTCGACGCCCTTGTGGATCAGCAGCGTCGCGTCTCCGCCATCGTCGAGAAGCATGTTGGGGCCAACTGAGCCGTCTGCGCCGGCTTCGGGCCAGGTCAGGGCCTGCTCCGTGCACCACCAGTACTCCTCGAGGGTCTCGCCCTTCCAGGCGTAGACCGGAACCCCCTGGGGGTTATCGGGAGTGCCGTTAGGGCCCACCGCGACGGCTGCCGCGGCGTGATCCTGGGTGGAGAAGATGTTGCAGCTGGCCCAGCGCACGTCGGCACCGAGTTCGACCAGCGTCTCGATCAGAACCGCGGTCTGGATCGTCATGTGGAGCGAACCGGTGATCCTGGCGCCTGCCAGCGGTTTTGAGTCTGCAAACTCGCGGCGAGTCGCCATCAGGCCCGGCATCTCGTGCTCGGCCAGACGGATCTCGTTGCGGCCATACTCGGCGAGCGAAAGGTCGGCGACCTTGAAGTCCTGGGTTGCTGTGGCGGTATCGGTCATCTCTGCGGGTCTCTCCTGAGAGTCGGGGTGACGAGTCACGCTACCATTATTCACATATGGGATCGTCCGAACGTACCGAAAGACTCGCCGCTTCACCTGACCTTTTCGAGAACAGATTCCTGAACTTTTTCTCGAGAGTTCACCCCGTAGTGCCCCTGCTGATCTACGGACCGATCATTGCCGTGCTGATCTGGCTGGGAGTTGACCGGGGCCTTTCCGCCCTCTCGACAATCGGACTTTTCGTTGCCGGACTGGCGATCTGGACCCTCTCGGAGTACTGGCTGCACCGCCTGCTCTTTCACTGGACACCCAAGTTCAAGGGTGGCGACAAGATCAACTTCATCATTCACGGCGTCCACCACGACCATCCCAACGACAAGATGAGACTGGTCATGCCGCCGGCCGCGAGCATCCCGCTGGCCTTGATCTTCTACGCCGCGTTCATGCTCATTTTCGGCTCTCCCACTGGCTTTGCCTGCTTCGCCGGTTTCCTCGCGGGCTACCTGGCTTACGACTACACGCATTACTACCTTCACCATTTCGTGCCGAAGTCGAAAATCGGCAAGAAGGTGCGGGAGCATCACATGCGGCACCACTTCCAGGACCATCACTACGGTTACGGCGTTTCGACCCCGTTCTGGGACCACATTTTCCGCACTGTGCCGCGGTCTCGCAGGTCTGACCGCGACAGCTGAGAACGCTTCAGCACCCTTCGTGAAACTTTTCGGGGCCACTGGTGTTTCTGATCTGTACAATAGTCAGCCAATTCTGAACGGCATCTCCGACCTCCGTTGAGGTTGGCCTTGCCGGACGGTGCGGATCGGGGGATCCACAGCGTCCCAAGTCAGCGACATCGGTTCGCTGCGTTGTCAGTTCAGCCCGGAGTCTTTGGGAAACGACTCTGGTGGCAGCAGACAACTACACAAGGACCACATGATCCCCAGCACCAGTCGTGCCATGAAGGCAACCGTGATCGCGGCTCTGGCCGCTATCGGAGCGTTCCTGTTCGCAGCACCAGCGGGAGCTACCGCCCCCTCGGTGACGTGCATGGCAAACCCCGTCGGCGCAGCAACCGGCTACACCGAGTTCGTCCAGATGAACGGCAGCCGCGGAGCCGAATCCGAAGGCGCTATCGCCTACGGCGGCAACCTGAATGCGTCCGGCATGACGGTCGGCACCCATCTCACCGATCCCCCTTACGGCAAGACGTATCCAACTCTCGTCGTTAACGGAACTTCGAAGTCGTTCAACCTTCAGCGCGGCAGCGCCTGGACCCCTGGGCTGACCGGCTACATCAACTACAACGGCGGCGGCTCGCAGCTGATGGCCGCGCCGACCAACTTCTCAACGGCGTTCAGCGACCTGGCAACGAAGTCAGCGAACTGGGCGACGGCCGCTGCGACCGGCAGCGCCTCGGTGATCAACACCAACGGCTCGAACCCGGCCGGCATCTCGCTCGGCGGCAAGGCCCTTTACCTCAAGGGAACCGACACCACCCTGAACGTCTTCTCGGTTACCTCATCGATGTTCTCGGATCTCAAGGCCATCCTGATCGAGGTTCCGGTCGGCTCGACCGCCCTGATCAACGTCTCCGGGACCAGCGTCGATGTGGAAGGCAAGATGTACTTCCGCAACGGAATCGGTGGAAGCTGGAATCAGGCGCAGGACTCGGCGACCGCCTCCCAGAACAAGAACACCCTCTGGAACTTCGCCAACGCTTCCAACGTGACCCTGAAGACCGGATCGGCCTTCGGCGGCACCATCCTGGCCACCAAGGCGCTGGTTGATGCCGATGATGTCGGACACAACATCGGTCAGGTCATCGCCAAGACCTTCAAGTCCGACCGCGAGACCCATCACGCGCCGTTCACCGGCTGCCTCCCGGACACTCCGGCCGGGCCCACCGGCCCGACGGGTCCGACCGGCCCCACCAGTCCTACGGGCCCCACTGGCCCCACGAGCCCCACCGGTCCGACTGGCCCCACTTCGCCGACTGGTCCCACCGGCCCGACCAGCCCGACCGGCCCGACCGGTCCGACGAGCCCGACCGGTCCGACTGGTCCGACGAGCCCAACTGGACCCACCGGTCCTACCACCCCGGATCTCCCCAAGCTGAAGATCGACAAGATCGCCGATAACCCGGAGGTCGTCGAGGGCAGCTTCGTGACCTTCACCATTTCGGTCAAGAACTGGGGAACCGCCAGCTCGGGCAACGTAGTCGTTTCCGACAACGTCCCGGCCGGCCTCGACATCGTCGAGGTTGACAATCCCTGCACCTACACCGGCCAGCAGGTCACCTGCGTCGCGGGCACCGTCGCTCCCGGGCAGACCGTGACCTACAAGATCAAGGTCAAAACGACTCTTCCGGCCGCGACGGTCTCCAGCCAGAACGAGCAGCTGACCATCTACAAGGTGGAAAAGCAGATCTCGATGCAGGCCGGCAATACTGTCAACGAGTCGATCGCCTGCAACCCTGGCGACCTGATCTCGGATGCGGCAGTCAGGGTCGACAACATCGACCAGGGCACCGGTGATGCGAACGACATCGAGATCCACAAGCTCGAGTCCGATTCGACCGGAAGCTACAGCGCGTCGGTAACCAATCACGCAACCGGCCAGGCCCAGCTCAAGCTGTTCGCCGTGTGTCTGCCCGGCAAGACCACCGAAGGCCGGAGCCTGACGGTCGGCTCTCCGGTCACGCAGACCGTGGTTTTGAAACCCGGCATTCATGAGGTGACGCTGAACTGCCCGGTCGGCTCGACCCCGATCGCCCCCGGAATCGACGTTTCCGGTGGCCGTGTCCTCATGCTGGGTAATGCGCCCGTCGGCGATACCGGTCGCAAGCTGACTCTCAAGGTCAGTGGCGCCGCCGCAACTGTTGAAGCGAGCATTCGCTGCCTCCAGAACAAGACCTCCGAAGTGAACGGAGCCAGCTCCGAGCTGGTGTTCACCCAGGTGACCAAGCCGATTTCGATCGGCGCGGGTGGCAAGGCGACCGAATCCCTTATCTGTGGCGAGAATGCAAAGGGAATCGTCGCTGGCTGGGAATTCGATGACGGTCTGGTGCCGCTCGGCAATGACCCTCAGCCCAAGAGCCGTGTCTTCTACGTCTGGAACCCGACCGCGAATCCGCTGACGGGAACCCTCTACCTGCTCTGCCTGGAAGCCAGGACCGGATCCTCGGTCCCGGTTGGCGAGAAGACATACGTCAACACCGCAACGGTCAGCTCGTCCTCAAGCCAGGATTCCGGAGCCGTGCTTTCTGACGACGCTTCCGTCAAGGTGACCAGGGATAACGGCCTCGTTGCCGGTCCGACCCTCTACAGCGCCAGCCTCAGGGGTGGAAGCCTTCTTGTCGGCTTCAAGTCGGAAACCCGTGGCGGCAAGATCATCGTCACCCTTCCCGCCGGCAACAAGGTTGTCGGAAAGGGTGCCTACCGCCTGAACAAGGCGGGTCAGGGCAAGGCGAAGGTGAAGATCTTCGGACGCTACGCCAAGGCGATCAAGCGCGGCAAGGTCAAGAAGGTGAAGGTCAAGCTGACCTCCGCCAACGGCAAGACCAAGGCGAAGATTCTGCGCGTCAAGCGCTAGCTCTCACGTCCAGTCGGACCGCCCACGGCGGTCCCGGGGCCTCGATTCCAAACGCGGGATCGGGGCCCTTTGACGTTTAAGGGGTTACCGGTGAGGGTGGCTCGCGGCCCTCGAGAACAGCGACCACATTCGCAGCCACGATTCTCGCCATCTCGTCCCGCGACCGGTATGTAGCCGAGCCGATGTGGGGAGCCAGGGCAACGCGTGGCGCCCGGAGCAGTTCCTCGGGAACGGTCGGTTCTCCATCGAACACATCAAGGCCGGCTGCGCCGAGCCGGCCCTCCTCAAGCGCACGGGCGAGAGCCAGTGAATCGACGAGGGTTCCACGGCCGGTGTTGACCAGGATCGAGGTCGGCTTCATCAGCGAGATCGCCCGCTCGTCAATGATCTGGTGAGTTGCGCTCCCTCCCGGGAGGTGAAGGCTGACCAGATCAGAGCGCCGGAGCAGTTCGTCCAGCTCGACCTTCTCGGCGCCGAGTCCTTGTTCCAGATCCGGCTTTGGACTCCTCGATGTGTAGAGCCGGTCGCCTCCGAACCCGGAAACCAGTTCCATGAATCGGGCGCCGATCCGGCCGGCCCCGATCACCCCGATCGTCGCGCCGCTCAACTCGAATCCCCGCCAGCGGCGCGGATCCCATCCCTGCCACCTTCCTTCGCGGAGGTCCTTCTCGGCGCCGGAAAGGTCGCGCGCTGCCGCCATGGCGAGGGCCAGAGCGAGTTCGGCGGTCGCGTTTGTCAGGGCACCCGGGGTGTTGGTGACTGTGACGTCCCGGGCGGCGCAGGCTTCGAGATCAACGTTGTCGTAGCCAACACCGAAGTTGGCGACGACCTTGAGTTGCGGGCCTGCTGCGTCAAGCAGCTCACCGTCCACAGGGAAGGTCAGGTCGGTGACCAGGGCGTCGGCACCTTTGGCCCCGGCCAGCATCGTCTTCCGGTCTGCTTCGAGTCCTAGCGACTCGACCTCGAAATGCTGCTGGAGAAGGTCCCTCCCCGCGGGGAGCAGCTCCCGCAGAATCACGACTCTTGCCGGGCTGCTCACCGCGAAGGGGAGACGTCAGTTGCTGAAGGGTCTACAGCAGGCCGAGGTCGGCGACGGCGTTTCGCTCTTCCATCAGCTCGTTCGCGTTGGCGTCGATCTTCTCCCGGGAGAAATCATCGATCTCGAGACCCTGGACAATCGAGTACTCGCCACCGGAGCAGGTGACCGGGAAGCCGGCGATGATGCCCTCGGGGACACCGTAGGAGCCATCCGACGGAATGCCCATCGAGACCCAGTCGCCTTCCGGGGTGCCGAGCACCCAGTCGCGAATGTGGTCGATCGCCGCGTTGGCTGCCGAAGCGGCGCTCGAAGCACCGCGGGCGTCGATGATCTCGGCTCCGCGCTTGGCGACCCGGGGGATGAATTCCTCACGGACCCACACTTCGTCATCGACCAGGCCCGGCGCGGGGGTGCCGCCGACCAGAGCGTTGCTGATGTCGGGGTACTGGGTGGCCGAGTGGTTGCCCCAGACGGTCATCCGTTCGACCTCGGAAACCGGCCGGCTCAGCTTGTTCGCGAGCTGGGCGATCGCCCGGTTGTGATCGAGACGCATCATCGCGGTGAAGCGCTCCTTCGGGACATCCGGAGCCGCCGACTGCGCGATCAGGGCGTTTGTGTTGGCGGGGTTGCCGACCACGAGGACCCTGATGTCATCGGCGGCACCGGCGTTGATCGCCTCGCCCTGGGGCTTGAAGATGCCTCCGTTAGCCTCGAGCAGGTCGGCCCTTTCCATTCCCGGTCCGCGAGGGCGGGCACCGACCAGCAGGCCGATGTTGGCGCCGTCGAATGCATCCTTCGGGTCGTCGGAAATGCTGATCTTCTCGAGCAGCGGGAAGGCGCAGTCATCGAGCTCCATTGCGGTGCCTTCGGCGGCCGTCACCGCAGCCGGAATCTCGAGCAGGCTCAGGTGCACCTTGGTGTCGGGACCGAGCATCTGGCCGCTGGCGATCCGGAAAAGCAGGGCGTAGCCGATCTGCCCGGCGGCACCGGTCACAGTTACCTTGACGGTTGAACTCACGTTCTTCTCCTTGGTTTCTGGTGGCGGGCCCTAGGCCATCGCCTTCTGAAGGTTCTCGTCGATCGAAGCGAGGAATTCCTGGGTGGTCTGCCATTCCTGGTCAGAACCGACCAGCAGGGCAAGGTCCTTGGTCATCTTGCCGCTCTCGACTGTCTCGATGCATACCCGCTCGAGGGTGTCGGCGAACTGGCTGACTTCCGGCGTTTCGTCCATTCGGCCGCGGGCGGAAAGTCCGCGGGTCCAGGCGAAGATCGAGGCGATCGGGTTGGTCGATGTGGCGTTGCCCTTCTGGTGCTCGCGATAGTGGCGGGTTACCGTGCCGTGGGCGGCTTCAGCCTCGACGGTCTTTCCGTCCGGAGTCATCAGGACCGAGGTCATCAGGCCGAGCGACCCGAAGCCCTGCGCGACCGTGTCGGACTGGACGTCACCGTCGTAGTTCTTGCAGGCCCATACGTAGCCACCCTCCCACTTGAGGGCGGAAGCGACCATGTCGTCGATCAGGCGATGCTCGTAGGTGAGCCCGGCCTTGTCGAACTCCTCCTTGAACTCGTCGTCGAAGATCTCCTGGAAGAGGATCATGAACCGGCCGTCGTAGCGCTTCATGATCGTGTTCTTGGTTGACATGTAGACCGGGTAGCCGCGCTCGAGGCCGTAACGGAACGAGGCCCGGGCGAAGTCACGGATCGAATCGTCGTGGTTGTACATCGCCATGGCGACGCCGCCGCCAGGGAAGTCGTGGACGTGCATCTCGATCGGCTCACCCTCGTCCTTCGGGGTGAAGGTCATGGTCAGGGTTCCTGCTCCCTCGACCACCATGTCGGTGGCCCGGTACTGGTCGCCGAAGGCGTGACGGCCGATGATGATCGGCTTGGTCCAGCCGGGCACCAGGCGCGGCACGTTTGAAATCACGATCGGCTCGCGGAAGATGACTCCGCCGAGGATGTTCCTGATGGTGCCGTTCGGCGAGCGGTACATCTCCTTGAGGCCGAACTCCTCGACGCGGGCCTCGTCGGGCGTGATCGTCGCGCACTTGACGCCGACGCCGTACTCCTTGATCGCGTTGGCGGCGTCGACCGTGATCTGGTCGTCGGTGTCGTCGCGGCTCTCGATCCCGAGGTCGTAGTACTTCAGATCGACGTCAAGGTAGGGAAGGATCAGCTGCTCCTTGATGAACGACCAGATGATGCGGGTCATCTCGTCGCCATCCAGCTCGACTATCGGATTGGTCACTTTGATCTTCGACACGACTGGAACTTCCCTTCGATATTCGGCTGAGGCTCTTGCAGTATCCGATGCTATAGAGCGAAACGCGATGGAGGCGTCAATGGGTAGTTATCCGTGACAGCTCCCGGGGTGCCTGTGCGACGATAGGAACATGCCGGAAACCGCCGAACCCGCTGCCCACGCGACACACACAGTCTTCAACCAGTCGACTCCGCTGGAGAACGTCAACCTTTACGAAACCGACCGCCCGCTCAAGGAGGCCGTGAAGCGTGAAGGTGCCGCCTGGGCCGAGGACAGAATCAGCAATCTGGGCAGGATCTGCGGCCAGCCCGACACCCTCCTCGCCGGCCGCGACGCGAACGAGTACCCGCCGAAACTCAAGGCCTTCGACCGCTTCGGTCACCGGATCGACGAGGTCGAGTTCCATCCCGCATGGCACCAGCTGATGAGCCTTGGCATCGAGCATGACCTTCACGCCCTGCCCTGGCGCGAGCCGGGCATCGGGGCGAATGTGGCCCGCGCGGCCCTGTTCACCCAGCTGGCGCAGGTCGAAGCCGGAGTTGGCTGCCCGATCTCGATGACTTTCTCGGTGATCCCTTCGCTCAGGAACCAGCCGGAAATTGCCGAGGAGTGGGAGCCCCGCTTCACCTCGCTTGAGTACGACGGAAAGCTCCGGCCCCCGGAGGAGAAGCCGGGCTGCCTTGCCGGTATGGCGATGACCGAAAAGCAGGGCGGATCAGATGTAAGGGCAAACACCACCCGGGCCGTACCGCTGAATGGCGGTGGCCCCGGAGGGGAGTACGAGATCACCGGCCACAAGTGGTTCTGCTCGGCACCCATGTGCGACGCCTTTCTTGTTCTGGCCCAGACCGATGCAGGGGTCTCCTGTTTCCTGCTCCCCCGCTTCACCCCTGGCGGAGAACGGAACCGCTTTCATGTCCAGCGACTCAAGGAAAAGCTGGGCAACAAGTCGAACGCATCCTCGGAGGTCGAGTTCAGGGGAGCCTGGGCCCGCATGGTCGGTGAAGACGGCCGCGGCATCAGGACGATCATCGAGATGGTCAGCCACACCCGCCTCGACTGCGCGATCGGCTCCAGCGCCGGGATGAGAAACGGCGTGGCACAGGCCACCCATCACGCGGCCAACCGGTCGGCCTTCGGCCGGAAGCTGATCGACCAGCCACTGATGGGGAACGTCCTGGCTGACCTCTGCATCGAGTCGGAAGCCGCGACAGCTTCCGTGATGCGTCTCGCGAGGGCATACGACGAAGCGGCCGCCGGAGACGAAGAAGCGGCTCTGCTCCAGCGGCTTGCGACCCCGGTTCTCAAGTACTGGATCTGCAAGCGCGCGCCCTGGCATGCGGTGGAGTCACTCGAGTGCTTCGGCGGAAACGGCTACGCCGAAGAGTCAGGAATGCCCCGGCTTTTCCGGGAGAGCCCGCTGATGTCGATCTGGGAGGGGTCCGGGAACGTCCAGTGCCTCGACGCCCTGAGGGCGATGGTCAAGAGCCCTGCCTCCTACGAAGCCTTCTTCAACGAGGTGGGCGAGGCGAAAGGCGCTGACCCTCGTCTCGATGATTTCGTCGGGAAACTTCAGGAGCAGATCACCGGTGACCCCGAGACCCTTGAGGTTCGAGCCCGCCGGGTGGTCGAGTCGATGGGTCTTGCCTTCCAGGCCTCGATGCTGGTTCGCCACGGCGACCCCGCGGTCGCCGATGCATTCTGCGCGTCGCGACTCGGTGGCGACTGGGGCGAGGCATTCGGGACACTTCCCGCCGGAACTGATTTCAAGACGATCATCGAACGCTCGACCCCGGTGGTCTGAGACTTCGTTTCACCCCGCAATCAATCAAGGAGAGAAATGGCCGATCACGGTCTGAGCAATCACCACAGCACCACCCTGGCCGAGATCTTCGACCACCAGAAGCACTCACTCGAGTGGAGGAAGGTCGAGTCACTGCTCAAGGCTGTTGGCACAGTCCATCAGGAGCACAACGGTCACCTCAAGGTGACGGTCGGCCCTGAAACCGAGACCTTTCACGTTCCTCACGGCAAGGAAATCGGTCGCCAGCAGATCGTCGATATCCGCCGGATGCTGACCGAGGCCGGTTACGGTCCGGACGCGAAGCCGGTCCAGGACGAACGGGACCGCGACTACGGCGACAATCGCTGGGGCGACCCCGAAGACGAAGCCTGAGAGACGGTCAGCCGGGCAGGCTGACCCAGTCGAGTGCCAGCCGCCTGGTCATCGCTTCGGCCAGGCGGATGCCAGCCTCCACGGTGTCGAAGTCGACGTTCTCTGAAACGTCGTTTGGCCAGTGATAATTGGCTGGCTGCTTGTGCTCCGTGCAGGAGCAGATCGAAACGACCGGATAACCCGCCGCCAGAGCCTCGAGACCATCGGTCCCGTTGCGGATCCTGAGGTTGGGCATCAGGTCGATGCCTTCCTCTTCGGCCGTGCGGTCGGCCAGGATGAGAGCTTCGGGCGGGTATTCGAACATCTTCAGAAAGCCCTCTCCCCGCAGCACGGTCAGATAGGGAGAACCGATCGTGTCCATGTTGATGAAAAAAGTTGATTCGACCGGCAGCTCGGGGAAGTAGCGCTCGCCGAAGGCCTTCATGCCCTCGCTGAAGGACTCCTCGGAGCCGGTCGAGAGCAGAATCAGCCTGAGGCCCTCCGGTGGGTCGGCAAGGAAGCGCCGGGCGAGTTCGAGCAGTGCGATCACCGCTGTCCCGTTGTCGTTTGCTCCCGGCACCACGTTGCGAAGGCCGATGTCGATCATCGAGGCGGTCGCACCAGCCGAAACTATCGTGCCGGCCGTCGCCAGTTTGCGACTTCCGGTCAAGCCGGCGAGGGCACTGAGCAGCGGGCCCCCGATGACCGGGGCCATAAGCATCGGTGAGGTGTCGAGGTGTTTGAAGGCACCGGTCTTCGACACAAGGTCCGGAATGCCGGGGTGAAAGACGAGCCCCTGATTGGCGGCGTCGTGATGGGAGACGAAGACGACGGTCCGCTCGGCCTCAGGGTCACCCAGCTCGCAGATCACGTTGAAAGTCTCGCGGGCTGGCAGCAGACGCCGGAGGTAGCGGGGCCTTGGCGGGAAATCCGTGGCTATCGCCGCCGCACCGGCTGCTCCCAGAAGCGCGCCCGTCATCCGGCTGCCCCTCAGCGTCGCCACGCCCGCAGCAGCCCCCAGAGCCGTGCCGATTCCGATCGGCCACCAGTATGTGCCGTGCGCTTTCCCGGTTTCGACCCTGGCGTCGGCGCCGAGCCGGGAGAGCTCTTCAACCAGCCACCCGGCGGCGATTCGCTCACCTTCCGAGGCGGACGGACGCTCGATCTTCTCCAGTTCCTCCAGCCGTTCTCGCAGCCAGATCTGGTCGGCTTCACCGTGTGGAGCTGCGAGTTTCATCTGACCTTCAGCGGGCATGGCGGGGGACGATATCCGCTGGCCGCCTCATGCCCGGTGATGCATGTCCATACGATGTGGTCGTGTTCGGAGGCGCCAGCTCGATAACCCTCTTCCGCGTGGCCGGGATCCGGATCGCGGTCGACTGGTCGTGGTTCCTTTTCCTTTTCATCGTGATCGTCTGGTTGTCGGGGTTCTACGGCGACGTTCTTGACGAACCCGGAAGTTCAGGGGCCTACGTGCTGGCGGTGCTCAGTGCTGTCGGCTTCTTCGGCTCGATCCTGCTTCACGAACTCGGCCACGCGGTTGCCGCCCGGCGTAGCGGGATCGGAATCAGGACGATCCGGCTCTGGCTTTTCGGCGGGGTCGCCGAGATGGAACAGGAGTCGGACAGCCCCGGGACCGAGTTCAAGGTCGCGATCGCCGGACCGCTCGTAACCCTTCTGATCGCCGTGGTACTTGGCGTGATCGGAATTCAGGCGGCTGGCGTCGACAACTTCAGGGACGCGCTGGAGATGCGCGTCACCGCAGACACAACCGGGGTGATCACGATGATCGCCTGGCTGACCGCCGTCAACGTTCTGGTGCTGGGTTTCAACCTGCTCCCGGCCTTCCCGATGGACGGTGGAAGGATCGTGCGGTCAATCGCCTGGAAGATCACCGGAAAGCGCGGTGCTGCGACCCGGTTCGCTGCCGGACTTGGCCGGATCTTCGGCTTCATCTTCATCGGGCTGGGCCTCGTGTGGGCGCTCAACGGAAACGTGTTCAGCGGTCTCTGGCTCGCGATGATCGGTTTTCTCGTCAACGGTTCCGCCCGGGCCGCCAGCCGCAGCACAGTTTCCGAGCGTCTCGAAGGAATGACCGTGGGCGAGGTGATGGACGCCGAGCCGGTCGCGATCCCGGGCGACCTCGACTGCGCGCGGGCAATCGAGGAGTACTTCCTCCGGTTCGGCTGGTCCTGGTTTCCGGTTGTCGACGAGACCGGAGCATTCATCGGGATGGCCCTGCGGGACCGGCTCGAGGCCGTCCCCGAGGTTGAGCGGGCCTCTACCCCGGTCGGTTCTCTGGCCGAACGGGATCCGGCACTCGCGGTGAGCCGGCAGGCCGGGCTGGACACCCTGCTCGGCAACCCCCAGTTGAGACGATTTGGCGCCCTGATGGTGATCGACGAGCGCGGCCAGCTGGCCGGTGTGATTACCGTCGAGCAGCTTGGCAGGGCCCTCCGGACCTGAAGACCGGTTTCAGCGCGGAGGACCTCGCCAGTCCATAAACTCGGCATCTGGCACTTGCAGTAGCGACATTTCTGATCGCCCTCGCCCTGATCGCGAGTGAGCGGGTTCATCGCACCAAAGTCGCCCTGCTCGGAGCCGCCGTCGTCGTCCTCTTCGTCGGCGATTACAACCAGGAACTGGCGATCGAGTCAGTCGAGTACGGGACGCTCGGCCTCCTGGCCGGAATGATGGTGCTGGTCTATCTCACCAGCCAAAGCGGCATCTACGACTACGTCGCCGTTAAGGCTGGCCAGATCTCGCGGGGAAATCCGTTTCTGCTCGTGGTGATGCTGTCGATAACGGTCACGGTTCTGGCCGGCTTCCTGGACAACCTGACCACCATTCTTCTGATGGTGCCGATCACCTTCCTGCTGGCTGACACCCTGGACATCAACCCGATGCCGCTGGTCCTGATCCAGGTGATGGCGGCGAACATCGGTGGCGCGGCGACCCTGATCGGTGACCCGCCGAACATCATGATCGGCAACGCGGCCGGGCTCAGCTTCAACGATTTCCTCGTCAACAATCTGCCCGGTGTGGCGGTGATCCTGGCGGTGATCACGGTCGGTCTCTATTTCGCCTACCGAAGCCAGATTCAGGTGGACGAGCGGGACCGGAGGTTCGTGATGGAACTCGACGCGGCCGCTTCGATCCGGGACAAGGCCGAGCTCAAGAGGACGATGCCGGTGCTGCTCGGCACCATTTTTCTCTTCTTCATTCATCAGTACATCCACGTCGAGCCCGCCACGGTCGCCCTGACCGGTGCGGCGGTGGCTTTGATGGTCACCCGGATCCCGATCGAGAAGGCGCTGGAAAACATCGAATGGACGACGATCTTCTTCTTTATTGGCCTTTTCGTGATGGTTGGAGCGCTTGAGGTAACGGGCGCCATCGACAAGGTTTCTGACGGAATCACCAGCGTGACCCAGGGAAACCGAAATGCCGAGCTGGTCGGAATCATCTGGACTTCCTCGATCGTCGGCGGAATAGTCGACAACATTCCTCTGACTGCGGCGATGATCCCGGTGGTCGAGGACATACAGGGAGGCTCGCAGGACAATGCCTACTGGTGGGCCCTCTCGCTCGGTGCCTGCTTCGGCGGCAACCTGACCCTCATCTCGGCAGCGTGCAACATCGCGGCAGCAGGAATGGCCGAAAGGTCCGGTCGGCCAATCGGGTTCTGGCAGTTCTTCAAGGTCGGCTTCCCGGTGACCTTGGCTTCGACGGTGATGGCTACCGGCTACATCCTGCTGAGGTATGGCTGATGTCCCCTGAACCGGCTAGTTTCTTCGAGGTGGTGAGTTGGCAGACCAGATAGTCAGATCGGTCATCAGGGAGGTCAAGCCCCTGAAGACCAGTGATCCGGTGGGGTATGCGGCGCGACTCGTGATCGAGTCGGGTCTGCCAGCGCTGCCGGTGGTCGACGAGAAAGGGGTCTATGCCGGACTGTTCGGTGAGCGCGAGTTCATGACCGCGGTTTTCCCCGGCTATGTCGGCACGCTGATGAGTGCCCGGATGATCCGCCGCTCCCTCGACGAGACCATCGAGCGCCGGATCGACAGCCAGGAGGAGCCGGTAAAGGCCTACCTCACGACCGACCCTGTCCTGGTCGAGGATGACTATGCCGACACCCAGCTGGCGGAGACTTTCCTTCACCACCGGGTGATGGTGGTCCCGATCGCCACCGAGGGTCGGGTCCACGCGGTGGTTCCGCGCAGTGACTTCTTCCAGGCGCTGTATGAACGGATTGCCGACATCGCCGAGGATTTCGGCGACTGACTTCCGACGTCAGATCCCGGGTGTGAATCACGACCCGGGTGTTGATGGAACGCAAGCGAAATGACGGCGAGCCCGGCGGATCTGCGGGCCAGACCAACTGGACGATCAGGCCGGGGCACCGCCAGAGCGGGGTGATCCTGCATGTCCCCCACGCTTCCAGGGAAATTCCGGTCCGGGCGTTGGAACGGATACTGCTTGGGCCCGAGGAGCTTGAAAGGGAACTGGACGCGATGACCGACGCGGACACCGACCTGCTTGCCCGGGAGGTGGCAGAGCGGTCGCTCACACGCCGTCCCTGGATATTCGAGAACCGGTTCTCGAGGCTGCTGGTCGATCCCGAAAGGTTTCCCGATGAGCGCGAGGAGATGTCCCGCGTCGGCATGGGCCGCGTCTACCTGAAGACTTCTGACGGTCGCGAGTTGAGGAAGCCGGACCCGTCGGATGACGACAGACTCATCGGGTCCTATTTCGACCCGTATGCCCGGGCCTTCGAACAGCTCGTCGCGGAGAGGCTCGAAGAGGTCGGCGAGGTCCTGATCATCGACCTTCATTCGTTTCCGGTCGAACGATTGCCATACGAGCTGAGACCGGAACAGGCGAGACCTTCGCTCTGCCTTGGCACCGATGATTTCCACACGCCGGAGGGCCTTGCTTCCTACGCCCGATCCGTGTGGCCCTGGCCGGACTCTTTCGAGTTAGACCAGCCATTCCCCGGAAGCTATGTACCGCTCGGCTCTTACAGGAGCGATCGCCGGGTTTCGTCAGTGATGTTCGAGATTCGACGGGATGTCGTTGCCAACTGGGCCAGGGGCGAGCGCTGCGAGAGACCCGTTCCTGCCCTGCCTTCGATCATCGCCAGCATGGCGATCTGCTTCACGGCCGGGCTGCTGGGGACAGAGCGCTAGATCCAGTCGTTTTCGACCAGCAGCTCTGCCACCTGGACGGCGTTCGTGGCTGCCCCCTTGCGGAGGTTGTCGCCAGCGAGCCACAGGTTCAGGGTCCGCGCCTGACCTGGATCCCTGCGGATCCGGCCGACCAGAGTCTCGTCACGACCCGCCGCATCGAGGGCGGTCGGATACTCGCCGGCCGCCGGATTGTCGACCACGATCACGTTCTCCGCTTCGGCCAGGATCTCCCGGGCCCGGTCGGGGCTCAGGTCCTCGCGGGTCTCGATGTTCAGTGATTCCGAGTGGCCCGTGAAGACAGGCACGCGGGCGCAGGTGGCGGAGATCTTCACCTCCTCACCGAGGCCGAGGATCTTCCTGGTTTCGGCCATCACCTTGCGCTCCTCGGTCGTGTAGTCGTCTCCGTCCTTGAAGGTCTCGACCTGGGGGATGACGTTGAAGGCGATCTGGTGCGGGTAGACGGCCGGATCCGAGACCGGATCATCGGCGAGCACTTCCCCGGCCTGCCGGGTGAGTTCTTCGATCGCCTTCTGGCCCGTGCCCGATACCGCCTGGTAGCTGGAGAGGATCAGGCGCTCGAGACCGGCCTCCCGGTGGATCGGTGCGACGACCAGCATCATCACCATGGTGGTGCAGTTCGGGTTGGCGATGATTCCCTTGTGCTTCTCTGCGGCTTCCGGGTTCACCTCCGCGACCACCAGCGGTACGTCCTCGTGCATCCGCCAGTAGGAGGTGTTGTCGACCACTACCGCACCCGCTTCGACGAATTTCGGAGCCCACTCGGCGCTGATCGAACCGCCGGCCGAGGAGATCAGGATGTCGATCCCCTGAATGGTGTCGTCCCCCGGCACGACGCAGGATATCTCGCGGTCACCGAAAGCGACGTTTTTGCCGGCAGAACGCTCGGATGCGAATGGCACCACCTCGCTGGCCGGGAATTTTCGCTCGGCAAGGATTTCGAGGATGGTCGAGCCGACCGCTCCGGTGGCGCCGAGAACGCCAACCCTGTAACTGGAGTCGTTCATGATCAGGAAGGAGTGACCTGGCGGTGTTCGCCGGTCGAGTCTTCGGTGAAGATCTGGTCCTCACCAAGATCGAATGCGGCATGGAGGGAACGGACTGCCTCGGGAACCTGGTCGGCCTGGATGACGCAGGAGATGCGGATCGATGAGGTTGAGATCATCTCGATGTTGATTTCTTTCTCGCCGAGCACCTCGAAGACCTTGGCGGCGACACCGGGGTGGCTGCGCATGCCGGCGCCGACAATCGAGACCTTGCCGATCTGCTCGTCGGTCCGGACTTCCTGGCTGATGTCGCCGAGGCCCGCGATCGCGTCCCTGGCGGTCTGAAGGTCGCCGGTCTCGACGGTGAACGAGAGGTCAGCGAGCGCGCCTTCGTGAACCGGCTCGTTCTGGATGATCACGTCGACGTTCACGTTCGCGTCGGCCAGGGCGCTGAAGATGCGGCCGGCGATTCCCGGCTCGTCCTTGACCCCGATGACTGTGACGCGAGCTTCGTCGGTCGAGTGGGTGACGGCTGTGATTATCGGTCGTTCCATGGTTTCGCTTTCGGGAAGTACGAGGGTACCGGGCAGGTCTTCGAAACTGCTCCGGCAGTGGATCGGGATGTTGTAGTTGCGGGCGTACTCGACCGAGCGCAGCTGGAGTACGCCGGCGCCGGATGCGGCCATGTCGAGCATCTCCTCGAACGAGACGACCGGGAGTTTGCGGGCGTCGGGCACGATGCGCGGGTCGGCGCTGAAAACTCCGGTCACGTCCGTGTAGATCTCGCAGACCGAAGCGCCGAGCGCGGCCGCCAGGGCAACGGCCGTGGTGTCAGAGCCGCCACGGCCCAGAGTTGTGACATCACGGCTGTCGGTTGAAACACCCTGGAACCCGGCGACGAGGACAATCTTGTCTTCGTTCAGGCCTTCCCGGATACGGTCGGCCTTCACGTCGATGATCTTCGCCTTGGTGTGCGAGGAGTCGGTGACGATGCCTGCCTGTGATCCGGTCAGGGAGACGGCGTTGTGTCCCATGTCCTTGATCGCCATCGCGGCCAGGGCGCAGGAGATTCGCTCCCCGGTGGAAAGCAGCATGTCCATTTCGCGGGGGTCCGGACGCTCGGATATCTCGTAAGCGGAGGCGACCAGTTCGTCGGTGGTCTTGCCCCGGGCGGAAAGAACGGCGACAACGCTGTTGCCGGCTTCCCTGGCCCTGACCATGCGGCGGGCTGCCCGCTTGATCTCTTCGGGCCCGGCGACAGAAGTGCCGCCGAACTTCATTACGACGATGTCATCTCTTTCAGGCATCACCCCTGAGCATACGGATCACCAGGGAGTCGGGTCCCCAAGCGCTTTTCAATAACCTGCGGCGGGTGGCTGATGAACCTCTCCGCTGTCCCGAATGCGGCAGCGAACACACTTATGAACTTGCCGGATTCACCGTCTGCTCGATGTGTGCCCACGAGTGGGACCCGACTCAGGCGAGTTCGGCAACTGAAGACGCTGCCGAGCCGGTGATCCGCGATTCGGTCGGCAACGTGCTCGCCGACGGGGACACGGTCACGGTGGTGAAGAACCTCAAGGTCAAGGGCGCATCAGCGCCGATCAAGGCCGGGACCAAGGTCAAGGGAATTCGCCTTGTCAGCGGTGTCGGGGACCATGACATCGACTGCAGGGTCGACGGTTTCGGGCCGATGCAGCTCAAGTCCAGCGTCGTCAAGAAGGCCTGACTTCGGGCCATGACTACCGGTTTCGAGCAAGACACTGCGGCTGATCCGCTGGGCGATGGCCGCTACTCGATCAACCTGAGCGACCGATGGTGGGTTGGCAGGGGTCCGAACGGCGGGTATGTGGCCGCACTCGTCTTGCGGGCCATGACCGCCGAGGCCGCTTCGCTTGCCACAGATGGGCCCCTTCCGGCCCGCTCGCTAAGCGTTCACTTCCTGCGGCCGCCGGTCGCCGGACCAGCTGAAGTTGACGTCACCCTCGAGCATGCGGGCCGTCTGACCGCGTTCCTTTCCGCCCGCCTTGTGCAGGATGGAGAGGTCAAGGCCAAAGCTATGTCAGTTTTTTCGGGAGAGCGTGAGGGTCCCTCGTTCGACCGTTCGGAGATGCCCGAGGCGCCAACGCCCGAGGAGGTAGAGGAAGCCGACACCGAACAGTCGCCTGTCGCTGTTTTCGGTCGCTACCGGGCCAAGTTCATCCGGGGTTTTCCCGGTGAAGCCGGCGAGAAGGCGGATACCCTGGGATGGATCAGGCTTCGGGACGAGCAGCCGGTTGATCCGGTTCTGGCGGCCGCCGTGCTGGACGTCTGGTATCCGGCACCGTTCGTGGTCTTCAGGGAACTGCCCTTCGCCCCTACGCTCGAGTACACCGTCCACTTTCCCCGGACTATTCCCGAGCCGGGACCGCCGGACTGGAACCTGATCCGACTGACCGCCGAGGAAGGCACCGAAGGCCATTTCTCCGAGGATGCCGAGCTCTGGTCACGCGACGGCAGGCTGTTGGCAAAGGCCAGGCAGATGGCCCTGCTACGCCACCGCAATCCAGGTCAGTGAAAGAAACTTCAGCCGAGGGCTAGAGGGCTGCGCGGCCTGCCATAGCGCGACCGAGGGTGACCTCGTCAGCGTATTCGAGGTCGGCGCCTACGGGCAGGCCGGCCGCGAGACGGGTCACCGAGGTCTGCCCTCGCAGCAGGTCGGCGATGTGGGATGCGGTGGCCTCGCCGGTGGTGGTCGGGTTTGTGGCGAGGATCACCTCGGTGATCCCTCCCGCCTCGACCCGTCGCCTCAGTTCGGCGATGCGCAGGTCTTCTGCGTCGATTCCGTCGATCGGCGAGAGTGCGCCACCGAGCACGTGGTAGCGGCCCCGGAATTCGTGGGTCCGCTCGATCGGGATCACGTCGGCCGGTTCCTCGACCACGCAGATCAGGGCTTCGTCACGCGAGGTGTCCTCGCAGATCCGACAGCGGGGACCTTCGGCCAGGTTGAAGCAGATCTCGCAGAGACCCACTTTCTCCTTGACCTCAACGATCGCCTGGGCGAGGCTGCGCGCATCGGATTCATCCGAGCGCAGAATGTGGAATGCGAGCCGCTGCGCGGTGCGCCTGCCGATGCCCGGTAGCTGCGAGAGCTCGGCGGTCAGGCGGGCGAGTGGTGCCGGGCCTTCGCTCATCCACCGAGCCCGGGCATGCCGGGCATGTTCGGCATCTGGGGCATCTTGGACTCGGCCAGCTGCTGCGCGGAGCGGATCGCCTCGTTGATAGCCGCCTGGACCATCTCGGCGAGCATCTCCGAATCCTCCGGGTCAACTGCGTCCGGATCGATCGTCACGTCCTGGACCACGAGATCTCCACTGATCTTCACTTTGACCATCCCGCCACCGGCGCTTGCCTCGACGATCTCGTCCTTCAGTGATTCCTGGGCCTGCATCATCTCGGCCTGCATCTGCTGAGCCTGCTGGAGCAGCTTGTTCATGTCCATGCCTCCGGGCATGCCACCCATTCCCTTGCGCGCCATCAGATGACCTCCTCTGCGTTGAATTCCGATTTGACCCTGGCAACGAAGTCCTCCTCCGGCATTACTTCGGACTCCGGCTCCGTCGCCTGCCGGTCTGACTCAAGACTGTCGTACTCGATCTTCAGGCGCTCACCGGTTACCGCCAGGACCGCTTCCGCGAGCTGCTGCCGGCACTCGGTCCGCTCGGCGTTCCGACGGTTGAATGCCGCGTCCGCGGGAAACCCGATCGTCAGGTTCGCGCCATCAAGCGTGACCGGCGCGGTGCCGTCGAAGTACGAGGCAACCATCCCCGATGCCGAGGCAGCGAGCGAGTCGAGTATCGCCGTCCAGACCTGCTCGAGGCGATCCAGATCGAGCGGCGGTGAGCTCTCGAGCGGAGAGCTTCCGCCTGGCGACCCTTCAGGTCTGGCCGCCTCGGCACTCTCGATCAAGACCGCCGGCTCATCGGTCGGCGACGGAACTTCCTCGACGGTCGGGACTGGAGGCGAGGCTGTTTCTGCCTCGGGAGACTGCTGGCTCGCGGTGGACGGGGGCGAAGCGGGCGGCGGAGCAGGCCGTGATGCCGGCGCCGGCGTTGGAGGCTGGACTCCCTGCTCCAGCCTTTCGAGGCGCCTGGCCAGCCCGTCGCTCGACGGGTCAAAATCAGGTCTGGCCGCTTTCAGCAGCGCCACCTCGACAGCGAGCCTGGCCTCGTCTCCTTCCCTGATCAACCCCAGGGCGGCCGAAAGCTCGTCGATCGTCCGGATCAGGTTCGCCGGCCCGATCGCCTGGGCCTGTCGCGCCAGCCGCTCGGGATCTGACGCGGTTACGGCGAACGCTTCCGGAATCCGACCCGTGGTCTGCGTTACCAGGAGTACTCTCAAATGCCCGAGCAGGTCGCGGGCGAACCGGGCCGGGTCACGACCGGAACGGACGACCTGCTCGACCGCGTTCAGGACTCCGGCCGGATCGCCCTCCGTCACCTTGTCGACCACGCCGAAAAGCAGGTCGGCATCGGCGGCACCGAGTACCTCCAGGACATCGTCGAGCGGTATCTCGTTGCCACTGTAGGAGACGAGTTGATCAAGAGTGCCGAGGGCATCCCTGAAGCTCCCCGACGCGGAACGGCTGACCATGGCGATGGCCGGCGGATCGATCGAAATCCCTTCCGCCGCCGATACCCGGGTAAGCACTTCCGAAAGTTGCTCGATCGACGGCCGCTGGAAGTCGAAGCGCTGGCACCGGTCGGCGATGGTCGGCATCACCTTGTGGGCTTCGGTCGTGGCGAGGATGAATACGGTGTTCGGGGGCGGCTCCTCGAGAGTCTTAAGGAAGGCATTCCATGCCTCCTTGGTCAGCATGTGCGCCTCGTCGAGGATGTAGACCTTCCAGCGCCCGGCGGTCGGCGCGAAAGCAACCCGGTCACGCAGCTCGCGAATGTCATCGACCGAGCGGTTCGAGGCCGCGTCCATCTCGATCACGTCGACCGAATTGCCAGCGGCGATCGAACGGCATGATTCGCAGGTTCCGCAGGGCGTCAAGGTCGGACCGCCGTTCTCGCAGTTCAGAGAGGCCGCCAGAATCTTTGCCATCGAAGTCTTTCCGGTGCCCCTCGAACCGACGAAAAGATAGGCGTGGTGGACCTTGTCCTGGGTGATCGCGTTGGACAGGGTCCGGACCACATGCTGCTGGCCGACCACCTGATCAAAGGAGTGCGGACGGTGGCTTCGGTATAGAGAGGTCGATTCACTCATCGCGGATAAGCCAGTCTAGCCGCAGTATGTGACAGGCTTTGCGACCCGATGACGATGCCCGCCCGACTCCGGCCCTGGGGGCCGCCGCTCGCCTTCATCGCCGTCGTCTCGGCGGTGCTTCTGGCGATCTTCCCCAAGGGGTTCCCCAACTACGACACGATCTACTACCTGCTGTGGGGCAGGGAGATCGCGGAGGGCATGAGCCCCGACTACGGCGCCCCGCTCGCCCCCACGCCCCACCCGTTTTACGATCTGCTTGGCGCCGTCTTCTCCCCGCTGGGCGACGGATCGATAACGGTCGCAGTGGTGCTCGCCTACATCAGCCTCGGTCTGCTGGCCTGGCTCGTCTACCGGATTGGCGCGGACTGGTTCGACCGCCCGATCGGCTTCCTCGCCGCTTTTCTGGTGATGACCAGTGCCCCCGTTCTCAGCAACGGACTTCGCGCCTACATCGACATTCCTTACATGGTGCTCTGTCTGGCGGCACTGCTGATCGAAACCAGAAAACCCAGAGCCGGCTGGCCGGTGCTCGTCCTGCTGGCCCTGGCCGGCTTGCTCAGGCCCGAGGCTTGGCTGTTCGCCGGCTTCTATTTCCTGTGGCTGGCCCTTGACTTTCACCTGTCACCGACCAAGGGTCCGGATGATTCGGCCCCGGAGCGGCGCCCCGGTTTGACTCTTGGCCGGCTGAGGGTCCAGCTTCGGGAGAACGGAATCGACGGGAACCTAGTCCTCATGGCCTGCCTGACCGCGGCCGGCCCCGTGATCTGGGTTCTGTTTGACCTGATCACCACCTCGAACCCCCTCTATTCGTTCACCGGGACCCGCGAGACCGTAGAGACGCTGGAGAGGGATACGGGACCCCTCGACGTGATCATCTACGGTCCGCGCCGGCTTGGTGAGGTCATGCAGTGGCCGGGAATGGTCGGTGCCTTCTTCGGTGTGATCCTCACTTTGTGGGCGATGCCGAAGCGGGCAACGATCGGCGTGATTTCGGCCGTTCTGGCGCTGGTCGCCTTCGCGATCATGGGTGCCGCCGGTCTGGCGATCATCCCGCGCTACACGATGCTGGCCGCGGCGATTCTCTTCATCTTCACCGCAGCGGCTGTACTCGGCTGGCGTCTGCTCGAGCCCGGCCACCGGTTGCGCCGCATCTGGCAGGTGGCTGCGGCGATCACCGTCGCCCTCTGGCTGATCTGGCTGCCCAACCAGTACGACCTGCTGAGTACCGTGGACGAGGACCTGAGCGACCAGGCCCTGGTCGAAAGGGACCTCGAGGCGCTGGTTGATGAAGGGGCGTTCAATCCTCCGACAGACCTGAACGTTCAGGGTGGCGGGACGGCGACCACCTCGGTGGAAGATTGCCTCCCGATCTCGGTTCCGAACCATCGCGCTGTCCCACGGCTGGCTTTCTGGCTGGATATCCGGCCCTCGGATGTTGTGTCGATCGCGGCGGCGGACGAGCAGCCCGTCTCCGGCTTCTTCCTCGCACCCGCCCGGCAGTTCACGGTCGAGAACTTCATTCTCGACCCGGGTGAACCAGGCCGCGCGGTCACCACCCCGCCGCCCGGCTTTGACGAGGTCGCCCGAAACCGCTCGTGGGTCCTCTACAGCAACTGTCTGGCGGGCTGATCCGGGATGTGGTGGACCGGCGTCAAGATCCTGGGGGTCCTGAGCGCCGTCCTCCTGACACTCGCCTTTTTCTTCATCCTGGTCATGGTCACCCGCCCGGCGCTTCTGGCCGGAGTCTCAGCCGACGACCTCGCCCACTCTCTTGCCAACACGACATCTCCGGGAGGCGGCAGCAACTGCCGAAAGGCGGACGATGGGGAGTGGACCTGCTGGTTTGCCGGCCAGAGCGGAAATGCCCGCTACCGGCTGGAAGTGAACTGGATGGGCTGCTGGGAAGCCAGTCGGACGGAAACCCTCGTCGGAGAGGCCCCCGAATCGAAATCAGGCTGTATCGAACTCGGTGACGTGATCCGAATCGATAGCGACTAAGGGTCAGACCCTGGCGTGCTGCTCTGCCCAGGCGACGATCTCTGATGAACCCGAGATCCACTCGCCATCGTCGGTCTCCAGCGCCGGAACCCATTTGCTTCCGGTGGCATCCTCGACCTTCTTCCGGCCGCTGGTCTGGAGTGCCCGGGGCATCAGGCCGACGCTGTGGGTCTTGATCACCTCCGGCTCGAGGTCCGCCTGGACCAGCGCGTCGTAGGCGACCTTGCAGGGATGCTCACGCACACCCGGCACCTGAAAAGTTCCCCAGCAGACGTAGAGCTTCATACGCACACCCTATTGGCGCCTCTCGAAACCAACGATTTCCCACAAATATTGCGGGAAATCGTGGCCCCCAGTTGGCTCATTGCGGATCGCTGCCCGGCTCAGAAGCGGTTGCGAACGTTGCGCACACACTTCTTGCGCTTGGACCGGTTGCTGATCCGATGGCATTTCTTCAGCGCACGCTGCTTCGGATTCGTCGCGGTCTGCGAAGTTCGCCCGGATGAGCCTGAACCAGTCACCGAGGGCGGATTCGGTGCGATCAGGGGTGCGACCGGCGGGTCCGCCGGAGGGTCGGCCGGAGGGTCCGTGACCGTGCCGACGAGGTAGCGCGTCTCTATCTCTGCGGGCGAAAGCGCTCGACCGTAGTACGCGACCTCATCGAGGTTGCCGTAGAACCACGGAGCCTGGTCTCCGTAGCCGACGTAGAAGGTGCCGGAACCGGAGGGAGACTTGTTGGAGGAAGAACTCGAGGCGACTTCCGCCCCGTTGACGTAGAGCTTTGCCAGATGACCGTTCCAGGTGGCGGCAACGTGCCACCACTTGCCCGGGTCAAGTACCGGTCCCGAGGAAAGGACCGTGTCCTGGGTCTGGCGCAGCGCGAGTCGACCGTCCTTGACGAAGAGTTGTCCCCCACCGCCCTGTCCGGCGATCGAACCGTCACCGGTTCCGCTCCTCTTGATCCAGGCCTCGATCGAGTAGGCGACCTGGGGAGCGTTGATGCCGTTGGCGTAGCCGTATCCGTCACGCTCGGGGAAGGCACCGGAGAAATCCTGAGGCTCATTGCTCAGGTTGCACACCGCGGGGCGCCCGGAACCGGTCTGGCAGGCCGGGGCAGCGGGCTGGCCCAGCCGGATTCCATTCTTGAGTTCGCCGTGGTGACCGTTGCCGGAGCTGTCGGTCATCGTTGCTGAACCGACCGGGTCACCGAGCCGGTAGTAGGCGATCGGGTCACCCGAGTGGATCACGTCGATGTACCTGGGCGGGTCGACGAAGTAGGTCGTGGTCTTGCTGGCGGTATTGCCGGCGTTGTCCTCCGCGTTGACGGTAAATGTGTGCGCGCCAAGGGTCGAGGTGTTGACCTTGGCGGGACCGGCACAGGTCTTGACGCCTGAATTGCCTGGAGGCGTTCCGACAAGCGGGTCGGTGCAGGTGAAGTCTGAATTGACGTCAGACCCGAGCACGAAGCGGTTGCCGTCGGCCGGGCGAATGATGTTGATCGTCGGCGGGGCTCCATCGACGTAGAAGGTGGAGGTGGCAGGGGTCGGATCGAAATTGCCCGCTGCGTCATTGGCCCGAACCTGGAAGGTGTGCTGGCCAGGAGCCAGGTTGCTGACCGAGTAGGAGCCCGGCCTGGTCGGCGTGTACTGGACCGAGAGCGGGTCGTTGCACTCCTGCCAGGCCCCGCCGTCGAGACGGCAGTTGAGGATTGTTCCGGAGGAGGTGGTCGGGTTCACGTCCTGGGCATGGAAGGTGAAGGTCCGGCTGTTGGCGGCCGACGAACCGGATGGAACCTCGGTGTCGATCACCGTGTCCGGGATCCCGGTATCGATCCAGAAAGCGGCAATCCATTTCTTGTGGACCGGGTCATCGGGACCGGCCCCGATGTTGCCGAACTCGATGTTGTACTGGCTCACGACCATGTCGTACTTGCCGTCCTGAAGTGCCGCGCCGTTCGGGAGAGGAACCAGGTTCGGGTTCAAGATGCCGAAACTGTCCGGGACGAGGTCATACCGGTAGCGGTTGTAGACGTCAGCAAGATGGATGTTCCAGTCACCGTCGATATCGATCGCGTCTTCGCCTCTGCCGACCGACAGCTGCTGCGCATATCGATTCTGGAGGTATCCCCCGTGATCGTCGTTCCACTTGACCTGCTCTGTGTAATAGAGCGTCATGTTGACGTTCAACGAGTACTTGCTGAGCTCGATGAGGTTGAGACTTGCGTTCCCCCGGAAGTCGACAGGCTGCACGTTGTAGGCACGGTCCGCGGCCGGGTTGACGATTCCTTGAGCAGACGCCACCGAGGCCAGACCGAAACATGCCACGACTCCGACACAGAACGCAATGACCACATTCCGGACGCAGACTGCCGTTCGCGTGGCCGCCATCTCGCTCCCCAACTCCCCCTTTTCAGATTTACCGCACACCATTCGGTGAAAACTTTACACCATTCGATAAGACGTGTGTGAGCGAAGTTCTCAGGCGGTAATCACGTACCGCAGGACGGCCGCGACCTGCTCCGGGGTGCGGGCTGTTGCGCGGGCCGCGGCGTCGACTTCCTTGAGGGCATGATCGAACTCCTCGTCATGCTGGGTGATCACCGGTTTGCCCAGGGCGGATGCGTATCCGGCGTCGAATGCCGCGTTCCACTGGCGGTACTTGTCGCCGAAGCGGACGACCACCACATCGGCCTCCTGGATGAAGGTCTGGGTGCGGATCGAATTGACCCCGGCCCCCTTGTGATCAGCCCAGAACTTCTTCTCCTCGTCCCCGAGGGTCGAGGTCCCGGCCGCATCGGATGCCGGGTGATCCGTAACCGGCGATGTGAAGACGATCGGCAAACCCTCGCAGGCAGTCTCGACCCGGTCCCGCCAGTCGGAGTGGATTTCGCCAGCAAGGTAGACACGCCAGATTCGCTCGGACATGCCCCCAAGTTACCCAAGCAGCCTCAACAGGAGAAGAAAATGGACCGTGCAACCGCCTTCGAAACGAAGTCATCGGGCGTTTTCATCAAGTTTGGCTCGGGTTAGGCTGACCCGCGGCACCCGTAGTTTCCGCTTAAGGCTGCTTCCTTCCGGACCTGACCTGGTTCACGGGCTTGCGTCGCGCGGGACCTGACCGTCAACACCTCCCTCGGTGCACTGACCCCGATGGCCAGACCCTCAGAACGGCATTCGGCCTTGCTAAAGCGGATTGCAAGTGACAGGGCACCGCTGACTCCCCGCCTAGCACGGTCCACCCGGAACTGTAGCGATTGAAATCGGTAGCCGCCGTCCGTGCCGCCCGAACAAGGTGAACGCCATAGAGTCGAGCCATGCCAGTTTCCACCGAAGTCCGATTCAGGAGCCGTGGCGAGGAATGCGCCGGAACGCTGTTCATGCCGGATGGTGATTCCCTCGTCCCCGCGGTCGTGCTCGCACACGGTTTCACCGCGACCCGCAAGGACGGTCTCGTCGGTTTCGGCGAACGCTTCGCCGATGAAGGTTTCGCCGCGCTCACTTTTGACTACCGCGGCTTCGGTGAAAGCGAGGGAACCGAACGACAGGTCCTCTCGATCAAGCGTGAACTGCAGGACGTGGCGGCCGCGCTCCACTTCATGGGAGCCCAGGATCGGGTTGACCCGAACAGGATCGCCCTCTGGGGATCTTCACTGGGCGGGGGCCTGACCTTCGAGACGGCGGCGACCAACCCGGCGGTTGCCTGTGCGATCGCGCAGGTGCCTTTCTCCGACGGCTTCTCGCTCCTCGGGGAACTACCGCCACTGGCCGCAACCCGCCTTTCGACCGAGGCGATCAAGGACAAGATCGCGGCCAGCCTAGGCAAGCCTCGCGTGATGATCCCCGCCGCCGGACCACCGGGCTCGCTCGCCGCGATGACCAGCGAGGACGCGTTGCCCGGGTTCGAATCGATCACTCCTCCCGACTCGCTCCACAAGAACGAGGTGTCGGCCGGAGTGGCGCTCGACATCCTCAGTTGGCGCCCGGGAAGAAGGGCCAAGGAGATCCTTTGTCCTCTGCTCGTCCAGGTTGCCGACAGGGATCTCGACACGCCTCCCTGCCCCGCGGAGAAGGCCGGCAACTCGGCGCCTCAAGGCGAGATCCGGGTGTACGACTGCGGGCATTTCGATGTCTACAACGACCCATGGTTCGAGCAGGTAGTCACCGATCAGGTCGATTTCCTCAAGCGACACCTCTGAGCGGAGTCCAACTACAATGCCCGTTCCCGGGCGCGTAGCTCAGCGGGAGAGCGCTCGCTTCACACGCGAGAGGTCGCTGGTTCGAAACCAGCCGTGCCCATCACCTTGATCAATGGAGTCAACGGTCTGTCAGCACGCGGGCGACCGCCGGATTTCTATTCGTGCTCCTGCCCCCGACGACCAGGCGTCCCCTCCGGTCGATGAAACCGTCGGTGAGGTAATCGGTACGCGGGACGAAGAAGTAGTCGGTTGGCCTCCCGTTTCTTCCAATTCGCGTTACTTCACCACCGACGTAGGTGTCGGAGCCGATGGTGAATATGCGTCCGTCCTTGCCCAGGGCAAGGCTGGAAGGCTCGAACCAGGCGAAATCGGCAACTCCCTTTTTCCCGAAGCTTCGGTCGATTCCACCTCCGGGGAGAAGCCTGACAACCATGCCCCCGCGGGCGCTTCCCTGACCTGCCACGAGAATCCGGTTCCGGTCGTCGACTGCCACGTCCGCCGTCTCCTCGTAGCCCTTCACAGCATCCACCTCGAGGCGACCGTCTCCCCCGAAGCTGTTGTCGAAACTTCCGTTCGGATGCAGCCTGACTATGTAGTGCTCGTGCCGGTATGGGGCGCCACCGGGGCTCCCGACCACGATGCGTCCCTTGCCGTCGATCGCCACCGACCGGCCGAGCTGGTTCTTCGTAACCGAGAATCGCTTCACGCCATCTTCGGAGAACGACCTGTCGAGTTGCCCCCCAGGCAGGAAGCGAGCCACGACCGTGTTGGCGGCGGGTAAGCCGCCGAGCTGGCCGACGATCACGACCCTTCCCTTCGAGTCGAAGGTCATCTCGAGAGGAGTGACCCGTTCAAGTTCTTCCGGCACCGTCAATCCGCCACCGACAAACTTCCGGTTCGGGCGACCGTCGGGCCGCAGGCTCCCGAAAGCAACGCCGTACGTGTCGGATCCGGTGGCGCTGCCTCCTCCGGCCACGAAGATCGTTCCCCGTCCTCCTACGATCAAGTCGCGAGGATCAAGCGTTCCGGCCTTGAAATCGAGTTTCGAGAATCCCTCTGCGCCGAAGGTCCGGTCGAGTCTGCCGCGATTGGTGAACTGGACTACCAGTCCGGGCCCCGATTCGGCGGTCATCACGCTCTCGACGATCTTCCCCTCGGGAGTTCGAGCGACTCCGTGGACCAGAGACTGGCCGCCCTCAGGCAGCGTCACCGAGGATGTGCCGCCCTTCCCGAACGACCGGTCAGCCTCGAGGCTCGTCGTCTTGGCGAAGATGCCGCCGGCCAGACCGAGGCCAGCCAGAAGTGCCGCGAAACCGGCCAATACTGTCTTCAGCGTCCTGCTCTGCATCTTCAATCTCCGTCCCTGATAGACACCACCCATCCTTGACCTGCACCCATGAAACCGCGCTGACGTCCAGAGTATCGGCAGGATGACCAACGACCTGAACCCGGAAACGCTGAGCCTGAAGGTGAGGGGCATGAACTTCGGTGCGCTCGCATGGGGCGATCCGGATGCGCCTCTGGCCCTGATGGTCCATGGCTATCCGGACACTGCCTGGACCTGGCGTCACCTCGGGCCGTTCCTCGCCGAACGGGGCTGGCGGGCGGTCGCCCCCTTCACGCGTGGCTACGGGCCCACCGACCTCGCGCCGGACGACCGTTATGCGGTGTCCGATCAGGCCGGCGACCTCCTCGCGCTTCACGAGGTTCTCGGAGGTGACTCTGACGCGGTGCTGATCGGACATGACTGGGGTGCGGTCGCGACCTGGCAGGTGACATCCGTCGAGCCCGAGCGATTTTCCTCGTACGTCGCAATGTCGGTGCCTCCACCCGAGGCGATCGTCGCGCCACTGACCTCCCCCGGGACCCTGCCGGTCGCCTTGAGGCAGCTCCGGATGAGCTGGTACTTCCTGTTCAACCAGCTTCCCGAAACCGAGCGAACCCTGGGCTGGCTGATCCCGAAGCTCTGGCGGGACTGGTCACCTGGCTACGTCGCCGACGAGGATCTCGCGAGGGTGTTCGAATCGCTTTCAGGACCAGGTCGGCGGCGGGCCGCACTCCGGTACTACCGGAACACGCTGACTCGGCACATCGGTGAGCTTGCAGCCATGAGGCCGGCAGCTCCGGCTCTCTATCTCCACGGCGAAAACGACGGCTGCGCACAGGTCGAGATCGGAAGGATGCACGCTGACCGGTTGCCCGAGGGGAGCCGTTTCGAAGCCGTCACCGGGGTCGGTCACTTCCTGCACCTCGAAGACCCGGACACGGTCAACCCGCTCATCGCCAAGTGGATCGAGGCGGAGCGGTGAGCCGCCCTTCCTGCATCAGGTCTTGAGGCCCCTGGCTTTCGCGTCTGCGACTCCCTGGGAGATCCACTTGTCACGGGTCTCCGGGCGCCTGGCCAGCACCACCCGGCGGATCAACTCCTTCTTCATTCCCCGGGGCATGGATTCATAGCCTTTGACGGCAATCGGATCGGCATTGATCGCCCCGGCCAGGTCGTCCGGCAACTCAAGGGCCTCGATCGCGTCCAGCAACTCCCAGGACCCGTTACCGATCGCGACCAGGATCGCCTGCTCGCCGGGTTCCCGCATCCGCCCCTGGCGCCGCAGGTCCTCGACCCTTTCCTTGTTCACCCTGGACCAGCCGCTCTTAGGGTTACGCCTCGCAAAAAGCGTGAGGTAGCGGTGTTCGTCCATCCGGTTGACAGTGCTGTCAATCCAGCCCCAGCAGAGGGCCTCGTCGCTCGCATCGTCATAGGAGACGGCCGCGACCTGGCCGTCCTTCTTCGAGTTGGTCACCCAGACCGGCCCTGCAGATTCATGGTTCGATTGAAGCCAGTCTCGCCACTCGACAAGATCAGCCACCTCGACGATCTCGCGGCCATCTTTGTGAACTCCGCCCATGGCGAAGATTCTCGCGCACCCGTGGGCGACCGTCGGTAGAGCAGCCCGAGCCCGAACGTTCTAGGATCGCGCCCGAATGGGACTGCTGCCAAAGAACCGGCTCGAGGCATTTTCAGACGGCGTACTGGCGATCGTCATCACAATCCTCGTGCTTGAACTCGAGGTACCCGAGGTCGCCGGCCCGGACGGGCTCCTTCACACTCTTGGTGAGGAGTGGCGAAGCTACCTGGGCTACCTGATCAGCTTCGTCTTCGTTGGAGGCAACTGGGTGGCGCATTCGAACGCGACCCGGCTGATCGACAAGGGCGACCCGATCCTTTTTCGCCTCACCCTCCTCTGGCTGCTCTTCGTGTCACTGATTCCATTCGCCACCGCGCTGATGACGAACTTCATCGGGCAGGACGGCGAGCACACGGCGGTAGCGATCTACGGGATCGATCTTTTTCTCGCGTCGGTTCTGCTTACGGTCTTGATCCGTTACTCGGCGTCCGTACCGGGGCTCGCGTCTAGCGAGCTCTCGGACGAGGACCTCATGGAGTCTGTCAGGGAACGTAACTGGCTGCTTGTCATCCAGGCACTCGCAGTCGTGACCGCCTTGTTCCTTCCGGAGGTCGCCCTCTTCCTTTACCTGTTGGCCTCCCTGCTCTTCCTGGTGGTGCCACTCCTGGCTGCCCGGAAGAAACCTGCCTGACCGGGAGACACTTCCCGCCCCCGTTCCGCTTCACAGGTCCTATGCTGGGGGCGTGAGTACGGCACAGCCAATGTCGCATGCGGACGCTGCGTGGCTCCACATGGACCAGCCGACCAACCTGATGGTGATCACGGGGGTGAACTGGTTCGACGAGACCCCGGACTGGGACCGGTTCCGCGAACTCGTGAAAGAGCGGTTCGTCGATCCTTACCCGCGATTCCGTCAGCGGGTGGTCGAGGGAACACCGCCGCTTTCTGGCCCGCACTGGGAGGACGACCCGAACTTCGACATCAACGCTCACCTTCACCACGTCGCCCTGCCAGCGCCAGGAGACCAGGACGCGTTGGCAACCCTGGTCGGTGACATCACCTCAACCCCCCTCGACCCGGCACAGGCGCTCTGGCAGATCCACATGGTTGACGGTTTCGGCGAGGGTGCCGCAACGATCTACCGAATCCACCACTGCATCGCTGACGGGATTGCCCTCTCCAGAGTGCTGCTGTCACTGGCAGACGAGGAACCCGATGAGGCTGCCAGACCGATCGACAGGGAACCCGAACCGGAGCCCTCGGATGAGCGGCGCGGACCCTTGTCCCGTTTGACCGGGCCGGTGCGGGGCGTGGCTTCAGCGGCGGGGGGTGCGGTCGGGACGGTGGCGCACGAGTCACTGGAGGTTGCGAAAAACCCCTCTCACCTCCTTGACATTGCCGCCGCAGGACGGGAAGACGCGGACGCGCTTTCGAAGGTGCTGCTCCGGGGCAACGATCCGGGAACCGCGCTCAAGGGTGATCTCGGAGTCTCGAAGAGCGTTGCGTGGTCGGATCCGATCCCCCTGGACGCCGTGCTCGAATTTGGTCACGCGACCGGCAACACCGTCAACGACGTCGTCATGGCAGCCGTGGCAGGAGCTTTCCGCCGCTATCTGGAGCGCCGGGGAGAGTTCGTCGAGCAGCTGACCGCCATGGTGCCCTTCAACCTGCGGACGCCCACCGAACCGCTCCCGGCGACACTCGGCAACCGGTTCGGTCTCGTCTTTCTCGACCTGCCGGTGGGAACTTCAAGTCGCAACGCCCGCCTTCTCAGAATCCACAAGAGCATGAAGAAGATCAAGCAGTCCCACGAAGGGGTTGTGTCCTACGGAGTCCTCGACGCAATGGGTCGCACTCCAGAGGGACTCGAGCAGCGGGTGATCGACCTGTTCACGGCAAAAGGCACCACGGTCGTCACGAACGTCCCCGGGCCACGGGAGCCGGTCTACATCGCCGGCACCCCCATATCGGGGGTTCTGGTCTGGGCACCATGTTCCGGCAATGTTTCGATGACAATCTCGATTTTCAGCTACGCCGGGGACCTGACAGTTGGACTGATGGCGGATACGGGACTGGTACCCGACCCCGCAGAGCTGGTCAGAGACTTCGAGACCGAGCTTTCGAGGGTGCTTGAACTCGAACCCCAGCCGTAACTTCGGAGCGGTACTTTGTGCCGCCGGCAGGGTTTGGGAGTGCGGCAGCAGCAGAAACCAGTCACGACAGGAAGGCGTATGAAGCGCAGCCGGAATCGTCCAAGGGTCAAGTGGTGGGTCGTTTGCGTCCTCGCAGCCTGCCTGCTTGCCACCTCAGCCACTCCGGCAACCGCAGGTTTCCCGTCCGGCGTCCTCGACCCAGGCTTCGGCACCACGGCAGCGCGAGGCGTGGCCAGCGTGGGTTTCGGGGACCTTGACGTGACGACGGACTGGATTGACGCCGCACCGCTTCCCGACGGTTCGACCTATGTGCTCGCGGGAGTTCCGTTCAGGCTCTACAAACTGGGTGCTGACGGGGAACTCGACAGGTCATTCGGCAACCAGGGATCGTTCAGACCAGGAACCCTTTTCGGAAACCGGACCGCGGGCTGGGGGCAGGTTCTCGTAGCTCCTGACGGCGGTCCGATTCTGATCGGAAGCCTCGCCAGGAGAGCTACCGCTGTGACCCGACTCGAACCGGACGGGCGGCGCGACAAGTCTCTTGGCTCCGGCCGGCCGGTCTTCGTGAGGAGCGCACCGAATTCGATCGGAACGGTCGATTCGCGCGGGCGCATTCTGCTCGTCTCGAACCGTAAGGAAACAGTGACCCGGCTCAAGGCCAACGGGAAAATAGACCCGAGTTTTGGCGAGAATGGGGTCAGCAAGCCCGGGGTGCCCTGGCGGACTCCTCAAGACGTCCTGTCCACCGATGAAGGCATCTACGTTGCTTCCTACGCGCGCACTTTCCGGCTTACCCACACCGGGGAGCTCGACCTCTCGTTCAACGAAACGGGATATGTACCGGCGGGCGCCCAGCAGATCACCGCGCTCGCCGACGGACTCATCCTGAGTGGCTGGAACGGGAGAGTCCACCGGTTCACCAGGGCTGGAAGCCCATACCCCGGTTACGGGCCTTCGGGGAACGGTTCGGCTTTCGGTCTGGCGGCCACCAACTCGATCGGAGCCGTTCTGCCAGACGGATCGGTCATCTTCGTCGCTGATCGCACCGACGACCCCTTCGACCAGCTGTACGACCTGAACCGGATCGATCCAGACGGCCAGCCCGATGCGAGCTTCGGAGGGGACGGCCTGCTCGAGGCCTACTGGCTGGACGGTGGACCGCTGCCGCATTCGTGGACGACTTCTGATGGCAGGGCCGCGTACTGGGGTGGCAAGCCCGGTCATCTGGACATCCGCCTGATCGACTCTTCGGGAGCGCTCGACAACGATTTCGGGACCGGTGGAACAGCAAGTCTCCGGACCCAGCTCGTGCCCCACAGCGTGATGACCGATTCTGCCCGCCGGCGGGATGGCAGCATCCTTGCGGTCGGAACGATCGCGCGAAGCGATGGTTGGGACGAAGGGGTAGCGGTCGCTTCCATCGGATCCTCCGGGAAGCCGGAAGCACTTTTCGGTGATCGGGGCCGTCTGATTTTGAGTGACCCTACGTTCCGGTCCCATCCCAAGCCCAGACTGACACTGCTGTCTTCAGGCGGAGCCATGATCTGTGCAAAGCAGGGGCGGGATTCTGTGGTCTGGAGGATCAGCAGGGACGGTCAGCTGGTTGAAAGCTTCGGCGAAGACGGGCGGCTCGTGCTTCCCTTTCAGCAACGTTGCCAGGACATCTCGTTCGACGGATTGGGGGCCGTAATCTCGGCAATGGGGATGGGTGAGGATCGAGGGGAACTGGACCTGATCCGGATCACCCGGGCCGGGGAGATCGATACCAGCTACGGCAACGGTGGCATCGCGTTCAGGCAGCCGAAGATGAAGACCTACGTCTACCAGACGCGACTCTTCTCCGACCCGAAGGGCAGGACCGTCCTTGTCTCGACGGTTTCCGATCCTCCTTACATCGCGAGATTCACCCGGGAGGGCCGCCCCGACACCAGCTTCGGGTTCAAGGGGATCATCTATTACGGAATCCACTCGGTCGATCAGGTATACGTGCCTCAGAAGCCGATCTTCCTGAAGGGACTGGGACGGATCGCGGACATCGCCTTCGGACGGGGAGGGGCGATCTTCCTGGCCGGCGCCATACACAAAGTCGGTTTCGTGGCAAAGCTCGGCCCTCGTGGCTTCCCTGTAGCCGGGTTCGGAAAGGGGGCGGTCCGCATGCTTTACGGGTCACGTACGCCGATCCCGAAGTATCTGTGGCCCAAGGACCCCAGGGTCGCCGGGATCGGCATCAGCCCGGACGGAAGCCTGGTGGTCACGGGCTACAGTCGCCCGACCTGTAACCCGAAATGGGGCTGTTTCCATCCGCTGCTGGTCAAGAGACTGAGACCGGATGGCTCGATCGACAGAGCCTTCGAGCGTCGTGCCTATCGGCATCTGCGGGCCTTCCCCGAAGCGATCGGCCAGGACGTCTTCTTTGATGGCAGGAAGCCGATCGTGACCGGTTCAATCGAGTTTGCTCCAGAACGGAGCAACTTCATGGTCGCCAGACTCAAGTGAAGTTCTGAGGCGGTTCGGCAGATTTCCGTTCATTAGCAGGTATTTCCGGGGCAGGCTGGACGGTCGTGGCTACTGTTGCCGACGCGATGGATGGAGTCAGCGACGATTTCAGTGGTCTGCCCGAGTACAAGTCCCGTAGTGAACGGCGGGACGAGCGGGTTGAGCGCATCTGGGCCGAACGCCGCAACAGCCCGTACAGGGGCCGGCGAACGAAACTGATCCTGGTCGGGGGTTTCACGCTCGCCGTTCTGCTGCTCGCCCTGGCCCTGATCATCCTGTTCGCCCCCACCCCGTACCTAGGAGCGAGCCACGGTGCGCTCGCCAACTCGGTCGGTGGATCTTCGGTGGATGACTGCCGTCCTTCCGGCAGCACCTGGATCTGCACCACCACCTCGAATGGCACCGTAGAACGCTACGACGTGAAGGTCGACTGGGCTGGCTGCTGGAGCGGCGAGCTGATCGGTGCTCCCGCCTCATCCGACACCGACCGGAAGATCTCCGGCTGCGTGTCGATCATCGATCACCTCAGGGCAGGTTGAGCCTGTCCCTGACTACGGCGGGCACCGGCATGTCGGCGTAGCTGGCGCTCTTCTTCAGCTGAACGGGTGAGAGCCTGACCGGGCTGATGTATCCGGTAACCCGGTCCATCGGAACGGTCACACGATTTACCCGGTCACCGATGTTGCCCTCGATCGATCCGACCGCCTGCCCGGTCTTGCGGTCGATCTTCTCGACGATGCCGATGTGGCTGGTTCCGTAGGCGACCAGGTACCCGGGCACTGCGCGGTAGGAGAAGTAACCGTTCCTGCTCGCCCAGTTGGTCAGATCCCTCACCTGAACGCCGACCATGGTGCCGTCAAAAGAAGGCCAGAGGATGCTGGTGCCGAGATAGGCGCGAAAGCCCGTCTTGTTCCAGATCCAGGTCGCAAAAGCCGCACACCACTGGTCACCAATGCTGTACGGGGCAACCTTGCCCTTGCCGTTGCGGTAGCGCGGAACGTTGTTGCTGCGTCGCTCCACGACATTCCTCGAAAGCTCGAGGCGGGCACGCGGGAGGATCTTGGCGATCTTCGGCGAGGTGGCCGGGCTCGGCAGGGTGATACCGCCGGTCCGACTGACAGCCTGGGTCGCGGACGGCACTAGAAGGGCGGCAACGATCGCCAGAACGGCCAGCCCGGAGATGCGGGTAAATGCAGACATCAGCCCTTGAGGTTCTCAGGCTAGCCGGGTTGAGGGCAAGTTGTCCAGCCCGATGCGATAAGCCGTGCAGCCCGAAGTGGAAGCTCAGGGGGCCAGGCGAGTGACTTCCCAGGCGTCCCCGGCGGGGGCCCGGACGAACTGGAACCGGTCATGCAGCCGGGCACCCTGGCCCTGCCAGAACTCGATCGTCCGAGGCTCGATGATGAACCCGCCCCAGTGCTCGGGTCGCGGGACCTCGCCGCCCTCGAAACGTTTTTCGGCCTCTGTGTTCAGCGCCTCGAGTGCCTCACGTTCATCGGGGAGTGGAGTGCTCTGCGGGGATGCCCAGGCCCCGATCCGGCTTGCTCTGTCCCGGCTTGCGAAGTACTCGTCGGAGGCTTCAGGATCGAGCTTGCGGACCGGACCGCGCACCCTGACCTGACGGTCGAGGGGAGCCCAGAAGAAAACCAGGGCTGCTTCGCCGGTGGCGTCGATCTGGGCGGCCTTCACACCGCTGTAGTTGGTGAAGAAGCGAAAGCCGCCAGGACCAACCCCTTTCAGGAGAACCATGCGGGCATCCGGCCGGCCGTCCTCGTCAACCGTGGCGAGGGTCATCGCCTCGGGGAGAGGCATCACTTCGCCGGCAGCATCGAACCACTTTCGGAACTGGGCGATCGGATCGTCGTCGAGATCGGACCTGGTCAGCGGCTGACGTTCAGGGGAAGGAAATGACACGGGCCAAGCCTACCGGGGTAACACGCGGGCGATCCGCGGCTACCGCTCAGCTAGTTCAAGGATGGATCGTCGGGCATGGTGGCGAGCAGGGCGAAATCACCGCCGGGTCGCCTGACCACATCGGCCCAGAGATCACCCTCGGAGAAGACATCATCGGGATCGAAGTCGGACACGATCCACGAGTCACGTTCGATCTCCCCTTCGAGCTGGCCTGGCCCCCAGCCGGCATGGCCTACGAATACCCGGGCCCGGGAGAAGCCGACGTCACCGTCCGGGTCGACCACGCCGATCCGGCCCTCGACCACTCCGGCGGACTGGTCGGGATCATCGAACTCCCCAAGCACCACGATCGAATCAGGACCCACGGGACCTCCCACCCACAGCGGTGCGCCCTTCTCGACCAGGGGAACCAGGTCGGGAACAAGTTCGACGACTTCGGTATCTGCCCGGCGGTTGAGGATCACGCCGAAGGCACCTTGCTCGGTGTGCTCCACGACGAGCACCACAGTGCGCCGAAAGAAATCGAAAAGGCTCGGTGCGGCTACCAGCAAGCGTCCTTTGAGCGACTCCATATCCCGACTATAAAACCCCGCTCGGCGCCGAACGCATGCATACTTGCCCTCGAAGCACCGCGCAAAGCGGGAAGCGGGCGAATCCGGTAGGCTCCTTCGCCGCACTATGGGCAGATACACAGGACCAAAAGAAAAGCTTTCGCGCCGTGAAGGCGTAGACCTCGGACTCAAGGGTGAACGCGCCCTTGGCGGCAAGAGCGCCATGGAGCGTCGTCCCTACCCGCCCGGCCAGCATGGCCGCGGTCGGCGCCGTGCTTCCGAGTTCTCGGTCCGCATGCGGGCCAAGCAGCGCGCCAAGGCAATGTACGGTCTCCGCGAGAAGCAGTTCGCCAAGCTTTTCGATCGCGCCAACCGCGAAGAGGGCATGGCCAGCGAGAACCTGATGCGCCACCTCGAGTCGCGTCTCGACAACGTCGTCTACCGCCTCGGCCTCGCATCGACCCGCGCTCAGGCCCGTCAGTTCGTCGTCCACCAGCACATCCAGGTGAACGGCAAGCGACTCGACCGTCCTTCCTACGAGGTTTCGGCCGGCGACGAGATCGCCGTCAAGCCCGGTTCGGCAATCGAACCGATGGCCCGCCAGTCAACCGAATCAGCCGGTCCTACCCCGGCCTGGCTGCTCGCGGATCACGACGGGCTCAAGGGCACCGTCAACCGCCTGCCCGACCGGAGCGACATCGCCGCCCCGATTGAAGAGCGACTCATCGTCGAGCACTACTCGCGCTAATCACCAAGTCGGGCGGGGTCCAACCCGCCCTCCATACCTAACCCGCCAGTTCATAAGGTCCGGGATGGATGAACTGGCTCCGGTCGGCGGTACACCAACCCCCGCCAGTCTTGAGCTGGACTGGTCCTGGTCGACGTTCGGTTGGTCGAAATGACCTTTTTATTTCGATAAGTGCCATTTGGGTCATCTCGTTTGGCTCTGATGCCTGCAACGTGTCCCGGAGAGCAGGTTCAACCGTCGGGTGGATGCCAGGGGCCTCCAGCCGTTCGCTGGCGAGGAGTAAGAGCCGGCAATGGCCGCGATCGTACGCGGGTACTTGAGCTGCCGTTTCCGACCGTCGACGCCGCCAGCGGACGACTGGTGGTTCCTGGCGCCGCCCGGGCTATTCGCCGGTTAGCTGGCCCTTTGCCAGTTCCAGGGAGACGGTGAGGAGGCCGACAACCGAGAGGGGGTCGGAGGAGTCCGAGACCAGCTGAACGTGCATGGTCTGCTCGTCGATTCCCGCGTCCTCGCTGAGGACCGCCGAGATCACAAGCTGGTCGAGTCGCGCCCCGGGGGTGTCCCTTTCAACCTGTTCCATCAACTCCTGGGCGAGGGCTCCGATTCTTGCGGACGGCGACTGCTCCTGTTCATTGCTCATGCATCCACCCTACCGGCCACGCTCGAGCTGCCCGCCTTCGCCGGGGCTCTGAAACACTGCCGCTGTGCGTCGCCCTGCCGCCACAGTTTTCGTGGCGATCATCTGCCTGGCCTTCACGGTCCTGACCTTCCCTGCGATTGGTGCAGCGGAGGATGACCCGAGCCTTGCGGAGAACACCGCGATCCTTGTGCTGGTGCCCCAGGACCTCGAGGAAACCCCCTCTTACAGCGAGGAAGTCGCGGAGGGATTTGCGGAGATCCGGGCGCTTTCGGTCGGCCTGACAAGTGTGACCCAGGGCTCCTACCGTCGGGAACAGGGGCTGCTCGACATCAGCCAGGGGGCCAGGGTCTCCCGCTCGACCTACGATCCTTCGGAGGTCCCACCGGTCGGCCTCGCCCGGATGATCGGTGGCGGGGGCGTGGTCGAAGGCTGGGAGGCGATCCTGGAGCGGGCCGAGACCGCGCCTCAGACGATCGAGCCCGGGCTGCTGGCAAGCTCGATCCCCGGGGGCGCCGCCTACGTCGGAGACGCGACAAAACTTCAGGAGACCGTGATCCCGGCAACGAATCGCCTCGGATTCGTTTCCTCACTGGCGCTTGCCGACACGACCGACACGGCGCGGAGGGCGATCAGCCAGTCCTACAACTACCGGCTCGTGGTGGTGGCCACTTCTCCCGGTCGCAACGGGCTTCGCGAGCTCGAACAGATCGTCCGCATGCGGCGTCCGGGGCAGCTGGTGATCGCGACCCAGACGCCCCCGCTCGCCCCGATACTGCCCCTGCTTCCGATCGGCGCAGTCGGAATCAGCGAGAACGCCGATGACGAAATCGATCCGTTCGCTCACGGACTCACCTCGGACACGACCAACCTCCCGAACCTGGTGGCCGGGATCGACATCGCACCGACCATCCTTGACCACCTCGGCATCGAGACCCCTGACGAGATGACAGGCAAACCGATCAGCGCCGAGGGCGAGCGCCAGCCTGAGGAACTCACCCCGTTCCGTGACCGCCTCGATGAGCTGGGTCCCCGTCGCAACGCGGCGCTGGCTTTCGTCTTCGTCGGTTGGTTGATCCTCTACCTGGCTGTAGGAGCCTTCTTTGGCAGGGAGCGCACCTTCAGACGAGTGCGCAGAATTGGTGGCCTATCGGTTCTCTGGATACCAACGGTGATCCTCGTGCCAGCCGCGCTGGGCAACCCCTCGGCCGAACTCGAGTACACCCTGATCGCCGGACTCGCGCTGCTGCTCGGCTTCCTCTCGGAGCGATTCGTCGACTGGCCGCGGGCGCCACTGGTGCCCGCTGTGGTCGGGTTGACGGTGATCACGGTTGACCTGGCTTTCGGTTCGCATCTGGTCACCCGTTCGATCCTCGGCCCCAACCCGGGTTACGGCTCGCGGTTCTACGGAATCGGCAACGAGCTCAAGCCCGCCCTGATGGTCCTGCTTCTGGCCGGCCTCGCTGCCTTGTTGAGCGGTCGACCGAAGTCCCGGAAGAACGCGGCGATCGTGCTTGGCTTCGGACTGACCCTTGGGGTGGTTCTCGGTTCGGGAAGACTCGGCGCAGGGGTTGGCGCGGCAATTATCGTCGCGTCGGCGACCGCGGTGGCCGCGTTGATGATGTTGCCCGGAAAGATGACCTGGAAGCGGGGCGCGGCGCTCGTGGCGGCGCCGGTAGTCGGACTGGCATTGCTTGCAGCGCTGGACCTCGCGACGGCGGGCGGGCAGGGCCATTACACGAGCGTCCTGACCGGAGGTGGAGAGGGATTCGCCGATGACGTTCGCCGTCGCAGCACGCTCGCCTGGCAGCAACTCTGGAACGGCAATATGCCGGTCGTGACCCTGGCCTGCCTGCTGGCGGCCGGATTCGCGTACCGCAACCGGGAGATGTTCAAACCCTGGGCCGGGCCGATCTGGCCAGCCGCCCTCACCGGTGGACTGGCAGGCGGCCTGATCGGGTCTGTAACCGAAGACTCGGGACCGCTCCTGATCGTTGTTGCCACGATCACCTTGACCGGTGTCTGCGCCTACCTGCTTGGACGGCCCGAAGGGACGGCTGTAGCATCGGTTCAGACCCCATCGACAAAGGAGTAAGAGTGGCTGTTACCGCGACGGATTTTGTGACCATTCCGATCACCGACTTCGAGACATCGAAGGCCTTCTACCGGGACACTCTCGGTTTGACAGAGGGGAAGCAGTGGGGCGACATGCCGGCCCAGGAGTTCGAGACCGGCAACCTGACGATCGCGATCATGGATCCAACGGCCTTTGGTATGCCTTTCCAGAGCGCGGGCGGCAGCAGCGTGGTCCTCCAGGTCGACGACTTCGATTCCGCCAAGGCCGAACTCGAGGCCGCCGGAGTCGAGTTCGTCACCGACAAGATCGAAAGCCCGGTCTGTTATCAGGCCTACTTCAAGGATCCGGACGGAAACGTCCTCGGGATCCACAGAAGATTCGACGCCTGAAGTACGGAGAGGGTGGGATTCGAACCCACGAGGCGAGAGATCCCGCCCACGCGATTTCCAATCGCGCTCCTTAAGCCGCTCGGACACCTCTCCGGGGAGAGCGAAGGGTACCCGAGAAGGGCCCCCGGAGGCGCCCCCGTAGGGGACAAATCGCTAGCCTTTCAGTCGACCCCGGAGGGGTGCGAGAGT
>JAGQUT010000099.1 GCA_020438355.1 Solirubrobacterales bacterium | reverse complement strand
CTGTCCCTCAGGTTTCCGCATTCCCTACCCGATAATCAACCGGCCAGGAAAGGCTGGACGGCCTTCAGCACCTGGGCCTCGGTCATCGTCTTGTCAAAGGCATCAGGCGCCGGATCGTTCCCGTTCTGCAGGGCGATCGCCGCGGCGTGCCGCGCCTCGACCTGGACGATGCTGCCGGCTGCTTCCAGGACCTCCTTCGAGCTGATCTTCGGGGCAGCCCCGTTGTAGGCGCTGACACCGACGTTCTCGATCGTCTCGGCCAGCGCGGTGAACCCGGCGGTGTCGGAGTAGGGGAACTCGACCTTCGGTGCCTTCACTGGCTTGCCGCCGAGATCCCGGATCGTCTGGGCCAGTGCCTTCACATGTGCATCTTCGTCTGTTGCGAAGGTATCCACCAGCTCCTTCAGATTTCCGCTCAGGTTGAGCTTCTTCTTCGCCTCGTTGTAGAAGGCGGACTCCAGATACTCCAGGGTCAGGGCGTAGTTGAGGACTTCGATGTCGCCCTTGGTTCCTCCGGTTGCGCCGATAGCGCCCTTCACGAAGGGGCTGATCGCTCCCAGCCCGAAGATCGCACCGGCCGCGAGGGCACCCTTCAGGAGCACGTCGCTTCTTTCGGTTCCATCGACCTCGATGGCGGTCAGTTCAGGGTGGACCATTTCAATTTGCTTGTTGTTGTCAGTCATTGCTTCTTCCTTTCCTTGCCGGATCGGTTCAGTCGACGATGAACGGCTGGACCGCGTTCAGGACCATCGATGCCGATGCCGGCTGGGCGAACGGACCGTCGGGGACGGGCGTCTTTCCGAGGAGGGTGTTCAGGGCAGCCGCGTGCCGGCCTTCGACGCTGTGAATCGAAAGTGCCGCCGCGAGAACCTCGGGGCTCTGGATACGGGCTGCCTGCCCGAGATAGGCGGCAGCACCCAGGTTCTCCACCGTCGAGGCCAGTCGAAGTACCTGCTGGGCGTTGTTCAGCGGGAATTCGGTCTTCGGCTTCGGCGCGGGCTTGCCACCAGCCTGCTTGACCGCTGCGGTCAAGGCTGCGACATGGTCGGCCTCCTGGCTTCCGAACTTCCTGATCGTCTCCAGGTCCGAACCCTTGAAGAGACCGCTCTTCGCCACGTCAGCGTAGAAGGCCGTCTCCAGGTACTCGAGAGTCAGGGCGTAGTTCATGATCCCGATGTCCCCATCGCCGAACTGGGCGGTGCTGTTGTCATCCATGGATGAACCGGTCTCGCCGGTAGCTCCGCTGCTTGAGTCCGATCCGGAATCGTCGTCTCCGCAGGCGGCCAGGAAGGCCCCCAGGGCTACTGAACCTCCCGCCATCGTCATCAGCTGGCGCCGTGACACTCCACTCTTGCCGCTTGCCGGCTCTTCCTGGCCGGTATCCGGTTCTTCTGGCTTCTCTCTCAGGGTCGGCATCTCGCCTCCTCGATTCGTTGGCTGCTGTCAGACGGTCCTACGGAGGAGGGGGCGATCCGGATCAAC
>JAGQUT010000098.1 GCA_020438355.1 Solirubrobacterales bacterium | reverse complement strand
CCCCCTCAGATCGATCGAGTCCATCGCACAACTCTAGTTAACGCGGGCAATTCATAAACTCCCCTGCTCATGTCGTCATTTCGCCCGGTAGACCCCAAGCAGTCCTTCCCCGAACTCGAAGAGCGGGTGATCGAGGGCTGGAAGGAGGACCGGGTCTTCGAACGCTCCCTCGAGCAGCGCAAGGACGCGGAGGTCTGGAGCTTCTACGAGGGACCTCCGACGGCCAACGGTCGTCCCGGCTCCCACCACGTGCTCAGTCGCGTCTTCAAGGACATTTATCCCCGATACCGGGCGATGCGCGGCTACCGGGTGCCCCGCAAAGCCGGCTGGGACTGTCACGGCCTGCCGGTCGAGCTCGAGGTCGAAAAGCAGCTCGGCATCTCCTCCAAGCAGGAGATCGAGGAGTACGGAATCGAGGAGTTCAACCGCCTCTGCCGGGAGTCGGTCTTCACCTATGTGGAGGAGTGGAACCGGCTGACCGAACGGATCGGATTCTGGATCGACCTTAATGATCCATACGTGACCATGGACAACGACTACATCGAGTCCGTCTGGTGGTCACTCAAGGAGCTTTACGAGTCAGATCGCCTCTACGAAGGGCACCGGGTTTCCCCGTACTGCCCGCGTTGCGGCACAGCTCTCTCCTCGCATGAGGTCGCCCAGGGTTACAAGGACGTGGTCGACCCATCGGTCTACGTCCGGTTTCCCCTGGTCGGCGACGAGGGCGAGCCGCTCGGCGAGTCGATGCTGGTCTGGACGACCACACCCTGGACCCTGCCAGGCAACTACGCCGTCGCCCTGAATCCCGAGGTCACCTACGCCCGGGTCGAGGTCGAAGGGCCCGAGGGCCCGGAGACGGTGATCCTCGCCGAGGCCCTGGTCGAGAAGGTGCTCGGCGAAGGAACCGCGATCGCCTCGAAGATTGCCGCCGATGAATTGCTGGGTCGTCGCTACGCCGCGCCCTTCCCGGGAATGTCCGAGAACTCCGGTCGCTTCGAAGTGATCGGCGGTGACTTCGTGACAACCGATGACGGCACCGGACTCGTCCACATCGCCCCCGCCTTCGGCGAGGACGATTACCGCGCCGCGATCACCAACGGGCTCTACGACCCGTCGAGCAGGGGGCCCGACGGCACGCTCTTCAATCCGGTCGGACTCGACGGCCGCTTCGACGAGCGGGTGACCGGATTCGCCGGGGATTTCGTCAAGGACCCCGACGTGACCACCCGGCTGATCGAACACCTCTCGGCGAACGGACGCCTCTTCCGGGCCAGCGATTACGAGCACTCCTACCCGCATTGCTGGCGCTGTGGCACCCCGCTGCTCTATTACGCGAAGGCCAGCTGGTACATCAAGACGGCCGAGGCCCGTGACCGGATGCTCGCCGGCAACGACATGATCGGCTGGCATCCGGAACACATCAAGGACGGCCGTTTCGGCCGCTGGCTGGAGAACAATGTCGACTGGGCCCTCTCGCGAGACCGGTACTGGGGCACTCCGCTTCCGATTTG
>JAGQUT010000097.1 GCA_020438355.1 Solirubrobacterales bacterium | reverse complement strand
TTGTGCGATGGACTCGATCGATCTGAGGGGGAAAGTCGTACTGATCACCGGGGGCGCCCGGGGCATCGGTTTTGAAACCGGGAGGCTTGCCCGAGAGCGTGGCGCATCCGTAGCCCTGATCGACCTCGAGCGTGAAGCCGTCGAGGAGTCAGCTGCCTCTCTTGGTGGCGACACGGTCGGTTTCCAGGCTGACGTGACCGACCTCGCCCAGATGGAAGACGCGGTCGCAAGAACCGTCGAGCAGCTCGGACGGATCGATGTGGTCATTGCCAGTGCGGGCATCACCCCTCCCAAGACGACCGCCCGGGCGATCGACCCGGCCATCTGGGAAAAGGTGATCGAAGTCAACGTGGTCGGCGTCTACAACACCGCGCGCGCCGCGGTCGAGCAGATCATCGCCAATCGCGGCCACATGATCCTGATCGCCTCCGTATACGCCCACGTCAATGGGGTTCTCAACACTTCCTACGCAGCGTCAAAGGCCGGGGTCGAATCGCTCGGCCGGGCGCTCAGGAGCGAGCTCGAGCCTCATGGAGCGAGCGCCGGAGTCGCATACTTCGGATACGTGGAAACCGACCTGATCGGCCAGGTTTTCGACAACGAGCTTGCCGACGCTTTCCGCGAGGAGATAGCGCCGGCGTTCCTGACCAAGAAGATGCCGGTGAGCCAGGTGGCCGAAGCGCTGATCGACGGCATCGGCAGCCGGGAGCCGAGGATCATCGAACCTCCGGCCTGGAGGCCGCCGCTCTATCTGCGCGGGCAGGTCGGTCCGTTCAACGATCGCCAGCTCGAGCGCGACCCGACGGTCGGCGACTACATCCGCGAGTTCGAGAGGCGCGACATCGGCGACTCCGCCGCGCCGCTCTTCCCGCCGGTCCGCTCCGGCCAGCCCTACCGGCTAGCCGGGAAGACGGTCATCGTCACCGGTGGGGCCAAGGGGATCGGTTTCGAGATCGGCCGGCAGGCCCACGGCCGGGGTGCCTCCGTTGCCCTGCTCGACCTCGACCAGACCGACGCGGAGGCTTCGGCCCGTGCGATCGGTGCTCGGGCGATAGGACTAGGTGCCGACGTGACCAGCAGCGAGGATCTCGAGGAGGCTTTCTCGAAAGTTCGTGAGCAGTTCGGCACGATCGACGTTGTCGTCGCGAATGCCGGGATCGGCCCGTCTCAGGCCGGCCCGATCAGGACCCAGGACCCTGCCGAGTGGAACCGGATCTATGAGGTGGACATGTTCGGGGTCTGGCGGACCGTCAGGGCCGGGATCGAGGACGTGATTTCAAACGGCGGCCAGTTCGTTCTTGTCTCCTCCTCATACGCCTTCATGAACGGCCTGATGAATTCGGCCTACTCGACCGCCAAGGCCGGGGTCGAGGCCCTGGGGCGTGGCCTCAGGACCGAGCTCACGGCGGTAGGGGCCAGCTCGACGGTCGCCTATTACGGCTGGATCGACACCGATCTGGTCACCGGCGCCTTCGAGGACCCGCTGGTCCAGCGAATTCGCGAGGACGTGACTCCCGCCTGGATGACCCGGAA
>JAGQUT010000096.1 GCA_020438355.1 Solirubrobacterales bacterium | reverse complement strand
CGGAAGACCTTGCCGGGCCTCAGGGCTCTGGAGAAGCAGGCGGTCTCTTGGGGTGGCGGCATCAATCACCGGTTCGGTCTTTTCGACGCAGTGCTGATCAAGGAGAACCACATCGCCATGGCGGGCGGGGTGCGCCAGGCTGTTGAAGCCTGCCGCAGCGAGTCTCCCGACCTTCACATCGAGGTCGAGGCGGAGACCCTGGAAGAAGTCGTCGAGGCGATCGAGGCCGGCGCCGACCGCATCCTTCTCGACAACATGAACACCGAGGAGCTGAAGCGAGCGGTCGACCTGCGTGAATCCGGAGGCCTCGGTACCGAGCTCGAGGCCTCGGGCGGAATGACCCTGGACAACGTTCGCGAAGTGGCCGAGACCGGGGTCGACTTCATCTCGATCGGGGCCCTGACCCACTCGGCTCCCCAGCTCGACGTGTCCCTGCTTCTCGATCCGGCAAGCCGTCCTGCGTAAAATCGATCCATGCCCACCGAGCTTCCAGTCCTTCAGGCTTCAGATGTGCCGCCGCCGCTTGATCCGGCGCTGATCACCGAACTGAGCGCCGAGATCCGCGAGCTGGCCGCGGAGCGTAACGCGATCATCCTCGCCCACAATTACGAGCTGCCCGAAGTCCAGGACGTTGCCGACTACATCGGTGACTCGCTCGGTCTCTCGCGCCAGGCCGAGGCTGCCGATGCGGAGGTCGTGGAGTTCTGCGGGGTCCACTTCATGGCCGAAACAGCGTCAATACTCTCGCCCGAGAAGAAGGTGCTGATTCCGGACCTCGGGGCCGGATGTTCGCTCTCCGACTCGATCAATGCCGATCAGCTTCGTGAGTGGAAGTCCAGATATCCGGACGCGCTGGTGGTCATGTACGTCAACACCTCGGCCGAGGTCAAGGCGGAGACCGATTACTGCTGCACCTCATCGAATGCGGTGAAGGTGGTCGAGCACATCTGGGCCGAGCACGGTGAAGACACCGAGATTCTTTTCGGGCCCGATATGTGGCTGGGCGCCTTCGTGGAGCGTGAGACCGGACTGACCGAGGATCCGGAGCGTCGCAGCCGCTTCCATGTCTGGGACGGGGAGTGCCACGTTCACGCTGGCATCCGGCCCGATGACATTGCGCGCACCCGGGCCGAGCATCCTGACGCGGAATTCCTGATTCACCCTGAATGTGGATGCTCGACCCAGGCGATGGAGTACGTGGCGAACGGAGACATCGATCCCGAGGGGGTTCACATGCTCTCCACTTCCGGAATGATCGAACATGTCCGGGACAACCCCGGCGGCGAATACATCGTTGCTACAGAGAACGGCATGCTTTACCCGATGCGACAGGCAGTCCCAGGGGCGAAGCTGATCGAGGCCAATCGAATGGCCTACTGCAAGTACATGAAGATGATCACCTTGCCGAAGCTTCGAGATTCGCTGCGCGACATGAAGTTTGAAGTGAAGGTCGATGAGGCGCTGGCCGAAAAGGCCCGCCTCCCGATCGAACGCATGGTCAGCATCGGCTAGCTTCGCCCCGCAGGGGATCGAGGGGGTCGATTCCA
>JAGQUT010000095.1 GCA_020438355.1 Solirubrobacterales bacterium | reverse complement strand
ACCGTGTCGAAGTAGGTCTTCTTGAAGTCGTTGACGGCGATCAGGTACAGCAGGTCCATCGACCTGCGCCAGCCGCCTCCGAGAGCTGAGGGGCCCGTCACGTCCCTGAGTTCGGGGCCGTTCGCGGCAACTGCCGGGTCCTGCTGGATGGTCGCCGAAGCCTGCTCAGCCATCGGACTTCTCCACCTTTGCGCTCAGCTCCGCCTCCGCCTCGACGAGTCCGGGAGTCCTCTTCATCCCGAAGATCACGAACTCGAACAGCTTCAGTCCCTGGACAACCCTCTCCGAGGTCTCGCGGTTGCGGGTGACCCAGCAGGTCAGGAGGTATCGACCGGGGGTCAGCCGGTTCTCGATCTCTCCGGAGATGGTCACCGTCTCACCCTCGCGGACGATGTCATCGGACCCCTCGACACCAAGCGTCTGGTTGAAGCCGGTCACCTGGGTGTGCTTGGCATCGTTGATCTGGAAGGTGAAGAGGGGTCGGTTGAGGTCCCTCAACGCCTCGATACTGAGGTTCAGTCGAAGCGGATCCCCGATCTCCACGTTGGTGACCCGCTCGCCCTCACCGTTCTCCAGCCAGGAATCGACGAGCTTCGCCTGGATGTCGACTCCCGGAATGAAGTCATCCTCGACCTCGCCGTCCTCGAGGAAACCGAGAGTCTCCTGACGCGGAGTCTCGGCGTCGAAGTTCAGCTTCAGGTAGGCGCGGGCCACGTCACGGGGAGAGCCCGCCTCGACCACGTGGCCTCCTTCGATCAGCATCGCCCGGTCGCAGAACGATTCGACCGCGGACATGTCGTGGGTGACCAGGACGATCGTCTTGCCCGCGTCACGCATCTGGTTGAACACGTCGGCGCACTTCTGCTGGAAGGAGGCGTCACCGACCGCAAGGACCTCGTCGATCAGCATGATGTCGGCGTCCGCCTGGATCATCAGCGAGAAGGCCAGCCGGACCAGCATGCCCGACGAGTAGTTCTTCAGCTTCAGTTCCTTGAAGTCCTCAAGTTCGGCGAACTCGACCACCCTGTCCAGCCTCGCCGCCGCTTTCTGGCGGCTCAGGCCCATCATCACGCCGTTCATGATCACGTTGTCGTGGGCGGTGAGGTCGTGGTTGAACCCCACGCCGAGTTCGATGAAGGGAGCGAGGCGCCCTGCCATCCGGACCTGGCCGGCGTCGGCCCGGTAGATCGAGGCGAGGATCTTCAGCAGGGTCGACTTACCTGAACCGTTGCGACCGACGATGCCGAAGAACTCGCCCTGCCGGACGTCGAAGTCGATGCCGTCGAGCGCCTTCAGTTCCCGGTACTCGGTCTTGCGCAGGGGGTGGACCGCACGTTCCTTGAACGATTCGACCCGGTGGAGGGGGATGTTGAAGCTCTTCTTCAGCCCCTCGACCGAGATCACAACCGGGCTCTCTGAAAGGTCCCGGGTCTCAGTGTCGGCAAGTGGATCCGTTGTCATGGAGTCTGGCGTCACCGGAGAAAGCCAACGACCCGGTCCATCGCATCCGGTCCGAGCGAGGTCTCCCAGTCGCTGCTCCAGTCTACGGACGATCCGGCGACCCGCCGCTCGCCGTCACCG
>JAGQUT010000094.1 GCA_020438355.1 Solirubrobacterales bacterium | reverse complement strand
CAAGCCTCTGAAATGTCCCCCTCCGGTCGAGGCGATCCTTCGGGGCTAGCCCGTTTCTGAAGCCGGAACCCCTCCCCACGGGCCGAGGGTGGGCCGACTCTCATCACCTAGGTATCAGCTAGGCAGCGAGGGCGAACTCATGGTCCGCACGTATTGGTTTTTGCCGATTTTTTACGAGGCCATCGACATCCTCGACCTGCAACCCTCCGCACGGTCCGACAACGTCGAAGCCTGTCGTCCCCTTGGATGGTGCTCCACCATTGTACGGTAGACCCGGTGAGCATCCACGAATTTGACGTCGTCGTACTCGGAGCGGGTCCCGCCGGAGAAGTCTTCGCAGGTCAGTCGGCCGACGCCGGCCTGAAAGTCGCCCTGGTCGAACAGGGCCTGGTCGCCGGCGAATGCTCGTACTACGCATGTATGCCCTCCAAGGCGCTGCTCCGCCCCGCCGAAGCACTGGATGAGGCCCGGCGCCTCCCCGGAGTAAAGGAGGCGGTGACCGGCCAGCTGAACGTGAAGGCCGTCCTAGAGCGTCGCGACGAGGTAATTCACCATCTCGACGATTCCGACCAGATGGGCTGGCTCGAGGAACGGGGGATCGAACTCTTCCGCGGCACCGGTGTGATCGCCGGCGAGCGCGAGATAAGGGTCGACGGCGAAGTCCTGGTGGCCAACCGGGCAGTGGCCATAGCCACCGGTTCTTCGGCCTCGATCCCTCCGGTACCGGGACTGGCCGAGACCCCGATCTGGAACAACCGGCAGGCCACCACGACCGAAGAGGTTCCCGAATCGCTGATCATTCTCGGCGCCGGTCCGGTCGGATGTGAGCTGGCGCAGGCTTGGTCAACGCTCGGCACCGAAGTCACTCTCTTCGAGCCGGAGGACCGGGTGCTGGTTCACGAAGAAGCCTTCGCGGGCGACCTGGTAGACCAGGCCCTTCGCGAGAAGTACGGGGTCAGACTGCTAACCGACACGGCGGTCGATTCAGTCAGTTGCCCGGACTCGGAAATCACCGTCACAGCCGGAGGCAACGACTATTCCGCGGCCCACCTGCTCGTCGCGACCGGGCGCCGGCCCCGCACCGACCGCATCGGTCTCGAATCGATCGGAATAGACAGCGGCGGGCCGCTGGAGACGGATGACTGTTACCGGGTCAAGGGGTACGACTGGCTCTTTGCGGTCGGCGATGTCAACGGACGGGCGCCTCTCACGCACATGGGCAAGTACCAGTCCTGGGTCGGCGTGCGTACCCTGCTCGGCCACGAGCCGGACAATCGTGCGGAACCGCTCGGCTCACCGCGGGTCACCTTCACCAATCCGCAGGTGGCCGCGGTCGGCAAGACACTTGCCCAGGCCCAAGCCGGCGGAATCGACGCAGTAGCGATCGACGCCAGCGCCGACTCCTCCGCCGGAGCCTCATTTGTAGGCAAGGGAATCGAGGGGCAGTGTCGGCTCGTGGTCGACCGGTCCTCCGGGCTGATCGTCGGGGCGACCTTCGTCGGCTTCGAGGTCGCCGAATGGCTGCATGCCGCCACCGTTGCAATCGTGGGCCAGGTGCCGATGGACGAGTTGCGCCACGCGGTGGCCGCGTTC
>JAGQUT010000093.1 GCA_020438355.1 Solirubrobacterales bacterium | reverse complement strand
GTCCGAGCGGGAACTTCGGGCCGACCAGCCGTCGCAGTTCCCGGATGTACCAGTCCGCGGCGGCGTACTTTCCTTCGTACTCGGCCTCGGCGTTGATCACGAAGCAGTCCGCCCCCCGACGCTTGGCGGTTGCTGCGACCCTGGCTTCAGCCAGAGGCCGCCGACCGTAGGTGTACTGCCAGCCACAGACCTTGAGACCGGCCTTCTGCAGGCGCCGGACCATCGGCTTGTTGAACTGGCTCCAGGTGTCGTCACCGTCGCCGGATTTGATGAAGAGCGTTCCGATCTTCGCCTGCCGGGCCCGCCTGATAATCGATCGCAGGTTGCCGTTGTTCGAGTCGTCGACGTACCAGATCCACATCGCGGGCCGGTCGAACGGGGTGGCCGCCTGGGCCTTGGACGAAGCTGACTGGATCGCGATGAAAAGGACCGGGAGGGTTGCCGCGAACAGGGCAATTCGCCGGAGATAAGTCTTGGTCATCAGGTGCTGGAACACGGTCGGCCCCCAATAAGAGCGGGTCGACACCAGGTTCCGGGGGTTCCGGAGGTACCCGGCAACGTTTGTTTCACGATCAGGCGCGGAATCTCGCACGACAGTGTGACGGGCGACACAGAGAGCGCGTTCCCTTATAGCCTTCCCGCAGGGAGTAGTTGAAAATCTTTAGGGAGGAAGTACGAATGCGTCGAGCTGTCGTTCTCGCTTTGACTATGTTGGCTGGCCTGGTTCTGGCCGGTGGTACCGGTTCTGCCCTGGCCTCCGATGGTGCCGCTGCGTCGGCGAAGAAGCCGAAGGCAGTGAAGCCGGTTGTCAGGGTCCTCAACCTGAATGCGAGCCAGCTTGCCCGGGGGAAGGCAAAGGTCCAGGTTCGTGCCAACAAGGGGGCGAAGGTCCGGGTTGCTGCCACCACCTACACGTTCGACTCCGGCAACCGGCAACTCTTCAAAGCACGCACGGTCAAGCTCGGCCGGAAGGCAAGCCGGACCGTAACCGTCAGCATCCTCCCGTCGGTCAAGTCCGGAATTGACACCTGCCAGCTCCGGACGATCACCGTCAAGGGCAAGAACGGCAGGCTCAGTTCAAGCCGTAAGCAGACCGTCTTCCGTGACCAGGCCGAGTGCCAGTTGACTCCGGTCGACCTGAGCAGGGCGGATGACTGCGAGTTCATCGCCCAGCCGAAAGATGGCATGTGCATGCTGCCTTTCCCCAGCGACTTCTACACGGTGAAAGACCCCGACAGTCCAACCGGTAAGCGAGTCAGTTTCACCGAGGGATCGATGCCGCAGAACAAGGAAGGCGTGCCGATCAATCACAACAAGCTGAACGTCTCGGACGGCTTCAGCCAGGGCCAGGGCGCAATCGTCCGGATCCCCGGACTCGACTCCCTAGCAGCGGTCCAGGCAAACGACCTCGTGCCGCTCAACCACCTCGGGGACTACGCCCAGCCTGACCAGAAGCTGGTCGTCATCAACACGAAGACCGGCGAACGGCACCCGGTCTGGGCAGAGATCGACTCTAACGCCGGACTGGACCGGAATCGCGTTCTGGAGATCAAGCCCTCCGAGAATTACGAGGAGAAGACGCGGTACATCGTCGCGCTGCGCAACCTCACCGACAAGGACGGGAACCCGCTGGCAGCGCCCAA
>JAGQUT010000092.1 GCA_020438355.1 Solirubrobacterales bacterium | reverse complement strand
AAGACGTGGTGGAAAACGGCGGTCAGTTCGTCCTGGTTTCTTCCTCGTATGCCTTCATGAACGGCCTGATGAATTCCGCCTACGCGGCAGCCAAGGCAGGGGTCGAGGCCCTGGGGCGAGGCCTGCGAGCCGAACTCACGGCGGTCGGGGCCAGCTCGACTGTCGCCTACTACGGCTGGATCGACACCGACCTGGTCACCGGTGCATTCGAGGACCCGCTCGTCCAGAGAATCCGCGAAGACGTGACCCCCGCCTGGATGACCCGGAAGGTGCCGACGACCAAGGCCGGCAAGGTCGTGATCGACGCGCTGGAGAAGCGGGAGCCAAGGGCGATCGCCCCCGCCGAGTGGAAGGCCCTCTTCTACGGACGCGGCTTCCTTTGCCCGTTGTTCGACAAGTTCGTCGACGAAGACCAGGCGATCGCGCAGATCGTCCCCGAAGCAGAGGGCCGCCAGCGCGTCAAGCCAAAGGCTGACTGAACGCTGGCAGCCGGCGACCCTGCATCCCGGCCCTAGAGCTGTTGGGTGTTCTGGCTCGCGAGAATCTTCACGTCGCCCTTGCAGCAGGTGAACTGCCTCTGATTCTTCGGCGGCTTCAGCGTGAACACGGCCTGGGCCCGGTCGGCACCCGAGGCGAGGGCGATGAACAGCTTCGCCTGCTTCGTGAAAACCCGGGGAACCTTCACGGAGATCGTTCTGGTTGCGGTGGCGCCGGCACCGACCTGGAGGCTGAATTGCCTGCGCTTGGTTACCTTCGGGTTGCTTGACCTGACAGTCACCTTCACGGTTCCCTTGCCGACTCCCTTGTTGGTCAACTGGATCCTGAACTTCGGCGACTGGCCCCGTCTCGTCTTCTTGCTCAGCGAGACGACTTTCAGATTCCGGAAGTCGACCAGCAGCTGGCAGTCATCGGGGGCAATTCCCGTCTGACCTTCCGGGCACTGCTGCTGTGCGCACCGCGGTGTGCCGTTCGGGCGAGGTATGCCGTTCTCGCACAGGTACTCGTGGAGGCGGCTGGGAAACATCGTGTTGATCGCGTCGGCACCCTGGCTGATCAACTTCTCGTACCAGGGGTCTGTTTCCTGGGCCTCATCGAGGTCGGACGGCCAGACGACTGAGATGAAACCGTCGTACTCGAAGAAGGGCTTCAGAAGGGGCAGGGTGTCGACCACGTTCCCGCCCAGGTTGTACTTGTCGGGTGGCTGGACGGCGACCGGGGTCGGAGTGATCGGGTTGCCGGTCACGTAGGAGAGGGTGCCTTCCAGGCTGCCTCCGAGCGCAAGGTGGTTCGGGGCGGCGGTGTGGAATGCCTCGATCATGGCCTGGCTGAAGGAGTTGATGATCACGTCGGCTTCCCGTCCGGGATGGTCGGCCAGCACGGAAGCGGCTGCCTCCGCCGTTTCAGTCGGGTCCGTGTATGGCTTCAGTTCGACGTTGATCGGAGTGTCCGGGAACGCGTCGAGAACTTCGTCGAAGGTCGCGATCCTGAAGTCGGCAGCGCTGTATCCGGCGGGCGGCGACGGGTTTCCGTCGGCAATTCCCCGATAGGGGTGGGGGACGGGATCGTTCTTGTCGTAGTAGGTGGCCAGACCGGGTGAGAACCAGTAGGCGAAGTCAAGCTGGCGAAGCTCCGCAAGCGTCTGGTTGCGGAAGGTCACCGGTCCCGAACTGTCACTGCAGGGCGCATTGGAGGTGTGACAGGGCTCGCGGTCATGGGTCGCGACGAGGATGTCGTCCTCGGTCAGCGTCACATCCATGTCGATTA
>JAGQUT010000091.1 GCA_020438355.1 Solirubrobacterales bacterium | reverse complement strand
AGCTTCGAGGACGATGATCGCGTCATTCGGGATCACGCCCTTCAGGGTGTTCATCACCGTTGACGGGTTGAGCGGATCCGTCTCTTCCATGCGCACCGGACCGGGCCACGGCTCCACCGCGGGACGACTGGTGCCGTCGAGCTTCGCGTTGAGCGCGGCCAGGGCGAGCTTGACATCGGAGATGATCGCCTCGCCCATCGGGGCGCGTGCGGCCTCGTCCGGGTCGGATGTGATCTGGACGAGCCTTGTGTTCTCGCCGAGCAGCGGCCCCGGCAGGTAGGGGTAATAGGGGAAAACCGACGAGCCGACCACGAGGATCAGGTCGTGGTCCTTGAGGGTTTCACCGACCGGCTGGATCGCCGGCGGGAGAACTCCCCGCCACTGCGGGTGACTTTCAGGGAATCCGATCCGTCCTCCGCCGGGCGCAGGCGAAGCCCAGACCGGAAGGTTCTGGTCTTCGGCGAGGGCGATCGCTTCTTCCCAGGCGCCGGACGCATCGATGTCGGGACCGGCGACCATGACGGGGTTCGAAGCCGACGCGAGGCGGGACGCGAGGTCCTCGATCGCGGCCGGGTCAGCGCCCGAGCGTCCACTCACGGCCCGGTCGATCACATGCTGCGCTTCGGTTGCGTCCATTTCGACGTCCCAGTCGTCCATCGGAATCGAGACCATGACCGGCCCCATCGGCGGCGTGGCCGCGAGATGGATTGCGTGGGCAAGGGCAAGCGGAACGTCCTCGGCCCGGACAGGCTCGTAGGAGTACTTCACGTAGGGGTCCGGCACGCGGATCGCGTCCCGGTTGGTCAGGTTTGCCTGCATGGTCACCTGGGCACGGACCTGCTGCCCCACAGTGACCACGACCGGGGAATGGTTTGCCTGCGCGTTGAAGAGGGCACCAACCGCGTTGCCCAGGCCGGGTGCGGTGTGAAGGTTGACCAGGGTGGGCTTGCCAGTGACCTGGGCGTGACCGTCGGCCATGCCGACCACAGCAGCTTCCTGAAGGCCGAGAACGTACTTGAAGTCATCGGGGTAATCGGCCAGCATCGGCAGCTCGGTCGAGCCCGGGTTGCCGAAGATGGTGGTCATCTCCAGGCTGCGGAACAGGTCGAAAGTGGCTTCGCGCACGGTAGGCATGCGCGCAGCCTATCGGTGAACGGCACCACGATCTCGCGGAGCCGCTCACCGTGAACGGATGGGTACGGGATGGAAGCGGAAACGCTCGGCCTGTCAGGATTGCGTTGTGCGTAAATCACTGGCCGTTGCCCTTCTGTTGCCCGTCGTCCTGGTCGCCTTCGCAGGCTGCAGCGATGGCCGCAAGATCTCGACTCCGCCCGCCTGTCTCGCGGCACCGGAGTTCTGGCTGACCGCGCTCTCCAGCGCGCCGGAAAGGGTGGTAATCGAGGAGAGCACACCGATCAGTGAGTGCCTTCCGGAAAAGCAGACCGTTGCAAACCAGGAGGAAGTGGGTCGTACCGCGGTGATCGTGGCTTCGTCCCTGTCCTCGTCGATCAAGGAGCAGTCCGCCGCCAGCGGGAATCAGAACTCGCCCAGCGCCGAGGAAGCCGCCCTGATGGCCGGCTACCTGGTTGGTGCCCTGGAGAAGGGAGCCAACGAGAGCGGCGGCATCCATGACGTCATGGTCACCCGGGTCGAGGCCGCCGCCAGAAATGGACTCGATGCCGCCGGACCGTCCGTGCGGCAGCAGTACCAGGAGGGTCGCGATGCCGGCCTCGCCGACGGCTGAAAGACTGTCCACGTAATTCAGCCCAGTCCGAAAGGCGTCCGAAGTGAGCGAGCAACTCTGGGGTGGGGAGACCACCAAGGCGATTGACAACTTCCCGGTTT
>JAGQUT010000090.1 GCA_020438355.1 Solirubrobacterales bacterium | reverse complement strand
CGGGCCCAGGCTCCGAAGCGGGTGGTTCTTGAATTTGTTCCCGTTCACACGGTCAGCTGGGACCACCGGAAGCTGGGTGGCGTCTACTAATCCGTCAGATCGAGGCCCTGCGGCCATCTTTCCGATTTCATCAGTAAGCCACGAATAAGTCGGACTCAGACTTTGGTGCGGCGCCTTGCAAGACGAACTTGGAGGTGCCTACAGAGCCGTGCAGGCTCAAGCTGTTCGAGAGGCGCTTTGGTTTCTGGGCTATAGCGACCGGCATTCCAACCTTGCCACCTGCCGCCCAGGCCGGCGGCGGTTCGATCAGCGACGATCTGTGCCAGTCCGGCCGAGAGGTCGCTTGACAGGACTTTCAGGGCCAGCGCTGGGTGGCGCATGATCCCGAACTTGCGGAGTAGGTAACCGCGGCTGAACCCGGTCTGCCGGTATTTCGCGGCTGTCCGCCGACCCAGTGTGGCCGAGCTCTCGTGAATGGCCATCGCACCGGCGGCAAGACGGCACCTGTAGCCTGCCATTCGCATTCTGAGGGCCAAGTCGAGGTCCTCGTAATAGAGAAAGATGCGCTCGTCGAATCCCCCGACCTGTTCAAACGCATCGCGGTCAAGCAGCGCGGCACCGCCGGTGGGACCCAGCGGATCCAGCGCGGAATCAAGCCGTTCGATTGGTTCGCCGGTCAGATAGTCCCAGGCGGTCAAGGTTCGGTCGCAGCGGATTCCGGCCGAATCGACCAAGCCGGGATTGCTTGCCTTCAGAAGGACTCCAGCAACCATTGCGGCACCGCTCTCATACTTAGCTTCGAGGAGCCTTTCGACGAAGCTATCGGCAGGTACTGCGTCATCGTTCAGAAAGATGACTGGACCCTCGCCGTAGAACATCACGGCACGGTTCAGGGCCGCTCCGAAGCCAAGGTTCTTACCGCCGAAGGAGATCCTCTCCACTCGTGGAAAGTCCCGGGTCAGCATTTCGGAGCAGCCAGATCCCTGACCGTTGTCAGCGACTACTACCTCCACCTCGATCGTCTGCGCCTCCAATGCTTCAAGGCAGGATGCGAGTCGATCGCCTCCTTGGAGGGTGGGTATGTACACGGTCGGGGTGGCTGCGCTCATACAGGCTATTCTTGACCATTCATGACCGAGATCAAGGGTCTGATCCTCTCGGGCGGCTCCGGAACGCGCCTGCGCCCGATCACCCACACATACGCAAAGCAGCTCGTGCCAGTGGCCAACAAGCCGGTTCTCTTCTACGGGATCGAGGCGCTGGTTGAAGCCGGGGTCACCGACATCGGCATCATCATCGCTCCGCAAACCGGCGATGAAGTGCGTGAAGCGGTCGGTGACGGCTCCGCCTTTGGTGCGAAGGTGACCTACATCCAGCAGGACGAGCCGGCCGGTCTCGCGCATGCCGTGCTGACCGCCGAAGAGTTTCTCGACGGCTCCTCTTTCGTGATGTATCTCGGCGACAACCTCCTGCGGGAAGGGGTTCCGGGTTTGGTCGAGCGCTTCCGGGCTGAGTCTCCCGACGCGATGATCCTGCTGACCAGGGTGGATGACCCGAGCGCATTCGGGGTCGCCGAACTGGATGGGAAGCGCGTCGTGCGCCTGGTCGAGAAACCGGAGAACCCGCCCTCGGACATGGCGCTGGTCGGGGTCTATCTGTTCTCACCGGCGATCCTTGAGGCGGCCAAGGGGCTCACTCCATCGGATCGCGGCGAGCTCGAGATAACCGAAGCGATCCAGACCCTGATCGACGAGGGCCGCGAGGTCCGCTCCGAAGTCGTTACCGGATGGTGGAAGGACACCGGACAGCTTTCCGACATGCTCGAGGCCAACCGGCTCGTGCTGGACGACATC
>JAGQUT010000008.1 GCA_020438355.1 Solirubrobacterales bacterium | reverse complement strand
GGTCGTACTCGTAATGGCCCTTCCAGAAGAAGGTCTCGCCGCTGACCCGTTCAATGTCTTCGGTGATCACGCCGCGGTTCTCGAGGACGTCGAGTTCCGTCTGGGTGAAGTCATCACCCACCGGGCCGACCACGCGAACTTCGGTGAAGAAGCTCGCTGCGAGCGAAAAGTGGACTGCGGAGCCGCCGAGCATGCGCTCGCGCTCGCCGAACGGGGTGGCGACCGCGTCGAACGCGATCGATCCGACTACGGTCAATGACATGGCCGGAATCGTATTGGTCAGCGTGAAAAGATGACCTCGTGAAAGCGATTCTGATCGAAGAGTTCGGCGGCCCCGAGGTGATGAACCTCGTCGAGATGCCCGATCCCGTTCCCGGCGCAGGTGAGACCCTCGTCGAGATAAGCAGGACCGGTGTCAACTTCTCTGACACCCACATAACCAACGATCACTACGTCGCCAGGCAACAGCTGCCTCTGGTGCCGGGTATCGAGTTCGTGGGCGTGACCGACGACGGGCGCCGGGTCGCCGCAGTGGTGCCCAACGGTGCCTACGCGGAAAGGATCGCGGTACCCGAGTCTTCGCTGGTCGCGATTCCCGACGAGATCGACGACGAGCAGGCGGCCGGAATCATGATCCAGGGCGTCACTGCGGACGGTGTTCTCACCCTCACCGGCAGCCTGAAGCCGGGAGAAACCGTCGTGGTGGGCGCAGCGGCCGGCGGAACCGGGAGTCTCGCCGTCCAGCTGGCGCGGTCCATGGGTGCCGGCCGGGTCATCGGACTCGCCTCGGGCGAGGAAAAGCAGCAGCTTGTTCTTGATCTCGGCGCAGATGCGGTCGTTGACTCCAGAAGCGAAAACCTCGGGGATGAAGTCGTGGCCGCGGCGGGAGGTGGAGTGGACCTGGTTCTGGAGATGGCGGGAGGCAGTTCCTTCGACCAGTTGCTCGGCACGCTGCGGCCTTTTGGCCGGATGATCGTGGTCGGAATCGCAACCCGTGAGCAAAACGAGGTCAGTACTGGCAAACTGCTCAAGAACAGCATCAGTGTCTCGGGCTTCTGGCTCATGCACCTGCTGGCCCGGCCGGATCTCGCCCGGGACTCGATTGACCGGGTCTTCGGCGCCACCGCTCGTGGTGAATTGAAGGCCGTGGTCGGAGGTACCTTCGGCCTTTCGGAAGCCCGCCAGGTCCATCGAGACATTGCCGGACGGAAGACAGTCGGCAAACTCCTGCTGGACCCAAAGAGATGACAGAAGAGACAGAACAGACAGAAGAGAGACTTTTCAAGGATCTGGGGCTGAGCCCGCAGATCCAACAGGCGATCGACGAGATCGGATTCGAGAAGCCGAGCCCGATCCAGGCCGAGGCCATCCCCGAGCTGCTGGCCGGCCATGACGTGATCGGCCAGGCCCAGACGGGCACGGGCAAGACGGCGGCCTTCGGTTTGCCGATGCTGCAGTACCTCGACCCGTCCAATGACGAGGTCCAGGCGATCGTGCTCACGCCGACCCGCGAGCTCTGCATCCAGGTGACCCAGGCGCTTCGCTCGTACGCAGAGCACCTCGACATAGAGATCGTCGCCGTCTTCGGTGGCGCACCGATCCGCAGCCAGCAGGCTCAACTCCGTTCCGGAGCTCACGTCGTGGTCGCCACCGTGGGTCGCATGAAGGACCTGATCTCCCGCCGCTCGCTGGTGCTGACCGCGGCCCGCTTCGTAGTTCTCGACGAGGCCGATGAGATGCTCGACCTCGGATTCATCGAGGACGTGGAGCGGATCCTGCGCATGTGCCCGAGCGGTCGCCAGACGGCGCTCTTCTCGGCCACCATGCCGCCGCCCATCAAGCGCCTGGCCGACACCTTCATGTACGACCCGGTGACCATCTCGATCACCCCGAAGACACTGACGGTCGATGCGATCGAGCAGGCCTATGTCGAAGTTCCGGGCAAGGCGAAGGTCGACAAGCTGGTTGATGTGGTCAAGGCCGAAGATCCCGAGCAGGCGATCCTGTTCTGCCGGACGAAAATCGGGGCTACCCGCCTCGAGAGGGACCTGAAAAACCGCGGTCTCGACGTCAAGGCTCTCCACGGCGATCTCAGCCAAGGTGTCAGGGACGGCGTGATGCTGGCCTTCAAGAATCATCGTTGCCGGCTGTTGGTCGCCACCGACATCGCGGCCCGCGGTCTCGACGTCGATCACGTGACCCACGTCATCAACTACGACATCCCGAACAGTTCCGAGACCTACGTTCACCGCATCGGCAGGACCGGCCGGGCCGGACGCACCGGTCGCGCGATCACCTTCGTCACACCGGACCAGATGCGCGATCTCGAACAGATCAAGTCCGACGTGAAAGCTTCGATCGCCGAATGGGAGAAGCCGGAAGACAGGATCGAGCATGCCCGCCCGCCCCGTCGCAAGCGCCGTGGCGAGAAGCCGGCCCCGCTCGACGATCAGCCGGCAGTACTGGTCGAGGAAGTCGAGGACGTCGATGAGGTAGTCGAGGTTCCGCTGACCGAGGAACCGGAAGCGGCGATCCCCGAGACCCCTGACGGGGCGGTCAAACTCTTCATCAACCGTGGTTCCCGATCCGACATCACCGAGGAAGACCTGCGCTGGGCCCTGAAGGAGGGCGCGGTGCTGGAAGATGGCCAGGTAGCCGACGTCCGGGTGCTGGAGCGCTTCTCGTTTGTCGAGGTTGACGGGGACGTGGCCGAGCGAACCGTTGAGTTTCTCGACGGCAGCCGCCTCAAGGGCTCCGCAATAAGGGTTGAGATAGCCCGAAGCTAGGCAGGGCTGGGGGCGTCGTCGACCCGGTCGCAGAGCCGGGCGATCTCACGGAGCAGCGCTTCGAAGTCGATCGGCTTCGGGAAGACGGCGTCGGCCTTCTCCTGCTCGAGGGGATGAAGGTCCTGGCCGGTGACCAGGACCACCGGTGTTCCCGGCCGCATTTGCCTGATCCGGGTCAGAGTCTCAAGTCCGTCGATTCCCGGCATCATGACGTCAGCCATGACCAGATCGGGCTGGAGTCCGTCCTCGAGCAGCTCGATTGCGTCCAGGCCGTTCGGGGACATCTCCACCGAGTAGCCGGCAAGCTCGAGTCTGCGCCGCAAGAGCAGCGCGATGGCTGGCGAGTCCTCAATGGCAAGGATCACTCTCAAACCGGTCCAGGCTCCCCGGGAGCGTGAGCTGCCTCGCTTTCGCGGTCGATCGGGAACAGGAGCGTGAAGGTGCTGCCTTCCCCGGGTCTCGATTCCACAGTGATGTCCCCCCGGTGAAGCTGGATCAGGCGCTTGGTCAGCGACAGGCCAATTCCTGAACCCGTCCGGTCTCCGGCGGTGGCCCCTGGTCCGCGTCGGAAGCTCCTGAACGCATCGTCGGGATCGTCGAATGGCAGGCCCCGGCCGTCGTCACTGACCGAAACCGCCACATGGTCGCCTTGTATTCCCGCCTTCACCACAATCGCAGTTCCTTCGGGATTGTGTACCGAGGCGTTGTTCACGAGGTTCGAGATCATCTGGGTGGTTCTAGCTTCATCCCCCTTGATCACCGGCAGGTCGGGGTCGAGGGTGCAGGTCAGGGTCTGGCCGCGCTCGCTGGTCACAGCGGAGATCTGCGCAACGACGGACTCCAGGACGTCCCGGAGATCCACGGTGCAGATGTTCAGCCGGAGTTCACCGAAACTGTTGCGGCTCAGGTCGAAGACATCCTGGACGAGTACGGTCAGGTGTCGTGAGGTCCTTTCGATGATCTCTGCCGCCTCAGCCTGTTCAGGGGTCAGGTTCGACGGATCGAGATTCAGGAGCTCAGCAAAGCCCTGCAGGGTCGTGAGCGGGCTCCGAAGTTCATGGGACGCAGCCATCATGAAGTCCGCTCGGCGCTCGTTCATCAAGATGCTGAAGTCGGTTTGCCAGGCGGTCAAAAGCAGCCCGCCCGTCTCCGGGATGTCCCAGACCATCCAGTTGAGCTCGGGATCGTCGGGGGCAGGGGCGAAGGCGGTGACCTCGCGGCGAATCAGCAGCCGGTCCACCTTCTCCACATGAGTGATCGCTTCCAGGGTCTTGCGAAAATCAGCTCCGATGGTGAAGGTGGGCAGGGTCGAGGCGGCGGACTTGCTGCGGTAGCAGACTCGCCCTTCCGAATCGACTGTCACCACCGAGCTTGGCATCGAGTCGAGGGTGTGCCTGAGCAGAGCGAGCTCTTCCTTGAACGTGCCTGCGCCGGATTCCATGCCCAGAGACTAACTGTGGCGCCCAAGGTACCCTCCTTCCTCGTAATCTCCCAGCAATGAGTTCTCAAACCGATGGGATTTCGCACGGTCCGCTGGAGGAGTGGTTCCGCGAGAGAGTCGCCGATCTCGAACCCCCGCTCGATTACGAGAAGATTCACGGCGGCATGTCGAACCTCACCTACCTGGTCACCGACCAGGGAGGATCTCGGTGGGTCTTGCGCCGTCCCCCGCTCGGGAAGACTCTGGGATCGGCCCACGACATGGGCCGGGAAGTCAGGGTCGTCACCGCGCTCGACGGGACCGGCGTTCCGGTTCCGCCTGTGGTCGGATACTGCGACGACGAGGAGGTGACAGGGGCGCCCTTCTACGTGATGGAGTTCGTCGAGGGTCCCGTGATCCGGGGACCGGAACAGGCCGCAGCATTCCCCACAGCGGAGCAGCGCCACCGACTTGGCGAAGGTCTGGTCGAGACAATGGCCAGGATTCATTCGGTTGACGTCGCGGAAGTCGGTCTTGGCGACCTCGGCCGGCATGACGGATACGTCCAGAGGCAGCTCAAGCGCTGGTCAGGGCAGTGGGAAAAGTCGAAGACCCGCGAACTGCCCCTGGTCGAAGATGTCCATTCGAGGCTCGTCGAGATGGCGCCGCCACAGTCGGCCTCGACCCTCGTTCACGGTGACTACCGCCTTGACAACGTGATCTATAGCCCGACCGGTGAGGTAGCGGCAGTGGTCGACTGGGAGCTCTGCACGATCGGCGAACCTCTTGCGGACCTCGGTCTGCTGATGGTCTACTGGCGCGAGGCAGGGGACGACCAGATTCCGCTGATCACTCCGGCAACCGTCGAACCAGGGTTCCCGAAGAGGGCTGAACTGGCCAACCTCTATGCAGAGATCACCGGCCGCGACATTTCCAAGCTCGACTACTTCGTCGCGCTTGGCTTCTGGAAGCTGGCGATCATCGCCGAAGGCGTCCTGGCCCGGTTCGCGGCAGGCCAGTATGGCGAAGACATAGGGGATGTCGTCGAACGTTCGCAGGCGACGATCGACCTCCTCGTCGGCCAGGCCGACGAAGCGATCAGTCGGGTCAAGTAAGTCGGGCGGGTCAGGCCGCCTTTTCTTCTGTGGCGGCGCGCTTCTTCAGAAAGCGGCCGACCTCCCTGCGGGCGATGACCATTTTGTGGACTTCGTCCGGGCCGTCGGCGAGCTTCAGCATGCGGCTGTACCGCCACATGGCCGCCAGTGGCGTGTCGTCCGACATGCCGAGAGAACCGTGAACCTGCAGCGCGCGGTCGAGCACGTCCATCACCATGTTCGCGGCGACCACCTTGATCATCGAGATCTGCTGGCGAGCCGCACGCTTGCCGACCGTGTCCATAAGCCAGGCGGCATTCAGTGAAAGCAGGCGAGCCTGGTCGATCTCCATCCGGGACTTGGCGATGAAGTCCTGGACGAACTGCTTGTCGGCCAATGGGCCCCCGAAGGCCTCGCGGTCGGCCGCGCGCAGGCACATCATCTCGAGGGCACGCTCCGCCGTTCCGATCGCCCGCATGCAGTGGTGTATGCGGCCAGGGCCAAGACGGTCCTGTGCGATCAGGAAGCCGGCTCCGCGGTGGCCGAGGAGATTTTCCTCCGGCACGCGGCAGTCTTCATAAAGAATCTCGCAGTGGCCGGGGCCCTTGTCGTGGCCCATAACCGAGACCGAACGGACCAGGTTGAAGCCGGGCGCGTCGACGGGAACGATGATCATCGAGGCGTTCGCGTACGGGTTGTCGCTCTCCTCCGTGTTGACCATCGCGATTGCGAAATCGGCACCGACCGCTCCCGAGGTGAACCACTTGTGGCCGTTGATCACCCACTCGCCGCCGTCGAGCCTGGCCGTGGCGGCGAGGCCGGTCGGGTCGGAACCCGCTGTCTCGGGCTCGGTCATCGAAAAGCAGCTGCGGATGTCACCATCGACCAGCGGCTGCAGGTAACGCGCCTTCTGGTCGTCGCTACCGTGCTCGAGAAGAATCTCCATGTTGCCGGTGTCAGGTGCGGCGCTGTTGAAGGCCATCGGGGCGACCAGCGGGCTGCGTCCCATCTCTTCACAGAGGAACGCGTACTGCCAGTTGTTGAGGCCGGCGCCATACTCGTCATCGGGAAGGAACAGGTTCCAGAGTCCCTCGGCCTTTGCCTTCTCCCGGACTTCGACCAGTTCGGCCGGGTAGGCGACACCGGGCGCCACTTCGTCGTCTATCGCCTGGTGGAGCTCTGCTTCACGGGGATAGATGTGCTCGTCCATGAAAGAACGGACACGCTGTAGGAGACCTTCTACTTCGGAACCGGGTTCGAAATCCATGGCGGGGACGCTACTACCCGGGCAAGTGTTGCAGCGGGCGAAACCGGCGAAGTCCCGTAGAAATCCGAAACGGTCAGTCCTGCACGTAGCGGGCGAAAAGGTCGCCGTCCGCCTCGGAGAGCGTGGCAAGCCGGAACCGTGCGATGTCCGGCAGGTTGGTTTCCAGAATCCGGGGGGCGTCTCCTCCGGTAACTACCGGCGTGATGGTCAGGAAGAAGTCGTCGACCATCCCTCCCGCGACGAGCTGTCCGAACAGGGTCGGTCCGCCCTCGCAGAGCACCGCCCGCACGCCTTCCTTGCGCCGCAGGTGGTTCAGCACATCGGCCGAGTCGATCAGTCCCTCCATCACGACCAGCTCGACCGGCGTTTCGGTTTCGGGGGCAGAGTGCTTCCGGGTGAAGATCAGGACCCGGCCGTTTCCGTTGGTGAAGAGCGGGGCATCCCAGGGAAGGTCGAGATCTCCGCTCACGATCACAGCCAGGGCATCCGGTTCCAGGCCATCCCTGATTCGGCTCTCGCGGTGCTCGGGGCGCGAAATGATCCGGCCGTAGCGTTCGGCTCGCATCGTCCCGCCGCCGATCATGACCGCGTCGAAGCGGGTTCTGAGACCAAGCAGATGCTCGGTGTCCGCTTCGGAGCCGAGCTGCTTTGACCTTCCACTGATCGAGGCCCGCCCATCGAGGGTGGAAATCATGTTCGCAGCCACCCAGGGACGATCTTCGAGGGCATTCTCGATCGGGTGGTAGGCCTCCAGTTCTGACTGAAGGTCGGTGGGCCCGGGATCGGGGATCAGTCGGCGCATGGAGCCAAGATACCCGCCGGTTCCGGGGGTCTACTCAGTACTCGTACCAGCCGTCGAAGTCTCGTCCGGCCCATTCCTTCAGGCCAGCCACGTCATCGCGGAAGCGACCCTTCAGGGTCTCCATCAGTTCATCCGGGATTTCCGGCTTCGGGGCCGGGGGCTTGTCCGGGTCGTGGACGACCTTCTCGACCATCCAGCGCATTGACTCCGGGAGCCGGTCGAAGTTTCGATCGAAGGCGCGGAAACCCGGAAGCTTGATCAGTTTCTCCATGAACTGGTACTTGTCATCGTGCTTGGCCGATGACTTCTCCCACTGCCGGTCCCACTGCTCGGAGGTGAAGTTCTCGTCCACCTCGAGGAAGGTGAACGCCTGCCGCATGGTCTCATTGCGCTTCTTGCCGAGATCCTCCTGGGTGATGATCTCGATCTGGTCGCGGTCGAAGTACTCGAGGTAGGGCTGAAGCTGCATCCAGTACATCGAACGCTGGATGTAAGAGGTGTCCGGAAGTTCGAGGGTTGGGACGAAATCCCGGGTCTCGTATCCGGCCCCGGTCGCGTGGACCCAGTGGGAGAGGATCCGCTTGATCGGGTCGCGCACCATGTAGATCAGCTTCACGTCCGGAATGTGTTTGTGGATGCGCTCGGCCACCCCATTGAACCGGGGGCGGTTCGTGTAGTGAGGCGAGGACTCACCGTTGATCTTGACCGTGCTGTCGAACCGGTTCTCGTACCAGTCGAAGCCGAGATCCCAGTTCTGTTCGGCCGCGAAGAAGTTGAGTTCCTTCGGCTTCGACATGTGGATCTCCGGGTGGAGGCCGAGGTAATGGTGGATCGACGTGGTGCCGCACTTGAGGCCGCCGATGATGATCATGTTCGGCAGGGTTGCCGTCTTGCTCCGGCGCCGGGGCAGGCGGCGGTTGCGATCGGACGTGAAGCGCTCGCGGGCGCGCGAGCACATGGCGTCATCGGCGGGGTCGTAGGTGGCCTCGGGGGCGGTCACGGATGTATCGGCGGTTTCTGACACGGCGGAGTAGTGTAGCCGGGAATGGCAGGTGCGATCCCTTTCGCCACGACCGTGAACGTGTCTGCCGATGCGGTGGAAGCCCGTGAGCAGCCTCCGATTTCATGGCGCGGACCAGGTGACGGCCGTCCCGATCTGCAACTCCCGCCGGACCGGCAGCCGCTTTTCCACCGTGGCCAGCTGCGAAAGCGCTGGCGTTATGTCGGTTTCTACGGTGACGAAGTGATGCTCTGCGCTGGCATCGCCACGATCGGAATCTTCACTCACAGTTTCTGGTCAGTCTGGGACCGTGGCGCCAACGACGGCAAGGGCAGGCACATCGAACACACCCGCCTCAGGCCGGGGGGACCCGAGGTGGTGCTCGACGGTCCCCGGGTTGAAATTCGAACCAGCGAGGTCCGTGCGGCGCTCCACTTCGGGTCCAGCGAACCGATTGAAGTGGTCAATTCGAGCGGGCGCGCATGGGGCTGGACCCGCAAAAGGGCCGGTGTGCCGGTGAAAGGCGTGGTTGAAATCGGTGACCGGCACTTCGACGTGGAGGGATTCGGGGTCGACGACGAATCGGCCGGCTTCCACGCCCGTCACACTGCCTGGTTCTGGTCGGCCGGGATCGGGACAGCCGCGGACGGCCGGGCCCTCGGCTGGAACCTTGTCGACGGGATAAACGATCCCGAGGTCAACAGCGAGCGAGCGATCTGGGTCGACGGCGTCCCCTACGAGCCCGCTCCGGTCCGATTCGACGGCCTCGAGGCGGTCATGTTTTCGGGGAAAGGCGAAGGGGAAGGGCTCCGCTTCACCGATGGAAAGGCCGAGCGTCGTCGCCACGACAACTTTGGGCTGATCCGCTCCGACTACGTCCACCGGTTCGGCACCTTCGAAGGCAGCCTCGACGGCATCGAGCTCGCATCGGGGGCGGGTGTGATGGAAGAACACGACGTCACCTGGTGATCTCAGGTCGACCAGCCGTTGCTGGCCGGTTTGACCCTCCAGCGCCAGGGAGGAATCTCCTGGCGAGGGAAGTCGTAGTGGTTTCGCCCCGGCAGGATCTCCAGCGGCACCAGCCGGGGGCTGTCATCAAGTGAGAGCCTTGTGCCCGCAGCGGCCATGATCTCGGCCGGGCCCGCTACGCGCCTTGTTGACTCCCAGCCGATAGTCGGACGGTATGCCCAGTAGGTAACTCTCCAGGAGCCTTCCCCCAGGGGAGAGACCTCAGTGAAGAGTGTCAACCTGCGGTTGGCGGTGGTCAGTCGTCCGTCTTCCGGGGGCATCGCGCAACTCGCGCTCCGGCAATAACGGAAGTCGACTGGTACCAGCATTGTCCCGTCCCTCGAAGCGGCCCCCGAAGGAGTTGGAGCAAGCCACCTCACCGTCTTCGCGATATCCCGACCGTAAGCGGAAACCGTCGGATGCTGGCGGCAGGCCCCGGGCTCCCGCGGGCCGCAGGCGATCCGGTTGGCGAGTCGGATCCCGAGGCCATGCCCGGGCGGCTCACCCTTGCCATAAAGCCCGAAAGCGAGAAGGCCCGAAAACACCAGGGCGAGCACCAGCACTACTGCGACCTGCTCGACCGTGGCCGAACCCCGATTGTTCTCGTGGAGTCGCCTGGCCATGCCCCGAAACTAGGGTGGAGCCGCTCAAGCGTGGCGCTGCAGGTGCAACAACTCCGGGCTCCATCGTCAACGTTGGTCGGCTTGAACCCCGGCCACTTCGACCGGCCGGATCGCCGGGGGCGGTACATTGGTCCCATGGAAGGTTCACCGTTCAACATGTTTGGCGACCCCGACGAGCTCCGGGCGCGCATGCAGGAGATGGCAGATCAGATGCAGTCCTCCCAGGAGGTTGCCTGGGCTGACAACGCGATCCGGCTGGCGGTCGAGATGACCGTTGCCTCGATCGGCCGACTTGAGCTGACTGGCAGCTCTGACGAGCAGGCGATGCAAGTGAGGGACGCGATCCGGGTCGTGTTTCCCGAAGCGGTGACCCTGGTCAGGGAAGCCCGCCAGGGCCTCCGCTGAGCGAGCTCCACTTCACCGACCGCGGCGACGGGCCGCCGGTCCTGCTCGTCCATGGCACGGGCACCGATTCATCGGTGTTCGATTCAGCCGTAGGAACCCTGGCTGGTGAGTGGAGGCTGATCACGGTTGATCGCCGTGGCTGGGGAGAATCGATCCCGGCCGATGAGTACCGCCGAACATCGATCGCCGAGCAGTCCATCGAGATCGCCTCGATCCTCAGAGACCTGGATCCCGGGCCCGTCACCGCGATCGGAATCGGCCTGGGAGGCGTGGTCTGCCTGGAAATGGCTCTTGCCGAACCGGATCTGGTGGCCCGGGTCTTCATGATCGAGCCCCCTGTCTTCGGTGCGATCCGCGCTGCGACCGAGGGCATGTCGGCCGACGTCGATCAGATCCGTCTGGCCGCATCCGAAGGCGGGGAAGAGGCTGCCTACGAACTGTTTCTCTCGGGAGAACTCCCGACCCTGGGGGCGGGTGCCGAACGGTTCGCCGACCGGGCCGACCGGGGGCAGCATGCAGCCCGGGCGTTCCTGGTCGAACTCCCGGCAGTGCCTGCCTGGCCGCTCGATCCGGTGCGGCTGGCCACCCTCGAAGCCGAGGTCACGGTTGTCACCCTGCCCTCGACCCCCGCTCTTCTGAAGCGGGCTGCCGATGCGGTGACCGAGCGCGTCCCCGGGGCAGAGTCGATCCACTCGAGCCGCGACGGCGCCGACGCCGTGGCGCCCTTGATCAGCTGATTCAGAGAACCTGGACTTCGCTGCGGGCGACGCTGCCCTTGCGCATCGCGATCCCGATCAGCTCCAGGGGCAACGCGAAGATGACGGCCGGAACCGCCAGGACAACCGAGATGAACCAGTCGAGCATTCGCTTCCAGCCCCGGTCAGCCGCCACCAGATGGGCCCGGCCGAGTGAGCCGAGGACGACGTTCTGGCCGAAGGTGAACATGTTGAGGCCCGACTGCCACATCACACCGATGCCCTTCAAGGGTCGCCATCTCGTCTTGGTCACGACCTGATCACGGGTCGCGATCAGGTCGGTGACGGCCTTCGGGGTGAAGCGGTAACGGCGGTCTGTCCCGAGTCCCACCCAGGCTCCACCGGTCAGCCAGCAAGTGAGTGAATCCCGGTTCTCGAAAACGTACGAGCCATCTTGCTCTCGCCCGGCTTCCAGTTCTCTCAGGGCATCTTCCGGGCTGCCCGGGTCGAAATGGAAACTGATCCGGGGTTTCCGGTCATCCGGTTCGGCCTCGCCCGGGCGCTTCTCGAAGTCGAACTTCTCGCCGTGGCTCAGTACTCCGAGACCACAGGCCTCGCAGCGGTGGGCTATGCCGGTGGCGACGGGCATTCCGACCCAGGGGAAGAGCGGCTCGCCGCAGGCAGGGCACGGGGGATTGGCCGGACTGGCTCCGGCTTCAAGGGGGACGTGGGGGAGGTCGATCTTCAAGGTGTCTGTAGCGTATTGACCGGTGAGTTCCTCCGACCCCGACAGAGACCGGATCGAATCGGCCATCGTTGCCGTTTCACCCCTGCTCGACCTTCTGTTGTCGGTGGGCGAGAGGATCTCGAAAATCGCTGAACCGGTCGATTACGAGTTCTACCCGGTGCGCGATGAGGAAGAGGAACGCTCCGGGAGTGATCGGCCTATAGGCTAGCCCGGCCGCAAGGCCAAGCCATGAGTTCAAGAACCGAGACACTCGCAAGAGAAAAGAAGTGGACCCTGCCCGCCGGCATCGTTTCGGTTGCTGGCGTTGCCATGTACTTCATCGGCCAGCTGGTTGGAAGCTCCGGACTTGGATCGCCCGAGGGCTCGGCCGAGATCCTCGAAGCGATCTCGGACAACGGTTCAAGCGTGATGCTCGGCGCGGTCATCCAGGGCGTCGGCATTGCCCTTCTCGCCGTCCCGCTCGTGTTCCTTTTTCTCGCTGCCCTCGCCCGGTCGGCGCGGATGCGGCGAGGTTTCATCCTGATCGCGATCGTCGGTCCCGCCTTCATCGGGCTGGGGACTATCGTCAGCGCCGGCACCCTCGTTTCCTCCTCCGGTGACTGGGAGGGTGACGCGACGAAGGGCGTCGCCGAGTGCTTCCAGAAGGCAGCCGAGTCTGATCAGGGCGCAACCGGGGCAACCGGTGCCACTGGCATCACTGGTGAAACCGGCACTACCGGAACGACCGGCGAAGGTGCCTCCTCCGGCCAGACCTCTGACGGTCAGAACGGGAACGCAGCCGCCACGATTACCGAAGACCAGAAGACTGACTGCCGCGACGAAGCGGCCGATGACCTTCGTGCCGAGTCCGGACTCTCCGGACTGGCGCTCGGCCTGCTCGGCTCCGGTGCGGTCGGGTTCCTGATCGGACTCTTCTACACCGCCCTGAACGCGATGCGGGTGGGGCTGCTGACCCGGTTCTGGGGCTCCCTCGGAATGGCGGTCGGCGTGATCCTGATCCTTCCGACCCTGCAGATCATCGCCTTCGCCTGGTTCATCTACCTCGGCTTGCTGCTGGCCGGCTGGATCCCTGGCGGCCGTCCCCCGGCTTGGGCTGCGGGTGAAGCGGTCCCCTGGATGCTTCCCGGCCAGAGCAGCGACGAGGAAGACGAGGATGATGTCATCGACGGCACTGCCGAGGAAATCGATGACACGGACGAGTCTGGTGCTCTTGAAAGCGGCGACCCCGAAGGCCCTGATGACGGTCCGCAGGGTGAGCGTCGCAAGCGCAAGAAGCGGAACTGATCAAGACGGGTTCTGAGACGATGCGGGCATGGCCTCGCAGTCGCTGACCGTCGCCGAATTCATCGAGCTCCCGATCGTCAAGGCCGGGCTGCCCGAACTGGTCGCCGGGAGTGAGGGCCTCGACGCTGAAGTCCGCTGGGTTCATCCTCTCGACGTTCCGGACGTGTCCGACCTCCTGCGGGGAGGCGAGATGATCCTCACCACCGGGGTCTCGATTGGTGAAGATGCGGCGGCCCAGCGCCGGTTTGTGAGGGACCTCGAAGCCGAAGGTGCGGTCGGAATTGCTGTGGAGCTCGGCTTCGCCTGGAACCGCGAGCTGCCCAAGGCCCTGGTTGACGAGGCTGACAGGCGCCACATCCCGATGGTCGCCTTCCGTCGCGGGATCCGCTTCGTGGAAGTTTCAGAGGTGGTCAACGGCAGCCTGCTCGACTCCGGCCACGCGCTCGCCCGTCGTGGCGAGGAACTTCACCGCAGTCTTGACCGCCTCGTGCTCGAAGGAGAGGCGGCAGAAGCCATCCTCGCCGAGGTTTCCCGCCGGATCGGCAACCCGGTCGTGCTCGAGGACGCCCGGGGAGAACTGGTGGCCCTGGGGTCGGTTTCCCGCCAGGAAGACGAGGTCGTGGACACCTGGTCGGGCCTCAAGTGGTCGGACCGCGACCCCGGAGAGGCGGAAGGGGCGGTGGCCGTTCCAGTGATGGTCCGAGGCAGGACCTGGGGCCGCGTCATCGCCCTGCAGGCGGACGCAGAGTTCGATCGATTCACGCCGATCGCTCTCGAACGGGCGGCCGTTGCGGTCGGGCTTGGACTCATGAGGGGTGGCGAGGAGGCCGAGCTCAGGGCCCGTTCACGGGGGAATCTGCTCTTTGAGCTGGCCGCCGGACTGATGGAGCCGCTCTCGGCCGCACGCCGGGCGGCGAGTCTCGGTTTCCCCAGACGCCACGGCCAGCTGGTTCCCGTTGCAGCGGTCTGGCGGCCTGACGCCCTCGACCAGGGCGTCGGGTACGAGGAGGCCTGGGCTTCGCTGCTTCCCGCCATCCGTGCCGCGATGGCTGAACCGGATCGGCCGGCACTGCTCGGGTCACGCGGGAACTGCGTACTTGGAGTGCTCGACAGGGGAACACTTGGCTCGGAGCCCGATGATGTTGCCTCAAGGGAGAGGCTCGCCCGCCGTTTCGCCGGGGTGCTTTCCCGGCACGAAGTTGAACCGTCTTCTGTCGCCCTGGCGATCGGCGGAGCAGCCGGGGGCTGGGAGGAGCTTGCCCCGGCGCTGGTCAGGGCACGTTTTGCCGCCGAGGCCGGTGCTGCGGGGCCCGTCCGGGCATGGCATGACGCGAGCCGCACCGAGATCGGTCAGCTGCTTCTCTCGATGAGGGGCAGTCCGGAACTGGCCCAGTTCAGCGACGAGAGACTCGGGCCGCTGCTTGATCTGCCGGGAGAGCGGGGGCGTGACCTCCTGGACACTCTCGAGGTGTACCTGCACAGCGGCGGTCGCAAGACTGAAGCTGCAGCCGAGCTGGAGATCGAACGCCAGTCCCTCTACCACCGGCTGGCTCGCATCGAAGAAGTCCTCGACGTTGATCTCAGAGACGGCGACACTGTGCTCGCGCTTCACCTTGCCGTGATGGTCCGGCGGCTGCTCAGAAACTGATTCGACGGTCGGATCAGCCGATCGCGTTGCGGATCACGATCCCGAGCACGATCCCGGCCCCGCAGGCAAGAACGAAGGTCATGAGCACGGCGGTTCTCCGCTCCGGCTGGATCGCCTTGACGAGCATCGGGATGCCGAGGAGTGCGGGCAGTCCCATCAGCCCGAATATCACCCCGCAGATCCACCAGCCGACGGTGCCATCCATGTTCTCCGGCGGGTTGATCGCGTAATCGATGAAGTTGTAGCCAAGCGATATGAAGAGTGCCGGCCAGCCCAGCAGGAGCAGCCCGCCCGCTCCCCGCGCTGCTCGACCGGCGCCGAGCATGGCGATGAAGAGGCCGATGATTCCGGCCGGGATGCCGGTGAACATGAGGAGTTCCGCACTGTCCGGGCAGGTCTGGCGGATCTCGTAGGGGCCACCTTCTGCGCAGTACCCGCCGACATCCATTACGTCCCGCATCCCGAACCAGAGGGCGGTGATCCCGTACGCGAGCAGGGTCACCCCGATGAAGAAAATCAGGTAGCCGAGCACTGGGGAGCGTTGGTCCTGGCCAGCTGGAGAGAGCTGGCCGGACAGATCGGACGAGTCGGTCACGAAGTGAGCATAGCCCCGGTCGCGGACCCTTACGTTCGGTCCTTCTCTCCGACCTGCGCCTCGATTTCGGCCATTACCGTCGGGTCCCTGAGCGTGCTCACATCGCCTAGTTCCTTGCCGTCAGCGATGTCACGCAGCAGCCGCCGCATGATCTTCCCGGAACGGGTCTTCGGGAGGTCGTCGGTGACGAAGATTTCCTTCGGACGAGCCAGTTTGCCGATCCGGGTCGCAACGTGTTCCCGGAGCTCGTCCGAAGAATCTCCGGTCGCCTCGTCGTTCGGAATCACGAAGGCGATGATCGCCTGACCGGTGTGTTCGTCCGGTATTCCAATCACTGCCGCCTCGGCGATGTCTGGATGCGAAACCAGGGCTGACTCGATCTCCATCGTCGAAAGCCTGTGTCCCGAGACGTTGATCACGTCGTCGATTCGGCCGACGATCCAGAAATAGCCGTCCTCGTCGCGCCTTGCCGCATCACCGACCAGATAAGTGGCGGGTCCGAACTTCTCCCAGTAGGTGCTGACGAACCTCTCCGGTTCACGAAACAGGGTCCTCGCCATACCCGGCCAGGGCCGGGTCAGAACGAGGGTTCCGCCGCCCTCTTCGATCTCGTCACCGTTGTGGTCGAAGATCGCAGCGGAGATCCCCGGCAGCGGACGAGTCGCAGACCCCGGCTTCGTGGTTGTGATTCCGGGCAGGGGCGAAATCATGATTCCCCCCGTTTCGGTCTGCCACCAGGTATCCACGATCGGGCAGCGTCCGCCGCCAATGTGCTCGTGGTACCAGAGCCAGGCCTTCGGATTGATCGGCTCTCCGACCGAACCGAGCAAGCGGAGCGAAGTGAGGTCGTGGGCTGCCGGGAGTTCCTCGCCCCACTTCATGAACGACCGGATAACGGTAGGGGCCGTGTAGAGGATCGTTACCCCGTATCGCTCGACGATCTCCCACCACCGGTCGCGGGCCGGGAAGTCGGGTGCCCCTTCGAACATGATCGAGGTGGCACCGTTCGCCAGTGGCGCGTAGACGATGTAGGAGTGACCGGTGACCCAGCCGATGTCGGCGGCGCACCAGTAGACGTCATCCGGCTTCAGGTCGAAGACCATCCGGTGGGTTGCCGTGGCATGGGTCAGGTAGCCGCCGGTGGTGTGGACGATTCCTTTCGGTTTCGCCGTGGAACCAGAGGTGTAAAGCAGGAACAGCGGGTCCTCCGCTTCCATCGCCTCGGGCTCGCAGACAGGGTCTGCCGCCTCGAGCGATTCGGTCCAGCCGATGTCACGGCCCGCCTTCATCGGAGGCGTGGTGCCGCAACGGTTGAAGACGACGACTGTCTCCATCGCGGGCAGATCTTCCAGGGCGCCCTCGATGGCGGACTTCATCGGCATCGGCTGGCCACGCCTCAGCGTTGCATCGGCTGTGATCAGGGCTTTCGCCTCCGAGGACTCCATCCGTTCCTTGAGGGATTCCGCCGAGAAACCTCCAAAAACCACATTGTGAATCGCCCCGATCCGGGTGCAGGCGAGCATCGCGACCGCTGCCTCGGGAACCATCGGCATGAATATTCCAACCACATCGCCGCGGCCTACACCTCTTTCCCTGAGCACGTTGGCGAGCCTCTGGGTTTGTTCGTAAAGCCACCCGTACGTAACGGAAATTCGCCCCCCGGCATCGCTGCCGACGCCTGTAACGGGCTCGTCCTCCAGACCCGCGTCCTCCGCTTCCCAGTGGTAGGCGACCTGGTCGGCCCGGCCGGCCGCGACATGACGGTCGAGACAGTTGGCGCTCACGTTCAGTTTGCCGCCGTCGAACCAGGTGGCGTGGGGCGGGTTCGTCCAGTCGAGCACGGATTCCCAGGGTTCGATCCAGTCGAGATCGCGAGCCCAGTCCGCCCACCAGCTTTCGGGGTCGGCGTCGGCCCGTCCGTAGACCTCGGGATCCCGGAACTCGGCGTTCGCCGCGAATTCAGGGGGCGGGGGAAAGGTCTGCTCGGTCTTCAGCAGCACGTCGAGCTCTGAATTCTCTGACATTGGGCGTCTCCTCCGCTCGAATCCGGTTGACGAAGCCAATGCTATTCACACCGGACGTCAGGCCCCAGACGCGCCATGGCAGCCTGGGCCTGCTGGTCAGTTGTCGCCGAAGTGGAGCACCCAGATACGGGCGCCTTCGACACCCTCGAAGGAGCCCTTCACGACACCCGCACCGACATCGGAGAAAGTGCGGCTCAGAATCGCGTTCCGGTGACCCTTGGACTTCATCCAGGCGATGAAGATCGAGCGGACGTTGCCGAGGTAGCCGGAACCCCAAGCGATGTTCTCACCGGTGGACCAGCCCCCTTCGCCGAGGTAACCGGAACGGCGAATCCAGTAGTCGAATTCGCGCCCGCATGCCTCATGGCTGAAAGTACAGCGGCGGATGTCGATCGCCTTGCGGCCGGCCGACCAGGTCAGTTTGCGGTGAACGCGGTAGGCGTCCAGTCCTTTCCTGACCCGCGCGTAGTTGACCATGCAGGTCATCGACTTGCGGGCTTTCGCCATCGCGATCTGGCCTCCGTCAGCAGTCCTGTTCGGGCAAACGCTCGTGGGGGCGATGAGGCCAGCCGCCTCGGCCCTGCCGCTGCCGGAGATCGGGCCCACAGCCGCGACCAGCAAGGTCGCGAGCAGCAGAGACACGAGCAGGGTTGACCGCTTGGTTACTCTGGATACAGGCGAAAAGAAAGCGAGATCAGGCAATGTCAGATGATTCAACACGTGTGAAGCCGAGTGATGCGGAGTTGCGGGAGAGACTTTCTCCGGAAGCGTACGAAGTGACCCGAAACGCAGCCACGGAAAGACCCTTTACCGGTCCCCACCTGGATAACAAGCGTAACGGTTCCTACACCTGTGTCTGTTGTGGCCAGATGCTGTTTTCGTCGGATGCAAAGTTCGACTCGGGTACCGGCTGGCCCAGTTTCACGGAGCCTGCGAACCTCGAGCACGTCGAGCTACGCCAGGACAACAGCCACGGGATGACCCGGACCGAGGTTGTCTGCCGCAACTGCGGAGCCCACCTCGGGCATGTATTCCCCGACGGTCCAGGCCCGACCGGGCAGCGTTACTGCATCAACGGCTGCGCGCTGGAGTTCGCCGAGAAGTAGCCCCGGAAGATCCGGCGGCAGGTTCCAGGAACGCGTACCGGGTAGCGATCGCGACAGCCTGGGTGCGGGTGTCCACACCCAGCTTCGCGACCACGTTTCTCACGTGGGTGTAAACGGTTGCGGGCTGGATTCCTATCTCTTCGGCTACTCCCTGGGCTCGCATTCCCGTGGCCAGCAGCCCGAGAATTTCCCTTTCCCTTTCCGAGAGGGCCCTGAGTCGCTGAAGTTCGTCCTCGTCTTCGAGTCGGCCCTCGTAGCCCGGGAACCAGGTTTCCCCTCCAACCACTGTTTCGCAGGCCTCGCGGATCTGGTCGATCTCGGCCGACTTCATGAGGAATCCGGCCGCCCCCTCCCGGTACGCGAGCCGAACCAGGTCGTCTTCGCCGTGGGCGGTGAAGACAAGCACCCGTAGCTCGGGCCAGCGACTCATGACCCGGCTTGTCGCTTCGATCCCGTTGACCCCGGGCATCTCGACATCGATCAGGACCAGGTCGGGGCGATGCTCCCGCACCGCAGCGACCACTTCAGCGCCGTCCTCCACCTCGCCGACCACTTCGAAACCGGGAATCTCGTCGATCCTCTGCCGGATCGCCTGCCGGACGATCCAGTGGTCGTCACAGATCAGGACCCGGCGGTCGCTCATGTTGCTCCGATGCGTGCGGGGGCACCGTAGGCGACCAGTACCTCGGGGATCAGGACGGTGCCGTCTTCCTGCTGGTGGTTCTCGAGCAGGGCGATGATCGTCCGGCCGACCGCGACCGCGGTCCCGTTGAGGGTGTTCGCGAACTCGGGGGGCGCACCGGGCTCGGGCCGGAACCGGCAGCCTATGCGCCGCGCCTGAAAGTCAGTCGTATTGGAGCAGGAGGTGAGTTCCCGGTAACGGCTCTGGCTGGGTATCCAGGCCTCGCAGTCGTACTTCTTGGCGGCCGATCCGCCGAGGTCACCCGCGGCCACATTCACGACCCGGTAGGGCAGCCCGAGGTCACTCAGAACGCTCTCCTCGATCGCCAGGATCCGTTCGTGCTCGGTGACGGCTTCCTCCGGTTTCACGAAAGAGAACATCTCGACCTTGTCGAACTGATGAACCCGGAATATGCCGTGGGTGTCACGACCCGCGGCGCCGGCTTCGCGCCGGAAACAGCTCGAGAAGCCGGCGTAACGTAAGGGAAGATCGTCGGCTTCCAGGATCTGGTCGGCGTGGAGGCCAGCCAGGGGGACTTCAGAGGTCCCGGCCAGGTAGAGCTCGTCCTTCTCGAGTTCGTAGATCTGGTCCCGGTCACCCGGCAGGAATCCGGTTCCGAACAGGGCTTCCTCCCGCACCAGAATCGGCGGCACCACAGGCTCGTGACCCTCGGCGCGGAGCTTTTCCAGTGCCCAGCGAACCAGGGCGAATTCCAACATCACCAGATCACCCTTCAGGTACGCGAACCGGGCGCCGGATACCCGGGCGGCAGCTTCCAGTTCGATTCCGTCACCGGCGAGCTCGACGTGATCTTTCGGTTCAAAACCGAAATTAGGGATCTCGCCAACCTCCCTCACGAGTTCGGCATCCTCGTCGGTGAAGCCGTCAGGACTGCTGGGGTCAGGCAGGTTCGGGAGGGTCGCGGAGACCTCGTTCAGGCGACCCTCGACCGTCACGAGTTCGGCTTCCATCTCCTCGAGACGGCTCTTCAGCTCGCGTACGGCTTCCATCTGCGCGGTCGCGTCCTCGCCCGCCTTCTTGAGAGCTCCGATTTTCTCGGACTCCTGCTTGCGCTCGCTGCGGGAACTCTCGATCTGGGGGAGCAACTGGCGACGACGCTCGTCAAGCGAGAGCAGCTCGTCGATCTGGTCGGCGGCACCCCGCCTTGCCAGCGCAGCCTTGACCCGCTCGGGTTCGGAGCGGATCAGTTTGAGGTCTAGCACGGCCCCCGCCGCCGGTTACTCGCCGAAGGTGCCGGTAGTTGGCGCGTCTTCAGGAACGGACGCATCCGTTTCCTGGGAGTAAGCCTCGGCTCCGGCTTCGCCGGCATCAGATCCCGCGTAGTCGGCCACGAACCTGGCTACCTTCTCGGCTTCCTCGCCGACGACGATGTTCTGGGGCATGATTGCTCCCGAGAACCCGCCGTTCTGGATCGCATGCAGCGCCGACTTGTAGGTCTCGGTGCGCTGATCCAGATTCGGTCCCTGGACGCGCGTTCCACGGTTACCCGTTCCCAGCGCTCCAGCGGGGGTCAGTGTGTGGCAGCCGGCGCAGTTAGCGGCGAAGAGTTCGGCTCCCTCGTAATCGGGGGAGTCCTTGGAGACCGTGATCCCCTCTTCACCGAATCCGCAAGCGGACAGGCTCAGGGCGGCGGCTATGGCAAGTGTTGTGATGGCTACGGCACGCACAGCGAGCGCATCATATTGTCTGCGGCGAACAGATGGCTGCTCCCGACAGAAATGAGTTCCGGCAGACCGTCGGATTGCTGCCCACGGGAGTCACTGTCGTGTCCGCGTTTCAGAGCTCGGGACCAGCCGGGGCGACCGCTTCCGCGGTCTGTTCGCTCTCTCTGGAGCCAATGATGATGCTGGTCTGCCTCGACCTCGAGTCACGGTCCCTGGAGGCGGTTCGGGAGGCCGGCCGGTTCGGGATCTCGGTTCTCGGGGAGGGCCAGCGCGAGGCAGCGGAGATCTTCGCTACGAAATCGGAGCAGGTTGAGAAGTGGGCGACGGTGCGCTGGCGCGAGCACCTCGGGGTTCCGATCATCGAGGGCGGGCCTGCCCATGTCGTCTGCGAGGTTGCCGAGATCATCCCCGGGGGAGACCACGTGATCGTGACCGGCGAGGTTCTCGAGGTAGAGGCCGAGGACGACCCGGCTGAGCCCCTGATCTACCACGGCGGTCTTTTCCGCCGACTTGATGCCGGTTCCGGGAGCGACGGCTGATGGCTGGCCTCGGGAATCCCTTCCTCTGGCTCGATGTCTTCGCCGAGGCGCCGCTGCAGGGAAACGGCCTCGCCGTGGTGCTCGACGCGGACGGAGTTGACGACCCGACCATGCTCGCCTTCGCTCGCGAGACCGGCCTCTCGGAGACCACCTTCGTTCAGTCAGCGACCGCCGAGGCAGCTGAAGAAGGTGCTGATTACCGGAACCGGATCTGGACGATAAGCGGCGAAATCCCCTTTGCCGGGCATCCTTCACTCGGAACCGCCGTTGCGGTGGCGATCCAGGGCGGGGTGGAGAGCGCCACCTTCACCCAGCAGACTGAGGTCGGGCTGCAGGAGGTGGATGTGGTCCGCAGCGAGACCGGTGGTTCAGGCCCGGAAGCCTGGCAGGCCTCGGTTCACCAGGAGAAGGCCGAGTTCGGCGATCTGGTCGCAGCCGACCGGGTGGCCGCAGTGCTCGGACTCTCGGTGGATCAGATCGACACCCGCTACTCCGCCCAGGTCGTCTCGACCGGCCTGCCAGCCCTTCTCATTCCGCTGCGCGACCTCGAGGCACTTCAAGCCTGCAGTGGTGATCCTGCCGCACTGGGGGAGCTTGGATTTGGTGACGCCCTGAACGTCTATCCGTTCGTATTCGACGTTCCGACCAGGACCGTTCGTGCTCGCTGTTTCGCTCTCGATCTCGGAGAATTCGAGGATCCGGCGACCGGCTCCGCTGCCGGGCCGCTGGTCGCCTACCTCCAGGACATTCTCGACGTCGACCGGGTCGAGATCCGGCAGGGAGTGGAGATGGGCCGTCCCAGCCTGATCGAGGCCCGAATGGACTCGGGCCGCCCGCGGGTGTCAGGACGGGTCCAGGTCGTCATGGCCGGCCATGCCAACCTTCCCGCCTGAGCAACGCACCGGGCTAGACTCGCAGCATGGTCGTTTCAGTAGTTGGAGGACACGGACAGATTGCCCTCGTCCTGACGGGCCTGCTGGCTCTCGACGGGATCTCGGTCCGGTCCCTGATCCGCAATCCGGACCACGCCGACGCGGTCAGTGAGGCCGGGGGTTCCCCGGTCGTTGTCGATTTCGAGGTGGCTCCGGACGAAGAGATAGATGCCGCCATCGCTGGCTCCAACGTGGTCGTTTTCGCGGCCGGTGCAGGACCCGGAAGCGGAGTGGAACGCAAGGAGAGCGTTGACTACGGTGCGGCTGTCAGGTTGATCGAGGCGGCCCGGCGCAATGGTTCCCCCCGCTACGTGATGATTTCTGCCGTCAGGGCCGATCCCGAGTATCCCGGCGATGACGTCTTCTCCGTCTATCTGCGGGCAAAGGGTCGGGCGGACGCGAAGCTCCTCGGGAGCGGACTCGATCACCTGATCCTGCGACCGGTCGGGCTGACCGACGATCCGGCCGCGAGCCGGATCAGCCTGGTCCGGGAGGTGGACCGGCTCGAATCGGACACAGTGCCACGGGCAGACGTCGCCGCCGTGCTGGCGGAAGCGATCGTCCACCACCCCGAAGCAAGCGGCATCTGGAACCTCAGCTCGGGCGAGTTGCCGGTCACGCGCGCGTTCGCCTGAGGGCTCTCCCGTCTAGAACATTCCCGCCGTCGTTTCCAGGGCACGCCACAGAAGGAAGGCGATGACCAGGCAGGCGATGGTCATCACCGCGGTTTCGCGTCGGATGATCAGCAGGCCGATCGTTTCCTGCCGGTCGGGATCGAGTTCCGAGAACAGTTCGCTCAGTTCCTTGTTGGTCTTCGGTTCCCTCGGGCTGAGCCGGTCGCCAAGTTCCTGGCTGGCCGACGCTCCCCGCATCAGTTCGGCCATGAACGAGACCGCTACCGGCAGGAATATGTAGAGGTAGTGGAGCTGGTCGGTCGCCCGGTAGCCCAGGGCGTAGACGACGCAGGCGAAGAGCACAAAAAGGCCGGTGGCGACCTGGGCGGCGCGGAGCAGGTACCAGAAGGTGACCGAAGGCTGGTTCCTTTGCCATGAAACCGCGCCGACCACCCCGGCCAGCAGGTTGATGGCAAGCACGGCGAGGCCCAGGGCCGAGTAGGCGGTGGACATCGCTAATCCCGCCTGAAGTGGTCGGGATTCCGCTTTTTTATGCGAAAAATCACTATGTAACGACTTGATACAAAGTCGGGGCGCAGAGGTGTATAACCCATAGTCAGAGACACCCTAAGTCTCCCAAAGGACCCAGCACTTGCTCCATCAGTACCTCCCAGTTCTCGTCTTCGGCGCGCTCGGCATTCTTGTCGGGGCTGCCTTCGCGACCCTGAACATGCTGCTCGGTCCCAAGCGGGTCAAGGGCGACGAATCGAGCGCGGCGATCCGCCAGATGGATCCCTACGAATGCGGCCTTCCATCGGAGATCTCGAGCACTTTCCGCTTCGGCGTCAGCTTCTACCTGATCGCCATGCTCTTCATCCTGTTCGACATTGAAGTCGTCTTCCTCTACCCGGTAGGCGCGATCCTCAAGTCGACCGACTCCGTCTTCGTCCTCGCTGAAGTGATCCTTTTCGTGGGTCTGCTCTTCGTGGCGCTCATATATGTGTGGCGGAAGGGAGCCCTGGATTGGAGATAGAACGCCAGAAGCTCCGGGTCCACGCTCCCCTCGAGCAGCCCAAGTCCCCTGAGGAACTCCGCGCCCGCCAGCTCAAGGCCCGTGACATGCTGCGTGGTGACCTGACCGGTGAGGACCTCGAGCGCTACGTCGAGGAGAGGGTCGTCACGACTACGCTCGAGAAGGTCCTGAACACGGCCCGGGCCCACTCGATCTTCCCCGCGACCTTCGGTCTCGCCTGCTGTGCGATCGAAATGATGTCGACGGTCTCACCCCGCTACGACCTCGCGAGGTTCGGCGCCGAGGCTTTCCGCGCTTCGCCCCGCCAGGCGGACCTTTTGATCCTTTCCGGCCGGGTGTCGATCAAGATGGCGCCCGTCGTCCGGCGGATCTACGACCAGATGCTCGAGCCGAAGTGGGCGATATCGATGGGTGCCTGCTCGTCTTCCGGCGGCATGTTCCAGAACTACGCGGTGGTCCAGGGCGCAGACAAGTTCATGCCGGTCGACGTCCATGTGCCCGGTTGCCCGCCCCGCCCCGAGGCGCTGATCTACGGGTTCAACAAGCTGCAGCAGAAGATCATGGGCAACGCCGATCCGGGGTGGCGCAGTCGATACAACGCTCACGGGACCGAGGAATGGGCCCGCGGCGGCCCCGCATCGAAGCCTTCCGAAGAAGCGCTTGAGGCTTACGCGAAGGCCCGGGAGGTCCTAGGTGCCTGACGCGCCCGGACTGGAACTGATCCTCGCCGAGATCAACCGCGAAAACCCGGGGGCCGTGCTGGACACGAGCTTTGACCGGGAGCAGGCGGCGCTGATCGTCGACCCCTCACGGGTTCGCGAGGTCCTGACCTGGCTGAGGGACACCCCCGGCCAGGAGTACACCTTCATGAGTTCGGTCCACGGGGCGGACTACTTTCCCCGTTCACCACGGTTCGCCGTCCACTACGAGCTCCTGAACCGGGAGCGGTACGAACGGCTCCGGGTCAAGGCAGTCATCGCCGACCCGGCGGCAGGTGCCGCCACCGCCGCATCGATGGTCGCGATCGGCCCCGATGACATCGGCGGCTCGGACAGCGAGGCCAGCGTCGCAGACAAGGCTGCCGCGGTGGTGAACCAGCCGGCGTCGGAGCCGGCGACCGTGGAACTTGACGGGCAGACGCTTCCCGTGGTCCCGTCAGTGGTCGACCTTTTCCCGACCGCCGATTTCCAGGAGCGTGAGGTCTTCGACTTCTTCGGCATCTTCTTCGAAGGCCACCCTGACCTCCGCCGGATCCTCATGCCCGAGGACTACATCGGCTGGCCGCAGCGCCGCGACTTCCCTGTAGGTGGCGAACCGGTGATCTTCACCCGCGATGAAGTGACAAACCCGGGCTGGTGGCAGTGATGGCGAGGGTCGAAGACACGCTTCACGACCGCGAGATCCGCCAGGCCGGCGAACTCCGCGACGAGGGCATCCTCGTTTCGGACCTGACGAACGAGCTGGCCGAGCGCATGCCCGGCGTCGAATTCGAACTCGAACCCGAGCAGGAGATGCTTACCGTGAACATGGGGCCTCACCACCCCGCCACCCACGGTGTGCTCCGGCTCGTGGTCGACCTCGAGGGCGAGGTCGTCAAGGATCTGAAGCCCGTCATCGGCTACGTCCACACCGGGATCGAGAAGTCCTGCGAGACGATGACCTACTGGAAGGCCATCCCCTTCGTCGAGCGGATGGACTACCTCTCCTACTTCTTCAACATGCAGGCCTATGTCGGCGCCGTCGAGAAGCTGATCGGCCTCGAGGTCCCGCCCCGGGCCCAGTGGCTGCGGGTGCTCCACATGGAGCTCAACCGGATCCACTCACATCTGGTCTGGCTCGGAACCACCGCGCTCGACCTCGGTGCGATGGGCGTTTACTTCTACTGCTTCCGTGACCGCGACCGGGTGCTTGACACCTTCGAGATGTCGACCGGCCAGCGCATGCACACTCGTTACTTCCAGATCGGCGGCGTCGCCGAGGACATTCCGGCCGGATACGAAAAGAAGGTCCGCTGGGTGATCGAGCAACTGCGGATCGGTATCCGTCAGTACGAGTCCCTGCTGGACAACAACGAGATCTTCCTGATCAGGACCAAGGATGTTGGCATCGTCAGCCGGGAACGCCTGCTCGAACTCGGTGTAACGGGCCCGCTGCTCAGAGCCTCCGGCGAGCCCTGGGACCTCCGCAAGGAAGGCGGCTACCTCGCCTATCCCGAACTCGAGTTCGATGTTCCGGTCGGCACCGTCGGTGACGGCTATGACCGCTACCGGGTCAGGCTGGCCGAGATGAAGGAGTCGCTGAGGATCGTCGAGCAGATCCTTGACGGCCTGCCCGAGGGTCCCTGGGTCGCCGACGATCGCAAGTACGCCCTGCCACCGCGGGCCGAGCTCTCGACCTCGATGGAATCACTCATCCATCACTTCAAGCTGGTCACGGAAGGCTTCCGGGTAGAGCCCGGGGAGGTCTACAACCCGATCGAGTCGCCGCGTGGAGAGCTGGGCTGCTTCGTGATGGCTGACGGTTCTTCAAAGCCGGCCCGGGTCCACTTCCGCGAGCCCTCCTTCGTGAACCTCCAGTCGCTCCGGGACATGACGCTCGGCGAGTACGTGGCGGACCTGATCCAGACCCTGGCAATGCTCGACCCGATTCTCGGAGGCATCGACCGATGAGTCCCGTGATGCCTTCGGACTTCGATCCGCGTAACGCGGAACCGGAAGATTTCGTGTCGCCGGGCCTGCCGGTGGACGAGGCCAACACGACGGGACGCTTCCCCGACGCCGATCCGGAACAGATCCCGGATCCGGCAGTGGTCGAGGTGCCCGCGGACCTGCGCGAGCAGATTCAGGCCATCGTCGACAAGTACCCGGACCGCGACCACAAGGGCAGCCCGAAGTCGGCAGCTATCCCGGTGCTCTGGATCATCCAGCGCCGCTACGGCTGGTGCACCCCCGAGGGCATCGTCCAGGCCGCATGCGTGATGCAGGTGACCCCGGCCTACCTCGAGTCGGTCGCCTCCTTCTACGACCTGCTCAGGACCAGCCCGCAGGGCGAGCATCAGGTGCTCGTCTGCACCAACATTGCCTGCTGGATGCGGGGCGGCGACGAACTGCTCGACTCCTTCTGCGAGAAGACCGGCGCCGACCGTGAAGCGGCCGGTCACGGTGGCGCCCTCTCGGAGGACGGCAACATCCTCGTTTCGGGTTTCGAGTGCCTCGGTGCCTGCGACCTCGCCCCGATGGCTTCGGTTGACGAGCGTTACTTCGGGCCGCTCGAGAACGCCGACGCGGGCACGATCGTCGATCAACTCGAAGCTGGCGAGGAAGTGCTGCCCGGGAAGGCTCTCGAGAAGCGCGGCCTCGCCGGCGGCGTCGCCGAGTCAACTGATCCGCGGGTGACCGAAGGGCAGGGGCCGAACCAGTGAGTGAATCGAACGGCACCTCCAAGGTCACCGAAACCCGGGTCCTGCTTCGCCACGCGGAGGATCCAAAGATGGCGACCCTGGCCGGTTACGAGTCCTACGGGGGCTACCAGGTACTGAAGAAGGCCCTGAAAGAGATCGACCCGGAGTGGATCGTCAACGAACTAGAGGAGTCCGGACTGCGCGGCCGGGGCGGCGCCGGATTCTCGATGGGCAAGAAGGTCTCCTTCCTGCCGCGCACCGAGGAAGCCAAGTACCTCTGCTGCAACGCGGACGAGTCTGAGCCCGGAGCGTTCAAGGACCGCGAGCTGATGCAGCGGAATCCTCACCAGCTGATCGAGGGCATCATCATTTCCAGCTTCGCCGCCGGCATCGAGCACGCCTTCATCTTCATCCGGGGTGAGTACGACGACCAGGCCGACATTCTTGACCGCGCGGTCGAGGAGGCCTACGGGGCCGGCTACCTCGGCAAGAACATTCTCGGATCCGGCTTCGACCTCGAGCTGGTCGTCCATCGCGGCGCCGGCGCCTACATCTGCGGCGAGGAAACCGCACTGCTTGATGCGCTCGAAGGCAAGCGAGGAAACCCGCGCCTCAAGCCGCCCTTCCCGGCGGTCCAGGGCCTCTACGGCGGACCGACCCTGATCAACAACGTCGAGACCCTCAGCAACGTCAGCCACATCGTCGCCAACGGTGCCGACTGGTTCAAGAGCTTCGGGACCGAACAGTCGCCCGGCACCAAAGTCGTCTCGGTATCCGGCTGCGTCAAGAGGCCAGGCAACTACGAGGTCGAACTGGGAGTCTCCCTCCGAGACCTGATCTACGGCCTCGCTGGCGGACCCCTCGACGGTCGCGAGATAACCGCGTTTTACCCGGGCGGTTCGTCCTCGCCGGTCCTCACCCCCGCTGAGATGGACCTTCCCTACTCGTTCGAGGCAATGGCGGAAGCCGGTTCGATGCTCGGCTCCGGATCGATCATCGTCGCCGATGACTCGGTCTCGATCCCTCACATGGCGCTGCGCACTGCGAAGTTCTACCGTCACGAGTCTTGTGGCAAATGCACTCCATGCCGCGAGGGCACAAACTGGACCGAGAAGATGCTCCAGCGGGTAGTCAGGGGCGAGGCCACCCCGATGGACCTCGACATCATTTCCTCAGTCCAGGACAACATCATGGGTCACTGCCTCTGCGTCCTGGGTGACGCGATGGCGATGCCGGTCAGCTCGATGGTGACCAAGTTCCGCGACGAGTTCGAAGAAGTGATCGCGTCCGAGGCGGCCAAGGCCTGGAACACGGCTCTCGACGGGCCGGACTCACCTGGCCGCGACGAGAACGCCAACGGTGACGAGCCCGGCCCCGGCGGCACCAGTCCCGAGGAGATCCGTCGCGAGCGGCTTGCCGGCCGCGCAATCCCGAGCGGAGGGGCGAGCTGATGCCCGCGCCGAAGCAGAACTTCATCACCCTCACCGTCGACGGCCGCGAGATCGAGGCTGTCGAGGGAACGATGCTGGTCGACGCGGCCAAGCAGGGCGACATCGAGATCCCGGTCTTCTGTTACGAGCCCAAGCTGGGTGCGCCGGTCGGTGCCTGCCGTATGTGTCTGGTCGAGATCGAGGGCATCCCGAAGCTTCAGACCGCCTGCTCAACGCCGGTCCGGGACGGCATGGTCGTCCACACCCGCACCGAGCAGGTCAAGGAAGCGCAGAACGCGGTGGTCGAATTCCTCCTCGTCAATCACCCGCTCGACTGTCCGGTCTGCGACAAGGGTGGCGAGTGCCCGTTGCAGGACATCTCGATGGGCTGGGGCAACGACCGCAGCCGCGTGGTCGACACGAAGCGCCACTTCGAGAAGCCGGTGCCGCTTTCGCCGCTGATCGCGATCGACCGCGAGCGCTGCATCCTCTGTTACCGCTGCGCCCGCTTCAGCCAGGAGGTCTCCGAGGACGGCCAGCTCCAGTTGCTCGAGCGCGGAGCGGAGTCCTACATCGGCACTTTCGACGACCGCCCCTACATCGCTCCGTTCCAGGGCAACATCACCGAGCTCTGCCCGGTTGGTGCGCTCACCTCTTACACCTACCGTTTCCAGGCGCGACCCTGGGACATCGAGCAGGGCGGCTCGGTCTGCACCCTCTGCCCGAGCCAGTGCAACGTGAGCTTCACGATCCGGGATGAACAGGTGAAGCGCGTGCTGGCCCGTGACAACGAAGCTGTCGATGACGGCTGGCTCTGCGATCGCGGCCGCTACGGATTCCAGGCCATGTACTCCCAGGACCGGGTCATGAACCCGCTCCGCTACGTTGACGGTCACCCGGTCCCTGCCGACTGGGGTGCCGCTCTGGAAGTCGCCTCGATCGGTCTGGCGGCAGCCGACGGCAAGGTTGCCGCACTGGTCGGAGATGCCTCCAACGAAGAAGCCTTCATCCTGCAGGACCTGATCAGGAACGGCCTCGGTTCCAGCGACATCGATTCCCGCCAGGCAGCCACGATCGGTCGGTCCCAGCGTGTCCGGCTCGACGATCCCGCCACCCAGGCTCGTGTCGCCGACATCGACCACGCCGATGTGATCCTGGTCCTTGGCACCGACCCGATCCACTCGGCACCTGCCTTCGACCTCCGGGTACGCAAGGCGGTTCGCCGCAACGGGACCGCCCTCGCCGTCGCAACCGAGCGACCTTCCGCGCTTGACGGTGGCGCCAGCGAAGTCGAGCGGATCAAGCCCGGGAACACCGCCGGGTATCTCGCCGGACTGCTCGATCAGGTCAGGTCGGGAGCCAGCGAAGGCATCGCCGGACTGCTCAAGGACTCCGAACATACGGTGGTGATCTGGGGTGAGCGCATCGGCCGTGGCGACAACGGCCCCGCCGCGGTCGAATCACTGCTTGAGCTGACCGGTGAACTAGGGCTCGCAGGCCAGGAAGAGTCCGGACTGATCGAGATCCCCGAGGTCGCCAATGCCCGCGGTCTCCGCGAGGTCGGTTGCCTGCCCGACGCCGGCCCGGGTCTGGCAGAAGTCGAAGCCGGCCGGGACGTCGAGGCGATCCGGGCCGGACTCGAATCGGGTGACGTCCGGGCGGTCATTCTCTACGGGGTTGATCCGCTGCGTGATTTCCCCGACACCGACGGCTGGCGACGCGCCCTCGAGAACGCCGATTTCGTCGTTCACTTCACGATGGCTGCGACCGACACCACCGAGTTCGCTGACGTGGTATTCCCGCTCGAGTCTCATGCCGAGAAGGACGGCACCGTCACTCACACCGAGGGCCGCCTGCAGCGCGTACGCCCGGCAGCTGCTCGCCCCGGTGACATCCGGGGTGGCTGGCACGTGCTCGCCGAACTGGCCGCCGCGCTGGGTTACGAGACCGGTATCCACGCCGTGCCCGAAGCGTTCCAGCGGATCACCGAAGCGGTTCCTTTCTACGCCGGCCTCACAGACCAGGAGATCGGTGGCCGGGGAGTCCGGTGGCAGGACCGCGAAGCCGCCAGCGCCTGGGTGGGGACCACGGAACCCGATGTCACCGCCTCCGCCGGGACCGCGCCTTCGAGCGCGACATCCGATCCCGCAACCCGGACTACCGACGCCGGCGAGGGACTGGTTCTCGGGACCTATCGGGATCTGTGGGCGAACCCGACTACTGACTTGAGCCCGGCCCTGAACTACCTGATTCCGGCCCAGCGCCTCGAGGTCTCGATCGCCGACGCGGAACGGCTCGGACTCAGCAAGGGCGATGAGGTATCGGTCCGGTCCGGCGATACCGAAGTGAACGCTTTCGTCGCGATCAGGGCGGCGTTGCCGGAGGGCACCTGCTTCCTCATGGAAGGAACACAGCAGGGCAACGCCAACGTCTTCAAGGAAAATGGCAAGCCGGCGGTCGTCGAGATCGGCAAGGCCAGCCCGAAGCTCGAAGTAGTGGCCGGAAACGGGAACGGGGGAGGGTAGTGCCAGGTCTCGTCCTCGGCCTCCCGCTGGCCGACACCAACTTCGTCGATGCCACCTGGATCATGATCGTCAAGTCGATCGTGATCTTCCTCGTGATCCTCAACATCGTTCCGATCCTGCTGCTGGTCGAACGCAAGTTGCTGGGTCGTTTCCAGCAGCGCTACGGCCCCAACCGGGTCGGGCCATACGGCATCATGCAGCCTCTCGCCGACGTCGGCAAGCTGCTCTCCAAGCAGTCCTTCAGGCCCAAGGGCGCCGTCCCGATCCTTTACGAACTCGCTCCGGCCCTGACCATCATCTCGGCCGTCCTCACGATCGCGATCCTTCCCTTCGGTGACGTCAAGGGTGACGTCGGCTTCTACGGGATCGACGTTCCGATCGGCATTCTCTACTTCTTCGCCTTCAGTTCGATCGCCTTCTACGGTCTGCTGCTCGGCGGCTGGGCATCAGGGTCCAAGTACTCATTCCTCGGCGCGATGCGCGCGGCAGCCCAGCTGATCTCCTACGAGATCGCGATGGGCCTCGCGCTGCTCGGCGTGGTGATCATGGCCGGCTCACTCTCGCTGGTCGACATCGTCAAGGCCCAGGGGGAAGTCTGGTACGTCGTGCCGCAGTTCGTCGGTTTCCTGATCTTCATGGTCGGAGGCTTCGCTGAAACCAACCGTCCGCCCTTCGACCTTCCCGAAGCCGATGCCGAGCTGGTCGCCGGGTACGGCACCGAGTACGGCGGCATGCGTTTCGGCTCCTACTTCTTCGCCGAATACATGGAGATCCTGATCGTCTCCGGCATCGCCTCGACCATGTTCCTCGGCGGCTGGATGGGCCCCGGCCCCGGCTGGATGGACCCGATCTGGATGCTTTTCAAGATGTGGATGCTGGCCATGTTCTTCATCTGGATCCGTGCCACCCTGCCCCGCTTCCGGTACGACCAGCTGATGAGTTTCGGCTGGAAGATCCTGCTTCCCCTCGCAACCCTCAACGTCCTCGTGACGGCAATCCTGGTGGTGGCCACATGAGCATTCGTCCCGATGAGATCAAGGTAGTTCCGCGCGGCCCCGAGCCGGGCGGCATGGGAGGTGCCTACCGCGCCTTCGGCGAGACCCTGCGCGGGCTCAGGACCACCATGGGCCGACTCTTCGACAAGCCGGTGACGATCCAGTACCCGGAGGAGAAGACTCCGGTCTACCCGCGTTTCCGCGGACGCCACAAGCTTCACAAGTTCGAGGATTCGGGGCTCGAGAAGTGCGTCGGCTGCTCGCTCTGCGCCGCCGCCTGTCCGGCCGAGTGCATCCGTGTCGTCGCCGCCGAGAACGATCCCGAGGATCGGGTCTCGGGTGGCGAGCGTTATGCCGCCGTCTACGAAATCAACCTCGCCCGCTGCATTTTCTGTGGCTACTGCGAGATCGCCTGTCCGTTTGACGCGATCACCATGGGCCATGACTACGAGATGGCCGACTACAACCGTTCGGATCTGATCTTCACCAAGGAGATGCTCCTTGCCGAGCCGATCGACCGGACGCCGCTGAGAGGAGAGGGCGAGTAGTGGAGCAGATTGCCTTCTTCTGCGGCGCGATCGGCGCCCTTGGTGGCGCGATCGCCGTTGTCGCGCTGAAGAATCCGTTCTACAGCGTGCTCGCGCTGGTCATCCACCTGGTCTTCCTGGCCGGGATCTTCCTGCTGCTCATGGCCCAGTTCCTGGCCGCCGCCCTGATCGTCGTTTACGCCGGCGCGGTCATGGTTCTCTACGTCTTTGTCGCCGCCTATGTCGGGGGCATAGAGGAACCAAGATGGGATTCCTCGCCTGAACTCAAGCTGATCGGCCCGATCGCCGCGATCGCCCTTTTCGTTGCGATCTCGATCGCCATCGTTGGCTCCGGCCTCAGTGCCCTGAGCACGACCGGCCCGGATGACATCCCGGCCGGCTTCGGCACCCCGGAAGCGGTCGGTCACCTGATGATGGAGGACTTCCTGATCGCCTTCGAAGCGGCCTCGATCCTGCTGCTGCTCGCGGCCGTTGCAGCGATCGTGCTGGCCGGACGCCGGCGTGAAGATCCGAACAAGCTGCCGAAGGGAGGGGAGAGCTCATGAACATCGAGTGGTTCCTCGTCCTTTCCGCCCTTCTCTTCACGGTCGGTCTGATTGGCGTGATCGTCCGTCGCAATCCGGTTGTCATCCTGCTCTGCCTGGAGTTGATGCTGAGCGCCGGCGCGCTCGCGCTGCTCGCGTTCAGCCGCATGCTCGGAAACCAGGATGGCCAGGTCTTCGTGCTGATCGTGCTCGTAGTCGCCGCCTGTGAAGTGGTGGTCGGTCTCGGACTGGTGGTCGCCATGTACCGACGTCGCCTGCCGCTTGACGTCGATGAGATGAAGGAGCTCAAGGGATGACCGCTACCTGGGCCTGGCTCGTCCTGCTGTTTCCCCTGCTCGGTTCCATGACGATCGGGCTGACTTTCCGCGTTCTTCCGGAACGCACCGCGGGGCTGGTCGGCATCGCCGCGATCGTCGCCGCCTTCGTCTGCGGAATCCTCGCCCTGATCGGGCTGCAGGGTGAGCCCCACGAGTCACGACACGTCGCATCAAGCCTCTGGGAGTACGCCTCGGTTGGCGGCTTCACGATCGACCTCGGGATCTATGTCGATCCGCTTTCGATCTTCATGGTGCTGGTCGTCACCGGTGTCTCAAGCCTGATCCACATCTACTCGTACAGCTACATGAAGTCCGATCAGGGCTACCACCGCTTCTTCAGCTACCTGAACTTCTTCGTCTTCTCGATGCTGGTTCTGGTCCTGGCCGGCAACTTCATCATGCTGATCGTCGGCTGGGCGCTCGTCGGTTTCGCTTCCTACGCGCTGATCAGCTACTGGTACCGCCGAAACACCGCGACCAAGGCCGGCATGAAGGCCTTCGTGATCAACGTTGTCGGTGACATCGGCCTGTACATCGCGGCGATCCTGATCTTCAAGAACCTCGGTTCGGTCGATTACACGGCGGTATTCGAGAAGGCCCCCGAGGTCTTCAGCGTCAATGAATGGGAAATCGTGGCGATCTGCCTGTGCCTCCTGGTTGGCGCCTTCGCCAAGTCGGCCCAGATGCCGTTCCACACATGGCTTGCCGACGCGATGGAAGGCCCGACCCCGGTCTCCTCGCTGATCCATGCGGCAACCATGGTGACCGCCGGTGTCTACCTGATCGCCCGCTGCTTCCCGCTCTTCGAACTGGCGCCCACCGCTGCTGACATCGCCGCCTGGGTCGGGCTGGCAACCCTGCTGATCGCCGGCACGATCGCCATCGCGGTAACCGACCTGAAACGGATCATCGCCTACTCGACCATGAGCCAGATCGGCTACATGTTCGTCGCGGTCGGCATCGGCGGCTACTCGGCAGGGATGTTCCATCTGATGACCCATGCCTTCTTCAAGGCCCTGCTCTTCATGGCGGCCGGATCGATCATCTCGGCGATGGCCAACATGCAGGACATCGACAAGATGAAGGGCTTCCGCAAGGCGATGCCGTTCACTGCGGCGATGCTGATCATCGGGGCCCTTGCCCTTTCCGGTTTCCCGGGAACCTCGGGCTGGTTCTCGAAGGACGAGATCATCGACTTCGCCCACTTCCGCGGCGGCATGTACGACTGGATGTGGATCGGCATGCTGATCGGCGCCTTCATGACGGCGATCTACTCGTTCCGGATCATCTTCCGGATCCTGCCCGGACCGGCCTGCAAGGAGGCCGAGTACCTGGAGCAGCACGGTCATGTGATCCACGGCGAACCGAAGAACCCGGCAACCGGCCAGCTCGAGGACACCGAGGTCGGCTACCCGGGTGAGGAGCACCACATCGCCGAGCAGGCCGGCGGCATGAAATTCGCGATGGGAGTCCTCGGCGTGCTCGCGTTGATAGGCGGCCTGGTCCAGATCCCCGGGGTTTCCGAAGTGATCACCCACTTCCTCGAGCCGACCTTCGAGGATTCGATCTACGCAGGCATGCACCCGAGCGTCAGCCAGGCCTGGACCGGTCTCGCCGAGGGCGCCCTGATTTCGATCGCCGGCATCGCCACCGCCTGGCTGCTCTACATCAAACGGCCCGACCTGCCGGCACGCTTTCGTTCCCGCTTCTCTGCCGTCTACACGCTCTGCGTGAACAAGTGGTACGGAGACCAGGTCATCGACTTCCTGATCGTCAATCCGGTCAAGGCATTCGGCCGCTTCTGCAACGGAGTCTTTGAGCGGGGCGTGATCAACGGCGCCACTGCCGGTGTGGCCGGGATCACCCGCTCGGCCGGTGCCGCGGTCCGTGACATGCAGTCCGGCCTCCTCCGCGGCTACGCGGTCCTGATGCTCTTCGGCATCCTCGCCATCGTCGTCTACTTCCTGATCAGGAGCATCTGATGCTGAGTTCGATCATCTGGACTCCGCTGCTTTTCGGCCTGATCGGCCTCCTGGTGCCGAAACGCTTCGCTGCCTGGGTCGCCGCCTTTGGCGCGGTGATCACGCTCGGCCTGGCGATCGGCGTGCTCGCCGGATTCGACCCTGACGGAGGCATGCAGTACGTAACCGACGTGACCTGGATCCCGGGTCTCGGTGTCGATTACAGCCTCGGCATCGATGGCGTGTCGATCTTCCTCGTGCTGCTGACCACGGTCGCCTGGATCCCGGCGATCTGTTTCTCCGCCATGCGTGGCACGGAACGGCCGGCCCTCTACTACCTGATGCTGCTGGCCGGCGAGACGGCAACCCTCGGTGCCTTCCTGGCCCAGGACCTGCTGCTCTTCGTCCTCTTCTTCGATCTGATGATCGTGCCGTTCTACTTCCTCTTCGGCATCTGGGGGCGCGATCGGGGTGGAGAGAACGACCCCGAGGACAGCCCGGGCAACGGCGTAGTCACTGTCCAGTCGGCGACCCTCAAGATGATCGTCTTCACCCTGATCGGCTCCCTGCTGATGCTGGTCGGGGCGATTGCCGCGGCGGTCATCTCGGCCGACGGTGGCGAGCTCACCTTCTCGATGCAGACGATCATCGCCCGCGGTCTTCCGGACGGATCACAAAACTGGATCTTCTGGTTCTTTGCGGCGGCCTTCCTGGTCAAGATGCCCGCCTTCCCGCTGCACGGATGGATGCCCGACTCCTACCGCGCAGCGCCGCTTCCCGCCCTCGCCGTCTTCTCGGCCGTGCTGTCAAAAGTCGGCGCCTACGGTTTCCTCCGCGTCGTCCTGCCGATGATGCCCGACGCGGCCGACCTCTTCCAGACCACGATGCTGGTCCTCGCCGTCGCCTCGATTCTCTACGGCTCGGCGATGGCCTTCACCAAGACCGACCTTCGCCTCGTGCTCGGGTTCTCGTCCGTCGCGCAGCTTGGCTTCATCACCGCCGGCATCTTTGCCTTCGACGTGACCGGTGCCGAAGGTGCCGTCCTGCAGATGGTCAACCACGGACTGGTCGTCGTCCCGGCCTTCCTGATCGTCGCGATGATCGCCGAACGGACCGGGTCGACAGAACTGGGACCGATGGGAGGCCTCGCGAAGAAGGCCCCGGTCTTCGCGGTCATATTCCTGATCGTCTCGATGGCAACCCTTGCGATCCCGGCCTCAGCCAACTTCATCGGCGAGTTCTACATCCTCAACGGTCTGTTCCAGGTCGATGCGGCCTGGGCGATCGTCGCCTCGATCGGCGTCGCCCTGGCGGCCTTCTACGCACTGAGGATGTACCAGCTGACCATGCACAACCCGCTGCCCGAGGGCGCCGATTCGCGGGAGATATCGCTGCGCGACGCGCTGGTCCTGATCCCGATGGTCGGCATCATCGTGGTGCTCGCCTTCTGCCCGCAGCTGATCATCCATGGATCCGAACCGGCCGTTGATTCCGCGGTGGCGGTGGTCAGGGAGGTAGCCCGATGATCTTTGACGCCCCGACAATCGACTACGCCGGTCTCTCGCCGATCATCGCCCTCACAGCGGGGCTGGTCGCGATCGTCCTCGCCGCCGTCATCGATCCGATCAAGCGCTTCGGTCCGGTCCTCGCGCTGCTCGCGTACGCGGTGACCGCCGGCTGCCTGATCTGGCAGTGGAACGCTGATGTCGACCTGGTCGCCGGGGCACTCCGGCTCGATGGTCTGGCGGTAACGCTTTCGCTGCTCGCCGTCGTTTCGGCCGCGGTGGCGGTGCTGCTGGCAATCGGTGATCCCTCCGAGACCCAGGCCGGGCGCAGCGACTGGCTGGCGCTGCTGACCGGATCGCTGCTCGGCATGGTGATCCTTGCCCAGGCGACCAGCATGCTCACCTTCTTCGTCGGGCTTGAACTTCTTTCGATCCCGCTCTACGCGCTCTGCGGTACCAACCTCCGGCGCCGCGAGTCACTCGAGTCGGGGCTGAAGTACCTGATCGTCGGATCGGTCGGATCCGCCACCCTGCTCTACGGCCTGGCGATGATCTATGGCGCTTCCGGGGCAACCGGCTTCCAGGCGATCGCGGACGGACTGCAGGCCGGTGACGGAATGCTCTCCGACTCACTTACTCTGGTCGGCGTCGGACTGGTCGCGGTCGGTCTCGCCTTCAAGGTCTCGATCGCACCCTTCCACCAGTGGACGCCGGATGTCTACCAGGGCGCTCCCACCCCGGTGACTGCTTTCATGGCGGTGGCCACCAAGGCAGCGGCCTTCGCCGTGTTCATCCGTTTCTTCGAGGTCGCGCTCGGACCGATCGCCGACCAGTGGGATGTGCTGCTGGCCGCGCTGGCCGCGCTTTCGATCGTGGTCGGAAACGTCGGCGCGCTGGCCCAGAGCTCTCTGAAACGCATGCTCGGCTACTCGGGCATCGCCCAGGCCGGTTACATGCTGGCCGGCATCGTGACCGCCACCCAGGCCGGTGTCGACGCGCTCGTCTTCTATCTCGCGGGCTATGTGGCGATGAACGTCGCGGCCTTCGCGGTCGTCGTGATCCGGGAGCGCCAGACGGGCTTCTCCGATGACATCTCCTCGCTCCGCGGCCTTGGTCGCAGCAAGCCGCTGGTCGCCTGGCCCCTGACCATCGCGATGCTCGCCCTCGCCGGCCTGCCGCCGACCGTCGGGTTCATTGGCAAGCTCTACCTGATCGAGGCCCTGGTCGACGATGACTGGACCTGGCTCGCGGTCATGATTGCGATCGGCACGATGATCTCCCTGGCCTACTACCTGAGAGTGGCGGCGACGGTGTGGATGAGTCCTGCCGATGAGCCGGAAGCGGCTGCGATCGACACTGCTGCCCTGCCTCCGCAGATCGCCGGCGCCCAGGTGGATCCTTTTGACGACCCCCACGCCGATCGCCGCTGGTACCTGCTCGCACCCGCGATCATCGCCGCAGCGGCAGCCGTGTTCTTCGGCGTGATCCCCCAGCCCTTGGTCGAGTTCGCCAATCACGCCGGAAACGCCCTAAGCATCTGGATCTCCTGACCGCAGGCCGGTCGGGTTCGGACCGGCCCTCGCGGCTCCACCCCGTCGGTTACGGCGTCGAGATTTAGCTGAGTCGCTCTATTTGCGATTCAACTCAATCTCGACCGTTGTGAACTCGCGCTGAATGGCAACAGCAGTCCTCATCAGTGAATCTTTACCCCTGTAGCGACACATGTGAGCTTCTTCTCGGCACGTTGGGGAGGTGGAACCCGACGTTGCTAGTAGAGAGAGCTCCAAAGAACGGCTGAGGTACCTCTATGGATTCATGTCCCGCCGGTCGTTCGTCGCCCACAGGAACGAACTCCGGGGGGCCGGAATCTCCGCCCGACAGATCAACAGCTGGGTCAGAAACGGCAGGTTGATCAGGATCCTCCAGTCAACCTACGCTCTTGGTCGGGACATAGAGACGTGCGACGCGGCCTGGCGTGCTGCAACGCTCGCGGCCGGCGAGGGTTCGGCCCTTATCGCGAGGAGTGCTTGTGAGAAGTGGGGCCTCGTGACCTCGCCCGAGGGAGTTCCGACTCGAATTCAAGTAGGTAGCCCCGTGGGTCAGTCGAGGAAGCTGCGCGGCAAGTCTCCGGCAATGCGCCGGGTGGAGGTCACGGTCGCCCAACGTTTCTTCGAGCCCGGCGAAATAGTTGTGAAGGACGGGGTGCCCCTGGTAAACCCCGTGTTGGCGCTGATCGAGTTCGCGGCAAGTGAATCCGATCGAGCGATCAGGTTTGCCTTCCTTGAGGCATGCCGGTTGAAGCTACTTCGCCGTTCAGACCTCGAGTACTGCCATGTTCGAGTCGCGGGCAGGCGTGGAGCGACGACGCTGCGTCGGTACTTGGCGCTTTGGGTCCCGGAGTTAGGCAGGGTGCGATCAGTCTTGGAGGGCTGGTTCCTTCTTGTCTGGCACGGTCGCATGCTGGCCGAGCCGCAGTTGAGTAACTCGATGCCTCAAGTGAATGTGAAGGTCCACGGCGTGGAGGTTGACTTCTACTGGCCCGAGTTTGGTCTGGTCCTCGAAACGGACGGTGAAGCCTTCCACGGTGGTTCGGTTCAGAAGCAGATCGACCTGAAGAAGGAGCAACACCTTCTGGCCTTCGGGCTGACGGTGCTTCGGACGACTTTCAGGGAGTTTGCCCGCGACCCTGAGGGAGTGGTGGATCGAGTCCTTGATCACCAGATCAGAGGCGTCTCCTAGCGCCGAGGTTGAGTTCAGTCGCTCTATTTGCGATTCAACTCAATCTCGATTGATTGTCCGGGAAGGGACTGGCGGGCTCCGCCAAGGACGACGCGGGTGACTTGCCGTTAGGTTGGCTTGGTGGTCTGGATTCTTTTGACGATCCTTGTCTCGGTCTCGGCCGGGATTTACGGGGAGCATCGGTGGCCCGACAAGGCGGGTAGCGGGTCCCGTCGCGGGCTGCTGCTGATCCTCTACTTCGTCCTGCCGCCGATCGTCTTTTTCAACATCGCCCATGTCGAGTTGACCTTCGGGGGTGGAGCGGGAATCGGGGCCGGGATCCTCACCTCGGTCTGTGTCGGCCTGCTCGCCTGGTTCTTCGCCGTGCCAGTACTCAAACTGGAACGGCCGGTAGCTGGCGCAGTCATTTGCTCGGCGATCCTCGCCAACACGTCGTACCTCGGGTATCCGATGGTCTACACGCTGATGGGCGGCGAGGCCCTGACCAATGCGGTCCTCTTCGACGTCGTGGTCAGCTACCTGACTCTGATGATCGGGGCATTCGGGGTTGGCGCGGCCTTCGGAACCAAGGCAGGTGAGGGATTCCGGGAACGCCTGAAGGCCTTCTTTCTCAAGAACCCGATCCTGTTCGCCGCGATCCTCGGCCTGCTCGCTCCGGATGCCATCGCGCCCGACATCGCGGTCGATATCTCGAGGCTCCTGGTGGGCATTCCCCTGGTCGTGGGTTTCTTCGCAGTTGGCGCGATCCTCACCGAAGAGGTCCGGGACGGAGTCATGAAGATTCCGCCGCGACCGCACAAGCCTCTCGGGGCGGTCATCATCTGCCGGCTGGTCGCAGCACCGGCGCTACTGCTGCTCTTCACCCTCCCGTTCAGCGACGTGCCGGACTCCTACTACCTGCTGGCGGTGATGCCGACAGGCCTCAACTCGATGATCGTCGGTCACGCCTACGGACTCGATCTCAGAACGGCGGCCGAGGCGATCGTCTACACGACGGTGATAGTCCTCCTCGGCGTTGCCGGCTGGGCAGTTCTCTTCTGATTCTCTGGCCGCTCCCGTCTGCATCTGGGACCATTCCCTCATGCTTCATCACGTTGCCCTGGAGGTTCGGCCCGAAGATATGGCTGCCGAAGGCGGGTTCTGGATCGCGGCCGGTTTCGAGGCGGTGCCCGCACCTCCAGCGCTCGGTGAGGGTTTCAGCTGGTACGAGAGGGAGGGGACCCAGATTCACCTCATGGAGACAGATGATCCGGCAGTGCCGCCCAGCCGCGGCCATGTGGCCGTGGTTTCCGGAGATATGAATGCCACCGTCGAAAGGCTGCAGGAGGCTGGGTTCGAGGTGCAGGAAGGGCGGAAACTGTGGGGTGAGCGCAGGGTGAAGGTCAGGACACCGGCAGGACACCTCGTCGAAATCATGGCTGCGCCCCCGGCGCCGGCCACGGAGCAGGGATCGTGACCCGTTCGCTTTTCACGCCAAGGGCGGCCGGGTTGCTGGGACTGGCTGCAACTGTTGTGACCGCTCTTTCTCTAACCGGTTGGTGGTCCAGCAGCGAAGGTGCGGCACCCGATGATGAGCGACTCGGCTCCGACACCCCGGTGGTCCTGATTGTGCTCGACGAGCTTCCGACCGCAAACCTCCTGACCGGGGACGGCAAACGGGTCAATGCCGATCGCTTTCCCCGGATCGCCAGGTTCGCCCGGGGGGCCACCTGGTACCGGGACAACGTCGCTGCCGGGGATTTCACCGCTTGGGCGGTCCCGGGGATCCTCACCGGCAACACCGTCAACGAACTGACGATCCCGACCGCCGAAGCCCAGCCGAACAACCTGTTCACCCTCCTGGGCCCAGGCCGGGAGGTCCACAGCATGGAGACGGTGACCGAACTCTGTCCGGTCGAGATCTGTCCTGATGGCAACCAGGGCGAAGCTCCCGACGCCAAGCGGGCCGATGACTTCATAAAGGCTAAGTTCAAGCCCTTCGCCCCGGCGGGACTCAAGGAATGGATCGTAGGCATCCCCCAGGGTCCGGGCACCCTCTCTTTCGTCCATGTCGAAGTGCCTCATGCCCCTCTTCGTTTCATCCCCTCGGGCCAGGCCTACAAGCCCGGCCCGTTGATCATGCCGACCGACCTCACCCGTAACGGCTGGACAACCGGGGAGGCGGCCGTTGCCTTCGCGCAGTCCCGTCACCTGCTCCAGACCGGATATGCGGACCGGCTGGTCGGCAGGATCCTCGGCAGGATCAGGCAGAACGGGGATTTCGACGAAGCGATGATCATCCTCACCGCCGACCACGGCATTTCGTTCGACCCGGACGACCTGCGGCGTGACGTCTCCGAAACAAATCAGGGAGCGACGATCAACCCGCCCCTGATCATCAAGTACCCGGGCCAGGAGAAGGGTGTCGTGTCGACCGCCTCTACCCAGAACCTCGACATCCTGCCCACGATTGCGGCCGAACTCGGAGCGGCAATCCCGGCCACCGACGGAATTCCGGTCAGCGAGACCGATCAGGATCGCGTGATGACAGTTGGCCGCGACCAGCTTCGGGTGATCAAGGTCACCGCGGACGAAATCCGGGCCGACCGCAAACAGGTGGTCGCCGATCAGTACCGGCGCCTGGGAGCCCGCGACCTCTGGCACCTCGGACCCCGAAGTTCTCTTATCGGCAAGCGACCTGGGAAGACAAGGGTGGCAGTTGGTGCCAGCCACGGCCTGTATGTCTCTGATTCGCGAATCCGCCGCGCAGACAGCTCTTCCAACTTCGTGCCTTCGCTCGTCTCGGGGCGCCTCGCAGGAGTCGGGTCGAACCGGGTCGTTGCCCTTGCCTGGAACGGACGAATCGTCGGAACCAGCCGGACCTTCGAGTATCTGGATCACGTTCAGTTCGGGGTGATGGTGCCCCCGAGCGCGATGCGCCGAGGCCGGAACGCGGTAACTCTCTACCTGGTCTCGCCCGGCGGAGGGCTGCTCCGGGTCCCGCCGGCCTGACCGGGCACCTCGGGTCTACATAACCCTCCACGCGACCGTCAGGCGCGCCTGTTAGGTTCGACGGATGCGCTACCCGGTCGAGAGTTTCACCCCGGAGGAGCAGTCTCTGCTCGCTCCGTACTTCACCAATCTCGACCAGCCCGTTTTCGCCCTGACCAACCTGCCGGAAACGGTCAAGGGGGCCCTTTTCGCACGGTACTCCCGTTACGGAGGAACCCTGCGGCGCCTTTACCTCGACGAATTCGCGGCCGACGCGGCTGCGGTCGATCCCGAGGGCCGTCTGAAGCCCTTCGACGGGGAGGAAGGCCAGCGCGCCGCCAAGCTCTACGAGAGCGTCTTCCTCGGCTACGGCGATGATTCGATCGCGCAGCTCGGTGGTGCCCACGTAGCTTGCGAATGGGTTTCGAACATCCTCACCAAAGTGCTGCAGCGGGGGCGCCTCGCGGCCTACCTCGAGCAGTCCACCCGCTACATCGCCTATGACCAGGAGATGCCGGGAGGGGGCTACCGTTACCTTCGCGGGGAAGCCCTCGACCCCCGCTTCGAATCGGCGATGGACGAGATCTTCAGGATCTACTCGGAGTCGCTCTCCGAGGTCGAGATCTGGGCCGCAGAGAGGTGGCCTCGTGGCGATGACGAACCGGAAGGACCGTGGCGTCGGTCGATCAAGGCGAAGTCTCTGGATCTGCTTCGCGGCCTCTTGCCTGCTGCCACCCTCAGCCATGTCGGCATCTACGCTTCCGGCCAGGCTTGGGAGCAACTGCTTTTCCGGATGATGGCCTCCCCGCTGCCGGAAGCCCGGCGCTTCGGCGGGATGATTCTCGACGAGCTGAACAAGGTGATTCCGAGTTTCGTTTCCAGGGTCGGGCGACCCGACCGGGGCGGAGAGTGGATCTCGTTCCTGGAGGAGCGCCGTCAGGCAACTTCCGACTGGGTGGAACGACTCGGGCTGGGGGATCGCGAAAGCGAAGATGCGGGCCCGACCGTTGAACTGACCCGGGTCCGGGGCACCGAGGATGACCTGCTCTCCGGCTGCCTCTTCGAGGAGTCCGACGTCTCGGAAGAGAGGATCCGGGAGCGGATCGCCCGACTCGATTCGGCCCAGCGCGAAGAACTGATGGCCGCGATGATCGGCGAACGCCGAAACCGCCGGCACCGTCCCGGGCGCGGCTACGAATCGGTCAGCTACCGGTTCGAGATCGTCTCGGATTACGGCGCTTTCCGGGACCTGCAGCGGCACCGCATGCTGACCTGCCAGTGGCAGACCCTCACCCCGGACCTTGGGGCTGGCGTGCCGGACGAGGTCCGCGATGCCGGCGTCGGCGGTGCCTACGAACAGGCACTCGAGATCTCCCGGAACGAGTACGAAAGGCTGCGGGACGAGGGCCACCCCGAGATGGCTCCGTACGCGCTCTGCCTCGGCTACCGGATCCGGTACGTGCTTGATTTGAATGCCAGGGAGGCGATGCAGCTGATCGAACTCCGGTCAGGCAGGGAAGGCCATCCCACCTACAGGGCTGTGGCCCAGGCGATGCACGACGAGATCGCCGAGGTACATCCGGCGGTCGCTGGTGCGATGACCCATCTCGACACGTCGATGGAACCCCGGCTGGAGCGGATGCTGTCGGAGATCCGCACCCATCACAAGCAGCTCGCGGCCCTGGAGATGTCGAAGGCGCCCCCCGGCTTCTCCGAACTCGGCTGACCCGGCTAACCTGTCCCGATGCGCCTTGCCCGCCTCCCGCGTGCGCTTCCCTGCACGCTCGCCTTCGCTTTCCTCGCCCTGATGGTGGTCCTGGCTGCCTGCTCGTCGGATCCGGAGAGTTCGGACGCGAAGCCCAACCGTTGGCAGCCCAAGCCGACCACCGCTTCCTGGCAGTTCCAGCTCCAGGGAAAGATCGACACCTCGATCGACGCGCCGGTATACGAGGTCGACGGCTTCAACGTTTCCAAGGCCACCGTGAGCAAGCTGCATTCAAAGGGCCGAAAGGTGATCTGTTACATCGACGTCGGCAGCTGGGAGAACTACCGTCCTGATGCGAAGCGCTTCCCGAAATCGGTGATCGGTCGCAAATACGAGGGCTACCCGAACGAACGCTGGCTCGACATCCGACGCTACCGCCAGTTCGCCGGTCCGATCAAGGACCGGATAAGCATGTGCGCGCGGAAGGGATTCGATGCTCTCGAGCCCGACAACATCAACGGCTGGGAGAACCCGACCGGGTTCCCTCTCACCGCGAAGGATCAGCTGAAGTTCAATCGCTGGATCGCCCGGGTTGCTCACTCAAAGGGGCTGGCCGTTGGCCTGAAGAACGACGGACGCCAGGCCCGGGCGCTGGTTGGTGACTTCGATTTTGCGGTCGTCGAGCAGTGCTTCCAATACAACGAGTGCGGCCAGTACCTGCCGTTCATCCGACGAGGCAAGGCGGTCTTCTCGGTCGAGTACGAGATACCCAGGTCAAAGTTCTGCGCACGGGCGGAGAAGATCCGGTTCAGCTCGATCGGCAAGGAGTACGACCTCTTCGCCCGCCCCTGGCGACCCTGTACATAAGAAGTCGGGTGGGGCCGATCTGAGATTGTCAGAGGATCAGGCCGGCGAGACTTTCGATTTCGTGGTCTGGAGTTGTTTCGGTTCCCGGTGGGATCGAATCGTTGCCCGTGACGAGAATCCCGTCGAGCCCTGCGGCCTGCGCACCGCCGACATCGGTGTCGAGGCGGTCACCGATCATCGCTACCTTTGCGCCCTCCGGTAGTCCAAGAACCTCCAGGCCCGCGAGAAAGATCGGCCTTTCCGGCTTGCCCGCGATGCGTGCCTTCCTGCCGGAGGCGGTCTCGATCGCGGCGAGAATTGACCCGGTGCCGGGCCAGAGCCCATCTGCCATCGGCATGGTCGGGTCGCGGCCCGTCGCGGCGAAGAAAACGCCGCCCCTCGCGGCCATCGAGGCTGCCTTCAGTTCGCCGTAATCGAAACGGGGATGGCCGGTGACGAGGACGCCTTCGGCCATCTCCCAGTCAACCTGCTCAAGCGGGTTCAGTCCGGCATCCACGACCTGCTGGAAGAACCCCGGGGTTCCGGTGGCAAAGACCCCGGCCCCGGATCCGAGCTCGTCCAGAGCGAGTGAAAGGAGTGTTGACCCTGCAGTCACTATCTGTGAGGCATCCGCCTGGACACCCTGCTCCTGCATGACCCGGGCCTGCTCGGCCGGCGAGATCCTTGGGCTGTTGGTCACGAAGGCCACCGGCTTGCCCGCCTCCGAAAGTGCCTCCAGCGCCCTCGCTGAACCTTCGATCAGTTCGTGGCCCAGCCAGACGACGCCGTCGAGGTCGATAAGGAAGCCGTCGTACTGGTCTGCCAGAGCCACGGGCCAAGAATAGAGTTGCTGAATGAGTCCGGCTCACCGATCTCACAAAAACGGTCGCTGATTCGTCTCAGGAACTGTGAGAGCTGGCAAGTCGATACAGCACGAATTGCAGCCATTCGAGGTGGCGCTCGATGAGCACGGACCGCGCCTCCACGCGTGGCTCGTTACGAGGGTCGGACCGGACCGCGCGGATGACGTCTTCCAGGAGACGATGCTCGCGGCGCTGGCCGCCTGGGAATCCGTGACAGTCAGCTCGCTCAAGGCCTGGCTCTTCTCGATCGCCAACAACAAGGCAATCGATGAGGAACGCCGGGCAGTCCGTCGTCCCTCACCGGAAGGTGAGATAGATGACTGGCCTTCTGCCGAGGTGACCGACCGCCTCGACGATCCGGTCTGGGATGAAGTCAGGGCACTACCCGGGAAACAACGGCTGGCGGTAAGCCTGCGCTACCAGGGTGACCTCAGCCACCGGCAGATCGCTGAAGCGATGGGAATCAGCGAAGCAGCGGCAAGAAGAAACGTCTTCGAGGGCCTGAAGAACCTTCGGGAGAGGATTGGCGATGAGTGAAATCGAAGACAGACTGGCGAGACCCGCCGCCGGGAGTTCATGGGACCGGGTCAGGGGCAACCTGCTCGCCTCGGCAGAGTCCGAGGGACTGCTCGACGTGACCTACGAGGTTCACGAAACACCGTTCGGCGAGATGATCGTGGCGGCGAGCCGGGAGGGGATCGTGAGGATCGCCCTGCCAGCCGAGGATGCCGGGCAGGTGCTCGACTCGCTCGCGGCCAGGGTCTCACCGCGCCTGGCGATGCTGGGTAGAAACAGCATCACCCGGGCCCGCGAACAACTCGACTCTTACTTCGGAGGAAATCTGAGGGAGTTCGAGCTGCCGCTCGACTGGAGACTCACCGGAGGCTTTCGTCGCAGCGTGCTGGAGCAGACGGCAGCCATCCCGTACGGGGTCACCGCCAGCTACGGAGAGATCGCTGGCCGGGCGGGAAGCCCTGGTGCGAGCCGGGCGGCAGGCTCGGCGCTGGCGAACAACCCGCTGCCGATCGTGGTTCCCTGCCACCGGGTGCTGAGATCCGACGGCAAGATCGGCGCCTACCTCGGGGGCACTGAAATGAAGAGAGCCCTGCTGGAGCTAGAGGGGCGGCGCTAGCCGTTCAGGACGCTGCGCGGATCGCGGCCAGCAGCTCGCTCTTGTTCATCTTCGAGCGGCCTTCGACCTTCAGTTCCGTCGCAACCTCGTAGAGCTCGGCCTTGGTCGACTTCTCGTTCACCGAAGGAGTGAAGAGGGACTGGCTCGGAGCCGGCTCGGGGTCGCGGGGCGGAGCGGGCGCGGGAGCGGGGGCCGGATCGGTATCCAGGCTGTTGTCTCGCTGGACCTGACGTATCGCCGCCACGACGACAGCGGTCACCCCGGCAATGCCTATGGCGACGGACTTTCTCACCGCTTCTTCTGCTTGTGGAACAAAGGGAACCAACTGATCACAGAGGGGACTCTACCGGCCCGCCGGTTTCGGTTTCTGGCCGGTTGTCTAGTCTCGGTTCATGAGGTTTTCTGCCCTCGTAGCCGTCGGCGCCACAGTTCTGGCACTCTCGCTCATCTCTGGCGCTGGCGCCGAACCAACGGTCGCCGAGCGGACGGAACGGTCCGGCGATGTGACCCGGCAGGTCTTCAAGGGGGAGATCCGAGTCCTCGACCGGAACCTGAGGCAGCGAATGACGGGAAGCTCCTGGCGACCGGGTTGTCCGGTCGGGCTGGCTGACCTGCGGCTCCTGAAGCTGAAGTACCGCGGGTTCGGAGGCGGCGCAAAATGGGGCTATCTGGTCGTCCACGAAACGGCGTCCCCCCGGATTCTGAAGGTATTTCGAAAGCTCTTCGATGCCGGTTTCAGGATCCGGCGGATGAGGCTCGTCGATGCTTACGGGGCAGACGACCACCGCTCAATGAATGCCGACAACACCTCCGCCTTCAACTGCCGTGAGGTTGCCGGAAGCCCGGGAGTCTGGTCACGGCACGCCTACGGCCGGGCGATTGACATCAATCCTGTCGAGAACCCCTACGTGTCGGGCAGTCACGTGTCGCCGGCGAAGGGCCGGCCGTTCGCCAGGCGCACACCTCACCGCCGGGGCATGATCAGCGCCCGGGGCACGGTGGTTCAGGCCTTCGCTTCGGTCGGCTGGGAGTGGGGCGGTGACTGGTATGGCACCAGGGATTACCAGCACTTCTCAGCATCCGGCCGCTGAGGCGACCGGTTCAGGTCAAGACTGGCTCGCCTGGGAAACGAACTCGGCCAGCTGGTCGATCTGCTGCGGAGTCAGCTCGTCCTTGAAGGCGGGCATCGAACCGCCACCGTTTTCGATCTGCGATCGGACCTGATCCACACTCAGATTCGTGCCATCCAGCTCGGGCCCAAGGGGACCTTCCGCATCCGCTTCGGAGAGCGTGTGGCAGCCGGCGCAACCGCTCGAGTCAAAAAGTTCGATCGCTGCGGCGTTTGTGCCGCCAGAGTCCGGAGTGGCGGTGCTGCTGTCACTCGAGCCACCGTCGTCGCTGCCCCCGCATCCGGCGAGTATCGCCGCGGGAACGATCAGGAAAAGAATCAGTTTCTTCATGCCTTCACCACCATCTCGATGCTCCGGTTCCGATGTGCGGAACAGTTGGTCATGTATGTACCTTCGCGCAACAGGGGTATTTTCATTGTTTGACCGGGGGAAATTGCAAACCCGGAAATGAACTGGGTCGAACTGTCCCGGTTCTCGACGACAAGGGTGTCGCCGACGCTTGCCGAAATCCGGTCCGGGATTCCCTCGACGTCCTTGCCTGCGTTCACCTTCTTCGAGGTTCCTGCCGGGATCACCAGACGAACGGTTTCGCCCTGGTTTTCGTCCGAGCCACCGCACGCGGCCAGGACGAGGCTGGCCAGGGCTGCCAGAAGCAGCCCGGCCAGTACGCGTCGGGTCCGGCCCCAGGGGGCCGGACCCTTGCGTGCGCTGCTGTTACTCGTCCTTGGCAACAGCCTCGACCTGGACTTCGCCGGCCTTCTCGAAGGTCAGCGTGACGGGGATGGTGTCTCCGTCATTGATCTGGCCCTTCAGTTCCAGCAGCATGATGTGGAAGCCGCCGGGCTCCAGGGTCACGGTCTCGCCGGCCGGAATGTCCAGCTGGTCGATCTGCTTCATGCCCATCATCGCGCCGGAGTCACCATGCATATCTCCGGAACCGTGCATCTCTTCGGAGTTGCCTTCCATGCTGGAGTCGCTCTCCATGTTGCCCGATTCCATCGAGTCCTCGGCCGCGGTTGCTTCGCCGTCGGTCGTGGTCTCGTGAATCTCGGTCTTGCCGGCGACGCTGGTCGGCACCGAAGCGTCAGTCAGGGTGTCGCCGTCAGCCGAGTTGATCGTCATGTACACCGCGCCCGTGTCCTGGGTCGGTGTCGTTGCGCGGGTCCAGACGTCGGTCACTTCAACTGACGAGGACGAACCCGAATCGGAGTCATCGGAGCCGCAGGCCGCGAGGACTACTCCCATCGACAGGACGAGAGTGAGAAGCAGGGCTAGTTTCTTCATTTGTTATCTCCTTCCCGGATCGCTATGCGTCCGGATTACTGTTGTTTTCGAGCAGGTTCTTGAGGTCTTGCGAGATCAGTTCCGGGTCGGTCTGGAACGGCCATTCGACCTGGACTACCCCGCGGTCGTCAACGGCATAGATCTGTGCGGTGTGGCTGACGTCATACTCGCCTTCCGCGTCAGGCTTGCCGAGTTCGTGGCTGGCTCCAAAGGCCTTCTCGGCCCGGGCCAGCTTTCCGGGTTGTTCGGTGCGAAGCGAGTGGTATTCCCCCTGGTTGAAGAAGTGGCCCAGGTACCCGTTCAGCACCTTGCCGCTGTCCCTTTTCGGGTCCACTGTGACCATCGAAACCTGGACCCGTTCGCGCTGCTCGGGGTCAAGGTCCGCCAGGGCAAGCCGCAGGTCTGCCATCGAGGTCGGGCACACGTCCGGGCATGAGGTGTATCCGAAATAGACCAGCATCAATCCGCCGTCTTCACCTTTGAGGGCTACGGTCTTGCCTTTCGATTCCGGACTCTCGTCCGGGAGTGCCACGTTCTCCGTCTTTGCGGGGGGAACCCGCGTTATGCCATTCAGCTCGTCGGATGAGTCACTGCCACAACCGGCTGCCAGAACCGTGAGTACAACGGCCAGCAGTGTTGCGGAGAGAACCCTTCCGATCGTGACTGAACGAACTCCTGGGACCTCCATCGAGGCTCCTTTCGCTTCGCACTTCTCCGGCCTTCGGCCGGACGATCTTCGGATTCAGGCGAAGAAGGGTGGTGCCCGGGGCCCGGCGGTCCCGAAAGTCGGGATCGTGACGGCAAAGGTCCGGAGGTCCGGCACATCCAGCCGCGGTGGGGTCGCGCTCCAGGGTCGGGCGCGAAGGGCACTTGCGAGATGCTCGATGATCCGCTCGCCCGGGTAGAGGCCGGCAAGCAGAAGCCCCAGCAAGGCAAGGAAAGGGGCGAGCATGAGGAGCCCGGAAACGTCATCGAAAAGGCCCGCCGCTCCCATCAGGGTCAGCAGGCACAGGACGACGATCATCGGTCCTTTGCGAAGCATCATCTCGATGGTACAACCATCGAGCGCGACCGGAGATGCGGTTTTTCACGGGTTATGATGGAACCGAACCGTCGCACTGAGTTCGTAAGCACCGCTTCGATTAAGGAGTGCGACCCGACTGAAAGCGGGTGCGATGGCATGACAGGACTTTCCGTTGAGGTGGACCACGGGACCGCTTCCCGGTTCAGCCTCGAGACCGGCGACAAGATCCGGATAGAGACCCCCGATGGTTCCCAGGGGGGCGATTTCAGCTTTCCCGGGTTCGATCAGGCCCTGACCCGGAACAAGCTCGGCTGGAAGCGCTTCAAGCGACCGTGGCTGGTCTACTCGGCCCTGCCGGGGGACTCCCTCTTCGACGCACACGGCGAGGCGACCTTCGAACTGACGTCACTTCAGGGCGAGGGGGTCGCAGACATCATGTATCCCGGATGCTGGGACGAGGTCTACGAAGACCGTCGGCCGGGTTGCCAGGATCTGATCTCCGAAGCGCTCGAAATCGAGCGAAGCGAGCTGGCCGGCATGCTCTCCTTCTTCGTCGGGTACTCGGCCGACGACATCGCCTACCGCGGACTTGCCGGTGTAGATCTCCAGGCCGGCGATCATCTTGAGTTTCGGGCTCTCCGCCCGGTCACCTGTGCCGTATCGGCCTGCCCCGACCTCGACATATCGGGCTGGCGCCGTGGCAGCCTGATCGTCACCGTTACGGAGGCAGCAAGGTGAGTGCCAGAGAAAGCTTCAGGCTCGCGCTGGCCCAGCCGGCTATCGATCGTGAACTCGACGAGTCCTCGCGGGTGAATGACGCGGTGACCCTGATCACTGCCGCCGGGCGCGCCAACGCCGATCTCCTGCTCTTCCCGGAGAGCTACCCGGGTCCGATCTCCGCCGGCCTCGACTACGACGCGTCGGAAGCGATCGCCAACGCCTGCCGGAAAGGGGGAACGGCGGCCTGCTGGGGCAGGGTGGAGCCGACCGGCGACGGTCGGTACTCCACCGTGGTGCTACTGACCGGACCCGATGGAAGCGAGGCTGGTCGTTACGTCCGTAGCCACCCGGCGACCGGGGACGTCCATCCTGTGCTGTCCGGGGCCCCGATGGCGCCTGGTCCGGAGCCGGGAGTCTTTGAACTCGACGGGCTCAGGCTTGGGGTGGCGGTGTGTTCGGAGCTTTGGAACCCTGAACTGTGCCGGGTTCTCGCGCTGAGGGGAGCCGAGATCCTTCTCGCTCCCGCCGGCGGCGGGTTTCACCGGGTTGCCGAGAACTGGAAGCTGATCGCAAGGGCCAGGGCGGTCGAGAACGGACTCTTCGTCGGCCTGACCCAGCAGCTCTTCGATGACGAGTTCGGATCCGCACTGATCGCCGGACCGGAGGCACTGCTGGCGTCCAGCGTCGAACCGGGACTGGTGGTCGCCGATCTCGATCTGGAACGGGCGAGGTGGCTTCGAAATCGCGACGACTCGATGGAGGAACCGAAGACTTTCAGCTCCCTGCCCGGATTGCTCAGGGCCCGCCGTCCCGAGCTCTACAGTGAGCTCGGGACGGCGCGCGATGACCTTTACGACTTCGAAGCGGCCAGCACCTGAGGTTCGGGACTGCCAATCGGACCCTGGCGGCGGTCCCGCGGCATCAATGGTTCATCCCCGGAACCGCGGACGTCATCAGGGTCCGTTTTCGCGGCATCGTTTTCGACTTCGTCCCGGCTGGGGATCAGAAGGGCCAGAACCGCACCGATCGCGAGCACGGCCACCGCAACCGGCATGGCCGCGACGACTCCGTCGGTGAATGCCTGGGGGCTACCGAAACCACCGTTGGCCGCGAAGATCGAGGAGAGCACGGCGACTCCCATCACGCCGCCGATCTCGCGGATCGCGTTCGTCGCTCCGGAAGCCTTGCCGGTCTCGGCTTCACGGACCGATGCGACCACTGTCGCGGCCGCTGTCGGGAAGACCAGGGCCATGCCGGTGCCGGCCATCATGAACGGCACGATGAAATCGCCGAAGGCAGTGGTCGGACTGGATATGGCGGTGATCCAGGCCAGCCCGCCTGCCTGCAGCACCAGTCCCGCAAAGATCAGCGGGCGGGTTCCGATCCGGTCACTCAGGTAGCCGGCAAGCGGTGCTACGAACATCGGCATCAGGGTCCAGGGAAGTGTCCGGATGCCGGCCTCGAGCGGACCGAGACCCTGGGCCACCTGGAAGAACTGGCTGAGCAGGAAGATCGCTCCGAATGTCCCGAAGAACATCGCAAACGACAGTCCGTTGGTGGCGCTGAAGCCGCGAGCACGAAAGAACCGCATAGGCAGCATCGGCTCCCGTGTGCGCAGCTCCCAGGCGATGAAGGCGCCGACCAGGATCACACCGGTGATCAGTGACACCAGCACGGTGGAGCTGGTCCAGCCGAGCGATTCCCCGCGGATGATTCCGAAAGTGACTCCGAACAGTCCGGCACCGATCAGGGCGAGGCCTCGCAGGTCGAGAGCCTTGTCAGGGCCGGTCGATTCCGGAAGACGGCGAAGGGCCAGCGGGATCAGAGCCAGACCAACCGGAACGTTGAGCCAGAAGATCCATTGCCAGGAGATGCCCTCGACGATGGCACCTCCGAAGAGCGGCCCCAGCGCGACGCCAAGCCCGCTGATTCCCCCCCCAGATTCCGAGCGCGGCACCACGCTTCTCGGGCGGAAAAGCGCCAGAGACGAGGGTGAGGGTGAGGGGCGTAACGATGGCCGCACCTGCTCCCTGAATCGCCCGGGCGGCGATCAGCGCATCGAGGTTCGGAGCCACTGCCGCCGCTGCGCTGGCCGCAGTGAACACGCCGACTCCGATTGCGAACATGCGGCGCCGGCCGAACCGGTCACCGAGTGCCGCCCCGGTGATCAGCAGGACCGCAAAGCTGAGCGTGTAGGCGTTGACTGTCCACTCGAGCGACTCGATCGTTCCGCCGAACTCGGCCTGGATCGAGGGCAGCGCGACTCCCACGACAAGGTTGTCGAGGGAGGTCATGAAAAGAGCCGCCCCGGTGATGATGAGCGTCCAGATGGCGCTCTTCGAGGAGCCGACGCCCTTGCCGGCGAGGCCCCCTGTTTTTGCTGTGTTGGCCGTCATGCCGGCCTCCCTTCGGTGTGTGATTGGTTACTCACTTGCTTGGACTGAAAAGTGTGTGATTGGTTACTCACTATTGGCTCCTGAAAAAAGGCCGGGTAGTTATCCGGCGCTGCTGGAGGGATCGTTCTTCTGGAAGGAGCACTCGCCTTCGAAGTCGGCGAGCGTTTCGGCCCAGGGCTCCTTGACCTGATTGGCACCGATCGCCGTCATGACGTTGATCAGCATGCCGCCGGCCATCCACATCTTGAGCTCCTCGGGGGCTGCTTTCGAATGCTCCGAGGCCACGGCGAAAAGGGTGGCAAAGCAGCGGCGCATCGTGTCCCGCACAGCTGGCACCGATGGCGAGATCGCCTGCGCATGAAGCTGGACGAGCAGGATCTCCCCCTGCTCGGCGACCAGGTCAGCGTAGGCCTCGCCCATCGACTCAAGGGGCTCACGCCCTTCCCTGGCTGCCTGGCCTGCGGCCTCGCTGAAGCTTTCGCGCATCACGTCACAGGTGCGCTCGACGGCAGCCACGAACAGGTCTTCCTTGGTCGGGAAGAGCCGGAAAAGGTATGCCTGCGAAATACCTGCCCGCCTGGCGATTTCGGCGGTGGGCGCCGCGTGGTACCCCTTCTCGGCGAAAACAGGGATAGAAGCCGTGACGAGTTCCTCACGCCGTTCATCCGCGGTCGAGAGTGACCTCTCGCCGGCCGAGGGGGCCTTCTTTTTCGCCGAAGCTGGGCTCATCAATGGGTGAGTATGCACTCACTCACACCATTTGTCAAGGGTCACGACGAAAATTGTTTCTGAACGGGTGTTGGATCGATTCGCCCTTCTCGCACCAGCTTCACCAGAACCGCCACCACGTCGGGGTCGAACTGGTCGCCGGCACAGCGCTCCAGTTCTTCAAGGGCATCTTCCAGAGGGAGCGCGGGAGAGTACGGGCGTTCACTCAGCATCACCTCCAGCGCATCGCAGGCCAGGATGATCCTGGAACCGAGCGGGATGTCGGTCCCCGAGAGCTGGTCCGGGTAACCGCCACCATTCCAGTGCTCGTGTGAATGGCGGACGAGCTTTGCAACCGGGGCCAGCGAAGGCGAGGTGGAGATGATGCGTTCGCCAACAACAGAGTGCTGCTTCATCATGTCCCACTCTTCGGGCTCCAGCCGGCCCGGCTTATGCAGAATCGCGTCGGGGGTTGCCGCCTTGCCGACATCGTGGAGTTCGGCCGCCCGTTCGATGATTTCGTGATCTTCCTCCTTGAGCGAGATCTCTTCGGCTACCGCGAGCGCCAGCTGGCTGACCCGGCTGGTGTGTTCGGCGAGTGCGGGCTCTCTCTCGTGCAGAGAGCGCACCAGAACATCGTGGACCTGGCTCCGGGGCGAGGTGCGGGTCAGGTTCTTCTGCATGTACATCCGCTCGTCGGCGATCGCCAACGCCAGCAGCGCGTCAGCTTCCTCGAACGGGTAGTCCGCGTACCCGAGCGAAGCCGAGATGTCGAACCCTTCTCCCGAGATGTGAGTGGCCTCCCTTATCGACTCGATGGCCTCCCTGTTCTCGCTTGCTTCACCCGGAAGAAGCACGCAGAACTCGTCGCCGCCGATCCGGTAGGCCTGACCGCCTGGCCCGGCAGCACAGACGAGGTTGGCAGCAACCCTCTGAAGAAGGGCATCTCCTGCCGGATGCCCGAAGCTGTCGTTGTAGAACTTGAACCCGTCGAGGTCGAGCATGATCACGGTGGTCTGTCGCCCTCCCAGTACGGCGGCATCGGCCGAGAGTTTCGCGCGGCTGGCTATGCCGGTCAGGTGGTCGGTGTTCGCGGCGTCCAGGAGTTGACGGTTTTCGCGGTGGGTCAGGGCCAGACGCAGACCGCCACCTGCCACAGCGGCCGCGGCCAGGAGCACGGTTGCCTCATGCTGGTCGTCCCTGTAGTCGCGCAGAAGAAGAACGACAAGTGCGACGAAAACGCCGATCCCCGAGAGAAGACCCGCCCGGCGGCGAAGGGCGATGCGGTCCATCCAGACGGTGGCGGGTGCCCACGCAGCAGCCGCGAGCAGCGCCAGGGCGAGCGGCCAGCCAAGATCGAGGGCCGCCGAGTAGCTCCCGGATCCGTTTTCGGTCTGGTAACTGTAAATCGAATCGCTAACCAGCCAGGCGACGCTGGCAGCGATGATCAGGAGCATGGCTGGCCCCCGGCGCTCCGTGCCGGCAAGCAAAGCGATCAGGACGGCAGCCAGCACGATGATGTCGGCAACCGGGAAGAGCGTGGCCATGATCGAATCCAGAGAAGTTTCTGATGACTGGTCGACGATTGCCGGGAGCAGGAGCAGTACCCCGGCGGCGGAGATCGTCAGGGTCGCGATAAGCCAGTCCAGCAGGAGCATTCCGCGCTGGACCTTGACGACGGGTGCCAGCAGGGCGACGAGCCCTCCAAGCATCAGGACGTAGGTTGACAGCCAGACCGCATCGGCGACGAGTTCGAATCCGGAAGGCAGGTAGTAGTCAATTAGATCCCCGACGAGATTGCCGAGTGCGACCCCCGTAAAGAGGATCCAGGCTGTTCTCTGGAACGGGATCTGGATCGCCCGCCAGGCGCAGAGTGCCGTCGCGGTGACCATGGATCCGAAGTAGCCAACGTCCTGCGCGGTCCATGCCTCGGATCCGGTCGTGAGCATTACGGCATAGGCCAGCAGTAAGCCGGTCATGAGGGCGAATCCCGCCCCTACGCCAATGCGAGCGCTTGGGCTCAGTTGCCTGGTCGGTTTCATCAGATACCTCCGGCCGCACTTCCCCCATCGGGCCTGGAGTCAACCAACCGTAGCAGCAAGAACCACCGCAGTTTGAATCTGCGTGTTATCTACGGATACCTGCCAACAAGTGAAAAAACGCCCATCAACAAGAAAGCCCCGGATCTCTCCGGGGCTCTCTTCAATCCATATGAATAACCGGCCTCAGCCGCAGCCGGTGTTGTTTCCGCAGCTGCTGCAGGTGTAGCAAGCCCCTGTCCGCTGCATCATGCCTCCGCACTGGTCGCAGGCCGGTCCGAGCTCGGCCGCTCCAGGGGTGAAATGGAGCTTGGCCGGGACCACCGGAACGTCATCGGTCAGCGCCGAGCCGGCCGGTGCCGCTGATCCGCCGGTGTCAGCCACCGGCGCGGCTTCGGCCGCGGGGGCTGAACCACCGTTGCCGTTGCCATTCCCGCCGTTGCCCTGCTGTCCGTTCCCGCTTCCGTTGGCGAGGTTGATCCCCGCGTTTTCCGCTTCCTTGCGGTTGCGGACCTCCTGGGTCATGATCCCCTGCTCCTCGAGGAAGTCGGGATCGTTGATGAACTGGGAGGCAAGCCAGCGCATGATGTAGTCCGGCATCGACTTGGCGAACGGGATGTCCGGGTTGCCGGTGATCCCTTCCGGGTCGAACCGCATGTAGCTGAACTTGTTGACGAACACTTCGAGCGGCACCCCGTACTGGAGACCGAGTGAGATCGCCGTGGCGAAGGCATTCATCATGCCCCGCATGGTCGAGCCTTCCTTGCCGATGTCGGTCAGGAAGATCTCGCCGACCGAACCATCGGTGTACTTGCCGGCCGTGATGTAACCCTCGTGGCCGCCGACCGAGAACTTGTGGGTTACCGAATCCCGGGTCTTCGGCATTCGGTGACGGACCGGCCCGGCCTCGACTGCCGCTTCGGCTTCCTTCTCCTTGTCCTTCTGGGCGTCCGTCCGGAGGGCCTGGGCGGTCTTTGATCCGTCGCGGTAGATCGCCAGCGCCTTGAGGCCGCCTTCCCAACCGCGGATGTAGGCCTCCTCGATGTCCTCGACCGTGGCCGAGTTCGGCATGTTGACCGTCTTCGAGATCGCACCGGAAAGGAACGGCTGCGTGGCCGCCATCATGTCGATGTGACCGGTGTGCGAGATCGCCCGCTCACCGACCGCGACGTCGAAGACCGGCAGATGCTCGTCCTTCAGGCCGGGGGCACCGATGATCGTGCCGTGCTCGTTGATGTAGGCCTCGATCTGATCGATCTCGGATTCCGAGTAGCCGAGCGTGTTCAGCGCCAGCGGCACCGACTTGTTGACGATCGTCATGTTGCCGCCGCCGACCAGCTCCTTGAATTTGACCAGCGAGAAGTCCGGCTCGATGCCGGTCGTGTCGCAGTCCATCAGGAAGCTGATCGTGCCGGTCGGGGCCAGAACCGTCGCCTGGGCGTTCCTGTAGCCGTACTCCTCACCGGTGGCGACCGCCACTTCCCACTCTTCGCGGGCGGCGTTCAGGAGCTCTTCGCCCACGCCCTCGCCGTCGATCTCGTAGGAGGCATCGCGATGCATCCGCATCACATTGTTGTGCGGCTCCCGGTTCAGCTCGTAGGCGTCATACGGGCCCATCGCAGCGGCGATCTCGGCCGAGCGGCGGTAGGCGCGCCCGGTCATCAGGGCGGTGATCGCGGCGGCGACGTTCCGGCCCTCGTCCGAGTCATAGGGCATGCCGTCCGACATCAGCAGTGCGCCGAGGTTGGCGTAACCGAGGCCGAGCTGGCGGAAGGCGCGGGCGTTCTTGCCGATTTCCTCGGTCGGGTAGCTCGACGGTCCGACGATGATTTCCTGGGCCAGGAACACGGTGTCGACCACGGCGCAGAAACCGTCGACGTCGAAGCTGCCGTCTTCCCGACGGAACTTCATCAGGTTGATCGAGGCCAGGTTGCAGGCCGAGTCATCGACATGCATGTACTCGGAGCAAGGGTTGGAGGCGTTGATCCGGCCCGAGTTCGGGCAGGTGTGCCACTTGTTGATGATCGTGTCGTACTGGACACCCGGATCGGCGCACTGCCAGGCGGCGTCGGCGATCTTGTTCATCAGCTCGCGGGCCGAAAGGGTCTTGGTGACCGAGCCGTCGGTGCGGGCCAACAGGTTCCACTCGGCATCATCGGCGACTGCCTGCATGAACTCGTCCGAGACGCGGACGGAGTTGTTCGCGTTCTGGTACTGGATCGAGGTGAAGCCGTCACCGTCGATCGACATGTCGAAGCCGGCATCACGCAGTGCGCCCGCCTTCTTCTCCTCGTCCGCCTTGCAGGTGATGAAGTGCTCGACGTCCGGATGGTCGACGTCGAGGACAACCATCTTCGCCGCCCGACGGGTCTTGCCACCGGACTTGATGGTGCCGGCCCAGGAGTCGGCGCCACGCATGAAGGAAACGGGACCGGAGGCGGTGCCACCCTTCTTCAGGGCCTCCATCGAACCGCGGATGTTCGAGAGGTTGATGCCGGAGCCGGAACCGCCCCGGAAGATCTTGCCTTCCTTGGTGTTCCAGTCGAGGATCGACTCCATCGTGTCCTCGACCGAGAGAATGAAACAGGCCGAGCACTGCGGGGTCTCTTCGAACCCGACGTTGAACCAGACGGGAGAGTTGAAGGCGACTTCCTGGTGAAGGAGCGTCGCGGTCAGTTCGGCTTCGAAGATGTCGGCATCCTCGTCGGAGGCAAAGTAGCCACCCTCGCGACCCCACTCGGCGATGGTGCCGGACACGCGCCCGATCATCTGCTTGACCGAGTTCTCGCGTTCAGGTGAGCCGAGCTGGCCCCGGAAGTACTTCTGGGCGACGATGTTGGTCGCGTTCTGTGACCAGCTCTTCGGGAACTCGACGCCTCGCTGCTCGAAGGCGGGCTTCTCCGGGTTGCCGATGACGGCATCACGGATTTCCCACTCGACCTCATCGAATGGGTGTACGCCCTCCCGGGTGAGGCGGCGTTCGACGACTACGCCCTTCGGGTTTACGCGGGGTGACTCGGATACTGACTGGGACATGCTCTGGCTCTCTCCTCTACTGCTTGACGACTGGCTCTGCTTGACGGCTCGTGATTCGTGAATCTCTTTGACTGGGTGACTCTGGTGACTGGTGGTGCTGTGTTCCTGCGGTACTGCGGTGCTTCGAAGTTCAGTTTCGGCTGAAAGGCGTGCTCAGCTGGTCGAGTTCGGCCTGGACGTCTTCGACCCCGAGCTGGCGGTAAACGGCTGCGAACTGCAGGTACGCGACCTGGTCGATCCGCTTGAGGCCCGCGAGACACATGTCTCCGATGCGGGCCGCCTCGATTTCACCGCCATCCCGGATGGCTTTCTTCTCGATCCGGTCGACCAGGGCATCGATGGCCTCGGGGCGAACCGGACGTTTGTGCGAGGCGCGCTCCAGCCCTCCGCGCAGCTTGGCGCGATCGAAGGGCTGGCGCCCGCCATCCCGCTTGATGACGAACAGGGCCTGTGCCTCATACCGCTCATATGTGGTGAAGCGGTTTTCGCAGTTGGAGCACTGCCGCCTTCGGCGCACAGCGCTCCCCTCCTCGGAACTTCGACTTTCGAGGACACGACTACCTTGATGTCCGCATCGCGGGCAACGCACATGGCAAATTATACTAGGACTAGGGTCGGATACCTTTTTGCCACGCTATATATAGCGTTTGCGAATTATGTTCATTCCGCGATTTGCGGGATCGACACACCACGCGATCGGCCAGAGCAAGCGGTTTGGCCCGACCGGTACGATTGAAGGCAGTGAGCGACCCCAACCAGAACAACCCCGGAGCAGACACTTTCGGACCCATGCCCAAGGACTCGGCAATTAGCCGTGCGGCCATCGCCAGGGACAGTGCCGTCGAGAAAGCCGGCGTGGCCCGCGACGCGGCAGTTGAAAAAGCCGGGGCAGCCAGGGATGCCGCAGTCGGCAAGGCGGTGGCGGTCAAGGAGTCGGCCTCTGAATCCCTGAAGGCGATCAAGCCCAAGTTCCGCGGGGTCTCGCACGAGTGGGCGTTCTTCCTTTCTCTCGGCCTCGGAATCGCACTGCTCGTTCTGGCCGACACGCCGACCGAGTATGTGGCGGTCGGCATCTACGCGATCTCGCTCTGCGCCCTGTTCGGAACCAGCGCCCTTTATCACCGGGTCAACTGGAAGACCGAGAAGGCCCGCAGGCTGATGCGGCGGCTCGATCATTCAATGATCTTCCTGCTGATCGCCGGGACGGTCACGCCATTCGCGCTGCTGACCATGCCCAGCACCTTCGGGACGGCGATCCTGATCGCGGTCTGGTCCGCGGCAGTGGTTGGCGTCGTGGTCGAGCTCCTCTGGATCAGCTCGCCCAAGTGGGTCAGCGCGGTGATGTACGTGGCGGTCGGATGGATCGCCGCGGTCGCATTCCCCGAACTGGTCGGGACCGCAGGGGCCTGGGCCGGACTCCTGATCGCCATCGGCGGCATCCTCTACACCATCGGCGCGGTCGTTTACGCGACCGGACGACCGAACCCCAGCCCGACCCACTTCGGTTACCACGAGGTCTTCCACCTCTTCGTCATCGGCGCCGCTGCCCTTCACTTCGCAGCCGTCGCCCTGTTCGCCCTGGGATGAGCAGGGAGACCGGTCGTTGAGCCTCGAAGGTGGCCCCGAGTGGTCCAGCATCGCGGTTGATGATCACTGGATCCGTGTCTTTCAGGCGGGTCCACACCAGGCTTCCGAGGCTGTCGTCTTCATCCACGGCAACCCGGGTTCGGCGGCGGATTTCGAGAACCTGGTCAACCAGGTTGCTCCCCCGCGGCGGGCAGTTGCCTTCGACATTCCCGATTTCGGTCAGTCGATAGCCGCGCCGGGCTTCAAGCACACCCAGGACGAGTACGCCAACTTCATCGGTGATGCCCTGAAAGCGCTCGGGATCCGCCGGGCCCACCTGGTGCTCCACGATCTCGGCGGACCCATAGGACTCCAGTGGGCATCGACCCACACCGGGCAGGTGGCCAGCGTCACCCTGATCAACACCGGCATCCTCGCCGGGTACAAGTGGCACCGCACCGCCCGGGTATGGCAGACCCCGGTCGCGGGCGAAATCCTTCAGGCTGCCGCTTTCCGGTCGATGTTCCGTCGGGTCATCTCGAACCAGGAGCCGAAGGGCCTGCCCCGGCCGTTCGTGGACGAGATGTATGACAACTACGACCGGCGCACCCGGCGGGCCGTCCTCGACATCTACCGGGACATGAAGAAGGTCGGCAGGACCTCGAAGAACCTGATCCCCCTGCTGGCTGCCGCAAACATTCCGGCATTGGTCATCTGGGGCGCCGGCGATCCGTATCTGCCGGCCTCCTTCGCTGACCGCCAGCGGAGTGCTTTCCCCTCGGCCCAGGTCCACATCATCCCCGGGTCGGGCCACTGGCCTTTCATCGATGATCCGCCGGCGGTCATCGAACTGCTCACGGCTTTCCTCGACTCCGTCGAATAACCGGGGACCGCATCCACCGCCCACTCGCGGTGTTGTAGTTGACGCGCATCACGTTTGTCGGGAGAATGCCCTCCGAGGGAACCGAAAGAGGAGAGAGAGTTGACCCACCGTCGCGTCGTACCCCTGTTTTTCGCATGGCTTGCTGCGGCCCTGTCCCTGGCAGTCCTGGCCGGGCCGGCATCGGCCGCTTATGACCCGGGCGATCCGGAACAGAAGGCCGAGTACGACGCCACCTTTGCGCTGGGAGTTGAGGCCTACGAGTACGGCTTCCCCCTGCTCGACATGGACCGCACCTTCAAGATCAGTACCTCGATCAACTGGCCCAACGGACGCGGCGCGGGGCCGGTCAATTTGTTCAGCCATTTCCGCAAGCTGGCCGACGCGAAGGACCGGACCGTGGTCCTCCCGAACTCGGACACCCTCTACTCGATGGCCTGGCTCGACCTGCGAAAGGGTCCCATGGTCATCCACACGAAGAAGGGCACCAAGCGCTACCACGTGCTCGAGCTGCTCGATCCGTGGACCGAGAACTTCGCCAACATCGGCTCCCCACGGGGCGCGAGACCCGATGGCAACTACCTGGTAGTGAAGAAGAACTGGAAAGGCAAGGTCCCCAAGGGCCTGAAGCTGATCCGCTCGCCCCACGACCGGATCTGGATCATCGGCCGGACCCTTGTCTTCAGCAAGAAGGACCTTCCCAACGTCTACAAGGTCCAGAACACTTTCCGCATCGTTCCCCTGAAGAAGTGGAACCCGAAGCGACCCTACGCATACAGGTACCCGAAGCCGGCCAAGGTCGACCAGACCAGGAATGAGCACTACATCCCCGGGACCGGTCCGGGCGAGGATCCTGCGAGCTACTTCGACGGACTCGGTGCGCTGCTGAAGCGCTTCACCCCTCCGGCTCGTGACAGGGCGATACTTGACGAGATGAAGGCGACTCTCGGCATCGGGCCCGGCCTGACTCCGGTCGCCGATGGCGAGCTGAGCGATCCGCAGCTGGCGGCCCTTCGTGATGTGGTCACCGGAGCTCCCGCCCGCATGCAGTCGGGACTCCTGAGCACCTACTTCGCCGAGTTCGACTCCCACAACGGCTGGCTGGTTGCCCGCACGGGCACCTACGGGACCGATTACAAGCGACGCGCCCAGATCGCCCGCTTCGGTCTCGGAGCGCCATTGCCAAACGTGGCGGTCTACCCGGTCGCGCTGATGGACCGGAACAAGTCACCGTTGACCGGTGCGAAGCGTTACGTCGTTCACTTCGACCCCGACCAGGCGAAGCCGCCGGTGAAGTTCTTCTGGTCGCTCACCCTCTACGACAACGACAGCTTCTTCGTCGACAACCCGATTGACAGGTACCTGGTCAATGACCGGTCGAAGCTGAAGTACAACGAGGACGGGTCACTGGACATCTACGTTCAGCCGAACCAGCCCACCGACCCTGACCAGGTGAGCAACTGGCTTCCGTCGCCGGCCGGCGACGCGGCGCAACCCGCCTTCCGGCTGACCATGCGCCTCTACGGACTGTCGGCCGCTGGAATCAAGGGACTGATTGACGGAACCGGCTGGCAGGGTCCGAGCATCCTGCCCTGCGGCCCCGGCAACCAGACAACTTCGGGCATTCCCTGCGCCGCGGAGTAGCGCCACGGGTCAATTGAACTGATCAGCGGGCCGGCAGTTCGCCGGCCTCGATCGCTGCGTTGACGGCGCAGTCGGGTTCGGTTTCGTGCGCGCAGTCCCGGAAGCGGCAGTAGGCGGCCAGCCGCTCGATCTCCCGGGCCCGCTCGTCGGTCAGGTCCGACTCTGCCGAGCCGGGGATCAGGTCGTCGGCCTCGATTGATCCGGGGGCCCGCAGGCCGGGGGTGTCGATCAGAAGGGCGCCCCCGGGGAGGGGAAAGAGTTCCCGGCTGGTCGTCGCGTGTCGTCCGCGGTCATCTGTGTCACGCACAAGCGCGGTCTTCTGGCGCTCCCAGCCGAGCAGCGTGTTGGCGAGGGTCGACTTGCCGACCCCAGAGCGGCCGAGCATCACGACCGTCTCGCCGGGCTCAAGAAACTCCCTGACCGCATCCACTCCTTCACCAGTCTGCGAACTGAAGACGAAGACCTTGACGTCCGGGAAGGCCTGCTCGACCCGGGTCTGGAGTTCCCGGGCTTCGTCGGAGAGGTCCGACTTCGACAGCCCGATCACCGGCTCTGCACCGGAGGCCTGGGCAAGTCTCACCATGCGCTCCAGCCGTACCGGATCGTGCTCCCTGTTAAGTGAGCTGATCACGATCGCCTTGTCGATGTTGGTGGCGAGGATCTGGATCCGGTCCCGGTCGGCGGCGCTGCGGCGGGCGAGCGCGCTACGGCGGGGCAGGATTTCCTGGATCGTCCCGTCGGGCAGGGCGGCCACCCAGTCGCCAACTGCCGGCATCGCGGTCGCCGTAGAGCGGTCCTGGAGCATCCTGCCGGCCGGGCGACCGGCGATCTCCCCGTCGACAGTGAGCAGATCGACGATGTGATTTCGGTGAAGACCGACTACCCGGGCCGGAATCTGCCCTTCCCGGGGGGCTTCACCCCAGGCGATTTGATCGTCCTTGTGCCAGCCGATCTCGGCCAGACGGGGGTCGATCATGCAGTGCGGTCCGGGTTCATGCGTAGAAGGCTACGCGGCCAGCGAGGCTTCGGCCTCCCGCTTGGCGTTCTCGATCAGCGCGAACAGCTCGGGTTCGCGGTCCTCGCGGATCAGGACCAACGGATCGGGATCTCCGTTGACTATCCCCTCGAAGAAGACCTTGCGATCCTGGTAGGTCGGGAGGGTGGACTTCGCCCAGCCCCTCGTCTCGTTGAGGATCACAGCGAGTCGGGCGTGGTCCTCTCCATAGTGGTCGGCGATCTCGGCCTTCATCCGCTTGGCGAGGGCGGGTGATGCGCCGGCGGTCGAGATTGCGATGGCCAGCGGGCCGCTGCGCACGATCGCCGGCAGGATGAAGTTGCAGAGCGGCGGAACGTCAACCACGTTGACCAGCATCGCCCGCTCTTCCGCCTCGTCGAAGATCCGGATGTTCACCTCTGTGTCATCGGTGGCGGCGATCACCATGAATTTGCCTTCGAGGTCCTCCCGGCCTCCGTACTCACGCTGTTCCCAGCGGATCGAACCTTCTTCCGCCAGGCGCTCCAGCTCCGGCACCGCTTCTGGCGCGATCAGGGTCACCTCCCCGGAGCAGGCGAGCAGTCCTTCGACCTTCTCCAGTCCGACCTCGCCGCCGCCGACCACGAGGCACCTGCGCCCGGTCAGTTTGAGACAGGCGATGTAGAAGGGCGTATCCAGCATGTCTCGCACGCAGGTCTGGTCGCAGACCGGCTTGCGGTACTGGCAGACGCACTCCTTTCCGGCATAGGCTTGGGCGGGCATATGGAAAGGTTAGAGCGAGGGTGAAATCAGTGGGACGGAAAGGTCAATTCCCGGCCGGATGTGAAGCCATCGTCCCATTGTCATTCGGCGCCCCTGCTACTCTCGCCAGCCAATGCGTCTGATCATCACCGAGAAAAACAACTCCGCCCAGAAGATCGCCGAGATCCTCTCGGGCGGCGCTGCGACCGAGACAAAATCCTTCACCGTGCCCGTGTTCCGCTGGGAGGACGGCGACGGCGAGACGGCCGTAATCGGAACCGGCGGCCACTTCGTCGGGCGCGAGTTTCCGCAGGAGAAGGAATACAAACAGTGGAAGCTCGACCTTATCCCCGGGCTGATCGACGCGCCGCTTGAAACCGGTCCCATCGATGGCAAGAAGAACGTGATCAAGGCCGTCCAGAAGGAAGCCAGGAAGGCAGACACGCTGGTGATCGGCACCGACTTCGACCGCGAAGGCGAGCTGATCGGGCTGGAGGCGCTTGAGGTTTGCCTCGAAGTGAACCCTGATCTGGAACCCACACTTAAAAGGGCGCGTTACTCGGCGCTGACCAAAGAGGAGATCGAGGGCGCCTTCGACAACCTGGACGAGCTCTCCTTTCCGCTTGCCAATGCGGCTGGCGCCCGCCAGGACATTGACCTGATCTGGGGCGCGGCTTTCACCCGCGCCGTTTCCCTCGTCGCCAAGGCCTACGGAGCGAACTTCCTCTCGGTGGGAAGGGTCCAGAGCCCCACACTCGGCCTGATCGTCGAGCGCGAACTCGAACGTCGCGCCCATGTGCCAAAGCCGTTCTGGGAGTTGTTTGCCAAGTTCGAGCATCCGAGCGGCCAGAGCTTCGAGGCGCACCACGCGACCGACAAGTTCTGGGACAAGGCGGAAGCCGATGCAGCCCTCGCGGGGACCTCGAGCCCCGGCCTGGTCAAGTCGGTGACCAGTCGAAAGTCTTCGAGCAAGCCCCCGACCCCGTACAACACGAACTCCTTCCAGGTCGACGCTTCGAGCCGTCTCGGCATCACCCCGAAGCGGGCGATGGATCTCGCCCAGGACCTTTACGACGACGGCTTCATCTCCTACCCGCGAACCGACAACACGATTTACCCGGATTCGCTGCCGCTCGAGAAGACGATCAGCTCGCTGGTCAAGATCAAGGACTTCGCCGCTGCCGCACCGATCCTCGAGAAGCCGCTGAAGCCCACCCAGGGCAAGAAGTTCGACGCGGCCCACCCGCCGATCTACCCGACCCACGCGCTCTACCCGAGTGCCCTCGACGGTCCGAAGGCCAGGGTCTACGAACTGATCGTCCGGCGCTTCCTCGCCACCTTCGGCGAGCCGATGGTGACCGAGTCGACGCGAGCCGACATCGAGGCGGGCTCGGAGACCTACTTCGTGCGCGGCAAGGTCGTGGTCGATCCCGGCTACGCCGGCATCTACACCTACGCCCGTTCGGCCGACGAAGAGATCCCCGCGCTCGAAGAGGGCCAACAGCTGGCGATCGACGGGAAGCCCTGGCTTGTCGACAAGGAAACCCAGCCACCGGCGCGGCTTTCGGAGGCGAAGCTTGTCCAGCTGATGGATGAACAGGGTCTCGGGACCAAGGCGACTCGCCCCGACATCATCCAGAAGCTCTACAACCGTCGCTATGTAAGGAACCACCCGCCTGAGCCGACGGCGACCGGCATCGCCATGTACGAGGCCTTCAAGGAGTACGTGCCGGATATGGCGACCTCGGCGATGACCGCTTCCCTCGAAGAAGAGATGGATGAGATCGCGGACGAGAAGATGACCAAGGAAGAGGTCGTAGAGGACAGCCGCAAGCTCGTCCACAAGACTTTCGAGGATCTCCTGAAAGGCGAAGAAGCGCTCTCGAAGATGATCTGGGAGGGCATGGATCAGGACCGGATCCTCGGGCCCTGCATCGTCTGCAAGGAAGCCGGACGCACCAAGGAAGACGGCTCGCCGAACGTGCTGCGGATCATTCGTGCAAAGAAGTCCGGCAAGTCGTTCGTCGGCTGCACCGGGTGGGAGGCCGACAACCCGGAATCCTGCGACCAGACTTTCCCGATGCCTCAGCCGAACTTCTACGAGGTCACACCTCTGGAAGAGAACTGCTCGATCTGTCACCGCACACCTCGAGTGAACGTGAAGACCCGGGGCCGGGCTGGCCGGCCGTGGAAGCTCTGCTTCAACGACGACTGCCCGACCATGGTCGAAATGCGCGAAAAGAAGGCCGAGCGCCTGGCCGCGCAGGAGGCTGCGAAGAAGGCCAAGGAGCTCGACGAAGCCGAGGCAAAGAAGTCAGGCAAGAAGCCGGCCAGTAAGTCGAAGGGAAAGAAGAAGTCGACCGGGAAGAGGCCGAGCACTGTGGCGGCGAGAGTTTCCAGTCCGCCCGACCTCGGTACGCGGCGAGTGAAGAAGGCCGGTTCCCGCGGCAAGGGCACCGGCAAGTCCGGCGGTTCCTCGAGCAGCAAGGGTTAGAGGCAAGGCGTGTTCATCACGCTCGAAGGAGTCGACGGGTCCGGCAAGACGACCCAGGCGGCAATGCTCGCCCGGGCGATAGGCGCAAGCGCCATGACCTTGCGGGAGCCGGGCGGCACTGATGCGGCTGAACGGATACGCCAACTGCTCGCCGATCCCGAGACACCACTCGACCCGATCGCCGAACTGATGCTCTTCTGCGCGGCCAGGGCTGACCTGGTCAGTCGGGTCATTCGTCCTGCCCTCGAGATCGGCAGGATCGTGATCTGTGACCGCTTCACCGACTCGACGATCGCCTACCAGGGTGTCGCCCGCGGCCTCGGGATCGTCCGGGTGCGTGAACTCTCCGAAGTGGCAACCGACGGACTGGTGCCGGACCTGACCCTGCTGCTCCAGGTCGACCCTGCCTTCGGCCTGGACCGTGCCGAGTCCGATGACCGCTTCGAAGCGGAAGGTGTCCGCTTCCAGGAGCGGGTCGCCGAGGCATACGAGGACATCGCCCGCCGGGAGCCGAGCCGGGTCATCCCGGTCGATGCGACCGGAACCCCGGATGAAGTCCACGCTCTGATCATGGCCGAGGTCGAACCCAGGCTACCCGCGTGACCTGGGCGGTGCAGAAACCGGGGAGACCGGGTTGATCGACCTGGCGGAAGCAACGTCGCATCAACCCCGGGCGGGGGCCGAACTCAAGGCGGCAATCGACCAGGGCCCGTCCCACGCCTACCTGTTCCGGGGGCCATCCGGTTCAGGCAAGGCGAGAGCGGCGAGGGCCTTCGCTGCTGAGATCCTCACGGTCGGTAACGACGACCCGGAGGATGCCCGTCGCCGGGCGTTGCTCGAACCTTCACCGCATCCCGACCTCGTCTGGCTTGCCCCGAAGGGAATGAGTCATGCGGTGCAGGACATTCGCGACCGGGTCATCCACCAGGCACCGCTCAGCCCTTTTGAAGGATCGGCCAGGGTCTTCGTGATCGAAGCTGCCGATGCCCTCAACGAGGAGAGCCAGAACGCGATGCTGAAGACCCTTGAGGAACCTCCTCCGCACGCCCACCTGATCCTGCTCTCCGCCGAGAGCGAAGGCGTTCTGCCGACCATCGCCTCCCGGTGTCAGCTGATCGAGTTCGGAGCGCTGTCGCCAGAGGTCATCGAAGAGGAACTGGACGGGCTGGCACCCTCGGAAACCCTTCATGCCTGCGCGAAGCTGGCCGGAGGTGACCTCGGCCGGGCCCGGTTTCTGGCCGGCAACCGTGGCGCCGAGCTGCGCAAGGGGGTGGAGAAGCTGATGAAGGCCGCGCTCGAAGATGATTTCGCGAGCTCGCCCTGGCTCGACCTGCTGGTTCAGTCGAAGGCAGCGGGAGAACACTCCGGTGAACTGGTTCAGGCCGAGTTCGACGAGGAGAAGGAAGAAGGGATCAAGCACACGAAGACCGAGATCGAGGAAGCGGTTCGCCGGGCCCAGAGGAAAACCCGCACCGGCATGCTCGACCTCGGGCTGCACCTCGCCGCAGCATGGGCACGCGATTGGGCCGCGGTGGCCGCCGGTGCCACCGGCGTCGTCTTCAACTCCGACCGGATCCCGATTCTCGAACAGCAGGCAGGGGAGGTCGAACTTCCGCAGGCCAGGGAAGCCGTATCGCTGATCCAGGGCACCCGCCGCAGCTTCCAGCTGAACGTCAGCGAGGAACTCGCACTGGAAGCCCTCGCCTTCCGTCTCGAAAAAGCCCTCCGCGACTAGCGCACTTCCGCTTCGGCTTCTTCCGTTTCCGCGCTTTCCTCTTCCACTCCGTCGATCGCGGACTGCTGCGCCAGCCGCGTGATCTGTTTCGACTGGCGTGAGGCGATCACCGAGAAGTTCAGGGAGAGAGCGAGCAGGATCAGCAGGGTCACCGAGAAGAGAGCGATGGTCACGTCCCGAACGCCCATCGCCTTGGCCAGCCACTCGAGCAGGATCGGGAAGATCGCCCCGAGCAGCATGCCGATGCCGAGCAGGAACCAGACGATCGAGTAGCGCTCGAGAAGCTTGTCGCGACGGATCAGGTCAAGGATGAGAACCATGAAGGCAATCGCGAGGACTGCCGCGAGGATCCGTGCCTGGGGAGTGAGCCGGACGACCGGCTCGGTTGCTGCCAGTAGAAAGTTCACTGGTCCACCTGTCGGGGCCGGAGCTGGCCGATCAGGAGCACGACCAGGGTCTTGAAGATGTAGAAGGCCGAAGTGAGCGGGGTGATGAACGAGTGGCCGTGCTCGCGGGGCACCATGTGGACCGGCACCTCCCTCACGGTCAGACCCGCCCGGACCGCCTGCTGAAGCGATTCTACCTCGGCGAACTCGGACGAATAGCGCTCGGCGAACATCTCCATCGCACGGACATTCAGTGCCCTCATGCCGCTCGTTGTGTCCGTGAAGGTCTGCCTCGTGGAGGTTGACACCAGCAGGCTGAAGAGCCGCTGGCCGAGCCGCCGGGCGAACGTCGAGCGGTACTCGGGGATGTCCGGGTTGACGTCATCGGCGAACCTTGACCCGACTGCCAGGTCTGCGCCCTCCTCGACAGCCTCGATCAGGCGCGCAACCTCGGAAGCCGGGTGCTGGCCGTCACCGTCGAGCTGGCCGCAGATCTCGTACCCGTGCCGTAGCGCGTAGATGTAGGCGGTCTGGTGAGCCGCTCCGACGCCCTGATTGAAGGGCAGGGACGCGACCAGGGCTCCGGCCCGCCGGGCAAGTTCGGGAGTCCGGTCGGTGGAACCGTCGTCGACGACCATCACGTCTGCCCCCGGCACATGCTCGCGGGCATCGGCGATTACGGCCTCGATCGACTGCTCCTCGTTCCAGGCTGGAATGAAGACAAGCTTCTTCACGCTGCGATTCTGGCATGCCGGGCCCGGCGAGGCGGGGGATTCAACGTGACGGTGGGCTAATCTCGCGGCGCGCTTTTCAGCCACGGAGCCATGAAATAGGGTCCGCTCCATGAGCGGCACCCCAACGAGGACTCCCGGCCGGGAGCGGAGGCGAAAGAGCCGGAGGCCCCGTCGTCGCCACATCGGCATGCGGGTCTGGCTTGCAGCCGGGTTCACCCTGGTCTGCTTCCTGACCGCCGGCATCCTCTACTCGTTCATCACCGACAAGAGTCAGGACGTGCTCAACGAGCGGTCGACCGAACTCGCGGTCGGCCGGACGGTGCGCCTCGCGGACCGGCTCTCCGAGCCCGATGTGGACCCGAAGGCCGAACTGGAAGCGGCGAACGGGGAGGGGTACACAGCCTGGTACTTCGACCCGGATGGTGACCTGATCGCACCCGAGAACCCCCGGGCCATCTACTCCGATGGTGTGGCCTACCAGGAGGTACTTGACTCTGCCCTCGACGGGTTCCGCTCTTCCAGGGACCTGAAGGGTGGAGAGATCGCGATCGTCGGGATCCCGATCGACACCCTCGGCAACAGCGAGGGAGCAGTGATCGGGCGCTACTCCCGGCCGATCGTGATCCAGTCCGCGATCGACAAACTCAGGTCCGAAAGCCTGAGGGCGGCACTGATTGCGATCCTGATCGGCACCCTGGTCGGCGTCGGCATCGCCTCGGTGATCACCGGCCGCCTGAAGCGGATAGCCGCCAAGGCAGACGACCTCGCCTCGGGCAACTTCGACGTCCGCCTGCCCGTGCGGGGTCGAGACGAGATCGGTGACCTGGCTCGCTCGCTCGACTCGATGCGGGCCTCTCTGAAAGAGAGCTTCGGAGTTCTCACCGCCGACCGCGACAAGCTTGCCGCGATCTTCGACGGGCTCGGTGACGCCGTGATGGTGATCGACCACGACGGCGACGTCCGCTTCCACAACTCCGCTGCCAACGCGCTGCTGGAACAGGGCGGGATGGCGCCGGCCCCGATGATGTCATCGGTCAAGCGGGCCGAAGCCGAAGGGTTCGCGGCCCACCCGGCGCTCCGGATGGGGGACCGGGCCTACGCGCTTCAGGCCCGGGCCCTCCCGGATGAGGGGGCCGTGCTGGTCGTGGTCCGCGACCGGACCGACGAGATGCGAAAGGAGTTCGCCGAAAGGGACTTCGTCAGCAACGCCGCCCACGAACTCCGGAACCCCCTGGCCGGCATTTCCGGAGCGATCGAGGTACTCCAGTCAGGTGCCAAGGATGACCCTCCGGCCAGGGATCACTTCCTCAACCGGCTCTCCGCCGACGCCGAAAGGATGTCCCGCCTCACCCAGTCGCTGCTCACCCTCGCCCGGGTCGAAGCACTGGGGACCGGCGAGGTCGAAGTCGTTGACGTCACCGCAGCCGTCAAGGATGTCGAGGCGGCTGTCGAGGTCCCCGTGGGGCTCGAACTCAGGAGTGACGTCGAGCCGGATCTCGCCGCCAAGGGCGACCCGACCCTGCTCAGGCAGGTGCTGATCGGCCTGGTCACCAACGCATGCAAGAACACGCCTGCACCCGGTTCGGTGACGATCCGCGGGCGCCGGATCGGTGACTCGGAGATGCTCCTGGAAGTGATCGACACCGGCACCGGCATCCCCCAGGCAGAGATCGAAAGGGTCTTCGAACGCTTCTACAGGCGCTCCGAAACACGCCGTCAGGAGGGCTTCGGATTGGGCCTCGCGATCGCCCGCAGGATGGCCGATGTGATGGGGGGAGAGATGGGAGCCCATTCGGTTGAGGGCGAGGGCAGTACCTTTTGGGTGCGGCTGCCTTTGATAGACCAGTCGGAAACACCCATCGCATGAACAACTCACCCTCAATGAACGGCGCCCCCGTGCGCATCCTGATTGCCGACGACGAACCCTCGGTTCGCGATTCGGTCGGCTACGCACTCGCCCAGGAGGGTTTCGAGGTGACCGGGGCTGAAGACGGCACCGACGCCGAAGAGCGTCTTTCCGGCGACTTCGACTACGACCTGCTGATCCTCGACATCATGATGCCCGGCAAATCCGGCCTCGACATCTGCCGTGAAGTCCGGTCCCGATCTTCTGTTCCGATCATCATGCTGACCGCCAAAGACGCGGAAGTGGACAAGGTAGTCGGCCTCGAAGTAGGCGCCGATGACTACGTGACCAAGCCTTTCTCGGTCCGGGAACTGCTCGGCCGGGTCCGCGCCCAGCTTCGCCGCCGTGAGCTCGATCGGGCCCCCGTGCCGGAACAGACCAGGATCGTTTCCGGTCCGGTCACTATCGACCTTGCCCGACATGTGGTGACCGTCCGGGGCAAGACGGTCAGCCTCACCCGCTCCGAATTCCAGTTGCTCCGCCTGCTCGCCGCCCGACCCGGCGAGGTGTTCCGTCGTTCACAGATCATGGAAGAGCTGTGGCAAACAGAGTTCGATGGGGACGAGCGCGCCTGCGACGTCCACATTTCAAACCTCCGCCAGAAGGTGGAAACAGATCCGCAGCGACCGGAGCTGGTGCTGACGGTCCGCGGCATCGGCTACAAGTTCGCCGATAGCTGAGCGGATGCCGACACCGGTCACCGACCTGGACCTGCCGGCTCTCGACCCGGCCGATCCATCCCTGTCCGGCTGGAAGTGGCATGTCGAAGCAAACGCGCTCATCGATACCGGCAACTGGCTGGCCCAGGGGCCGCTTTCGCTGATCGTCATCGACCGCGAGGCGGGGGAGTTCTTTCTCCGCTCCCGCGTGGCCGAGTTCCCCGGCAAGCTGATCGGTGAGCTGTTCGGGATCACCGACGGGCCGCTCCACGAGCAGATCGTCGCCAACATCATCAACCAGAGCGGGGAGGATCACCGGCGCCTGCGGAGCCTCGTCAACCCGGCCCTGACCCCGAGGGCCGCCGAAGCGTGGCGGCCAGCCATGAGAGAGATACTCGAGAGTCTCTGGGAGGAACTGGAGACCTACGAAATCGACTTCGTCTCCCGGTTCTCCAGGCCGTACCCCTCGCAGACCATCGCCAGGGTCATGGGGGCTCCGGCCGTCGACGCGCAGCGGCTTCACGACTGGTCGGAGTGGATCCAGAAGCAGTTCGATCCGATCGCCCTGTCTGATCCTGAAACCGTCGAGACGATCCAGCAGAAGGTCGGCGAGTTCTATGCCTGGGTCGACCCGATGATCGAGCACCGCCGGACAACCCCCGGCGACGATCTGATCACGACCCTCATCCGCACCGAGGAAGAAGGTGAGAAACTCTCTGACGGCGAACTCCGGAACCTCGTGCTCAACATCCTGGTCGGCGGAGTCGACACCACTCAGAGCCAGCTTTCCCACGCGATTCGCCTGCTCGCCAACAACCCGGAACAGTGGGACGCTCTGCGAGAAAACCCTGACGAGCTCGTCCCGCGAGCGGTGAGCGAGGTGCTCCGGTTCGAGCCGATCACCGCCTTCACCGCCCGTCAGTTGACCGAGGAGGTCGAGTACAGGGATGTGCTTTTCCCGGCCGGCACCCTCCTGGTGGTCTGCTCATTCACCGCGAATCGTGATTCTGAGGCCTTCGAGGACCCGCGTGATTTCAACATCCTCATCGAGCGCGACCGAACCCGGCCACTCACCTTCGGCGCCGGAATTCACTATTGCGTCGGCTCCAATCTGGCCCGGGCCGAACTTGAGGAGGCGCTTCGTTTCCTCGCGGCCAAGGTCGAGACTTTCAAGCTGAACGGACTGACGGAGCTGCAGCCGGTCAGCGGGATTTATGGCATCGACCGCATGGATGTAGGGATCACGCCTGCAGCCGGGTAGGCTTCCGCCCATGATTGGAGACCAGCAAGCCGGGGAGCATCGCCCGGTAAAGATCCTCGTAGTCGCGGGAACCCGACCGGAAGCGATCAAGCTGGTCCCGATGATCCTTGCCCTCAAGGCGAGTGAGATCTTCGACCCGCAGGTCGTTTCAACCGGGCAGCACCACGAGATGGTCGAAGAGGTCTTCGGTCTGGCCGGGATCGAGATCGACTTCAACCTCTGGGTCGGTGGTGCCAGGAACGAACTGAACGACCGGGTCCGCGAGGTCATGGCCAGGCTCGACGACTTCATCCGGGTCGAATACGGGGCTGACGGAACCGTCAAGCAGGAAGAGGTCGTGGCCGGCAATTACCCGATCGCGATCCTTGTCCATGGCGACACTACTTCCGCCTTTGCAGCGGCCCTGACCGCGTTCCACCTGCGCATCCCGGTGGTCCATGTCGAGGCCGGACTCAGGACGGGCTCCAACCTCACCCCTTTCCCGGAGGAGCTGAACCGCGAGCTGATCACCTGCATCGCGGCCTTCCACCTGGCCCCGACCTCTCACAACCTCCAGAACCTGATCAAGGAAAACGTCCCGGTCGAGCAGATCTTCATCACAGGCAACACCGGCATCGACGCACTCGAATGGGCGGCCGGCCTGAACGTGGAGTTCTCGGACCCCGCCGTGGCCGAGATAGCGGCCTCGGACCGAAGAGTGGTCACGATCACCGCCCATCGTCGCGAGAACTGGGGTGCCGGTCTTCAGGGGATTGCGGGTGGTATACGAATGCTGGCCGTCGATCATCCGGAAGACCGTTTCGTCATTCCCCAGCATCCGAACCCGGATGTCCGGAGGGCCTGGGAGAAGCTGAATGACCTGCCCAACGTATGCCTGACCGATGCTCATTCCTACCCCGAGTTCGCCCGCCTGATGGCCCGCTCCTACATGGTGATTACCGATTCCGGGGGTATTCAGGAAGAGGCACCTTCGCTGAATAAACCGGTTCTGGTCTGTCGCGACTCGACCGAGCGACTGGAAGGGGTAGACGCCGGCACCTTGAGGCTGGTCGGTACCGATCCTTCGCGAATCCACGCGGAAGCCGCACGCCTGCTCGATGACGAGCGCGCCTATCAGGAGATGGCCGAGGCCGACAACCCGTACGGAGACGGAAGAGCTTCCGAAAGGATCGTCGCCGCCCTGACCAACCTCTACAAGGGCGGCCCGATGCCGGATCCGTTCCATTCCAGCTTCTCGCGGGTCGCGGTGATCGAGGCTTCGGGCTACCAGGTCCCCGCGACCTCGGCCGAACGACTTGACCCGGCCCTGGTTCCGGAGTCCGAACGGCACAAGGAGGAAGCGGTCGTCGATCCGATCGAGCAGGTCTGGATGGAGTTCGGGGCCATCACAGATCGATGGCTTCGCCACTGATCGCATTCGAAGTACTGCCCTTCACGGGGCTGGACCCGTTCTTCCAGGTCCTGTTTGCGGTCACTTTCCTGATCGTGATCCAGATGTTCATCTGGACGCTGGTTCTCTTCATCAGGGGGCTCAGATCGGACCGCGAGATGGCCCGAAAGGAGGAGGTGAACCCCGAGCTTTACGAGTGGATCTTCTTCGTTCCGGCGCTGAACGAGGAAGTCACGATCGCCGACAGCGTCAGCCGGCTGGAGGCGATCGAGGTGAAACGAAAGCGGATAGTTGTAATCAACGACGGATCCGACGACGGCACCTCGGAGATCCTTGCCGGAATGTCGAATCCACAGCTCACAGTGATCGAGAGGAAGCCTCCCCAGGCCCGTCAGGGCAAGGCGGCTGCGCTCAACTACGCCTTTCAGGAGATCACTTCGCGCTTCAAGCTGGATCCCCAGCACACGATCTTCTGCATCGTTGACGCCGACGGCCGGATCGCGGCCGACAGCCCGAAATTCGTCGCGCAGCACTTCGTGGATCCCGAGGTGGGGGGTGTCCAGACCCTGGTCCGGATCTACAACCGCCACCGGCTGCTGACCTGGTTCCAGGACATCGAGTTCTCTATCTACGGGCGCCTTTTTCAGGCCGGACGCAACAAATGGGGTACCTCTGGAATGGGCGGCAACGGACAGTACAACCGCATGGCCGCCCTTCAGGCAGTCGACGACCGGGACCCGGGTCATTCGGAACCGGCTTACCCCGAGAACGACCCGGAGGAACCCGTCATCGCTCCCGAGCCGGCCAGCCGGGGGCCGTGGCGGGACCGCCTGACCGAGGACCAGGATCTGGGCCTCCGTCTGCTGGTGGCCGGGTGGAAGTGCCGCCATGACAATCGGGCAACCGTTTCCCAGCAGGGTGTGTCAGACCTGCGTCGTCTCTTCCGTCAGCGAACCAGGTGGTCACAGGGGAATCTCCAGGCGATGGGTCTGATCGGCGAGGTCGGCTCCTCGAAGATCTATCTGCCGGCGAGGGGCGAGCAGGTCATCTTCCTCCTGATGCCCTTTTTCCAGTTGATAGTCGGGGCTTCGCTCGTGGCCTCCCTTTATCTCTGGATCTTCGAGAACATCCCCTTCTTCATCGACGTCCAGTACTGGTGGTGGCTCTACTTCCTCTATCTGCTCGGCTTCGGCGGAACCGTGATGGGGTCCATTGCCGCCAAGATCGGGGATCGCACCACCATCCTCGGGGTCATCAAGGGGATCCTTACCGGGCAGGTCTACGCCTTTTACACCTGGCTGCTCTGGCCGGTGCTGATCCGCTCGGGCTTCCGGCAGATAACCAGCCGGGAGTCCTGGGCGAAGACCTCACGCGAGGCGATCGACCCACCCGATTCGAATCCTCCGGATTCAGGCGAAGCTCCGGCAGACCCGGCCTGAATCAGCAGTGGCAAGCCAATCCGGCGCAGTTGGTTGACAGCGCAACCAACTTCGCTACACTGTGCGGAGGACTAACTACAGAAACTGGACTTACTAATGGATCTTCTGCTGGTTCCCCTTGACGAAGCAATAGTTTTCCCCTCGGTCACCGCCACTCTCCAGATCGACGTGGGTGACGAGGAGCAGGTCTTCCTGCTGCCGCGACGCGACGGCGAGTTTGCCCGGGTCGGAGTGATCGCCGACGTGGTCGAACAGGGTCAGTCGCCCCGCGGCGAGACCGTCGCCACCGTGGTCGGCATCCGGCGCGGCCTGGCCGGCATCGCCCATCCGGACGAACTCGACCCGGACGCGCTCCGGATCGAGGTCCAGGAGATTCACGACGGCCACCCCGAGGACGAGCACACGAAGGAACTGGTCCGCGAGTACCGGGCGATCGTCGAGGAGATCCTCGAACTGCGGAACGCCGACGGCCGGATCGCCGCCTTCCTGAGGAACGTGAGCGAGCCGGGCGAGCTGGCCGACACCTCCGGGCTCAGCCCCGACCTCAGTTTCGACCAGAAGTTCGAACTGCTCGACACCCTCAACGTCACCGCCCGCCTCGAGAAGGCGGTCGAGTTCCAGCGCGAACGCCTGACCGAACTTCAGGTCCGCAGCAAGATTCGCGACGACGTCGAGTCCGGCGCACAGCAGCAGCAGCGCGAGTACTTCCTGCGTGAGCAGATGAAGTCGATCCGCAAGGAGCTCGGCGAGGATGACGCCAGCCTGATCGAGGAGTACGAGCAGAAGATCGCTGATGCCGGGATGCCGGAAGCGGTGGAAGAGCAGGCCGTGAAGGAACTGCGGCGGCTTGAGCGCCAGGGTGAACAGTCCGGCGAGAGCTCGATGATCCGCAGCTACCTGGACTGGCTGATCGCCGTGCCATGGGACAAGCGCTCGGAAGAGAAGCTTGATCCCGAGTACACCCGTGAGGTTCTCGACTCGGACCACGCCGGCCTTGATGACGTCAAGCGACGGATCACCGAGTTCGTTGCCGTGCGGAAGCTGCGTCAGGAGCGCGAGGTCGAAGAGGACAGCCGCGCCGACGGCGCGATCCTGACCCTGGTCGGTCCGCCTGGCACCGGCAAGACCTCGATCGGCGAATCGGTCGCCAAGGCGCTCGGACGGGAGTTCGTCCGGATCTCGCTGGGTGGAGTCCATGATGAAGCCGAGATCCGCGGCCACCGGCGTACCTACATCGGCGCGATGCCGGGCAGGATCGTCCGGGCGCTCCGCGATGCCGAGACGATGAACCCCGTCATCCTTCTCGACGAGGTCGACAAGGTCGGCTCCGACTGGCGCGGCGACCCTTCGGCCGCCCTGCTCGAGGTGCTCGACCCGGCCCAGAACCACAGCTTCCGGGACCACTACCTCGACGTCGAGGTCGATCTCTCGCAGGTCGTCTTCCTTGCGACGGCAAACATGCTTGACACGATCCCGGCACCGCTGCTGGACCGCATGGAGATCATCGCCTTCGACGGATACACGGTCGAGGAGAAGCGGGCGATCGCCCGTGACTACCTGCTGCCCCGACAGGTCAAGCGGAACGGCCTCGCCGATGACGAGGTCGAAGTTGACGACGCTGTCCTGGCGGACCTGATCGCGGAGTACACCCGCGAGGCTGGCGTTCGCCAGCTCGAGCGGGAGATCGGCAAGCTCATGCGTCGCGCCGCCACCCGGATCGCTTCCGGTGACACCGGCGTACCGGTCAAGGTCGACGAAGAGTTCCTGCGTGACGCTCTCGGCAAGCAGAAGTTCTGGCAGGAGTCGGTCGAACGGACCGCAATTCCGGGCGTCTCGACCGGCCTCGCCGTGACCGGCACCGGTGGCGATGTCCTCTTCATCGAGGCGACCGCCATGGACGGCGAGAAGGGCATGGTCCTGACCGGCCAGCTCGGAGACGTGATGAAGGAGTCGGCCCGGATCGCGCTTTCGTACGTGCGCTCGCACCGCGAGGCCCTCGGAATCGACGCCGATGCCTTCGACAGGGAGTTCCACCTCCACGTTCCTGCGGGGGCCATCCCCAAGGACGGACCGAGCGCCGGTACCGCGATGACCACTGCGCTGGTGTCCCTGCTTACCGGCCGACCGGTCAAGCACACTGTCGGCATGACCGGCGAGGTGACACTTCAGGGCAGGGTTCTGCCGATCGGCGGTCTCAAGCAGAAGGTCCTGGCGGCCCATGCGGCCGGCCTGACCGAGGTTCTGCTGCCGTTCCGGAACAAGGCCGATCTCGATGACGTGCCGGAGGAAGTCCGCGAAGCGATGACCTTCCACCCGGTCTCCAGCATCGAGGAAGTGATCGACCTGGCCCTCGAGCCGGCCGGGAGCACCCTGGATGTCGCACCGATGTAACAGCTGCCAGCCGATCCCCGTGGAGATGCGGGAGACGGCGGTGGTGCTCGAGCGCCGCTGGACCATGGCCACGATCTACGCCTGCTCCAGCGGCGCCACCCGCTTCAACGAGTTCCGGCAGTCGATGCCGGGTGTTTCGCCGACCACCCTCTCGGACCGGCTGGAGCAACTCGAGGCGGCCGGGATCGTGGAACGCCGCACGGTTCCCGGTCGGCCACCTCACACCGAGTACGCCCTGACCGATCGGGGCGAGAGGGTCGCCCGCGCGGTAGCCAGCCTGCTGCAGTTCTAGACTGGCCGGATGCGTCGACTCGTCCTGCTGGCAACACTCCTGGTCCTGGCTTTCTCCCCGGCCACTGCCCAGGCTCTCGAGTTCAAGATCGTCAATCAGAGCAGCCAGCCTGCCGACAAGGTCTTCGTCACGGTCGCCGGCAGCGACACCGGATACGACGTGCCCGGCATCCCCAACAACTCGCCGGTCACCCTTGCCAGCATCCCCGGACAGAAGTTCACCGTGAACAAGCTGGTTTCGGGGAGGGTTTACATCTCCTACGGCAAGGGGGTGAACCTTTCGGTCCCATTCACATCACCGACCCGCTTCGACTGGGCAGAGCTGACCGTGATTCCGAGTTCATCGGATGTGGCGAACCTGACCGCGGTCGACCAGTTCGGCATTGGCATGAGACTCGCCACGTTCAACGGTTCAGGCCAGAAACTCGAGACCCTCGGTTCGGCCAATTCGAACACTGTCTTCGATGCCCTGCAGAAGATCCCGGGAGGGCCGGGAGCGACGATCAGGAACTCGAACGGCAAGATAATCAGGGTTCTCTCTCCAAACAAGAGTGACACCTACCCGAAGCTCGGCCAGTACGTGAAGTCAATGTCCGGGAAGCAGATCTGGCTTCGCACGCCCTTCTACGGAAATCCATTCACGACCAGCGCCTACTCGGGCACCTTCCAGGCGGACGGCTCGATCTCATTAAGCGGACAGTCGAACCCGCCTGGCGCGGCCCCTTCCACTCTCGAGTTCCCCGGATCCCAGATCATCGACGACATCTACACCGGGGGCAACACCCCGAACAACCTCTCTGGGGCGATCTATCGGGATCTCCTGGCCGGATTCAGTACCGGACTCTGGGGTGGCAAGTACGGCAACAATGCGCTTTCGTTCTGTTCGAACCCCTTCACGGACAGCCAGGGAAGCTGGTGCCCGAATGGCTTCAACAAGCCCGCCTTCGGAGATGCCCGCAAGTCACTTTCGGACTACCCGACCTGCGAGCAGTACGCGGCGGTAATCAACCGCTACTCCGATTCCTACGGAAACCCCTACAGCGACGCATCCAAGAAGGTGACGGTCAGCCTCAACCAGCCGGGAACCGGCGGTTCTGTCTCGACCCTTCAGCTCACCGTCCTCCCCGACAGCGGCAACGCCGGACCCTCCGAGGGTGGCAACGCGAACTGTGGGGCGGCCCCGAAACCGGCGGTCAAGAAGGTGAGCTTCTACAAGCAGGCGAAGCTGAGAAACGGCTCGGCCAAGGTCGGCAAGGCGACCTGTTCAACCGCCTGCGGACAGATCAAGGTGATCGCCAAGAGCAACGGCAAACAGGTCGGCTACCGCAAGTACAAGGCGACCGGCAAGAACCCTTATCTCACGATGAAGGTAACCAAGGCCGGTCGCAAGGCCTTCAAGCGCCAGAAGAAGATCAAGGTCAAGGTCCAGGTCTGGATCAAGCCCTCGGGAGGCAACCAGTTCAAGAAGTCCCACTCGCTCAAATTCGTGAAGTAGGTCTGGGGCTCCGGTTAGTCTGGAGATCCGGTCAACGAGAAGGGGGAACTGAAATGAAACGGATGGCAGTGGCGGTAGTCGCGGTGGCATTGCTCGGTGTGGCCGGCTGTGGTGGCAGCGATTCGGGTTCCGACGAGGAGCAGATCCAGGCGCTGGCGGACCAGTACGAACAGGCAGCTCTGGACGGGGATTATTCGGCGGCATGCGACACCCTCAGCTCCGAGGCGATGGCGCAAATCAACGATCTCCAGCAGTTCGACAGCTGTGAAGAACTGGTCGAGGCCGGGCTGAGTTCACTTTCCGAATCGCAGAAGAAGGAACTCGGCAACCTTTCGGACATCCAGGTTGACGGTGACACCGCGACAGCCGAAGGCAGGGACGGACAGATCAGCTTCATCAAGGAGGACGGCGAATGGAAGGCCCAGCTCGACGGCTAGGGAGCCCGGCCGTCTCCTGACCTCCTGAGAACCGGTTGGGGTCCGAGGGCGGACCTATTCTGGTGCCGGTACGTCCGTCCGCGTCCAGTCTGTAACCCGAGGGGGAGAACCCAATGAAGTTGGTCATCGGCATCGTCAGGCCGGAAATGGCGAACGATGTTCTCGAAGCGTTGTTCCGTGCGGGAATACGTGGTCTTTCAATGAGCAAGGTCCAGGGGCACGGAGGGGAGCTCCAGCGGGTGGAGACATACCGCGGGACCACGGTCCAGATGGGTCTTTCAGAGAAGATCCGGTTCGAGATCGCGGTCTCCGAGGAGTACGTCGACACGACGGTCCAGGCCCTGAGCGAAGGAGGCCGGACCGGTGAAGTCGGTGACGGAAAGATCTTCGTCCTCTCACTCGATTCGGTGGTCCGGGTCCGGACCGGCGAGAAAGATGACCAGGCCGTGACGCCGGTCAAGTCCTGAGGCCCGATCATGATCGACACTGGAGATACCGCCTGGATGTTGATGGCGACGGCGCTGGTCCTGATGATGACCCCGGCGCTCGGCCTCTTCTACGCGGGCCTCGTCCGTTCCAAGAACACCCTCAACACCTTCATGATGAGCATCGCGGCCCTCGGGGTCGCGACCATCTGCTGGGCCTTCGTCGGGTATTCAATCGCCTTCAGCGGTGGTGAAGGGGGCTTCATCGGAAATCTGGACCTCGCCTTTCTGAACGGGGTCGGATACGAGCCGCGGGACGGCACCGCTATCCCCGAGCTTCTCTTCATGGCCTTCCAGGGCAGCTTCTGCATCCTTACCGCCGCCCTCGTTTCTGGCGCAGTCGTCGAGCGGATCCGCTTCGGCCCCTACCTGATCTTCATCGCCCTCTGGAGCACCCTGGTCTATCCGGTGATGGCCCATTGGGCTTTCGGGGGCGGCTTCCTCGCCACCGCGGGAACCCTCGACTTCGCCGGCGGAATCTCGGTCGAGATGGCATCCGGTTTCTCGGCCCTCGCCGCGGCACTCCTGATCGGTGCCCGGAAGGACTACGGCCGGCAGGCGCTACTCCCGCACAACTCGGTTTTCGTCCTGCTGGGAGCGGGTCTGCTTTGGTTCGGCTGGTTCGGGTTCAACGGTGGCAGCGGGTTCGCCGCCGGGGAGATCGGCGTTCTGGCGTTCACCAACACGCTTCTGGCGCCCGCCTGCACGCTGGTCGCCTGGTTCGTGCTTGACCTCCTGCGTGGTGGCAAGGTCACCGCAGTAGGCGCAGCCACGGCGGTCATCGTCGGCTGCGTTGCGATTACGCCCGCCGCGGGTTACATCAGTCCGATCTGGGCGATGGTCCTTGGCACGATCGCCGCGATTCCCAGCTACCTGATCATCGTCTGGCGACCGCGAACGAGAGTTGACGAAACCCTCGATGTCCTCGGAGCCCATGGCGTCGCGGGCATCGTGGGCATCATCTTCATCGGCTTCTTCGCCCAGGAGAGCTGGAACGGGATCTCCGACGGTCTGCTCTACGGCAACGCGGCCCAGCTCGGGCATCAGTTGCTGGCCGTGCTGGTCGCTCCGGCATATGCCTTCGTTTCGACTTTCTTGATCCTCAAACTGCTCAGCCTTGCCGCGCCGCTCCGGGCGAGCGGCCGCGAAGAGGCGGTTGGCATGGACGTCGTCCAGCACGGGGAGGAGGCCTACGTCTCCGGCGAGGGTGCCCTGCTGATCAAGGTCGGCTCGGGTGACGGGGAGAGCGAAAAGTTGCTCAAGACCGGCTAGGAGAGAGGACTGCTCAACCTGGCGGGCCGGCCAACTCGTCCCGCCCTGTCTTTACCGGGGCTGTCTCCGGTGAGATCGCGATCACGATGAGAATCAGCAGGGAAGTGATCGTAAGCAGCAGCCCGGGAGCCAGGTTCCAGTCGGTGATCGAGATCAGGGCGGTGCAGAGCAGCGGGGCGGTGCCACCGAAGATCGTCGCCCCGAGGTTGTAGCCGACCGCCACACCGCTGTACCTGGTCGGTTTCGAGAAGAGTTCAGTGGCGATCACAAGAGCGGGGGCGGTGAAGATCACGACCATCACCATTAGTCCGAGCTGCCCACCCATCACCGCTGGCAAGGAAATCTTGGTGATCAGGGCGAACAGCGGGATCGCCGCGATGGCCATCCCGATGGCACCCACTGCCAGGATCGGGCGGCGACCGTAGCGGTCGCTGATCGCACCCGCAGGCGGGCAGAGGGCCATGAATGCGATTGCCGCGATCGCCGAGGCGAACAGACCTTCCTGGGGCGGTCCGCCGAGTATCGAGGTCACGAAGGTCGGGATGAAGGTGGCAACCACGTAGTAGATGAGTGCCTGCTGGCCGTTCAGGAGAAAATTGATCGTCAGCGGCTTGCGTTCCTTCTCGAAGAGGGTCTTCAGGGGAACGTCGGGCCGCTTCTCGTTCTCCTCGTCATCGTCGAGTTCGACCCGGGTCTTCAGCAGGTATAGAGCGATCGCGCCGATTCCGGCCCCGATGAAGAACGGGAGCCTCCAGCCCCAGGTGTCCATCTGCTGGTCGGTGAGCAGGGCATGCAGGATCGCCACGGTGGCCGAGCTGAGTAGGAACCCGATGCCTGTCGAGATCTGGACGAGGTTGGTGGTGAAGCCTCGGCGTCGCGGCTTCGCGCTCTCTGCCAGGAGCACGATCGATCCGCTGAACTCGCCACCTAGCGAGAACCCCTGGGCGAGTCGAACCAGAACCAGCAGGATCGGGGCGAGTACACCGATCGAACTCTCGGTCGGCAGGAGTCCGATCAGCAGCATGCCGACGGCCATCAGGCTTATCGAGAGACCGAGGGCAAACTTACGGCCTCTGGTGTCACCGATGTTGCCGAGGATCGCCGCTCCCAGCGGACGCATCAGGTAGCCGGCGGCGAAAACCCCGAAGGTTGCGAGCAGCGAATCAAGCGAGTTGTCAGAGGGGAAGAAGAGGCCCGAAATGACAGGGGCCAGATAGACGTAGAGCGTGAAGTCGTACCACTCCATCGCTGCACCCAGGGTGCCGAACCACGCCGAACGTTTTCGTTCCTCCCCCGATTCCATTCCGGCAGCCTAAGGGTTCACCACTCTGATTTCCGCGCCGACTAGGCTGTAGCCAAATGGGCAAGAAGAAAAAGTCGAAGTCGAAGAGCAAGAAGCATAACCTGACCCTTTCAGAGCTCCAGCTCAAGTCGGTCGAGCAGGCAATCGAGATCCTTCGCGAGAAGCCCGGCTACAAGAGCCTGGAAAGGAAGACGGTCGATTTCGGGGACTTCGAGTACCCGCTTGACGGGGTCAATTCGACCGGGAGCCGGATGGTCGAGATCAACGCCCATGTCGGCAAGATGGAAAGCGTCGATCTGCCGAAGGTGACCGAGGACATCCTCAGATTCGCCGCAATCAGGTCCCAGCCCGGCCGCGAAAAGGCCCGCTGCGAAATCTTCTTCGTTGACGAGAAGGCCCGCGATTCGATCACCGGCTGGATCAAGGAGGCCGCAAGCGAGCTTGGTGTCGGCCTCGAGGTCATCGAAGGTTTTCCCGACAAGCTTCACTCGAAGCTGGTCAAGGCCCAGAAGAGCCGGAACAAGGAAACAGGCAAGAAGCAGGCCCTCGAGGACCGGCTCCGCAAGGAGATCCGCCGGGAGATCGAGATCCAGTACCGCCTCTCGCAGGAAGCCTGAGCGCCAGGCTTCCGCTCAGTCGATCGCGACCGAGAGCAGCGCGATCACCACACCGGCATGGGCGGTCCAGGTGACCGTCCTGACCCAACTGATCCGGATCAGCCGACGCTGAAGCTCCGGGTTGAGTCCCTCCCGGCCGATGCGACCGTGCGCCGGAGCAGCACCGACGGCGGTCAGGGCCCATGTTGCCGCCGCAAGCACGGCACCGGCCACAGCCAGCCCGAGCTCGTCGCCCGGCGGATCATTCAGCAGCACGAAGGAGGTGATCAGTTCGACCAGCATCGGCGGCAGAACGACCCAGGTGGTCCGGTTGGAGTGCCGCTGGTGATACTCGGAAAACCCGTCCCCGCCCACCAGCGGAAAGAGCGGGTAGTGAACCACTTGAACAAACCAGGTAAGCCCGGTCATGAACAAGGTCGCCGCCACATTTGCCAGAAGCACAAAGGTCATGGGCCTCGCGCCAGCCTAACCGGGCGGGAACAAGAGACATCTGTTCGTTCCCGCCCGGCCCTGCTCGCCCCGCCGGGCTACCAGGCGTTCTTCGAAGTGAGCTCTCCGTTGTCAAAGCAGAGCTGGTAGCTGTCGAGGAACTCCCCGTCTGCCCGGTTGTAATAGATGCAGCTCGACTTCTCGGGTTCCTTGCTAAGGATTCCCTCGGTCTCGAAGTTCTGACGGTCCTCGGGTGTCTTCCCGGTGCTGTCGATGACTTCCTGCTGGGTCATGCCGATCTCAAGGGCCTGAAACTGGGCACGGGTGATCGCGTGCTTCTCCTGCTCGGCGTCAAGTTCGTTTACCGCTTCGTTAACGCCGCCAGCGAGGAGAGCCGTGCACCCGACCACGAAGATCAAACCGGCCACACAGATAGCGACAAAGACCTTCAGAGCGGTGCGCTTCTTGTACCCCTTGCCGCAGTTCGGGCACTTCTTGCTTGTGGTCTGGGCGCTCGCGCCGCAATGAGGACAAACCTTGGTGGGCGCCGTGTACCCCGAATTTGTCTGCCCAGCGCCATCGCTGGGCTGCCGGGAGCCAATCCGATCGGTCCAGGCGGTCCCGTCCCAGTACCGCAGTTCGCTGGCACCCATCGGGTCAGGCTTCCAGCCTTCGGCTGCGTTTTCGGGCGCTTCAGCATCTTCCAGGTTCATGTCATCTCCCATTTCTCGAGTTACCGCGAACGGCGAATCGAGACTGAGAGTCGAGCCATCGTTCCTGTTCTGACACGCCCTTGCGACGGCCTGGATCTCTGATCCGTCGCCTACCCGATGGTTGTCAGAAGCAAGCGAAGCGTCCGACCCTCCTGCATCCGGCGTTTTCGGAAGGCGATCTACGAAAGGCAATCTCATGTCGGATGTGAACAGGAAGTCGGAGGGCGCGAGCCTTGTCGGGGCGGTTCTCGAAGTCAGGGGCGATCAGGGCCTGGCGCAGGCGGTCTTTACTCGGGAGTCCGAGAAGCTCGGACTCCGGGCAGTGGTGTTCCTGAGCCAGTCAGGGGAACTGGGAGACCGAGACATTCTTGATGGCCTTGGGACCACCGTTTGGTCCCGCAGCTCTGAATTCGTGCACGAGCGAGTGGTTCTGACCCCTGAGAAGTCAGTCGCAAGGGTGTTCATCGGTCGGGGCACCGTGGACATCGTGGTGGCGGCCATGACCGAAGGCGAGGCCGACGGGGTCAAAGACAGGTTCGCGGAGATGTTCAAGCCTCCGGAGAGGGACCCCCGTGAGGTGCCGGTCACCTTCTGGTCGGAATCAGATGGTGGAGGGGGCCGGGCCCATCGAAAGATTGAATGTCCCGAATGGACCGATCTGAGGTCCGGGTACAGTCAGGAGGCGGCCTCAAGCATGGGTCGGCTGATTGAGATGAACGAGCCCGAAGGGGGACGGCTCATCCTTTGGTTCGGTCCTCCCGGTACCGGAAAGACCCATGCGATCAAGGCGCTCGCGAGGCATTGGCAGGATTGGTGTGCCTGCCATCTGGTGACCGACCCGGAAAAGTTCCTGGAGTCAAGCCAGTACGCGATGGATGTGCTCACCAGTCGAGATCCCGGGTACGGAATGTCTCGAGATTGGAACCTCGTCGTGCTCGAAGACAGCGGCGAACTCCTTCGAAACGACGCGCGAGAGAAGACCGGCCAGGCCTTGTCACGCCTCCTGAACCTGACCGATGGTCTCCTCGGTCAGGGTTTGAATGCGTTGGTCCTGATCACCACGAACGAGCCGGTCGGTCGACTCCATCCCGCGGTGACACGACCCGGCCGTTGTCTCGAGAAGGCAGAGTTCGGAGAGCTCCCGGTCGAACAGGCGAACGAATGGCTCAGTGCGGCCGGATCCAACCACAGGGTGACGGGGTCCGTAACCCTCGCAAGCCTGTACGCCTTGGTCAACGACCAGGCTGAACCGGATCAGGTACACAGCACACTCCCGACCATCGGATTCGCTGCTGCGTAAGACGATCCTTGCTGTCAGAATTTGTCTTCCCGGTCCGACTCAGGCACCGGTGTCCATGAAGAGCGGTTGAGGGACGAGGCCCTTTGACACCGCCGCAACCTCCCCGGAAGGGAAAGGTGCGAAAGCCCGAGACGATGGAAGGAAGCGAATGAGCGCAACACAAGTGAACGTCCGTGATCCGCGGAACTGGATCCTCAGTCCTTCGAAATTCCCCGACTATCCGCCGGCCAATGCGAGGCGGGAGATGCTGCGCAGCGTCGCGGGGGCGGCGTACCTGAATGAATGGTGGTCGTTTCTCGCTGGTCTGAGGCCTGCGCCTCCCAAACCGCCTGGGCTCGTTCGGCCTTCGGAAAGATGGCGTATGAGCCAATCCTCTAACGAGATTGCTGTCTTGGTCGGACGCAGGGGAAAAGACCCTCGATGAGCGGTGGAAGAGAGCAACCGCCGGAATCTGATCCCGGAACCTGGATCCGCGATGCAGCCGACTATCCCGATTTTCCTCCGAGGGCCGTTCGCAAATGGGCACGCATTAACCGACAGTTGGCCAGGTACTGCGGTGACTGGTATCGCTTCCTGCGTGGCGAGACCGACGAACCTCCTCGCCCATCACAGGTCGTTGGAAGTTGGCACTTGAAGATCGCTCAAAGAGAATGGCGAAAGAGGAACGGCATCCCCGAACCTGTCCCCGTGGATGAGCAGAAGGACCAAGGATGAGTTGGGACATCAGTGTTCCGATCGGAGGTACAAGTGACTGACGAGTTGAACTACCGCACCGCGATAAAGGACTTCCTGGGTCGCCCCATTCCGGCTGATGGGGAGCTTCGTATCTGGCTGGACGACGATCCGGTGGACCGAGAGGCTCCTGAGGGGTGGATTCACGTCCGTTCAGTTCGTGAGGCCTGCTTCGCGCTGCTGACAGGAAGGGTGGTGGAACTCTCGCTCGACAACGATCTCGACAACCCGGAAGGATGGGAGAACACTTTCGGCACCGGATACCAGGTGATCGATTTCCTCGAGGAACAGCAGGAGGTCGCCGGCAGGTCACTTTGGCCCCGCGACGGAATCGTCCTCCACACCGCGAATTCTCAGGGTCGGGAACGAATGGCCCGCAGCTTTGAGCCTCTGAAGAGGAAGGCGGACCTGGCGGTCAAGGAAGAAAGAACACCGGGAGGGAAACCTAGATTCACCGTGGAGTCGAATTAGTAAGCCGATGAGCTGACCGCAGTCGGCAGAGCTTGGCTTTTCCCGGTCAGAGTGGTCCCGTCATGGGTCCCACGACCGATTCACAAAAAGGCCTCAATTAGCAGGAGATCGGGCAGGATCATGACCCCATGAACGATCAGAGAACAGCTGAAAAGGCCGAGCTGAAGGAACTCCTGTCCGAACTCGAATCAAGGACGAAGGCGGTCGACAAAACGATCGCGGCAAACATGAGTGATTCGGCCTACATCCAGGCCCTCCGTGCAGTGCAGAACACGGCGACCAAAGTGGTTGACCAGGCCAACCGCGCCAGATAAGCCGACGAGCGGAATCGAACCGCTGACCCCTTCATTACGAGTGAAGTGCTCTACCAACTGAGCTACGTCGGCGCAGAGTGGCATTGTAGGTGGTGATGCGCCGGGTCGAATTCCGGGCGGTTCGGCCAGGAGTCGGGTCAGGCTCCCTCGAGCGAACCTGACTCGGTGAGCCTCAGATTGCGCTGCTTGCGGTAAAGCCAGATGAAGGCGAACACGGCCAGGGCGAGGTTCGCGAAGGTCAGTCCCTGGGCAATGTTGCCGAAGGTGCTGGTGAAGCCCTCCTCGGTGCCCGCGAGGAACGTGGATATGTCCCAGAATCCGTGGAGAGCCATCCCGGCGATCAGAAGCCCGGTCGCCCGGCGGGCAAAGTAGAGAACGAAACCGCTGAGTGTGGCGATGATGACCTGAACCACAGCTGCCGCCGGCGGAGACCCGACTGCGAGGTTGGTCAGGTGGAAGAGACCGAAGGCAAGCGAGACGATCAGGACGATCTGGACCTCGGGACGCTCACCGGCACGCAGGGACCGCAGGAGGATCCCCCGGAAGACCGTCTCTTCGGTGAAGCCGACCAGCACGCCGCAGCCGATGATCACCGCCACCAGGTCGAACGGAATGTCGCCGGGTGCGCCGACATAGCGGAACAGGGCGGCCACGATCATCACGATCAGCGGCGCCCAGAGCAGCTTGTTCATCGGCAGACGGCCCGGGTCGCTGAACACATGGTCCCAGCGGAGAATGGCGAGCACGATCACCAGATAGACGGCCCCAGCCGCAAGCGGAATCAGGGCGGCACTGATGGCGTTGTCGGCCGACCGGAAGATCTCGTCGTACTCGACTCCCGACACGGCCATGAGACCGGGAGTCACGAGGCAGTACCCGAGGATGACCAGAGCAGCCACCTTCCAGGAGATCGGAACGCGCGGGGCGGGGGCCTTCTCATTCATCTGTATCGGGTTCTCCTGGTGGCGGCCGAGCCAGCGCAGCCTACCCTGATCGTCCGATAACGATGGGACAATCGGCCAGTGACCACGGATCCCGGCTCCGAGGACGAACTCCCGGCCCTCGAAAGGGGCAAGGATCTCTCCCGGATTTTCGCGTTCACCGACGGCGTCTTCGCGATCGCGATCACTCTCCTGGTCCTGCAGATAGAAATTCCCACTGGGCTGGAGTCGGATCGCGACTTCCTCGACCGCCTCGGTGACGTCTGGCCAGATCTCTTTGCGTTCGCGATCAGCTTCGCGGTGATCGGCGGCTACTGGGTGCGCAATCACCGACTGATGAGGATGGTGAACGAGTACGACCACGGCCTGATGGGCCTGACGATGCTCTATCTGTTCTGGGTCGTCCTCCTTCCGTTTTCGAGCCAGTTGATCGGCGAGTACGGCAGCGAAATCAACCTGACCGTAGTTGCCTACGTTCTCAATCTGGCCCTGATCGGCATCTCGATGACCCTGATGATCCGGCTCATAATCAGACACAAACTGGGAGACCCCCGCTACGAGAATGATCTCGATCTGACGCTGCGCAGCTCGATGTTCACGGTCGCCGTCTTCCTCGCCACAATGCCGTTCGCGTTCCTCATTGGCGCGTGGACCCCCTTGCTCTGGCTTTTCATCATGAGGCTTGACCCCTGGCAGAGAAAGAGAAACGCAATCTACGCTTCAGAGAAGAAGCCGGGACACAGGCAGGGCTCCTCGGCTGGTGGCGACGCCTAGGCCGAGTTCAACAGGAAAGGTGCCCCGAGGTACCGGGGTCAGCCGGTTCCGATTCTGGCCGGCGTCAGGCAGTTGACCACTCCCTGCCAGGGGAGGGTGCCGCCGTTGCCGTCCACGTTCACGTTGGTCACCGTGAGCCACCAGGTGTTCGGGGTGTACTTGCGGGTCAGCGGATGATTCGGTGACGAGGAAGAGACCAGCAGGTTGATGTACTTGGAAAGGACCCCTCCGGAAATAGCCTTGGCACCCAAAGGACACTTGATCCCGACGAAAGTGCCCTTGCCTTCCTCGGTCAGGATCTCCTGATTGGTGATCCGGGACGTGAGAGTGACCCGTCGTAGCACAGTCCGGGTCGCCTGTCGCTTCTGCCTGGATCCGGACCTGACTGCCGAGGCGCCGGCCAGCCCCTGGGCCCCGGCCACCTGAACCGAGGTTGCCGGACGGGTCTCCGCGATCAGCACAGGCGCCGGATCAGGGCTGCTGTTCAGGCCGTCACCGACCACCGGGGCAGCGACGAAGAGCAGAACCGCAGCTACAGCAGCGCAGCCAGCGGCCCAGCGTTTCCTCCGCCCGGAGGATTCTCCCTTGCTCCCAGCCATGGCGACATTCTCGCAGGCGGAGGGAGATCGTCAAGTCATCCGTGTGGTCCCAGTCCTGCCAGCTCCCTCGCCCGGGCGAAAACGTCATCGAGCATCCCGGCGCTGAGACGGCCGGTCTGGGTGTTCAGCGGGCTCGGGTGAAAGCAGCCCAGGAGCATCCACTTTTCGGGGCCGGTCCACTTATCCGTTCCCGGTGCGATCAGGGTTGTCTCTGCCTGATGGCCAAACCGGGGCTTGGGCTTCGGCACCTCGCCCCCCATCTTGCGGACGCTCCGAAGCATCGCCTCCCAGGCGAAGTTGCCCAGCGCGACGACCACCCTGACCTCGGTCAGCAGCGCCAGTTCGCCCTCCAGCCAGGGAGCGCAGTTGTCTCGCTCGACGGGACTCGGCTTGTTGTCCGGCGGAGCGCAACGCACCGCCGCGTTGACGAAGGTGTCGAACAGCTCGAGTCCGTCTTCGCGGTTGATGCTTTCGGGCTGATTCGAAAGTCCGGCCCGGTAAATCGCTGCGAAAAGCCAGTCGCCCGAACGGTCACCGGTGAAGGGCCGGCCGGTCCTGTTGCCTCCGTTGGCGGCCGGAGCGAGTCCGTGAACCAGGATCCTGGCTTTGGGATCACCGAAGCCCGGGACCGGCCTGGCCCAGTACTCCTCACCGCGGTGACGCTTCGGTGGATCGGCCGCAACGGCTTCTCGCCAGGCGACCAGCCGCGGGCAGCGCCGGCAGCCGGTAATCGACTGCTCCAATGCATCCAGCTGCCGCTCGGCGTCCGTACCTGTCATGGCCCGTACACTAGGAGGTGCAAATGGGTTTCCTGCCGAACATAGGCCCGCTTGAGCTGGCAATCGTGCTGGTCGTCGTGATCATCATCCTTGGTCCCAAGCGGATTCCGGCCGCCGCGAAGTCGGTTGGCCAGGGCATGCGGAACTTCAAGAACTCGCTGGGCGGGGGCGACGACGACGAGGACAAGTACGACAAGTCCAAGTCCGAGCTCGAGGCCCAGGCCGAAACCAAGGCCGGCGAGCAGACCAAGACCAAGACCGGGGCCTGAACGGCGCCAGCGGGCCGAGTCGGTGGTACCGCTCAATCTTCCAAACGTCCTTACCCTGCTCCGCATACTCGCGGTGCCGGTGGTCGTTGTCGCGCTTCTTGACGGAACTCCCCACGGGGACACTCTTGCCGCGATCGTTTTCGCCCTCGCGGCCCTGACCGACGGGCTTGACGGCTACATCGCCCGATCAAGAGACTCGGTCACCACCTTCGGCAAGCTGATGGACCCGCTGGCGGACAAGCTGCTGATCACCGCCGCCCTGATCTCGCTCGTTTCTCTGAACCGGCTGCCGGCCTGGGTTGCAATGGTGATCATCGCCCGCGAGTTCGCGGTGACCGGCCTCCGGTCGATCGCTGCCGATCGGGGAGTCGTGATCGCCGCGAGCTGGATGGGCAAGGTGAAGACGGTGCTCCAGATCGGGGCGGTCTTCGCGCTGATCATTTTCAACCCGGCACCGCTCTGGGCGGACATCCTGGTCTATCTGGCGCTGGCCGCAACCGTGATCAGCGGCTTCGACTACTTCTTCGGTCTCCGCAAGCGAATCGAGGAGCAGCGGCTCAAGGAAAAGGCCAACCGGGAGGAACGACTGGCCGAGGATTCGGCCGAGATCGACCTGGTCAGCGACAACCGCTGACCAGGCGATCCCGGCACTCAGGCCTGAATTTCCAGCCACTCCTTCATCGTCTTGTGGCGACGGCTGGGGTTCTCGCCGGCGATCTCGCGCCGCATGTCCTCGACCGTGCCGAAGCGTTCCGCCACCACGTTGTGGCGGTGGATCGTCTCGAGGTTCTCCTGGCGGGCCATCACGAAACCTTCGTCGGCGAGTCCGGGGTAGGTCTCGATCACCTGCCGGATCATTTCCCTGACGCAGTCCTCGACAAAACGGGGCTGACTGTGCGCCTTGACCACGACTGACATCTCGTCGGGACGCTTCATCAGCTCGTAGATCTCCGAGCTCATCGAGCTCTCGACCAGACGAAGCATGTCCCGGGCATCCAGTTCCGGTCCGCCTTCGGTGCAGCCGATCCAGAGGGTGCCGACGCCGCGCTGGTTGTGGGTGGCTATCGGGACTTCTTCGATGATCTCCTCGACCTGGTCTTCGGTGTAGCCCTTCTCCGAGAGCCTTCCGCGGGCGAGGTCCGCGACCATTTCCTGGGCGCACGGGCAGGCGGTCATGCCCTGGGCCTGCACGCCGGTCACGGTGCGGGTCTCACCCTCGGATGCGACCGCGGTTCCGAGCAGGGTGTAGATCTCCTGGTTTTCGATGCCGGAGACCGGGGCTGGCATCTTCTGGGCGAAGCGGGCGTTGATCGAAACCTCTGCCCGCAGGCCCTTCTGTTTCACCCTTACGAGTTCGGCAATCCTTGCAGCGAGCCGTTCGGCCCGCATCGACTGGGTGGCGATCACTTCCTCGATCGCCTCGGAAACGTTTTCCTCGAAACGGGACATGTGAACGCCAGCCTGGTCAGGGGCGAGGTCCACATAGCACTCGAGTTCCGCGTGGTAATGGCCTTCCTCGCCGATGCTGATCACCTTCTCGACACCGGTGACGCCGACCCGCGAAAGACTCACTCGCGTGGCGGGCTGGGAGGCCTGAACGTCAATTGCATTTGGGGAAAGCGCGATTTCAGGATTCATTTTTCTCTTTGCAGCCTAGTAACCAGCCGCGGTGGGCATTGAGGGACACTCCGTATAATTTCGCAACCGCGCACGAACTCAGGGTTTCCATTGGGTGGAATCCGTTACCTGGGGGTAGTTATGGAGTTCGAAACCGAGGAGTTGAAGGTATTGGCCGCTTCCGGCCGGGAGCGTGGATACCTGTCCGTTGATGCTGTCGCGGAAGCGGTTTCGGAGCTCGACATCACCCGCACCCAGGTGGAGGAATTGAACTCCTGGCTCACCGATCAGGGCATCGACCTGATCAGCCAGGAAGAGTCGGACCTGAGAGTGGGCCCGACCGACGATGCTCCTGCCAGTCTTGAGTCCGCTGCCCCGGTTGAGGGTGAGCCGGAACTCGAGGAAACCCGGATTCCCACCCCGGCCGCCGCAGCCGCCCCGGCGATCGGTGCCGGCGAGGTTGGCTCCGACGCAAACCTTGACTCGCTGCGGCTTTACCTTCGTTCGATCGGACAGGTCGATCTGCTCACCGCGCAGCAGGAAGTCGAGCTGGCCAAGCGGATCGAACGCGGTGACATGGAAGCGAAGCGCCAGATGGTCGAGGCCAATCTGCGTCTGGTGGTTTCGATCGCCAAGGGTTATCTCGGCCGCGGCCTCAGTTTCCTGGACCTGATCCAGGAAGGGTCCCTGGGCCTGATCAGGGCGGTCGAGAAGTTCGACTATCGCCGTGGCTACAAGTTCTCCACTTATGCGACCTGGTGGATTCGCCAGGCGGTCACCCGGGCGGTCGCCGACAAGTCAAGGTCGATCCGGATCCCGGTCCACATGGTCGAAAAGCTGAATCGGGTCCATTTCGTTGAACGGCAGCTGGTCCAGGATCTGGGTCGGGAGCCGGAACCGAACGAGATCGCCGCCGAACTCGGCTGGACGGTCCAGGAGGTCCGCGACGTGTGGCGGGTATCGCAGACGCCGGTCTCGCTGGAGAAGCCGGTCGGCGAGGGCGAGGAGACCGAACTGGTGGATCTGGTCAAGGACGAAAACCAGATGGAGCCCTTCGACGAGGCCTCGCTGAACCTTCGCAGCGAAAGTGTGAGAAGGGTGCTGAACAGCCTGCCGGAACGGGAGCGGGAGGTGCTGATCATGCGTTACGGACTCGGTGGCATGAACCCCCGCACCCTCGAGGAATGCGGCGAGGCTTTCGGCGTGACCCGTGAGCGGGTCCGACAGATCGAGACTTCGACCCTGAGGAAGATCAAGTCTCTCCCCGAGGCCCAGGGCCTCCGCGAAGCCGGCTGAATCCTGTCAGCGCGCCGCTTCGGCCCATTGAGGTTGAAGTTGCGAGCGCTATTTGGCGAGAACTTCAACCTCACTGAGATAAGGCCAGATGGGGGAGACAGGATTCGAACCTGTGTAGGCAGAGCCAACTGGTTTACAGCCAGTCCCCTTTAACCACTCGGGCACTCCCCCGGCTGAGCCGGTCAGTTTATTGACCCTGCCCGGCCGAGGTAATCCCGCTGGATACGGGCATACTTTCCGCATGACCGGGTCCGGCACCAGAGGTTTTGCTTCCGACAACTGCTCGGGAGCCCATCCGGCGATGCTGGAAGCGATCGCCCGGGCCAATCAGGGTCACGTGAGTTCTTACGGCGCCGACCCGGAGACCGCCCGCTTCGGCGATCTGGTTCGGGAAGAGTTCGGCGATCTGGCGACCGGTTTTCCGATGCTCAACGGAACCGGAGCCAATGTTGCGGCGCTTCGTGCGATGGCGAGGCCGCATCAGGCGGTGATCTGCGCCTCGACCGCCCACATCCACATCGACGAGACGGCCGCCCCGGAGGTGATCGCCGGATTGAAGCTGCTGACGGTCGATACCCCGGATGGCAAGCTGACCCCGGACCTGGCGGCAACCCGCCTTGTCGATCCGGCCGATGTTCCTCACGCAGCCTGGCCGGCAGTGATTTCGGTTGCCCAGGCGACCGAAGTCGGGACCGTCTACACGCCGGAAGAGATCGCGGGGTTGGCCAAATTCGCCCATGAGAACGGCATGCTGCTTCACCTTGACGGCGCGAGGATCGCCAATGCGGCGGCCTCGCAGGGACTTTCTCTCAGTGAGATCAGCCTCGGGGCCGGTGCTGACGTCCTGACTCTCGGCGCGAACAAGAACGGCGCTGTGTTCGGAGAGGCAGTGGTCTTCGCCAAGCCTGAACTGGCAAACGGATTCGAAGTGCTGAGGAAGGGCTCGCTCCAGCTCGCGTCAAAGATGCGGTTCGTTTCGGCCCAGTTGAACGCCCAGCTCGAGAACGGGCTCTGGCGGGAGATCGCCGACCATTCGAATTCGATGGCAAGGCTGCTCGGTGACGGCATCGGCTGGACCGAGGGGGCCGATCTGGGTCAGCCGGTGGAGGCCAACATTGTCTTTCTCTCGATGCCGATCGAGGCAGCTCGGAAGCTGGTTGAGGCCTGCGGGCCCCATCCGCCGCTGCTGTTCGAGGCGGGGGAGGCCGGGGTGATCAGGCTGGTCTGCTCCTGGGACACCACCCCGGAAGACGTGGACGGGCTCCTTGGCCAGATCCGCCACGCCCTCCACTAGGGGGAGGGGGAGCCGAGATGACGAAAGTCGGCGATAATCGCCGACTTTCGTCATTTCGGTCCGCGCGGGCCGGCTGGCTGCGGCGGTCAGTCGAGGAGGTTTCGCTCGTTGACCCAGCGGGTGAGTTCGTGGCGGGAAGAGAGCTGGAGTTTTCGAAGGGTCGAGCTTGTGTGGGCTTCGACGGTCTTGATCGAGATGCCGAGTCGCCGGGCGATCTCCTTGTACATGTAGCCGCGGGCGATCAGCCGGAGCACCTCCTGCTCACGGGGTGTAAGGAGATCAAGTTCGTCGTCCGGGCCTTCGGCAGTGGCGCCCGCGAAGGCGTCGAGGACGAAGCCGGCCAGCTGGGGGGAGAAGACCGCGTCACCCTGATGAACCCTTTCGATCGCGTCGATCAGGTCGGGTCCGGAAATCGTCTTGGTCACATACCCCCGCGCTCCGGCGCGGATCACGCTGACCACGTCTTCCGGGTCGTCGCTGACCGAGAGGGCGAGGAAACGGGGAGGGGTGATTCCTTCCGGTCCGGCTGCGGCTTCGGCGATCCGTCGGATCACTTCGACTCCGCCGCCATCAGGCATGTGAACGTCAAGCAGGACTACATCTGGTGAGGTGCGCCCGATCAGCAGAACGGCGTCACCGACTCCATCTGCTTCGCCGACCACATCGACCCCGGCGACGAGTTCCGAGCGGACTCCGGCCCGGAAGATCGCGTGATCGTCAACGATCGCTACACGGACGCGGTTGCTGTTCGCTGGTTCGCTCATCTGTTCTCCATCACGAGTTCCACCTCGGTTCCTTCACCGGGAACCGACCGGATCTCGGCCTTTCCTCCGTGGGCCTCCATGCGGCCCAGGATCGAGTCTCTCACTCCCCGCCGGTCATCCGGCACCGCGTCCGGGTCGAAGCCGGGCCCACGGTCGTGGATGAAGACCTCGGTCCGCTTGCGGTCGATCTCGGCGTAAAGACGGACCGGCCCCGCTTGGCCGGCGTGGCGGGCAGCGTTGTTCATCGCCTCCCGGCTCGCCGCGACCAGGGCGGCCGCGTTTTCGTCGAGCGGCAGGTCACCAACCGTGACGGCGTCGATCGGAACCTGATGGCGCTCCTCCACTTCCGCCGCCGCGTCCTTAAGGGCCTCGGCGAGCGAGTCTGCCCGGTCGGCTTCGCTCTTCCCCGAGAGCCAGTCACGGAGTTCCCGCTCCTGGCTTCTTGCGAGGGTCGAAATTCGGCGGCTGTCCTCGGGGTTCTTCTGGATCAGGGCGAGAGTTTGGAGGACCGAGTCGTGAAGGTGGGCGGCCACCTCCGCCCTTTCCTCGGAGCGGATGCGTTCGGCCCGTTCGGTGCTTAGTTCCCGCGCGGAGCGGGCCCAGAGTGGCGCGGCGACAAGGCCGATCACGATCACTGCGGTGAGTCCGGCGAGGGCGACGTCACCGCCGGCGCTCAGTGCGCCGTTGATGTAGAGGAAGAGGACGGCGCCGCCGAGCAGCAGCGCTACACCGACCCCGCCCCGAAACGGTCCGGGCAGGCGGCGCTGACGGTCGGCTTCGCTGAACTGTCGCCAGATCAGGGCGACCCCGGCCGCGGCGATGACCAGCGGCCAGACGAGGGAGTCTGACCACCACACCCCGGTCTCCCTGAAGATGAAAAGCAGGCCGAGGGTTACAAAGCCCGCCCCTGCCCCGACCGCCCACGAACCCTTGAATTGGCGGGGAGGCGAGGTGTCGCGGACCTGTCCGGGGCTGCCCGGGCGGGGTTTCCGACGCTTTGCGCCCGGCTCGTCACCGGCGACCGGGAGGGCCACCCAGAGGAGTCCGTAACCGATCAGGGCGACGCCGCCGGTGACCACGGTCAGCACGACCGTGATCACCCTCACCAGGGTCGGATCAATACGCAGGCGCAGCGCGAGGCCGGAGCAGACTCCGGCCACCATGCCGCTTTCGCGGTCGCGCTGCCACCTCTTGTTCGGCGTTTCGTTCAGCGGCGGGCCAGCTCTTTCTTCCTCGGCGCCAGTTTCGGGGTGCAGGCTTCCGTGGCGCGGTCCCGGGCCTGGGCGCTGGCGATGTCATCCGGTTCGAGGTCGTTGTCCTCGAAGCTGCCGCCGCGGCCGTCCTGTCGCCACTGGGTGTGGTCGACGACCTCGAACGCTCCGAGCTTGAAGTCACCTTCGACTGTGACGAGAGGGATGGCGGGTGCCGGGATCGCGGGCTCGGACGCATCCTGGGTCACGTCGATTCCGTTGGTCTGTCGTCCTCTGATGTTGATCACGCCGGCCTTTCCGGTCACTTCGCCTGCCACGCAGACGTTGTCGGGGACGATCACGGAGGTGAGGCCCATACCGCTGTTGACGGGTAACTCGAGGTTGCGGGTGGTCTGGAAGTCGAACTTGCGGAGGTCGATGGTCATGTTGCCTGCGGCCATCCGGTAGCCGTCGTCAGGGATGTCGGTGGCGGTGACCGGAGATTCCCTGAGGTCGCCGTAGCTGCCTTCGACCCGGAGGTCAGCGATCAGGACCGCGGCCATCGGCAGGCTCACGGCGACTGCTGCGGTGAGCAGCCAGAGCGACAGCTGGCGCCTGCCCCTCAGGCCGGCGTAGACCATCGCTCCGCCGAGGATGATCACCAGTGCGGCCATCGGGAGGCCGCCGAAGAGAACGGTGGTTCCGGCCGAGATCACGAAGAGGGTGCTGAACACCGCTATGGCTGCCAGGCCAATCGCGATCCAGAGCATGATTCGCCCGATCACGGAGGGTGCATCCTCGGCGTTCTGTCCTGCGGGGGAGGAGTCAGCTGCTTTGCTGGTGCCGCCGCCGGCGGGCATCTGCCGGGTCTCCATGATCTCGGTGCGGCTGAGCTGTGTGGGTGACTCGGCGTAGGTAACGACCTCGGTCGAAGCATCAGCCGGGTTGACGCGGCCCGTTTCCGCGCCCTGGGCCGGTACTGCTGGCTTCTCTGTCTGACCCGTTCCGGTCGCGTCCCGGTGCTCGCGGCTGAACTTGCCGGTGGCGAGCAGCCAGATCAGGAGGATCGCGGCGGCCGACCAGAAGAGTATTCCGAAGAGGGTTCCGGGCCAGAAACCGAAGAGCCAGGAACTGAAGCTGCCGGAGCTGGCCGTGACGATGCTTATGACTCCGACGATCACGGCCAGGCCGATCATCATGTTTCGCCGTTTCGGCTCGATCGGCGGCAGCGGCTCGGAGGGATCACCCTCGACCGGCATCACGGCGAGCAGCACCAGGTAGGCGATCATGCCGAGGCCACCCAGCGCGAGACTGGCAACAAAGGCGATCCGCACGAAGATCGGATCGACGCTGAAGCGTTCGGCGAGGCCGGCAGCGACACCACCTATGTAGCGGTCGCTCCGGGAGCGGGTGAGTTTATTGGGGGGAGACTGTTCTGTCATGTCCACGAGGCTGAAGGCCCGGGCCCGCTTTGTCGATTGGGAATGACCCTTACATCGCATCAGGGTCCTCCCCGAGTGCTGCGGCGTGATTCCGCCTACGATCCTTTCAGGTGACTGGAGAAAACGGAAAAGCAAACGGCACCGCGGAGGCTGCCCAGGCCGAGCGGATCACCATTGTCGAGCTTGCCGATCGGACCGGAATGTCAGTGCGGAACATTCGCGCTCATCAGTCCCGCGGGCTTCTCGATCCTCCGGCCGTGGTCGGCAGGACCGGTTACTACGGCCAGGAGCACATCGACCGGATCGAGTTGATCCGCGAACTCCAGGAAGAGGGTTTCAATCTCGAGGCTATTCGCCGGATTGTCGCCAGCGCCGGGGAGGATCCGGGCGAGCTTCTTCGTTTCACCCGTGATGTCCGGGCGCCATACGAGGACGAACACCCCGAGGTGATGTCACTGAAGGAGATCGCCGGACCTTGGGGTGACGAGAAGTTTGACGAGGAGCGGCTCCGTCGAGCCGAGGCCCTCGGTCTTATGCGCCCCCTGGGTGACGGCCGGTTTGAGGTTCTCTCCCCGAAGCTGCTGAGGGCCGGACACGAGCTGGCGGCGATCGGGGTGCCGATGGACGACTGCCTTGACACCTTGGAGATGCTCAAGGAACGATCGACGGCGGTGGCCGAGGTTTTCATCCGGTTGTTCGACCGCCAGGTCTGGCAGCCCTTCGATGACGCCGGAAGGCCGAGGGACCGCTGGCCGGACGTAAGGGACTCGCTGAGGCGCTTGAGGCCCCTGGCCTCGGACGCGTTCATCGCGTCTTTCCAGTTCGCGATGGAAGAGGTGTCCGAGAAAGCGATCTCCGAGGGCATTCGCAAGGACCTTGGCGAGGACGACCGGTGAGTCCTTTCCCCGCTAAAGTTCCCCGTCCCGCCCGGATAGCTCAGTAGGTAGAGCACTTCCATGGTAAGGAAGGGGTCAGCGGTTCGAATCCGCTTCCGGGCTTAAGAAGATTGGCTCTAGAACTAGGATAATGCGCCTTTATCGACTCGTTCTTCGAGTTCTCTGAACGTCAATCTCTGCACCCATATGCGGGCTGTGGAACCCATATGGAACCCATATTGAAGACCAGTCAACCTTCGATCGACCGCCCGAAGCACTTGTCTGGCCAACCAGCCACTTTCTCAAGCCAAAATTCGAACCCCCATTTTGGATAGGAGCAAGAGGTTGGCTAATCCTCCAGGAAGGCTTCAGGCTTCGGCATGACCCAGCCCTCCTCGCCGTCCTCTTCATCACTGATGTAAACGGCCATACCGTAGTCCTCAAAGAGTTCGATCATGTCGAAAATCTCTTGGATTCCTTCACCGTTTTCATCCCTGCCCTGACGATAGACACCTTCAAAATCAAGACTCTTTGCTCGATTCTGAGCCATCAGAAATGACTCGACCAGAATCTTCTTGTCGGTCATCGAAATGCCGAGAGCCTCTGCCGTGGCAACAATATCCTCAGGACCGAACGGATGCAAGAAGTAAGGCAGTATGTAGTCATCATTCTGCGTTCTGGGCCCCCAGTCTGGACTCCTTGCAGTTTACAACACCGATGGTTCAGCAATCTGAAGCGGGTTTGACCAACCTGAGAATTTGCAAGGAGCACCGAAGAACTTCTGGCCGCCGAGTTCTTTGAACCAGAAGGGCCCTCAATCAAGGCAAAGAACGTCGCGACGTTCGTCGCAGCCAGGACTGGCACAAGTAGCTGTGACGTAGCTAACGCGCCCTCCCAGAGCCTTTGGGGCATCGGTATTCTCAGTCTCGTTTCCATGTTGCGGATCCAGTTGCCGCGAAGCCCTGAAGCGTGCCGTCATTCTCGCTCCACAGCGACGGATGCCATGTCGCGGCCACCCGTGGAGGAAGTCGACGTCGACTGACGCCCGGGTACGAACAATGCGGCGATGACTGCAAACCCCATCGCCACGGCCGAGATCACGAACGCCTCGGTAAATCCGGATTCTTTTGGAAGGCCCGTTGTGGTCACGACACTCGCGGCCACAATGCTGGCTGCGATCTGTCCCCCCAACGAGCCTCCAATAGTGCGCATAATTGTGTTGATCCCGGTCGCAATGCCTGTCTCGGACTGGTCGACAGCCTCAACCACAAGGTTGGCCATTGCCGCGAACGAAAATCCGATCCCGAGCCCCAATACAGCGCTGGTCAAGTAGATGGGGAGGTGGGAGTCGTGAAACAAAGCGAGTGCGACGAATGCCAGTCCGGTCAAGACGGTGCCGATTATGAGAGGTAGCCTCGACCCGTACCGGGTGCCCAGCGTGCCGGCGATCGGGCCGGCGAAGAGCATCACTCCGGCCGACGGAAGCATGAAGAGGCCAGCCTCGGTCACCGTGGAGCCAAAGCCGAAGCCCGCCGCGGTGGGCATTTGGACAAACTGGGGAATGAGGATGAATGAGCCGAACATTCCGAATCCGATCAGGAAGCCCGTCGCATTGGTGGTAAATACAGCCCGCCGTCGCATCATCTTCATATCGACCAGGGGTTCCGGATGGCGTCTCTCAAAGCGCACCCAAAACGTCAGAATTATCGCCGCAAGTATGAAAAGTGCGACTACCCGGGGCGAGCCCCATCCCCAGGAGTTTCCTTCGCTGATCCCAACGAGAAGTGAGATCAGCCCGGCTGAAAGCAACCCGGCACCTCCCCAGTCGATTTTGGCGGGATTCTTGATCGGTGACTCCGGAACGAAAAAGTGCACGGCCGGAATCGCGATAGCGACCGAGGCCAGGCCCAGCCAGAAGATCCACTCATACGAGAGGTTGTCGACAATCACTCCACTGAGAACCAGACCGACTCCTCCGCCGATACCGAAAGTTGCGCTGATCAGGCCGATTCCAGCCGCCACGCGTTCCGGCGGAAACTCGTCCCTGATGATGCCGAACGAAAGCGGAAAGACCGCGCCGGCCGCCCCTTGAATCATCCGACCCAGGATGAGTACCTCGATCGAGCTCGAAATCGCGCAAAGCGTAGATCCCACGGCGAAGAAGATCAGCGTCAAGAGGAGCATCCTCTCTTTCCCGAACATGTCTCCGAAACGTCCGAGAATCGGTGTCGCTATCGACGCCGACAAAAGGTAAACCGTGAGAACGTAGGTGACCGTAGTCGTCGTTGTTCCCAGTTCACGCTGGATCTCCGGCAGAGCCGGCGCTACGAGCGTCTGGGAGAGCGCATAGGCGAGAGCACCCATGACCAAGGCAGCCAATGTCACTCCGTAATGCTGTCGTACTTCACTTGCTACATCTTCGATCTCAGTCATTCAACATTGCCTTTGCATTAGTTCTAAAGCGCTTCTAGCACTTCTGTGAAGCGACGAAACAGGTTCACCGCGTTACGATGCTCGCTCGGCAAAATTCGAAGCGTTCGGGTGCTCAGCCGTGCAATCTGACGGGCAGTGATTTGAGCTGGTTGGCAAACGGCGAGACTGCGTAGGCGGGCGTGCCATCGAGGGCCGTGGCGGGAAATCGTTTCAGTGTCTCCTCGATCAAAATTCGCAGTTCAAGTCGGGCGAGAGCCGAACCGAGGCAGAAGTGCCTGCCGCCGCCACCGAAGGCTTGGTGGTCGGGATTGCGTGTCACGTCAAAACGGTCAGGGTCCTCGTAGGTTTCCTCGTCACGATTGGAAGATGGGTACCACATCACCACCTTGTCGCCCTTGCGGATCTTCATGCCATTGAGCTCGGTGTCCTTGGTCGCCGTGCGGCGGAAATGCGAGAAGGCGGGGAACATGCGCAGTGATTCCTCCACCGCGCTGGGAATTAGCTCTGGCTCCTCCAGAAGAAGGTGGCGCTGGTCGGGGTGTTCCATCAACGCCCGCATGGCGCTGCAATAGGTCGCTTTGGTCGAGTCGTTGCCGGCGGCCATCAACAGGAAGAAGCCCATGACGATCTCGTGCTCCTCCAGCCCGTTTCCGTCGATCTCGGCATGTACGAGCAGACTGGTCAGGTCATCAGTTGGCTTGATCCGACGCTCTTCGATCAGCACCCGGCAGCGGTCGAAGATCAGCGGCACCTGGTTTTCCATGATGGTCTCGGTACCGTTCGGGTTCAGGTCGGGATCGCCGAATCCGACCAGCGAGTTGAGCAGCGTCGCCCAGGGTTCGTCGTCCTCGGGCGGGATTCCCATGAAGCTGCCGATCACCCGCGAAACGACCGGCTGGGCCACCTCGCCTACGAGGTCACACCGCTCGCGACCGTCGAGCCGATCGAGTACGTCGACTGTGATCGCCCGGATCTTTTCCTCGTGTTCGCCGATTCGTTTCGGGGTGAAACCCCGCTGGAAGAGGTTCTTGAGGCGGTCGTGCTTGGGCGGGTCCATGCCGATGAACATCGCCGAGATCAGCTCAACCGGAATCACTGCGTCCGAGACAACTGTGATGCCGCTGGCCGATGAATAGGTTTCCCAATCGCGGCTGACGGCCTCAACGTCCTCGGCTCGGGTCACCGACCAGTAACCCGCTTCGCTGGGATATGCCGGGATTCCATCGGACCAGTGGACGGGACACGTGCCGCGCATTTGTTTGAACAACTCGTGAGGTGGGCCGTCCTGCCAGCCCTCTTCGGGAATGACTCTCACCTGATCTAAGTCCATCGGTTGTCCTGGCATAGAACCGACGGTACCAAAAATGTACCGATCGGTGTAGGTTAGACTCAATTGGAATGAATCAGCAAACCGCACCCTCTGAAACTAATTCCCTGAAAGCGCCGGACTTCCCCCATCGCCGAGCTGGCCACTGCGGCTCGGGGGCGTTGCGCGACCTGATGGAGCTACACCAACTTGACTACGGGGCTGGGCCGCTGTCAGAGGGCGCTGCGTTCGGGCTCGCCGGTGGCCTTGGGTTTCTCTATCTCGAGATGCCCGGGATGAAGCCACCGATATATCTCGTGGGCCGCACCGCCGACCTTGAGCGAGACGTCAGCGAGCATCTCGGCATCGGTCTCGACGTACGCGAAACGGAGGATCCCGAGGAAGGGTGGCGCTGGGTGCGCGATGAGATTGACGCCGGACGGCCACCGATGGTCTGGGCGGACATCGGCCACCTGGAGTATCTACGTGTCCGCATGCATAACACTCGTCACGACATTGTGATCGTCGGTTACGACGAGAACGAAGGAATCGCCTGGGTCGCCGACAACGATCGAGACGAACTTCAGGCGTGCTCTCTCGACTCGCTCGCCACCGCCCGCAGCTCCGACGGCTTCCCCGGCCCAAACCTCCACACGACGTTTTTCTATGAGTGGCCTGAGAGCCTTCGAAAGCCCGCCGAAGCCACGCGGTTGGCCATCGAGCGCGCCGTCGCCAACATGCGCGATGGCGGTGACGCGATCGCTGGATTAGCAGGCGCCTTCGGGCTGGAAGGAATCGAACGATTCACAGCCGCCTACCCGACGTGGCCTGAGACCTTCGGCGAGGATCTCCCGGCAGTGCTTCGAGGGCTCCGCGTCTTCATTGTCAAGGCTGGAACCGGTGGTGCCATGTTCCGATCACTTCACGCTGAGTTCCTGAAAGACATGGCGATGCTTCTCGAGGACCGCGATCTGCGCGACCTCGCCGGGACTTACGGAGTTCTGGCATTGCTCTGGCAACTACTGGCATTTCACGCCGAGCGAGACGACCACGCCGGAGGACTAAGAGCAGTCGAGCAGATCAACGAGCTCGAACATATCGGTGTCTCGATGATGGAGACGTGGCTCCAGAAGAACTCGAAATGAAGCCCGACGCGGATGGAACCATCCCCGCCCACCAGCCTCACTGTCTGGGCTGCGGTCCAGAGAACCCGGCAAGCATGGGGCTGAAACTACGCGTCGAGGGGGATCGTGTCCTCGGAAGCGTGCGCTTCGATCGTCGCCAGGAAGGCGCGCCCGGTTTCGCCCACGGCGGAGCAGTCGCGACAGTCCTCGACGACGCCCTGGGAACCGTGCTGATCCTCGTCCAGCGCCCCGCAGTCACCGCCAACCTCAACGTCGACTTCCGGGCACCAGCTTTCCTCGGTCGCGAGCTCAGCGTCGAAGCGCAATGCGAGCGGATAGAAGGTCGCAAGCTCCACCTCGTCGGCCGGCTTCTGGACGGAAAGGAAATCATCGCCGAGGGCCGAGCCCTCTTCATCGAAGTGGACATCAACCACTTTCGTCGCGGCGGCCAGGAGCTCCCCGAGAACTGGGATAAATGGAAGGCCGAAGCAGCCACATAATGGAAGGCCGAGCGGTCGGCGGAACCCTGTCACGTTCCCACGAGGAAGCACTATCCTTCGTTCGGACTAAGTGTCGCTATCGCCGAGGCGCTGTGGGAGTCGGTCCTACCTCACGCCTCTCATCATGAGGCGCGGAGACCGTGGTCAGCCATATCTGAAAGTCGGCGATCGCCCGAGTGAGCGCAGGGCTCTCGCCCCGCTGTACGTACTCCAAGGTCAGCCCGTGTATCCCGGCGATGATCAAGACGATCAGCGACTCCTTGTCCATCAAGAGCCCGCGGCCTCGACGTTGTGCGTCGGCGATCAGCTTGCCGATGATGGCGCGAAAACCTTCGTTGATGTGGCCGGTTGCCGCTTGCAGCTTGGGGTCGGTGACCGACTCGGCCATCAGCCCGAGATAGGCGACAAGCAGACCTCGATCGCCGGTGATTGCACTCCAGAATCCGTCGAAGCCGGCGGCAACGACGTCGGCGGGCTCCTCGAGACCTCTGACGGCATCGGCCACCTCCGACAGCAGACGATCCCCGAGCATGACTACGGTCCTCTCTAGGAGTTGCTCGCGATCGCGGAAGTAGTAAAGGACCATCCGCTTATGGGTTCCGGCCTCCTCGGCGATCCGGTGCAGAGAAGTCGCCGCGTAACCATCGCGACCCAGGCAGCGCAACGTCGCTTCGAGGATCGCCTGTTCCTGGCGTTCCCGCTTTGGCGTGATCGATCCGCTCCGTGCCACGACTCAACTGTAGTTCAACAACTGGCGCCGTTCAGTCCGCGGCGCAACTCCGACTAGCGATCGCCGGCTGAGTCAATTTGATGAGCAGGCCGCCGATGATCCAGAGTGCGCCCGAGTAGACGAGCCCCTCGACCTCGAGCGCCAGCCTCGCGGCCGCTACGACCGCCCCGAAAGGTGCACATTTGGCGAGATGCTCTCACGCGACCGGTTCACGTGCTCGGCGACCCTTGCCCGGATCGGCAATCACCTCGTCCTGGAACCGCGCGTAGAACTGCATGTGCCGTGCCTCGTCCACCTATTGCGTGGCCAGGAAGCTCGCTTCCTCCTCGGATCCATAGGCGCCCACCAGTCAGGAGAATTTCGTGGTGATCCTCTCGTCGGCGACCATCAGGGATGCGAGGACCCAGTGGATCCGGCCCTGGTCCGTCTCTCCCATCCCGGCCCACTGCTCCCGGTCACGTGAAAAGTCGATCGCGAACGGGTTCCACTGCAACTCTTCCCACTTCCTGTAGAGCGTCTGTGGGTCGTTGGGTTGGATCTCGTCGTCGCTCACGACGGCATTGTCGCCTTGACGATCGCCGATGCCGCCTGGTCATGGACCCTATGGGTTTCCTCGATCCGGACGTTTTCGAAGCCGGCGTCAGTCAGACTCGACTCGAATTCGTCGCGGGTCAAGGCTCCGGCAATGGACCCCGGTCCATTCCTTCATGTCCGCCCGTGTCTCCTCGGTCATGTCCGGGTCTGCGATCACGTCCGTCACGGACAATCGCCCACCTAGCCGGAGTACCCGCGCTCGACCCGGATCTCAAGGGAATCGTTCGCGACCGATATGTCGCTTCGATCAGACCGTCGGCACATCCGCACCCCGGTCCATCGCCGCAGCAATCGCCCTTTGCTTCCGGCTCGCAGCAGGAAGCCCCCTCTCTGCCAACGTAACGTGAGACACCGATGACTCGACAATTAGAGGGCAGAGATGGAGCACGAGATGTCAACCACCACCAACAACAGCAACAACGGAGCCACCGGCCCCGAAGCGAAGCGAGCCGTAGGCGAGCGCAGTTAAGGGGCCGGTGGCCACCCCACCGCGCCGACGGTCCTGACCCCGAGCTGGCCGAGCGCCCCAAGCGCAGAACGTTCACCGCTGATTACAAGTTGAAGATCCTGGCCGAGGTCGACGCGGCCACCGAGCCCGGCGAGATCGGAGCGCTGCTACCCCGCGAGGAGTAAAGGCCCCCGATCCACGCGAGGAGCGGATCGCAAGCTCACGCGCCGGGCCGAGCGGGCCGAGAGTCGGCTGGCCACCGCCCAGCGAGTGATCGAGGCTAGATCCGCAAGGCCGTGTACCGGAGAAATCCCCATTCGATGTGATTTGGATGACCCGGGTCAGGCGCTCCGTCTCTAAAAACCGGATCAAACTCAAAGTCATAGACAATTTCTAGGTCTTGAATTAGGTCTCTAAACTCGATCAGAGCCTCACTCCATGGCCCTGGGTCGAGGTCAATACATGCTTGTCTCAACTCAAGAACGCCAGGTAGATCTTTCAACGGAAGAGCCGATTTCTTGAAGGCTTCAGCCAAGTTGTTCCCAGAGAAGCGTTTCTCGATGATCCACTGATGGGTGAAGAACTTGTCGATCGGAGCTATCTCTGAGAACCCGCCGTGTTCGAACAGGACAAAGCCTTGGTGATTGCCGTCGGCTACGTCACGCATTAGCGTTTCGGGATCAACGGGAAACTGATCCTCGGACCAATAGAAATCACAGAAGTCGTAAAGAGTCTTTCCGTCTCGGTAGCCCCAAGTCCAGGGACCATTCTTGTCAAACTCATCTTCGGCATGTTGAGCATTCGAAATCGACTGGAGACTGTCATATTCCCCGTATTTTTCCCCC
>JAGQUT010000089.1 GCA_020438355.1 Solirubrobacterales bacterium | reverse complement strand
CCGGGGGGGCTAGATGATCGGCTTGACGAGCTGCCAAGCCGACACCAAGACCCGGATGTTGGTGGCTATGGCGGCGAGGCTCCATTCGAGCTTGGCTCCGGCCCTACCGAAACGGCTCACCCGGCGTCTGCCCGTGACCGCGGTCATCAGCGCGATTCGTCCTTCCACGCTGGGTGCGCGGGCCCGGTAGATCTCGCGGCCTCGCTCGCTGGACATCCGATGGCGTAGCCTCTGGCGAGAGCCTTCATGTCGGTCTCTGGTGATGGTCCTGACCTTCTTGCTGCCGCCGCAGCAGGAAGCGAGCAGTGGGCAGCGGCTACAGTCTTCGGACTCGTAGGTCCGCCGCTTGACCTTCCGCCCCTTCAGCCTCTGGGTCTGCGTCCGCACGAAGCGCAGGCGCGCGCCAAGCGGACAGACGTAGACGTCCTCTTCTTCTCGATAGTGGAAACAGAGTCGGTGCAGGCGCCCGTTGCGGCCGCGTGGCATCCGAGCGACCTCCTCGACCGTCAGAATCTCGCCTCCGGCGATCCGCTCCCGCTGTGCCGCCAGAGCTTCCTCATCGATCGATTCGCCCTCGGGGACCGCAATGAAACCCTCGATCCCGGCTTCCTCTAATGCCGTGAGATCAGGACCCGGACCGTAGGCCGAGTCGGCCAGCACGGCTTCCGGCTTCTCGCCGCAGTTGCGTTCGATCTCCTCGACCATCGGAATGAGCTGGCCAGCATCACCGGTCTCATCGTTCAGGTCGACCGCCACGACCATTCCGGAATCGACGTCCACCGCCACCTGGGCGTTGTAGTGGAGGCCGAAGCAACCGTCCTTGCCGGCCATTCCTCGGGCTTCCGGATCGGTCACCGAGACCTGTTCCTGCACTCTGCTCGACCCTCGCGCAGAGCGCTTCTGGCGCTCGGAAAACTCCGCGAGCGCCGCCTGCAAGGCTCGTTGCTGCCGCTCGAAGCGACGCTTCTGTTGAGCCGGCGTCTTGTCCGGATCCCCGCCCCAGTCGAGGCCCCCGGTCAGCGATTCCCGACGCTCGTTCTCCTCGTACTCGGAAGAAAGTCGGGCGACCTCTCGATCGGCCTCCTCGAGCTCGCGCTCGATCCGAGCACGCCGCAGGATGGAGCCCTTGCTGCCGCGTGCCTTCAGCTTCGTCCCGTCGAGGGCCACACGACTCAGCTTGAGCACGCCGGCCCGACGACCGAGCGTCAGCGTGTCCCGCAAGAGTCCCTGAAGCTCGGAGCCGTGGCGCACGACGAATTCCGCAATCGTCGCGTGGTCCGGTCGCTGACACTCCATCAGATAGCGCACGTCGATCCGATTGTGGCAGGCGTCCTCGAGCTGACGGCTCGAACGGTAGCCCGTCAGCATGCCGTAGACGTAGAGCGCAGCCATGTAACGCGGATGGTAGGGCGGGCGACCTCGTGCCAGGTCATAGACCCGCTCCATCGCCTGAATCGAACCGGAAAGAGCCTCTGACTCGAAGAGCGCAAGGACATGGCGCACAAGATGATCCGCCGGAATCACGTCATCCAGGCGCTCCGGAAAGAGCACCATCTGAAAACGTCGTTCCTCTGGAGCTCGAAATCCCGCCATCCGACCCTCCCCAATCAATCCGTGATCGGAGGGAGTCTAGCCGATCGGGACTTTTCCGACAGCCCCCAGCGGCTGGCGCTCCGGAGCGCCGGCTGCGCATCCGCGCTCCGAGCGGGCGGCGTACCGAAGGTGGGAATCCGTCGGCCTCGGGTTAGACTTGGGTCGCCTGCCCGGACCTGACCGGGCGCGACCGCGAGGATCCCGACCGCTCATGAGCGACGCCAAGTTCTACATCACGACGGCCATCGACTACGTCAACAGCCGGCCTCATCTCGGTACCGCCTACGAGAAGGTCACCGCCGACGTCATCGCCCGCTACCGCCGCC
>JAGQUT010000088.1 GCA_020438355.1 Solirubrobacterales bacterium | reverse complement strand
GACAAACCGAGTGGTACCAGAGCGCGTTCGGGAAAACCGTCCCGGTGAAGTCGGCGCCCGTGAAGTTCGAGTTCATGATGATCACCGAACCGAGGGAAGCATCGGTCATGTTTGCCCCCTGAAAGGCTGAAATCTGGATCGTGCTCGCATGCATGAAAGCGTCGGTGAAGTTCGCCCCTTCCATGATCGTGCTGTTCAGATTTGCCGAATAGAGCAGGGTGCCGGTGAAGTTGGCCGGGTCTGGCTGAGCGACCACCCCGTAAAGGTTGGCGTTCTCCAGGTTGACGTTCGTGAGGTCGGTGCCCGAGAGCGTCGCTCCCCACAGGTTCGCGTTGATCAGGTTGGTCGTTGTCTTCGCCGGTTCGTTCGAGAATGGAGGCGGAGGCGGAGGCTGGTTCGAACCCTTCAGGTTCGCGCCGCTCAGGTCCGCCCCGTAGAAGGACGAGTTGCTGAAGTCGCCATTGGTCAATGTGGCGGTGTCGAGGCTTGAGCCGTAGAACCGGGCGTTCTCGGCGCTGACCGCGCTCAGGTTCGCACGGTTAAGCGTCGCGTTGGTGAAGTTCGCCGTCGAAAGCGTCGCCTTATTCAGCTTCGCACCAACCAGCCAGGCACCGCGAAGGTCGGCACTGGTCAGGTCGGCTCCGCGCAGGTCGGCGTTCTTGAGATTCGCGTTCCTGAGGTCGGCCCCTCGCATCTTCGCGTTGCGGAAGTTGGCCCCGTTCAGCTTGCCGTGGAACTCGAGTTTCCAGTTGAGCTTCTTGCCCCCGCAGTTCGCCTTCTGTTTGAGCAGACAACCGTTCACGGTTTTCGCCTGGGCGGGAGCGGCCCCGATCAGCAGGGCGGCCAGCAGGACAGGCAGGAGATACCTCTTGTAAGCATCCATGCCCCGAACCTAACCGGTCTGGGCGCTCAGGTGGCCGGAACCGTGGCGTTCAGGGCGCCCTTGACCTGAACGATCTGTCCACCGAAACCGACCGCGTAGAGAGTGCTTCGGTTGAATCCTGATTTGCCACCACCGAAGGCGACATTTGAAATCTGGGGGATGCCCGAGGCAAGCTTGCAGACCTGCCTGTCCGGGGTGATCTTCCAGATCTCGCCTGGGGCCCAAGCCGCCGCATACAGGTTGTTCTCCCCGTCGCGCGTCAGACCGTCGAAGGCTGGAACCTGATTGTCCAGGCCAGCTGCGGAGAACCAGGTGGTGACGTTCGAAGGGTTCGCCAGCTCGACCCGGGCGATGCTGCCAGGGTTCCTGAAGGTCTGGTTGACGAAAAGGTACTTGCCGTTCTTGCCGACGACCATTCCGTTGCCGCTCTCAACGTCGGCCCAACCGTGAGTAGTTACTCCCCCGGGGGTGATCCGGTCCAGTTTCAGACCGAAGTCGTTTGAGGCAAACACGTTGCCGGTCCGGTCCTTGGTAACCCCGTTTGCCATGCCGAGTCCGGTAGCCCAGGTGGTGTACTTCCCGTTCTTCGGGTTCACTTTCAGGAGCCTTGCCTGCGGGTTGGCATCGCCGGACTGGCCGCCCGCCAAGGTGTTTCCGTTACCCCAGATCAACTGCCTTCCTGCCCAGGTCAGACCCCCGGGACCAGCGGGTGCGCTTGAGATGACTTCCGGAGCAGCGCCCGGACGGTCGATCCTGATCAGACTGGCGGGGTCGTCGAAGCCGGTCCTGGTGCCCGAAACGAACAGCTTTCCGCCACCACCGGAGATCACCGCTTCAAGGACCCCCTGTCCTGTGTAGAGCGTCTTCTGGGAGACAGGTCCCTCGCAATCGGGGATCGCCATGGCGTTCGGGACGAAGGCCAGAGAGGCGAGAGCAAAGACAGCAGTGATGGAGACGAGACGCTTGCGCATGTTCGAAACCCTAACGGTGCCGCCTTTGTCCGACTCGGATGCCTTGTAAAGTCGGTCGCAATGAGCACCTCGATTGAAGATCTGAAACTCGTCAA
>JAGQUT010000087.1 GCA_020438355.1 Solirubrobacterales bacterium | reverse complement strand
GCGGCGAGTACCGCGATGATCAGGATGTTGCGGGCAGCGACCATGAACCAAGCCTACCTGCGGGGTGTCCCGGCTACTTGGAGACCATCAGGACGATGCCGAAAATGATGATTCCGACCGTAGCCAGCAGTCCGAAGATGCCTACAGCAAGCGACATTGCCGCTGCGACTCCTCGACCGTCCTGACTGAAATCGACGTACTTGGCCCCGCCCCAGATGGCCAGTGAAGAAACAAGTGCGACGCTCAGACCTGCGGCGAATGAAGCCCCGATGGTCATGAGGACATCCCCGGTGTCGACGATCTGGGCGATCAGCGACATCGATCAGACAGCCTCGGTCTGAACATCCACGACTTCGGTGCGCCGGGCCCGCTTGACGAAAGCAATGATGATTAGGCCCACTGCAACTACGCTGATCACGATCGGCCCTATTGACGCACCACCCATCAGTTCGGTGAGACCGAACGTTGCCGCCCCGATGATCGCTGCAGCAGGCAGAGTGAAAACCCAGGCGGTCACGATGTTCCCGGCCACGCCCCAACGGACTGCGGAAACACGCTTTGCCACACCGGAACCCATTACTCCGCCATTGATTACGTGAGTGGTCGAGAGCGGAAACCCGAAGTGGGTCGAAGCCATGATCACCGCCGCTCCCGCACCCTGCGACGAGAAACCCTGTGCGGGGTCCATCTTGATGATGCGCATACCGGTCGTCTTGATTATGCGCCAGCCTCCGCTGTAGGTGCCCAAGGCGATCGCGGTCGCGGCCGAGAAGATGACCCAGAAGGGTGGATCCGAACCCGCCGGAAGCACGCCATCAGCGATAAGGGCGAGCGTGATCACACCCATCGTCTTCTGTGCGTCATTGGTTCCGTGAGCGAGCGCGAGGAGACCGCCGGAAGCGATCTGCCCGACACGATAGCCACGACCAACCGGACCGGGCCGCAGATTCTGAACGATCCGGTACGCCAGGCCGATCGCCAGGGCGGCCACGATGAAGGCAAGAATTGGAGCTACGACCGCGGGGATAAGAACCTTCCCGACCAAGCCGGCAGTCTCGATGGCCTGGGTGCCCGAGTCAGCGAGCGCGGCGCCAACGATTCCGCCGATTAGAGCGTGAGAACTCGAAGAAGGCAGACCGAAGTACCAGGTGATCAGGTTCCAGGTGATTGCCCCGACCAGCCCGGCGAATACGACATTCAGGGCACCCGGCCCGGAAATCGCAGCCTGGTCGACAACATCGGAGGCAATGGTCGCTGCGACCTCGATCGAGATGAACGCGCCAACGAAGTTCAAGATCGCGGCAAAAGCGATGGCGGCCTTCGGCGAAGCAGCACCCGTAGAGATCGAGGTAGCGACGACGTTCGCGGTGTCGTGGAAACCGTTTGTGTAGTCGAAGGCCAGTGCCGAAACGACGACAATGACAAGGATAAGGTGGATATCCACGGCCTACGAGTTCTTGATCACGATGCCTTCAAGGATGTGCGCTGCAGTCTCCGTCGCGTCGATCGCCTTTTCGAGCACTGCGAAGATGTCCTTCCAGCGAATAACGACCATCGGGTCTATTCCGTTCGAGAACAGTGAAGCAACGGCATCCCGGGACACGCGATCACCGTCGTTCTCGAGCCTGTGAATCTCGATCCAGTACTGGTCAAGATCCCGAAACGAAGGCAGATTCTCCAACCCCAGTGAGAGCTGCTCGCAGCAACCAACGAGGATCCTCGTTAGATCCTGGGCTTGGGCCATCGGCGCCTCGATCTGGTAGAGAGCCAGAAAGTCCGCGGCCTCCTCGATGTAGTCGATTACATCGTCGAGCTTGGTAGCCAGGCCGTAGATGTCCTCGCGGTCGATCGGGGTTACGAAGGTGGAGTTGAGGCGATTGATGATGTCGTGGGTGATCCGGTCGCCTTCCTGCTCGATGATCAGGATCTCACGCCCCATCCCGTTGTCATCG
>JAGQUT010000086.1 GCA_020438355.1 Solirubrobacterales bacterium | reverse complement strand
TCCTTTAGGGCCAGGAACAAAGAGGAACCCGAAATGGCTTTCGACAAGGCGTCGGTCCGCGACGCCGAAGTCGACGGCAAGCGTGTTCTGGTCCGGGTTGACTTCAACGTCCCGCTGGACGGACAGGAAGTCACCGACGACACCCGGATCAGGGCCGCGCTGCCAACCATCGAGTACCTGACCGGAGCGGGAGCAAAGGTAATCCTCTGCTCCCACCTCGGTCGCCCCAAGGGCCAGGTCGTGCCGGAGCTCTCGCTTGCGCCGGCGGCCCGACGGCTTTCCGAACTCACCGGCAAGCCGGTAGAGGTCGCCTCTGACGTCGGCGGGGAGGATTCCCGGGCGAAGGCCGACCAGCTCGAGCCAGGGGGGATCCTCCTTCTCGAGAACACGCGCTACGAAGCGGGTGAGACCGACAACGATCCGGACCTGGCCAGCCGACTCGCCGGCCTCGCTGACCTGTACGTGAACGATGCCTTCGGTGCCGCTCACCGGGCTCACGCCAGTACCGCTGGCGTGGCCGGGGAACTGCCCGCCTACGCGGGGCTGCTGCTGGAGAAGGAAGTGGAGAACCTCACTTCGGTTGCCGCCGACCCGGAGCGTCCGCTCGTCGTCGTGCTCGGTGGCTCGAAGGTCTCCGACAAGGTGGGCGTGATCGACCGCTTCCTCGAGATCGCAGACCAGATCCTGATCGGGGGCGCCATGTGCTTCCCGTTCTTCAAGGCGCAGGGCCACTCGATCGGCAACTCGCTCTGCCAGGACGACGACATCCCCCTGGCGGAGGATGCGCTTCGAAAGGCAGCCGCAGGCAACTGCGAACTGGTTCTGCCGACCGACCTCACCCTTGGCCGTGAATTCTCGGCCGACACCGAAACAGAGGCCCTCTCCGGGACCGACGTACCTGACGGCTGGATGGGACTCGACATCGGCCCCGAATCTGCGAACGATTACGCATCGCGAATCGCTTCCGCGGGCACCGTCCTCTGGAACGGTCCGATGGGCGCCTTCGAGCTGGATCCTTTCGCGGGCGGAACCCGAACCGTGGCTGAAGCCGTGGCCGCCGCCGACGGGTTCACCGTTGTCGGAGGAGGCGACTCGGTCGCGGCCCTGGTCAAGTTCGACCTGACCGAAGACGTCGACTGGGTTTCGACCGGGGGCGGCGCTTCACTCGAATTGCTCGAGGGCAAGACCCTGCCGGGCGTGGACGCGTTGAAGGATCGATGAACCGGTCTGCCGTTAGTTCTGGAAGCAAACAACTCACCACCTGAAAGAGCAGGAAAATGAGCCGCCGACCCTACGTAGCCGCGAACTGGAAGATGAACAAGACCGCCACAGAGGCGGACGAGTTTCTTGACACTTTTCTGCCGACCCAGTCGGCCGATGGAGCAGAAGTCGTCATCTGTCCTCCCTGGCTCGCCCTCCAGCGGGTCGCCGAGCGTTGTGCCGGCACCCCGGTGCGGGTCGCCGCCCAGAACATGTTCTATGAAGACTCGGGAGCGTTCACGGGTGAGGTATCCGCCCCGATGCTGCTCGACGCGGGCGTCGATGGCACCGTCCTCGGCCACTCGGAAAGGCGCCAGTTTTTCGGCGAGACCGACGAAGCTCTCGCCCGGAAGGTCCCGAAGGCGATCGAAGCGGGCCTCGAGCCGATCCTCTGCGTCGGCGAGAGCCAGGCGGAAAGGGAGTCGAACGACACCGAGGCAGTGCTATCCCACCAGGTGCTGACCGACCTCGCGGAAGTTCACACCAGTGATCTCGAAAAGGTCGTTATCGCCTACGAGCCGGTGTGGGCGATCGGCACGGGGCTGACCGCGAGCCCGGAACAGGCGCAGGAGGCCTGCGAGTTCATCCGCAATCTCCTTCGGTCAAGGGACGAAGCCAAGGCTGATCAGGTCCGGATTCTTTACGGAGGCTCGGTCAAACCCGGCAACGCCGAAGAGCTCCTGGCGTTGCCAGAC
>JAGQUT010000085.1 GCA_020438355.1 Solirubrobacterales bacterium | reverse complement strand
GCCCTGATCGGGTGGAGCGATTCGCTCTACCTGGAGGAAGCACCTCACGGAGTTCACGTCGGTCTGATCCTTCCGGGATTCATCAAGACCGAGGGCTTCCCGGCCGATGAGCTGACCTCGAAGCTGGCGACCCGCTGGATGGTCTCTGACGTCCGCAAGGCTGCCGAAGCCGTTTACGAGGCGGGAATCCTCGATCGCCCGGAGCGTTACGTGCCCAGGCCCTACGGCCTGATCGCGGTCCTCAAGATCCTCGCTCCGGGACTGGTCCGAAAAGTTCTGGGCGGTGGTGCCGGAAAGATGGTCACCACACGCACCGGCGCTGACGCGGCCGAAGAAGCCGAGAAGTCCCGCACCTGACCGGCTCGCGAACATTCGAGCTTGATTTCAAGCGCTCTATGTGCGATTGAAATCAATCTCGACCGTGTTGCGGGTCTATCGACGGTCTTGGGGGTTACTTTGGAAGTGCCACCGCCGCTTCCGGGGTGGCAACCCGGAAGGTGAAGCTTTCCTCGATGTAGAGGTTGACCCGTTCGGAGTCGTGGCTGTCGTATCCGATCGAGAGGTCCTGGCCGGATTCGAAGAGGAAGTCGCCACCCCGCATGCTGGCCACCACCACCCCGTCGAGCCCGGGGGCCCACACCAGCGGGCCTCCACCAGCCTCCTGCAGGATCTTCCGGATGTGTGAAAGCAGCGGATAGCCGCCACGCTCGGCGCTCTCGACCACACCCGTGTAGCACTCAGGGCTAAGGGCCACTCCATAGGGACCCTCGACCCCGGCGGAGAGAATCACCTCGATGGCCTTGGCGATGTGCTCCGGGTAGTCGTTGAAGCCGTTGTCTCCGAGCGGGATCGGCTGGTGGCTGGACGCACTCGCGATGCCCTCCATGTTCGCCCCCGAGAGACCGTGGAAGATCGCGGCGTTCTCTGCGATCGCCATCTGTCGTGCGGCTGCGTTCAGGGAGTCGAAATCAGTGTCGACCGCGCCGCGATCCAGCGCTTCAAGCTCGGAACGGCTGATCGTGAACGGTGCCCGGAGCTCGACCACCGGGAGCACCTGGCGAGAGCGCAGGCTCACTCCTTCGGCGGGCCCGTTCGTCGAGTCGCTGACCCGGCCAAGGTCGGTGGCGGAATGCCCCCAGCCGAGTGGTCCTTCGAAGTCGACAAGCTTGCGTCCTCCAAGGGCGGGCACCAGACCGTCACGGGCCTCCTCGTCGATCTGCTTCCACGCTTCATCGGTGATCGGGGCGTGACCCCGCAACAGGTGATTCACAGTCCCGCTCCTCTCAGGCTTCCGATCCCGAGCGAACCGCCGGAACCTCCGTTTTCCCGAGCTTCGTCCTCGTCCTCGGTGCCCGCTTCGGCGGCTTCGCCGTGCTCGACGATGTCACCTTCCCTGAACAGGACTCCCTCGGCCAGTTCCCGCCAGACGGGAATCTTCCGGAAGAGGAACTCGAGATCCATCGAGAAATGCTTGAACTCCTCATGCTGGGCGTTTCGCATGATCGATCGCGCTTCGGCATCCGGCTCGACCGAAAGCCTCTGCTCGTACCAGTTGATCGCCTCGGCCTCTTCCGCGAGCGAGGCGAAGAGCCTAGCCTTGGTGCGGAGCTCCGGACTCAGTTCTTCCGGTGGCTCGTGGTACTGGTCGAATTCCATTCCCGGGTCCTCTCGGTTCGTGGCGACGCTTGCAGGCCCATCGTTTCATTACCGGGTGCCCGGCACAACCCCCTCCCAAACGAGACGACCCGCGGTCCGGGCTTACTTGTCGGGGCGGTCCGGGTAGATGTCGTCGATCGTGGTGAGGGTCTCGTACGGAGCTCCGGCTTCGGCTGCGATCCGGTCGCCACCACCGGCGAGACGATCCACGACGGCAAGTACCCCGGCGATCTCGAAACCCTCGTCGCGAATCCGCTCGATCGCCGAGATCGTGGACCCGCCTGTCGTAACGGTGTCCTCGACCACCAGGACCCGGTCACCGGGTTCGGCTGCTCCCTCGACCCACCGCTGAAGGCCGTGCGCCTTCCGTTCCTTTCGAACGAAAAAGCCGCCGAGCGATTCACCCTCGGGCACAGCGATCGCAGCACAAGCCAGCGGGATCGCGGCCATCACCGGTCCGCCGACGGCAGTGGCGTTGAGATCCCTGGCATGGAGGGCGATCAGCGTGCCGGCAGCCTTCAGCCCCTCCGGTCGCATCACGGTACGC
>JAGQUT010000084.1 GCA_020438355.1 Solirubrobacterales bacterium | reverse complement strand
CCAGTGAAGGCCACGTTCGGTGGCCCACTTCTGAAGCCCTTCCGGTTCAGGTCCGCTCATCGTGCCGCAGAATAGACGGACCAGGATGACCGTTCGGCCCGATCGGGGCCACAGAAGCAAGCGCCTCCGCGGCGTCGGTGACCGCTTTCTCGAAGGGGTTGCCAGGGTCCAGCCCCGGCATGGCCGGTACAGAGTCCCTCCCCTGAGCGACATCTTCGAGTCCGTCGCCGATCGACCTCATTGCGGCGGTTCCCCCTGCCGTCAGTCTGGATTGGTCCCGGGCGGGATCGAGCTCGGCTGAGGCGGCATAGGCCGTCGCCGTCACGAGTCCGTCCATCACCCTTGATGCCGACCGCGCCTCGGTTCCGTTGCTTCCAGGCTCGAGTCCGACCGCCTTGATCATGTCTCCGGCATTGACCGTTGCCAGAGCCGCGGCAGCCCGTGAATCAACCAGAGCGGGCTCCGGCCTTCCACACCGGACTGCATCCACGTAGTCGGCCATCCCCTTTGCCGCTAGCCCAAGCCGGCTGTAGGCGAGCGGGAGCGACCGGGTCGGGACGACCAGAACGGCGAGTGCGACACAGACGCCGGCAAGCAAGGTGAAGCCGACCCGGGTGGTAGCGGAAGAGATCGCCGGGTTGCCAGCGAAAGTGACCAGGGTGAAGAACAGAACCGTCGCGCCAAGGGTGCCGATCGTGTAGTTGGCCTGGATGAAAGCGAAGACCAGGAACGCGGAAAGCCCGACGATGACCGTGACAACGGTGGCGGTCGAGCCGAAGGCTTCGAACGTTGCGACGAACACAAAGGCTCCCGCGAGCGTTCCCGCGAGCCTCGCTACCAGTCGGGTGGCCGACCCGGCGAGATCCGGCTTCATCACCCAGGCCACGGTCATCGGAAGCCAGTAGCTGTCCTCGAAGCCCCGCATTTTCGAGAGAGCCACCGCCAAAGTGATCACCGCAGCCAGCCTGATCGCGTGGCGGACGAAGACCCCTGTGGTGTCGTTCCGCTTCCACAGGCGGGAGACATCGTCATGCGGACCCGAGAAGGTCAGTTTCACCCCGAAGGCTGGCCCCAACGGCCACGGCCTTCGTTCCACGAGTGCGATTGCCCGCAGCAGGTCGTCGTGGATTGAAAGGACCGCCGACCAGGCGACATCGGGCATCCGCGGCGCACCCCTCACCGCTTCGTCGAGCTCTGTGGCCCTGACCTTCAGCTTTTGCCGGAGACGCGGGATCTCGAGAACTGTGGAAACCGCAAAGCAGGCGCTGGCCGCCGATTGGTAGAAGCGAAGAATGAAATCCTCGGCTTCGGGGGAGAGATCGATGTTCCGGTGCTCGAGCAGAAACGTGCCGACTCTCACCCTCTCGCAGATCTGAACCAGATCGTCGAGCCAATCCCGTGTGGCACCCTCCGCTCTGCTCTCGCGGATCAGTTCCCGGGAAAGCCCGACCTTGGCCGCCAGGGAGGCTGATCCGACTTCTATCTGCCGGTCCTGGAACGTGAGCGCGAGTGCCCTGTAGGCGACCGAAATTTCTCCTCGAACCGATCCGAGGCGACGGGTAAAGACCGGCGCCAGCGACACCGCAGCCTGAAGGGCCGCCCCCGCCAGCAGAAGCAGGGCGACCTGCGGGGCGTCGGCGGGCACGTAGACCGTGCCGGCGAAGATGATGAAGACCACCAGCGCCAGTACCCCCGCCGTTGCGGCGCGAGGACCGATGACTCCCAGGTAGCCGCAGACCAGACTGACGAGCATGGCCACGAAAACGTGAAGGCCATACGAAGTGGCGACCAGCGCTCCGATCACCCCGGCACATGCGTTCATCACTGCGACGATGCCTATGGCGCGGGCCCTCATACCCAGGGTTCCACGAGGATCTGAGAGACCGGCGAACAGGGCACCTATAGCGAGGGCCGTCGCGTGCTTGGCCTCGCCGAAGATCACGGCCAGTGCGACCGCCAGGGCACAAACCAGAGCGCTTCGGAGGGGGCCAATCCAGCGGACGCCAGCCCGATCGGTCTCGAGCGCCGAACGAAGGTTCCGCCTTATCGAATCGACCTGGTCCCCAGACTGGTCGGTTCGGACCTCACAGCTCGAGTGACTCCATTACGCGTCTCGTAACGACCCGATCGCCGCCATTCCTCTTGGCTTCGTACATGGCTGCGTCGGCGGCCTCGACCACCTGGGCCCAGTCAAGCCGGGGGTCGTCGACGAGGACAGC
>JAGQUT010000083.1 GCA_020438355.1 Solirubrobacterales bacterium | reverse complement strand
CTCGAGGGACCGAGGATTCTAACTGTGGTGGTTGACCGGTGTCGTCAGGTGAGCCGGTCGGCGATTTCGATCGCCTGACCGAGGTCATCCAGCTCGATCTCCACGACCAGTCCCTTGCCTTTCGGCCTGATCCTGACCGGACGGTCCAGGCCGGTCTCGAGCTGCTCGGTGGCCGCGGCGATCGCCTCGGTCTCCTCCGCTGAGAGTGCCTGCTTTCCGCGACCCTTCTTCGGGACCTCCGCCATTGCCCTCGCTCCGGCCTCGGTCTGGCGAACGGACCAGGCCTCGTTTTTGGCTTGGCGAGCCAGTTTGCGGCGGTCTCCATGGTCCTGTACCTGCAGGATGGCCCGGCCGTGACCCTCGGAGAGTTCTCCCTGCTCGAGCATTTCAAGGACGTCGTCGGGAAGGTCGAGAAGGCGGATAAGATTCGAAATCTGGGGACGGCTGCGGCCCACCCGCTTGCCGAGCTCTTCCTTGCTGAGGCCGAGGTCTTCGACGAGCGCGGCGCAGGCCTTCGCTTCTTCCACCGGGTTCAGGTTTTCCCGGACCATGTTCTCGATCAGCGCCACTTCAAGCCGGTCGGCCTCGTCGGAGTCCCTGATTACGACCGGAACCTTCTCAACTCCCGCCATCTGGGCGGCACGCCAGCGGCGCTCTCCGGCGATGATCTCGTAGCGGCCCTTACCGGCCGGCCTCACGATCAGTGGTTGGACCACTCCGCTTGCCTTGATCGATTCGGAGAGTGCCTCCAGGGCCTGCTCCGAGAAGTTTGTCCTTGGCTGCTCGGGATTGCGGTCGATCGACTTGACCGGAAGCTCGCGCATGTCCGGTCCGGTCGCGCTCTCGGGGAGGATCGCCCCGAGGCCTTTGCCGAGTCCACGTCTCTCAGCCACGAGCATTCACCTCGTCAGCCAGCGCCAGGTATGCCTCTGAACCGCGCGAGTTCGGGGAGTAGTCGGTAACCGGGATTCCGTAACTGGGTGCCTCGGCGACCCGGACCGCTCTCGGGATCACGGTACGGAAAACGGTCTCCGAGAAGTGGTCGCGAAGCTCTGCTTCAACCTGCTGTGCGAGTCGGGTCCTCTCGTCATGCATGGTGACGAGTATGCCGCCAAGTTCGAGTCCGGGATTGAGCTGCTGGCGGACCATCTTGATCGTGTCAAGAAACTCGACTAGGCCCTCGAGGGCCAGATACTCGGCCTGAACCGGGATGATCACCCGGTCGGAGGCGACGAGGGCATTGACGGTGATCGGGCCGAGCGCGGGCGGGCAATCGATCAGAACCACGTCGTAGTCCGCCTCGATCGTCCCCAGCTGCTCGGTGAGACGGGTGTTCGGGTTGTCCAGACGAGGCAACTCGACCACCGCGCCGGCAAGGTCCCGGCTCGCGGGAACCAGCCAGACGTTCTCCGGGCCAGCTGGAAGCGCGGCCTCACTCAGAGTCACGTCGCCACTGAGAACCTCGTACGTCGTCGGCAGGTCGCTCTTGTCAAGACCGAAGGCGACGGTGGCGTTCGCCTGCTGGTCCATGTCGACGACCAGGACCTTCTTTCCCATCCGGGCGAAAGCAGCGCCGAGGTTCACGGCGGTCGTGGTCTTTCCCACCCCACCCTTCTGATTGGCGACTGCGTAGATCAACTCGAAGTCGCCGGGCGGGGCAGGAAATCACACGTGGACGAGGAAACTCTCATACAGAGCCCAGCTTAGAGACTTTGGCTTGACCAGTGCCAGTCCGGGGGGTCAATTCCTGCTCAGAGGCCGTTTTCTGGCGATTCCGGCCCGACGTGGCAGACCCTCCGGGGTTGGTCCATCCTTGGTCAGGACGTACAGCCGCTTCTCGCGGGAGCCCTCGTACGGGGTAATAATCTCCTGGCGATCGATGGTCATCGCCAGCTTCTCGTGGTTGTCGGCAATCACGGCCTCGGAATCCGGTTCCGGATCACCCTTCCAGGCCACCAGATGACCGCCTTCGCGGAGCAGGGGGGAGGCGAGCTCGGCAAGCACCGACAGGGGCGCGACGGCCCGCGCGGTCACCAGGTCGTACCTCTCGAATCCTTCTGTTCTTGCCCAGTCCTCCGAGCGGGACTTCACAGCATGCGCGTTTTTCAGTTCCAGAGCCGAAATCGCTTGGTTTACGAACTCCACTTTGCGCCCGACCGAATCGATCAGGGTGAAATTGCAGTCCGGCAAGGCCAGCGCGAGCGGCACGCCGGGAAAACCGCCCCCGGAGCCGAGATCCAAGGCTGATGCTGCCTCACGAACCTCGGGGCAGGCAAGCCCGGAGAGACTGTCTGCCACGTGGATGTCTCGCGCCTCTGCGGGGTCCGTGACCGAGCTGAGAGACACATGACTCTT
>JAGQUT010000082.1 GCA_020438355.1 Solirubrobacterales bacterium | reverse complement strand
AAGAGTCATGTGTCTCTCAGCTCGGTCACGGACCCCGCAGAGGCGCGAGACATCCACGTGGCAGACAGTCTCTCCGGACTCGCCTGCCGCGAGGTGCGCGAAGCAGGATCCGCCGCGGACCTCGGCTCCGGGGGCGGTTTTCCCGGCATTCCGCTCGCCTTTGCCCTGCCGGAGTGCGAGTTCACTCTGATTGATTCAGTCGGGCGCAAAGTCGAGTTCGTGGGCGAGGTTATTTCGGCTCTGGGACTGGAAAATGCCCGGGCCGTCAAGTCTCGCTCGGAAGATTGGGCGAAGGCGGAAGGGTTTGAGAAGTACGACCTCGTGACCGCCCGGGCGGTCGCCCCACTGTCAGTGCTTGCGGAGCTCGCCTCCCCCCTGCTCCGGGAGGGCGGTCATCTCGTCGCCTGGAAGGGGGATCCGGAGCCAGATTCCGAGGCCGTGATCGCCGACAACCACGAGAAGCTTGCGATGACGGTCGATCGCCAGGAGACAGTCACCCCGTACGAGGGCTCACGCGAAAAGCGGCTGTACGTCCTGACCAAGGACGGACCGACCCCGGGCGGGCTGCCGCGTCGGGCCGGAATCGCCAGAAAACGGCCCCTGAGCAGGAATTGACCCCCCGGACTGGCGATGTTCAAGCCAAAGTCTCTAAGCTGGGCTCTGTATGAGAGTTTCCTCGTCCACGTGTGATTTCCTGCCCCGCCCGGCAACTCCGAATTGATCTACGCAGTTGCAAATCAGAAGGGTGGGGTGGGAAAGACCACGACCGCTGTGAACCTTGGCGCCGCTTTCGCCCGGATGGGCAAGAAGGTTCTGGTCGTCGACATGGACCAGCAGGCCAACGCCACCGTCGCCTTCGGCCTCGACAAGAGTGACCTGCCGACGACCTACGAGGTCCTCAGCGGCAACGTCACTCTGAGTGAAGCCGCGCTTCCGGCCGGGCCGGAGAACGTATGGCTGGTCCCCGCGAGCCGCGACCTTGCCGGCGCGGTCGTCGAGTTGCCCAGGCTCGACAATCCGAACACACGCCTGACCGAGCAGCTGGGGACGATCGAGGAGGACTACGAGGTGGTCCTGATCGATTGCCCGCCCGCACTCGGCCCGATCACGGTCAATGCCCTTGTCGCTTCAGACCGGGTGATCATTCCGGTTCAGGCCGAATACCTCGCCCTCGAGGGCCTGGTCGAGTTCCTTGACACGATCAAGATGGTGCGGCAGCAGCTCAATCCGGGACTTGAGCTCGGCGGCATACTCGTCACCATGCATGACGAGAGGACACGGCTCGCCCAGCAGGTTGAAGCGGAACTCCGTGACCACTTTTCGGAGACCGTTTTCCGCACCGTGATCCCAAGAACCGTCCGTGTCGCCGAGGCCCCGAGTTACGGGATCCCGGTCACCGATTACTCGCCGAGTTCACGTGGTTCCGAGGCCTACCTGGCGCTGGCTGACGAGGTGAACGCCCGTGGCTGAGAGGCGGGGGCTGGGAAAGGGACTCGGGGCGATCCTCCCCGAGAGCGCTACGGGACCCGACATGCGCGAGCTTCCGGTCAAGTCGATCGACCGCAATCCGGAGCAGCCGAGAACCAACTTCTCGGAGCAGGCCCTGGAGGCGCTTTCCGAATCGATCAAGGCCAGCGGAGTGGTCCAACCACTGATCGTGAGGCCGGCCGGAAAGGGTCGTTACGAAATCATCGCCGGTGAGCGTCGCTGGCGCGCGGCTCAGATGGCAGGAGTGGAGAAGGTTCCGGTCGTCATCAGGGACTCGGATGAAGCCGACCGGCTCGAAGTCGCCCTGATCGAGAACATGGTCCGCGAGAACCTGAACCCGGTGGAAGAGGCGAAGGCCTGCGCCGCGCTCGTCGAGGACCTTGGCCTTAGCAAGGAAGAACTTGGCAAGCGGGTGGGCCGCAGCCGCCCCCAGATCTCGAACCTGATTCGCCTCCTCGACCTTCCCGACGACGTCCTTGAAATGCTCGAACAGGGAGATCTCTCCGAGGGTCACGGCCGAGCCATCCTGCAAGTGCCGGACCATGGTGATCGTCGCAAACTCGCTCGCCAAGCCAAAAATGAGGGGTGGTCGGTTCGTCAGACCGAGGCCGGAGCAAGGGCAATGGCGGAGTCGCCAAAGAAGGGTCGCGGAAGGATCGCGCTTTCGGCAGAGGAGACCGAGGCGATAGCCGCGGCCACAGAGCAGCTCGAGACGGGCCTGGACCGGCCAGTCAGGATCAGGCCGAAAGGCAAGGGTCTGGTCGTGGAGATCGAGCTGGACGACCTCGGCCAGGCGATCGAAATCGCCGACCGGCTCACCTGACGACACCGGTCAACCACCACAGTTAGAATCCTCGGTCCCTCGAG
>JAGQUT010000081.1 GCA_020438355.1 Solirubrobacterales bacterium | reverse complement strand
TTCTGATCGGTGGCGGTCGTGGCCTCGGTTCCGCCGACGGCTTCAAGGACTGCGAGGAACTCGCAGGTGCCTTCGACAACGGTGCCGTCGCGGCAACCCGTGCTGTCGTCGACGCCGGCTGGTACCCCTACGCCGCCCAGATCGGCCAGACCGGCAAGACCGTCGCCCCGAAGCTGTACCTGGCGGTTGGTGTCTCCGGCGCCATCCAGCACAAGGTCGGCATGCAGAACTCCGAAGCGATCGTCGCGATCAACAAGGACGCGAACGCTCCGATCTTCGAGTTCTCCGACCTCGGCATCGTCGGCGATCTGAACAAGATCATGCCCAAGCTCACCGAGGCCATCAAGGCCAAGAAGGGCTAGCAGCAACTGAAGGGCCCGGCCGGGGGGACGATTGGTTCCCCCGGCCGACCGCTTCACCCGGCAGAATTGCCACAGGATTCACAAGACTTCGAATTACCGGTAACACCAACAGACTTCTCGTCACCACCTAAGCCGTCCCGAAAGGACCTAGAGCATGCCGCCCGTAGCGCCCTCCGAGTATCCGCCCCCCTTTGATTCCGAAAGCGTCATCACCGCGCCCACCGATCCCGAGGATGAGCGCATTGAAGTAGGCGTCGCGATCGTCGGTGGTGGCCCGGCCGGCCTGGCCGCTGCAGTCAAGACCCTGCAGCTGCTCGAGGACAAGCCCGAGCTCATGGAGAAGCTCGGTGAGGTCCCCGTCGCCGTGGTCGAGAAGGGCAAAGTCTGTGGCGCCCACGCCATGTCGGGAGCCAACATGCGTCCTTCCGCGATGGAGGAGCTGTTCCCCGACATGCCCCGCGACGAGTGGCCCGTCTACCGCGAGGTCGACAAGGATGCCGTCTACCTGCTCACCGAGAAGCTGGCGCTTCCGCTCAAGCCGATGCCGCCAAACTTCAAGAACCACGGCAACTACGTCACCTCCGTTTCCAAGCTTTCCCGCTTCCTCGCCGAGAAGGCAGAGGAGATGGGCGCCTACATCCTCACCGAAACCACAGCCGACAAGCTGCTGGTCGAGGACCAGATCGTCAAGGGCATCCGATCCGGCGACCGTGGTCGTGGCCGTGACGGACAGGAACTGGGCAACTTCGAACCGGGCATGGACCTGGTTGCGAAGGGCACCGTGCTGGCCGAAGGAACCCTCGGCCACCTCACCTACGCCGCACTCGATCACTTCGACATCAACGGTCTCGATCCGCAGCGCTGGGAACTCGGCGTCAAGGAAATCTGGGAAGTCGAGGAGCCTCTCGACCAGGTCATCCATACCATGGGCTGGCCGCTCCGCAAGGCCGCCAAGTACAAGGAGTTCGGCGGTTCCTTCATCTACCCGATGGAGGACAACAAGGTCTGCATCGGCTTCGTCGTTGGCCTCGACTACACGGACGCGACCCTCTCGGTCCACGATCTGCTCCAGCAGTTCAAGCTGCATCCCTTCATCAAGAAGATCCTCAAGGGCGGCAAGCGTGTCGGCTGGGGCGCCAAGACGATTCCGGCCGGTGGTTACTGGTCGATGCCGAAGCGCCTCTCGGTCCCCGGCATGGTGATCGCCGGTGACAACGCCGGCATGGTCAACGTCGCCGAGCTCAAGGGAGTTCACTACGCGATGCACGCCGGCATGTACGCCGCCGAGGCCATCGTCGACGCCCTCGAGAAGGACCAGGTTGATTTCTCTGCCTATGACGAGAAGGTCCACAACTCGCTGATCGAGAAGGATCTCTACAAGGTCCGTAACGCCAGCCAGCCGTTCACCAAGGGCTTCTTCCTCGGTGGTGCTGCGGCTTCCGCGATGACCCTCACCGGTGGCCACTTCCCCGGCGGTCACTGGAAGAACCATGATGACGCGACCTACAAGGTCGAGCTCGGCAAGGCGGCTGACAAGTACCCGGACCCGGACGGCGAGTACACCTTCGACAAGCTGTCGTCGGTCTTCCTCTCCGGCAACGCGACCCGCGATGACGCTCCGAACCACATCCGGATCCAGACCGAAGTGCCGCGCGAGGTTGCCCAGACATGGGTGTCCATGTGCCCGGCCCAGGTCTACGAGATCCCGGAGGATCAGCTCGAATCCGACGCGCCCATCGTCGACGTCCACGTCACCGCTTCAAACTGCGTCCAGTGCGGCGCCATCACGGCCAAGGGTGGCCGCCTGACACTGCCGGAAGGCGGCGACGGCCCGCTCTACACCGAGACCTGATCAACAGGCCGGAGGTGGGGACCGGCCGCAGGAACGATCAAGCGCCAGCAGTAATCGAACGGGGCGTCGGAGAAATCCGGCGCCCCTTCGTTTTCTTCGGCGAGGAGGTCCATGGAGGGCGGAAAATACGAATTTCCGCAATTTGCAGGAAAAGTGGCAGGTTTTCCGTCCGACGGGTCGAACTAGCTTTCCATAACCCCTTCCGGAGG
>JAGQUT010000080.1 GCA_020438355.1 Solirubrobacterales bacterium | reverse complement strand
CAACCCACGACCTCGAAAGCTCCCTGGACTTCCTCGCCGTCTGCCATGTCTGAGGGCTCAGGCGATCTCGCGATCGTTCTTCATTCCCACATGCCGTACGTCGAGGGGTTCGGCACCTATCCCTTCGGCGAGGAATGGCTCTTCGACGCTGTGGTCCGTTCGCACCTGCCGGTTCTGGAGGTTGCCCGGGACCTGACCATGACCGTGACCCCGGTCCTGGCCGATCAGCTCGAGGAGGCAGGCACCCGCGAAAGGCTTGAGACCTTCCTGAACGACCACCGGATCGGTGCGGCAAAGAGGGATGTGGAGACCGCCGAGCCCGATTACGTGGATGCGGCAAGAGCCGAGGTCGCGCGGTACGAAAGATCGGCCGCCCTGCTCGCCTCCCACGGCGGTGACCCGCTGGCGGCTTTCTCAGTCGCCCGTGAACGGAATGTCTCCCTGATTCCTTCAAGTGCAACCCATGCCGTGCTGCCTCTGCTCGCGACGAGGGCCGGCCTCGATGTCCAGGTTGCCAGCGGAATCGCCTCGCACCGTCGGCGCTTCGGTGAATCCAGTGGCTTCTGGCTTCCGGAGTGCGCCTACCGGCCCGGGCTTGAGAGTGACCTGGCCAGGCACGGAATAGATTGGTTCTGCATCGACCAGAGCCGTCACGAACCCGACGACCGGGCCTTGCGCCCGGTCCGGACAGGTGCCGGGCCTCTCGCCTTCACGATTGACTGGCCGGCCGTGGCCTGGCTGTGGGACATGTCCGGCTACCCGTCCTGGTCCGGCTACCTGGACTTTCACCGGCTTTCGATGAACGGTGTTCACATCTTCCGCATCGATGGCGGTCCCTACGATCCGGATGCGGCCAGCCGCCGCGCCTCGGAACAGGCCGAAGAGTTCCTTGGGGCGGTCCGCGAACGACTGGACACCCATCGCGAGACGACCGGCGAGCGCGGCCTCATCACCTTCACGATCGACTGCGAACTGCTTGGCCACTGGTGGAAGGAAGGCCCGGAGTGGCTTGCCGCGGTACTCGACCTGGCGGATGGGCACGGCGTCAACCTGCTCACCCTGGACGAGGCTGCCGTGGCTCACGGTGAAGGCGCCCGGACGGCTGACCTCAAGCCGTCGACCTGGGGTGAGGACAAGGATTTCCACACCTGGGATTCGCCTTCGGTGGCCGATCTGGCCTGGGCTTCACGCAGCCTCGAACTACGGGTGGGGGAGGCTGTCCGGAGCCTGCCAAGGGAACGGGCCGAACGGGCAACGAGGGAACTGCTGATGGTCCAGTCGAGCGACTGGGCCTTCCTCGATCAGCGCGGACAGGCCGGTGACTATCCCTTCGATCGCGCGACCGGCCACGCGGAAAGCGCATTCGAAGCCCTACAATCCGACTCAACAAACAGCGGGGTACCCATCGGATCCGGTCTCCGCGGCCTCGCGCCTGACCTCGTCCTCACGCCGTTTCTTACGCCCTAGCCCTCACGCCAAGACCTTGTCCCGCATTCTCGTAGTCACCTGGGAGTACCCGCCGCTGATCGAGGGTGGCCTTGCCCGTCACGTAAGGAAGCTCTCCGAGGCTCTGGTCGTGCTCGGCCTTGAAGTCCACGTACTTACACGGGGCGGCGAGCAGGCGACGATCGAGGAAGAGATGGCCGGGGTCCAGATCCATCGGATCGTGGAGCCGGAGCGGCCAACCGACCTGGGCGAGTTCGTCACCTGGGTAGAACGCATGAACGCCGACATGCTGGCGGCCGGTGTCGAGCTTGGAGACCGGTTCGATTTCGACCTGGTTCACGGTCACGACTGGCTGGTGGCCGGTGCCTGCGATCACCTAGCGAGGAGATTCAACGCTCCGCTGGTGACCACGATCCACGCGACCGAATACGGCCGGCATCAGGGCTGGGTGGACAAACACCCCCAATCGCACATCCACGGAGTGGAAAAGTGGATCGCCAACCGTTCGGACCGGGTGATTGCCTGTTCTCACTTCATGCGCGAGCAGATCGCTGACATCTTCGGCGTCGAGGAAGGTCGGATCTCGGTTATCCCCAACGGGATCGACCCAGAAGATTTGCCGGCCGAAGATCCGCAGGAGCTGGCCCGGCTCCGTTCGCAGTTTGCCGCTCCGGAAGAGAACCTGGTCCTGCTGATCGGAAGGCTCGTCTACGAGAAGGGATTCCAGCTCGCCCTCGAGGCCATGCCCGAGGTCATCGCGGCGCTGCCAAACACCCGTTTCCTGGTGGCTGGCTCTGGCACCCATGAGGCGGAACTCCACAAGCAGGCGAACGAACTGGGCCTTATGGAGCACGGAACTTTCCTTGGCTGGATCGGTGACGATGTCCTTCACTCGCTCTACCGGATCGCCGACCTCACTGTTGTGCCTTCGATCTACGAGCCTTTCGGCCTGGTAGCTCTGGAAGCGATGGCTTCCGAG
>JAGQUT010000007.1 GCA_020438355.1 Solirubrobacterales bacterium | reverse complement strand
CTGCCCGGATCACCTGGGCCGAGGTCGGGAGGTCGATCCGCTGGAGCCTGACCGGAGCTAAATCGCTTCGATGGGCGGTTGCCGAACTACTGGACAATCCGCTCTACCGCGTGCGGGCCGGCCAGATCGCCGCCTGGCACCGGGAACATGACGGTCCGGCCCGGGGCGCCAGCCTGGTTGAGGAACTCGTCGCTCGTTAAAGACCGAGCCCGCGCCGGATCACGGGCGGGCTCATGACACTCGGGGGGGCGGACTCGAACCGCCAACCCTCTGATTAACAGTCAGATGCTCTACCGATTGAGCTACCCCCGAACGGACGGTCAGCCTACCGAATGGCGAGGGAACGCTGGCGGCCGGTCAGCCAACCGGCTCGTCGGCACCCGCCCGCCTGATCTGCTCGACCAGTTCGGATCGCTGGCGGCTCAGCTCGGCGCGCCTTGTGGCATCACCTTCACGGGCCGCAGCGGCAATATCGTCCTCGAGGGCGGCAAGCTCCAGCTCAAGGTAGTTGCGCCGGATCGAGCCTGTTCCGACCAGGTCCGGATCGGCCCGGGCAACAAGCGCTGCAACCATCTTCTGAAGTTCGCGGTCTTCCGGGTCGAGACCACTTGCAGGGTCGTCGAGATGACCCTTCAGCCATTCGACCGTACGCTCGATCAGCGGCGAGGTGAGGTGCCTGGTGTCGAGTTTCTCGAGCCACTGCCTGCCTTCGTCTGGGCGGGCGACACACATCGCCAGCAGCCAGCGCTCGGTCCTTTCGCGACGTGAAAGAACCGGGCGGGTGGCTGTCTCGACAGTTGGCCCGTCAGGTACCTGACCGGAGGCTCGACCAGGAGCCGTTTGCGATGTGGAGGGCTTTCCGGGCATCTGACTGGAAGTCTCGGTCTCCCCCGCCTCCGCGGCTTCCACCCGGCTCAGGACAACGGACGGGTCGATCTGGAGCTTCTCTGTCACCCGCCGGATCAACTCCTGCCGGGTCGCCCCCGGGGGCACCTTGGCCAGAACCGGCGCGGCCTCCGCCAGACCGCGGTCCCGGTCCCGGGGGGATGAGGTGTCCACGCCGGAAAGGATCAGGTTGATCTGGAACTCGGCCAGCTCGATCGCCCCCTCGACCAGTTGGCGGAAGCGGTCGGCCCCGTCGTCCTCGATTGCCATCTCGGCCGGGTCCACTCCGTCAGGCATGGCGGCAACAAGGATCCGGAGTTGCCTGCCCGCCGCCACTTCCTGGGCCCTGAGCATTGCTTTCTGGCCAGCGGCGTCGGCGTCGAGGGCGAGAACCACGGTGCTGACCACCGCGGACAGCTGGGCAACCTGCTGCTCGGTCAGGGCAGTGCCCATGATCCCGACCGACTCGGCAAGCCCGACCTGATGGAGGGCGATGACGTCCGTGTAGCCCTCGACCAGGATCGCGCGGTCCGCCTTCGCCATCGCCGGCCGGGCCTGATCGATCCCGTAGAGGATTTCGCTCTTGTGGAACAGCTCGTTCTCGGCGGTGTTGATGTATTTCGCGCCCTGTTCATCGCGCATCGCACGAGCCCCGAAGCCCAGGGTCCTGCCTCGCGCGTCACGGATCGGAAACGTGATTCGCTCCCGAAAGCGGTCGTAGAAGCCACCGTTCCTGCCTTTTTGAGCCAGTCCTGCCCTTTCGAGTTCACTCACCTTGAACCCGGCCCGCTGGCTGCGGACCAGCAGCGTGTCCCAGGCACTCGGCGCGTAACCCACTCCGAACCGGGCTAGTACTTCCGCATCCAGCCCCCTTCCGGCCAGATACTCGCGGGCCTTCCTTGCTTCGTCGGCAGTCTGGAAGTAGTTGGAGTAGAAGGCACCGGCGCGGTCCATCAGTTCGGTCAGTCGAGCCTTCTCCTGGCGTCGCTTCTCGGCCTGCGGATCTTCTTTTTCCCGGGTTACCTCGACCCCGTAGCGTTCGGCGAGAGTCTCGACCGCGGCCGGGAAGTCCAGATTCTCGGTGCTCATCACGAACTCGAAGAGGTCTCCCCCGACCCCGCAACCGAAGCAGTGGTACAGCTTGTCTGTCGCGTTCACCGAGAACGAAGGTGACCGCTCGTCGTGGAACGGGCACAGGCCCATATACCTGCCGCCCCCGGCACGCTTCAGGTCGGTCTGCGCCGAAACGATCTCGACCATGTCGGCCGCAGCGCGGACCCGGTCGATCGTGTCAGGCGTGAACTTCGACATAACTCCCGAGTCTATGCAAGCGGAGCCGCTCTCAGAAACGGGAGCCTTCGGGAACGTAAATCGCCGTGTAGTTGGCGATGCAGTAGCGATCCGTCATTCCGGCGAGAAGATCTGTCACCCGCTGGACCCGGTCTGCCGCGGGATCGATAACCGGAATCTCCTCGACCCTCTCGAGGTAGTGCTCGAATAGGGCGCGGATCACGCCGTGAACCCGGTCGTGGTCCCGCCGGGCATCGGGCCCCAGGTAGACATTGTCGAACATGAACTTGCGGAGGCGCAACATCGCCATTCCCATGTGCTCGGACTGCCTGATCTCGTCGGCGTCCCTTGACTGATCGACTATGTCCTTTACCAGGGAATCAATGCGGCTTGCGCCGGTCGGTCCGAGCATCTCGATCTCTTCTGCCGGGAGGTCACCCACGCCGAGTATTCCAGCCCTCAGAGCGTCGTCGATATCGTGGTTTATGTAGGCCACGCGGTCGACCAGACGGACGATCTGACCTTCCAAAGAGGCGCTCTTCTCCGGTCCCGTGTGCTTGAGGATGCCCTCCCTGACCGGCTGGTTCAGGTTCAGTCCGCGGCCTTCCCTCTCGATCACATCGACAACTCTGAGCGAGTGTTCGTTGTGCTTGAAGCCCGGGCCATCGTGTGCTCGACTCGCCTCGTCGAGCGCCTGCTCGCCGATATGACCAAACGGAGGGTGGCCGAGATCGTGGGCGAGCCCGATCGCCTCGGTCAGGTCCTCGTTCAATCGGAGCGCCCTCGCCACGGTCCGGGCGATCCCGGTTGCCTCCAGGGTGTGGGTCAAGCGCGTCCGGTAGTGATCTCCCTCGGGCGCGATGAAGACTTGGGTCTTGTGCATCAGCCGGCGAAATGACTTGCTGTGGACGATCCGGTCCCGGTCACGCTGAAAAGGAGTACGCCACTGGCTGTCCGTTTCAGGCTCTGCCCGGTCGGCAGGATAGGAACGCACCGCGTGTGGCGAAAGGTACTGCGACTCCCGTTCCATCGACAGGCGCTCGAACTCGCTGTCGGGACCGTCTCCACTCCGGGCTGTGCCCGCTTTTCTCCCCGCCTGGGTCACGCCGCGATCCTTTCCTCCGGGCGGGGCAACCTGACATGAGCGTGATGCTCGAGAGTTTCATTTACCGCACGTCCCGCCTGTTTCACAGCCGGGCCACTCGCTTCCGGAAGTTCGTTGAGCGGGCTGCCCAGAACCCGGACCATGAAGCTGTGACCTTCCTCGGAAAACGGGAACGAGCCGGCCTCGCAGGTCGGGCAGACCACCCCGCCCGCAGCACCCGAAAAGGCGGTCATGTGGTCCGTCGACCCGCACCTCGCGCAACCAGAAAGTTCGGGAGCGAAACCGGCTGCCAGAGCCAGTTTCAGGCGGAACGCGACCATTCCCGCCGCGGACGCGATCGGCCCCTCTGGGTTCTGGTCAACCAGTTCCAGGTAGCGGCAGAGAAGGTTGTAGGCAGGCTCGTTTGGTTCCTCCACCCCGTCGAGCAGTCGCAGCACCCCGCCGCAGGCATCCGCCGCTGCAGCGATCCCGTTGCCGCTCGCCCGGAGACGGGCGTAGCCCTCGATCGTTTCGGCCGAAGTGACCGTATGCAGGTCACCACGGCTGCGGTGAAGCACCAATGAGAGACGAAAGAACGGTTCAAGTCTTCCCCCGAAGCGGGAGCGGGGCTTGCGAACCCCTTTCGCAATGGCGCCGAGCCTTCCGTACTCACGGGTATATAGGTGAAGGATCCGGTCGGCCTCGCCGTACCTGATCGTCCTCAGGACCACTGCTTCTGTCTTGAAAGTTCTGGACATCTCTCACCACCAATGGTGTCGCCCGGGCCGGACGGTCCCTGACATCTAGCGGCGCCTGGGCCGCCGGCGAAGCCGCCTCTGGCAGGTCGGGCAGAAATAGGTGGAGCGGCCACCGACCACGATTCGCTTGATCTCCGTCCCGCAGGTGACGCATTCCTCGCCTTCCCGGCGGTGAACCAGGAACTCGTTCTGCATCCCCCCCTGCTCCCCGCGGGCGTCGCGATAATCGTCAATCGAGGCGCCGCCGAGGTCGAGGCCCCTCTCCAGCGCTTCAACCACCCCGTCCCGCAGCGCGACGTGATGCTCATGCTTCATCGAGCCGCCTGGTGAAAGCGGATGGAGGCCGGCCCTGAACAAAGCCTCGTCGGCATAGATGTTTCCGACTCCGACGACGCCTTTCTGATCCAGCAGAAAGGACTTGAGAGGTCCTGTCCGCCCCGCCGTCATGGCCGCCATGGCGTCGACGGTGAAGTCTTCAGACAGTGGTTCCACGCCGAGCCTCGATGCGAAGTACGCATCCAGATCTTCCGCGTTCGCGACGAAACCGCGACCGAAACGACGGGGATCCGAAAATCTCAACTCGCCCCCGTCGTCCAGCACGAAGCGGGCCTTCAGGTGCTTCTCGCTCGTGTCAGCCTCGTAGATCCGCGAATCCCCCGGGTTCTCGCTTCCATCAGGAGCGATCAGAACCAGCGATCCGGTCATTCGAAGGTGGATGACCACGGTCATGCCGTCTTCGAGTTCAAGCATCAGGTACTTGCCCCGTCGTCCCACATCGACGACTTCCCGGCCGTTGACCGCACGCTCGAAGTTGCCCGGCAGCTCCGGTTTCGTGAAGTACTCGTCCAGTACCTCGACGACCTCGATCGTCCGTCCGTTCAGATCCGGTTCCAGCTGACGTCGGATCGTCTCTACTTCGGGAAGCTCGGGCACCCGCCGGTTCTATCAGAGCCAAAGCTCCGGCCGGTCGGCCCCTGAGTCAACCGGTCTGGGCGCGGGGATGGGACGCGTAGTAGACGTCCCTGAGCTGCTGGCCGGTCAGGTGGGTGTACATCTGGGTGGTCGCGACGTCCGCGTGGCCGAGCATTTCCTGGACGGCGCGCAGGTCACAGCCACCGGCAAGCAGATGGGTGGCGAAGGAATGGCGCAGCGTGTGCGGACTCATCCGGTCTTCCAGTCCGGCCGTCTTGGCATGGCCCTGAACGATCTTGTAGAGCCCCTGCCTGGTCAGGCGATGCCCGCGGAAGTTGAGGAAGAGGGCTTTCTCGGAACGGCCCCTGGAAAGTTCGGGCCTGCCGGACCGGAGGTAGCCCTGCAGGGCGGCGATCGCCTGTCGACCAAGGGGAACGATCCTCTCCTTGCTGCCCTTGCCTCTCGCCCTGAGCATTCCTTCGTAAGGGTCGATGTCAGTCATCTCCAGCCCGATCACCTCGGACGCCCTGAGCCCGCAGGCGTACATGACCTCGAGGATCGCCCGGTCACGGTATGCCTGCGGCGAGTCACCGGACGGTGTCGCCAGCAGGCGGCTCACCTCGGCTTGGTTGAGGACGTTCGGAAGCTTCTTCGACCTGCGCGGCGTCGCGAGTCCGGCGGTGGGATCGTCATCGACCAGCTCCTCGCGGCGCAGATGCTTGTAGAAGGAGCGAAGCGCAGCCGTCTTGCGGTGGACGGTCGATGGCGCGAGGCGGTTTCCGTTCCCGCCGGCATCGGTCAGATCAGCCACGTACTCGGACATGCCGGCCGAGTCGATGGTCAGCGGATCGATGGCGCGCTCGCGGAGGTAGTCGCCGTACTGAAGGAGATCTGTGCGGTAGGCGTTCAGCGTATTCCGGGAAAGGCCCCGTTCCAGCTCGAGATAGGCAAGGAACTCAAGCAGGAGGCTTTCGAACCTGGCGCCATCAAGTACCTCGGAGGCAGGAACGGACGTGACAGTTGCCGGCGGCATGGGAGCGTTTTCTCCTCGCTTGCCCCCATCCCTCTTGACGCAACGAATCCGCCGCAGCCTTCGGTCAGGTCAGCAGCGCGAGGGCGGTGCCCGCCGCGAGAGGACCGGCGAAGAAGGGCCGGTCATCCTCGAGATCGCGGCCCATCGTCCGGCGGGGCAGGCCCGAGTCGCCGTAGCCGGCGAGATCTGCCTCTGCCGGGACCAGGTTTTCCAGCCCCTCCGGGAACAGATCCTCGAAACCGACAGGGACCGGAAGCGCCACCGGTCCGAGCGCCAGGTCGAGAACGGCCCGGCTGTGGTGACTCAGACCCTGATGCCTCGGACGCTCGTCCCCTGAGGAAAGTCTCGGCGACAGCAGGGCCACCCCTCCGAGGGCAAGGGCGGCGTGGATCACGTCAAGGGCGGCCATCCCTCCGTGACCGTAGGCGGTACCGGACCCCAGAATTCCCGGACCGGGACCGGCGATCACGGCATCCCAGCCAAGGGAGCGGGCAGCATCCACGGCACCGATCAGCGAGATCGCCTCTGATTGCCCTCCGTAGGACGGCCCGGCGGTCACGTGGCCCGCCAGAAGGCCCCGGTCGAGAAGGGTCGAGACGTCGCGAGACAGCGATCCCGGAAGAGCGCCACCGCCGGTCTGGATGTACCCGACCCTGCCGGCACCCTCGCGTGATGCGGCCCAGGCGGCGGGAGCGAGATGCCCGTGGAGGCTGATTGCCAGAACCGGCACCGGCGGCTCATGCGCGGAACCTTCCGGCTTTTCGATGGTCCCGACGGGGTGCTGAAGCGAGGTGTAGTTCAGCTTCATCACATGCTCTTCTTCAGAACCCTCAGCTTCAAGCCCACGGGTCAGGTTGACGTGGACGATGTCGAAGCCACCGGAGCCAAGTCCCAGGTCCAGCGCCTCCACGTTCACGACGACCTCGTCACCTTCCTGGCAGGGACCAACCATCGTGTGATCAGCCCAGGCCTTGCGTCGCTCCCTGGATCCATCGAGGATGATCTCGAGCGGATCGGAACCGACGACTGTGGCGCGGCGAAGTTTCAGCATGGCTGGTTCCCTGCCTGTTGGACGATCTCCTCGCAGACGGCCAGCATCGCTCCGAGATTACGGCGTGGCACCGATTCCTGATGGGTGTGGTTGTCGTAGGTTCCGTTGGCCAGGAGCAGACAGTCCATACCCCGTTCCCGGAAAACGTTGGCATCCGATCCGCCTCCTGTAGAAATGCGCCGCGGCTCGTGGCCCGTGACGGCGAGTGCGGCTTCCGCGAGCCGGAGCGCAGCCGACTCGTCATCCACGTGGTAGCCGGTGAAGTGTTTCCGGGTCGCGATGTCAACCTCGCAACCGGCCTCGGAGGCCGCCCAGACCATCTGGTCGGTCATCCCGGCGATCACCTCCGTCACCCGGACGGGATCAAGCGACCTCGCCTCCCCGGCCAGGTAACAGGCGCCGGGGACCACGTTGCCGGAAGTGCCTCCGTTGATCACGCCGATATTCGCGGTGGTCCCTTCGTCGATCCGGCCGGTCTTCATCTCTGAGACGGCCCGTGCCGCAGCGACGATCGCCGAGCGGCCGGCTTCCGGCATCAGACCGGCGTGAGCCTCGACCCCGGCGAAACGGGCTTCGATTCCGATGTGAGTGGGAGCGGATGTGATCACCTCCCCGACATCCGTGGCGTGATCCAGTACGAAGCCGACTTTCGAGAGGAGCTGTGACTGGTCGAACGCACCAGCACCGATCAGGCCCTGTTCCTCGGCAACTGTGAAGAGCAGCTCGATCCCTACCGGTGGCGGATTCGAGACTGCTCTCACCGCCAGCTCGATCAGAACTGCCACCGCCGCCTTGTTGTCGGCCCCAAGGATCGTTGGTCCGGCCGACCTGTAGATGCCGTTCTCGTCGAGGATCACTTCGATCGGTCCGTCGTGAGGGACCGTGTCGAGGTGGGCGCAGAACATCAGGTATCCCGGATCCTCCCCGTCTGCCTTTGGCGCGCCGGGGATGCGGGCGAGAAGGTTTCCGGCCCCGGCAATGGTGGTGCCTGCCGCACCGTCTTCGGTCACTTCGAGGCCGAGGGCCTGCAGTTCACGGGTTACGAGGTCGGCAACTGCGCGTTCTTCCCCGGTCGGGCTGGTGGTCTCGCAGAGGCGAACGAAGCGGCTGGTCTTCTCAGTTTTCATCCGGCGCAGACCGGATGGCGTCCTGGTTCTTCCTTCCGGAAATCAGGTAGAGGACGATCAGGATCGCCGGGTTGATGATGTCGAGCCAGAGAACCAGTCCGGTGTTGTCCGGATCGTGGTTGTCGTACTCGATCATCTGGTGGATGTGACCGTAGGCGTCACCCCAGAACTGGATCGTCGCGATCAGGATCACCGCAAGCCAGAACTTGCGGTCCCGGATCCAGAAGCAGAGGAAGGCTGCGACCCCGATCGCCAGGTCACCCATCGCGTTCTCGAACTGGAAGGCTCCCGTCCCGGTCGCATTCCAGGGTACGAATCCGATCTGCTCGGCGGTCTCCTTCGCGTCGAATACATGAAATGCCGCGCCGAAAATCGATCCGATGCCAACCGCGATACCCAGCCAGAACATGAGAAAGACACCGGCTACCGCAGCGGTGCCGCGCTGGTCCTTGTGCCGCAGCAGGTAGATCCCGGCCCCGCCAAGGGTGACGAGAATCCAGAACAGGAAGGGCACTGGCTCAGGCTTCCTGTGTCTCTACGGCGAGCGAATCGCCGGCGGCCTCCGGCTCCTCTGCAGGCTTGCCCGCCGCGACAGCGGCAGCAGCTTTCATGAACTCGCGGAAAAGTGGTTCCGGGCGGTTCGGCCGCGAATTGAACTCTGGATGGAACTGCGAGGCGACATAGAAAGGATGGTCTTCCAGTTCGACGATCTCGACGAGCCGCTCGTCGGGGGAGGTGCCGGAGCAGACGAGCCCCTGATCCTCGAGCTTGCTGCGGAGAAGGTTGTTGACCTCGTAACGGTGGCGGTGGCGTTTGTAGATGACCGCTTCACCAAAGATCTCGAGGGCCCTGGTTCCGTCGTGGAGCTTGACCGGGTCAGCCCCGAGCCTCATGGTGCCACCCATGTCGGAGACTTCCTTCTGTTCCGGGAGCAGGTCGACTACCGGGAACGGCGTCTCCGGATCGAACTCGGCCGAGTTGGCTCCGTCCATGCCTGCGATGTGCCTGGCGAACTCGATGACGGCGATCTGCATACCCAGGCATATACCCAGATACGGGATTCCATTCTCACGGGCATACCTTGCCGCTTCGATCTTGCCCTCCACCCCGCGCTCACCGAAGCCGCCCGGGATCAGAATTCCGTCAGCATCCTCAAGCCGGGTGATGTCAAAGTCCTCCGAGTCGACCAGATCGATCTCGACATCGACACCGTTGTGAATACCGCCGTGTTCAAGAGCCTCGATCACGGACTTGTAGGAGTCAGCGAGCTGGATGTACTTGCCAACCAGGGCGATCTTGACGGTGCCCTCGGTGTTCTCGGCCATCCTCAGCATTGCTTCCCACTCGGTCAGGTCCGGGGGCGGTGCGTCTTCCATGTGAAAGTGCTCGAGGATGAAGTCGTCAAGACCCTCTGCCCGGTACATCAGCGGGATCTTGTAGACGTTGTCTACGTCCTGACCCGAAATCACCGAATCGGTGGGGAGCGAGGCGAACTGCGCGATCTTCCTGCGGATGTCGCGATCGAGTCCGGATACCGAGCGGCAGATCAGGGCGTCGGGCTGAATGCCGATGCGGCGAAGTTCATTGACCGAGTGCTGGGTCGGCTTGGTCTTCATCTCACCCGCGTGAACGATGTAGGGCACCAGAGTCAGGTGGATGAACATGGCGCGCTTTGAGCCGAGGTCCGTGTACAGCTGGCGGATCGCCTCGAGGAAGGCCAGAGATTCGATGTCACCCACCGTGCCACCGATCTCGGTGATCACGAAATCGACCTGCTTGGTCTCGGCGACGATCAGGATGCGGTTCTTGATCTCGTCGGTGATGTGAGGGATCACCTGGACCGTGCCGCCGAGGTAGTCGCCGCGACGTTCCCTCTTGATCACCGAGTTGTAAACGGCACCAGCGGTCACATTCGAAGCTCTCGAAGTGTTCTCGTCGGTGAACCGTTCGTAGTGACCAAGGTCGAGGTCGGTCTCGGCACCGTCCTCGGTCACGAAGACCTCGCCGTGCTGGAAGGGGCTCATCGTGCCCGGATCGACGTTCAGGTACGGATCGAACTTCTGGATCTGGACCCTGAAACCGCGGGAGACGAGGAGCCGACCGATCGAGGCCGATGCGATGCCTTTACCGAGAGCCGAAAGCACTCCGCCGGTGACGAAGATGAATCGGGTTTCTCCTTGGAACTGGTCGCTCACTTGACTCTCCCTATCGAGTCTATAAACCGCAGCGGCGGCAGCCGGTCGATCGCGCCGGAGATCGAACGGAACTCTCCGTAAATCGTGAGAAGAATCACTGCGGCCAGCGCGATCAGCCGGCCGGTTTCGTCGAGTCCGGTCAGAAGGCAGACCCCCGCGAGAGCCCCGGCGAGATTCGACCCAGTGTCACCGAGCATCGCCCGGTTCCTCAGCGTGAACCAGATTCCGACGATGAACGGCCCGAGGAAGATTCCGGTCAATTCGATCGGGAAGAGCGTCCATCCGCCCAGGCAGAGACCGATCACAAGGAGGAAGAGAACCTTCTCGACTCTCCCGCCCCTCAGGTCGAGCAGGTTGAACAGGTTGGTGGTCAGGATCAGCAGCGCAACGTCCGCAATGTAGGCCGGCCATTCGTTACCGATGCCGGTCACCACATAGGCCGCCAGGGCAAGGGCCCCGATCGCCTTGACCGCACCGGTAGAGAGCTCACCCCGCATGACTGCCTTCGCATGACCACGCCAGCCCCTTGGGGTTCCTTCTGCGTGGCCGAGACCCAGCGAATCGTCGAGCAGTCCGAGGAATGCGACCCCGACGAAGTAAATGATCCAGCGGCGCAGGTCAGGTTCGAGCAAGTCGAGGCCGGCCCGGTCGTTGAGGACCGCCAGTGGTGCCAGTGCGACCAGCGAGGTCGTCACCAGAACCGCGCCCAGCGGAAAGGCCAGCTCGTCGCCACGGAAGTTGACGCGGGTGAGGCCGGCTCCGATCAATCCGCGGATGCCGGCCGGCACGACCAGGAGGCCGATCAGGACCGCTACCGGAAGGCCGATCCAGGTTACGGCTCGGCCCTGCCCTGACCGTTCGGGCTACCGTTGGCTCCCCTGGCCACCGGCGCCAGGAGCTCCGGCAGGAGTCTCGTGGCCCCGCCCTTCACGCCAAAGGCACCCTCTGCCCCATTTAGCGCGTAGGCCAGGCTGACCTTGCCCGCCGGCTGGTCGAGGTTGTCGACCGTAGTCAGGTTCTGATCGCGGAGGTAGGTGACCGTAGAGGGATCGGTACCCGTTACCTCGACTCCGACCAGCCGCGCCCTGGTGGCTTCCGCTCCCTCGATGATGGCGCGGTCGAGCGCTTCGGCTGTGTCCTGAAGCTCGGGGTCGGTCTCCTCCGGTTCGGCACGGTAGAAGACGAGTCCGTCGAGCCCGCGGAACTGTCCGCTTGACTGTGACATCAGGTCTGACCTGGTCTGAGTGAGGATCCGGCCTCCACGCACCAACTGGCGACCTATCGTCTGCCCGTATGCGGTCAGGGTGTCTTCGTTGGTCGCGATCGAACGGAATCTGGTGCCTTCGAGATTGCCAGCCAGGTCCTCGAGCGACGGCGGCTGACGGATCGCCCCGACCGCGACAAGTTCTGCGCCGGCCGGTTCGAGAGCTGATTCGATCGAATCAGTCACATTCGATGGGAGCTGTCCGAGCCCCACAACTCCCACCCTGTCGCCGGCAAGCCGGCCTTCGATGAGAAGCGGGTAGGCGGTGTCACCAAACTCTCCGAGCTGACCCAGTTCACGGTTCTGCTCGTCGATCTGGCCTCGTGCGTCGTTGAGATCACTGGTAAGACTGGATTCGAGGTCTTCGCGTGTGTTGTTCAGTACGTCGGCACCCCACTGGGTTCCGATCAGGATCCCGATCGCGAGTGCGAGAAAGACAGCGGCAAGTGAGGCCGCGTGGTAGCGAGCGCTGTAACCCATCGCCAGAAGCCTAAAGACCGCGCCTGATCAAAGTCCGAGCCAGATCTTGATCTTGAGCCAGATCAGATCGAAGAGGTCGGCGAGAGCCGGGGAGCTGAAGACGACGATCGTGACCAGAATCAGGAACGCGCCGAGGAAAAGCATCAGCGGGCCGACCGTGAGACCGGGGTTGTAGAGGCGGCTCACGCCTTTGGCATCGACGAGCACCTCGCCGATCCTCAGCCGGGTCAGGAAGGTCGAGGACATTCCGGCCCGGTCCTTGTCCAGGAACTCGATCAGGTTGAAGTGAGCTCCGACAGTGACGATCAGCGATGCGCCCTTCTCGTATGCCATGAGCATCGCGACGTCCTGGCTGGTCCCGACGAACGGCAGGGCGATGTGCTCGACCCCGAGCTCGTTCATCCGCTCCGAACCGGGTGCACGGCCGTCGGCGTATGCGTGGACGACTACTTCGGGCCCTGACTTCAGGGTGTCGTCGGTAACCGAATCCATGTCACCGAGGATCATGTCGGGCTTCAGCCCCGCCTCCCTGATCGCGTCTGCGCCACCGTCCACACCGATCAGGATGGGCTTCACGTCCCGTATGTAGGCGCGGAGCGCCCTCAGGTCGCTCTTGTAGTTGGGGCCACGGACGACGATCAGCACGTGGCGACCCTCGAATCGGGTTCTCGTTTCAGGCAGATCGATGGCGCCGGAAAGAAGTTCGCTCTCCTGCTGAATGTGGGTGACCGTGTTCTCGGCGAAGTCCGCCAGCGCATGGTGGATCTCGGACTGCTGGCGTTCTATCTGCCGGTCGAGGTCAGGCTTCAGCTGTTCGACCCCGGTGGCGACAGTCACGCCGTCCCGGATTATCGAAGCTCCTTCGAGAACCACATGTTCGTTCTCGATCAGGATCTCGAACAGGTCCTCCTCGTGGAAATCGACCAGCCGCACCCCTGCCTCGACCAGAATCAGCGGTCCCCGGTTCGGGTACCGGTCATCCGAGGAGGTGTGGTCGTTGAGGACCACCTTGACCCCGCTGGCGACCAGGTCCTCGGCTGCGATGCGATCGATGTTCCTGTGGCGGATCACCGCGATATCTCCAGGCTGGAGAGTCTTGACGAGGTCCTTTGTCTTCCTCCCCATCCTGATCCGCCCGGCGCTCCGGCGCGCTGCAGGGTCCTGCCCTTGAGGCATGGCTTCGTCGGGCCGCCCTCGCAGCCTTCGGGTGATCGCGTTCACCCCACGAGGGTAATGGCTTCTAGCGGTTCGCGGTGACCAGTTCGCGGGCGTGCAGGGTCGCTGCCTCGTCGCCTTCGCCAGCACCCATCATGCGCCTGATCTCGGCCACAACGGCGTCTTCGTCGAGGGACCGGACCGTCGCTACAACTCCGGAGTCGCCGGTCAGCTTCTCGATACTGAAGTGATTGTCGGCCCGGCTTGCCACCTGCGGAAGGTGTGTGATCGCGAAAACCTGCCGTCCCTCCGCCACAAGGCGAAGCCGGTCGCCCACGGTCCCGGCCGTGGTGCCGCCGATCCCCGCATCGATCTCGTCGAACACGAGAGTCCGGCGGTCTCCGGTACCGCTGGCAGCGAGCGCAAGCATCACCCGTGAGAGTTCGCCGCCGGATGCCGTGTCCCGCAGGGGCTGTGAGGGTACGCCCGGATTCGGGGCAAGCATGAACTCGACGGACTCCGCACCGTGTGGTCCCGGACCGTCAGGCTCGGGCCTGACCTCGATCGTCAAACCGGCACCGTCCATCGCGAGTTCCGCCAGATCAGAAGTGACCGAAGCGGCCAGATCTTCGGCGGCCTTTCGTCGTGCCTTGCCGAGCGAGCCCGCCTCTTCCCCAAGACGAGTACGGACCGTTTCCAGTTCCGCCTCGATCTCGGCTTCCTCGGACTCGCCGCTCTCGAGGCGATCTATCTCCTGCCGGCAACTCTCGGCATGGGCGAGGACCCGCCCGATCGAACCGCCGTGCTTGCGCTCGAGGCGATCGATTACTTCGAGACGCTCCTCCAGCCCGGCCAGGCGCCCCGGGTCAGCCTCGATTCCGGCGAGATACCGGCCCAGCTCGACGCCCACGTCCTCGGCTTCCAGGGCAAGGCTCTCGATTCGCGCCGCCAGTTCGTCCAGAACCGGATCGACTCCGCTCACTCCGCCGATCAGATCCCTGGCTCCGGCGAGCAGGCCGGCCGCCCCGTCAGCGTCCTCGTCCCCCCGTAGTCGTCCGCCCGCACCGGCCGCGGCTTCACGGAGTCCTTCAACGTGACGCAGCCGGTCCCGCTCTTCGACGAGTCCATCCTTCTCACCGTCGACGAGGCGGGCCGACTCGATCTCGTCGAGTTCGAATCGGAGCAGGTCGAGGTCGCGTTCGCGGGCTGTCTCGCGGCCACGGATTTCAGCCAGGCGTCGCGAGAGTTCACGGTGCCGGCTCCAGACCGCCTCGTAGGAGACCAGCCTCTCCTGCTGCTCCAGCCCCGCTGCCGAGTCCACCATGGCCAGTTGGCTCGATCCGATCGTCAGGCGGCGATGCTCATGCTGGCCATAGAAGGCGAGCAGCCTCGACCCGAGCATCTGCAGATCCGCAGCCGACGCGCTGCGTCCACCGACGAAAGCCGAAGTGCGGCCTCCTTCGGATACGCGGCGGCCGAGAACTATCTCGTCTGACCCGGCCGGAATGCGGTCGAGCAGTTCGGAAAGCTCATCGTCCTGGTTCCACTCCGGGGGCAGGTCGAAAACGCCCTCCACCCAGGCTTCGGGCGCACCCGGACGGACGATTCCCTTTCTCGCCTTGCCCCCCATGAGAAGGTCCAGCGAGTAGGCAAGAACCGTTTTTCCGGCCCCGGTCTCGCCGGTCAGGACGTTCAGGCCAGGACCCAGCCGGAGTTCGGCCTTTTCGATCAGCAGGAGGTTCTCGATCCGAAGTTCTCGCAGCATTTCCAGTACTTCTACAACCCGGATCGGACGAACACCTGTTCGTAAACCTCAAACGGTCGGCGGAGCGAAGCTCGCCGACTACTTGTCAAACGGCCAGGTGGCCGAACTTCTCGCGGATCCGGTGGTAGAAGTTTGATCCCGGCAGCTGTGCCAGCCTCGCCAGATTCGGCAGGTAGCTCATCTCCGCTTCGGCAGAAGGGCTCAGTTCGCCGATCTGGACGCCGTCAACTGCGATATCCACCCCGTCCCGGCTGCGGTGGTTGACGACGTGGAGCACGTCACTCGGGGCGACCACAAGCGCGCGGGCGGTCAGTGTGTGAGGAGCGATGTAACTGACCACATAGCCGTCCACGCCCCAGGCGAGGATCGGGCCGTTGTTGGCCAGGTTGTAACCGGTTGACCCGGTCGAGGTGGCGGCGACAAGCCCGTCACAGCGGACGTGACCGACTTCCTCGCCGGCGATCCGGTAGCTCAACTCGGCGACGCCGCCGCGAGGCCTTCGGCTGAAGCTGACGTCGTTCAGGGCGATCTGGGTCTCGCCGTTGGCGGTGATCGCCAACCCGGGAAGGTCCAGGGTCTCGTAATCGCCGGCGAAGGCCCGGTCCAGACCCAGTTCGATCTGGTCGGATTCGACCCCGGCCAGAAAGCCGACCCGTCCGAAGTTGATCCCGAAAACAGGCACCTTGATGTCAAGCGAAGCTCTCAGGGCGTGGAGGATGGTGCCGTCACCACCAAGCACTACAAAAAGCGATGGGTCCAGGCCTTCCCGGTCCTTGCTCGGCACGAGATCCCAGCCGTGCCGTTCAGCAGCTGCATGGGCTACCTCCACCGCGCGATCCATTCCCGCGGCGTGCGAATGGGTGAAAAGGAGTGCGACAGGCCTGCTCACAGATCGACACCTTCGCAGAGCGCAGCACCGTTGTCAGCCCCTCGATGCCTTTCGGGCGTACTTTCCCCTTCACCACCGGGAACCCCGAGTTGAATGAACGTCTCCAGATTGCCTTTCGGCCCGGGCAGTCCGGTGGGTGCGATCCCGTCCAGGCTGAGACCTTCGGCCCGGGCGAAGTCGGCCACGTTCTCGACAGCTTCGCGCCGATCTTCCTGCTTTCGGACGACACCTCCCCGCCCCACCCTGGTCCGACCAAGTTCGAACTGGGGCTTGACCATGGCGAGGATCGTTCCCCCTTTCTCCATCACGTCGATGACCGCGGGCAGGACCTTGGTCAGGGAGATGAACGAGACGTCGATGACCGCGAACTCAGGCCTGTAGTCGAGGTCCGAAGGAAGCAGGTCCCTCGCATTGAGCCTTTCGATGACGGTTACCTCGTCGCGGTCCCGTAGCGAGGCGTCGATCTGGCCATAGGCGACATCGAGGGAGATCACATGTCGGGCACCCCGCTGCAGAAGGCAGTCCGTGAAGCCGCCGGTCGAGGCCCCGACGTCAAGGCAGAGCAGGCCAGCGGGATCGATGCCCAGGGAATCGAGACCGTTCTCGAGCTTCACTCCCCCGCGTGAGACGTACCGCTGGGCCTCGATGACTTCGATCTCCTGATCGGGCGTTACTTCCTGGCTCGGCCGAAGCGCGATCGCGCCGTCCCGCCCCAGTTTGACCTGCCCGGCCCGGATCGCCCTAGCGGCCGCGGTGCGGGAGGTGAAGGTTCCCCGCTCGGCCAGGAGCAGGTCAAGTCGGGTTCGCTTGGCCATCCGGTTGAACGGTATCGCCCAGCGGGAAATCAACGGTTTGGCGCTCCAGAAGGGCAGTTCGGGGCAAACAGACAAGAAACATTGTCAAATGTGACCCGACTCACACACGAAAAGTAAGTGGGGCACTACTTTGCTCTCAGGAGACCGATGACCATGACTGCACGACCAATCGAAATAAGCGTCCACAACGCACTCGTGCTGGCCACAGCGCCGCTTCTCATGATCGTTCCTTACCTGCTTACTTTCAGCCCCGGGATCGGTTACCTGACCTTCTTCCTGGGCGCAACGCTCATGGGTGTGGCACTCGCTGGCGCGAGCCCCAAACGACCTCTTTCCCTCGCAGCCCTCGCCGGTTTTGACTGGGCGATCGGCATCGCGATATTTGCTGTCGGCATTCTCGCCGGCATTTCCGGACAGGACACCATCACCACAATCTTCCTGGTCGGGTTCGGCGCCGCTCACTTGGCACTTACCGCTTCAACGCGGTACAGCGCCCGCGGCGCATGAAGAGCCCACCTACCTCCCACTGATCAAAAACACATATAGAGATCATTGAATCTCTCTCCTCCCTAAGTAACACCAAGAGCCCCGCCCTCCCAGCGGGGCTCTTTCCTTGCAAGGGGCGAAATTTCATCGTCAGGCCCTGTCTCTAGTCTGGGCCGGTGACTACTTCCGCTCTCACATCAGGGCAATTCGGGATCGAGGCCTCGCGGCTGATCGCCGATCTTGAGCGCGAGGGAGAATCGGGTTCGCGTGATCCCGGAATCGATGCCCGGCTCGAAGATCTGCGTAATTCCTGGAAAGCCCTGGATCGCGGCTCTCAGGATGAGTCGCGGACGCTGACCAGCCGTATCGCGGCCCTGGTCGCGTCTCGCCCGGGTGACGGTTCCCAGTCGCCTCCGGCCGCCCAGACCGTCCTGATCGCCGACGAGCAGGAGGAAGCGGCTCTGGCGCTGCAGGGGCTGGAAGGGATTGAGCTGAGGGAAGCCGTTCCGGAACGGACCTTCGCCGGAGAAGCAACCCCGGAAAGCCTGCTTGAACACATGGGGTACGCCAGCTTCCGTCCCGGCCAGCGGGATGCGGTCCAGGCCGCCCTGGAGGGCCGCGACAGTCTCATCGTGATGCCGACCGGGGGCGGAAAGAGTCTCTGTTACCAACTGCCGGGGCTGGCCAGTCCTTCGTTGACCCTGGTCGTGAGTCCGTTGATTGCCCTGATGGCCGATCAGGTCAAGCGGCTTCGCTCCGAAGGCCACCCTGCCGTCATGTTCGCCTCGGGGCTTTCAGAGGAGGATTCTGCAGCTTCCCGGGAAGCCGTTCGAAACGGAACTGCCCGGATCGCCTACTGCTCCCCCGAGCGCTTCGGTTCCTCTTCTTTTCTGAAGCTGATCGCTTCACGGGAGATCGACCTTCTGGCAATTGACGAGGCGCACTGTCTTTCCGAGTGGGGCCATGACTTCCGGCCTGACTATCTCCGCCTGCCAAAGGTCGCCGAACGCCTGGGCCGCCCTCCGGTCATGGCATGCACCGCGACGGCAACACCACAGGTCACTGCCGAGATCGCCGATCGCATGGGGATGAAGGACGCGACGGAGATCCACTCCGGATTCGATCGCCCCAACCTCAGCTTCGACACGATCCCGCTGGAAGGCAAAGGATCCAAGGCACGAAAGCAGGCCTTGCTGGAGACCGGCCTTCGGGATCCGGCCAACCGACCCGCGATCGTCTACTGCGGGACGAGAAAGAGCACCGAGGAGGTGACCGACGACCTTCGGGCTGCCGGACTTTCGGCGGTCGGCTACCACGCAGGAATGCCTCCGGATGAGCGCGCTTCCGCGCAACACCGCTTCATGGAGGGCGACGCCGACGTGGTGGTCGCGACCAACGCCTTCGGGATGGGAATCGACAAGGCGGATGTGAGATCGGTCTGGCACTGGGCCATCCCCTCCAGCGTCGAGGCGTATTACCAGGAGGCCGGGCGTGCCGGAAGGGACGGGGAACCTGCCCGCGCGGTCCTGCTGGCGATGAGGGCGGATCTGGGCCGGCTGGTCAGGTTCAACGAGCAACGGAGGGTTGACCCCCAGGAGGTTCTCTCCTTCGTTGACGATGTGAAAAGGAGCGCCGGACGCGACGCCGAAGGGCACCCGGGTTCGGTGACCATGAACGCTCCACGCTCGGACGAGGAGAGGATCCGGCTTGCGGTGGCCGAGCGGGCTGGAGCGGTCAGGGTCGACCCCGCCCCGGGCGGGCGGCTGCTCGTCTCTCCCGGACCGGAAGTCGGACAGGCACCGATCAGGTCCGCCTGCAGGGTTGCCGAGGATCGGGGCTGGGCTGCCTACCGTGCGGTCGAAGGGTTCAGCTTTTCGAGCACCTGCAGGCGGCGCCAGATACTCGAACACTTCGGAGACAGCTCGCCCGGCGCCCCTGTGGGTCGTTGCTGCGATGTCTGCGACCCGATCGAGTGGCTGCCAGACCCCGATTCGATCGTGATCCGAAAGCGCGGCAGCGGCTCACGCAAGGCCGCTCCGCCGCCGGAGCTGGCGCCGGAGGACAGCCAGCTCTACGAAGAACTTCGCCGCTGGCGACTCGAGGCAGCAGGCGACAGACCCGCCTACCACGTTGCTTCCAACCGCACCCTGACTGCCATAGCCACGGTCAAGCCGCTCGACGAGGACAGCCTCCTCGGGGTATCGGGGGTCGGCCCGTCATTCATGGAGAAGTACGGCAGCGAAGTGCTTCGGATCGTCTCCTCACACGACTGACGAAATCGCCGATCCTTGCGCGATCAGTGACGAGGGGCGACGCCCGAGTCGACTGCCGCCTGGACCTTCGCAGCAACCGCTTCCGGGGTGAAGCCGACTTCCTTGTGAAGGAGGTCCGGCTTGCCATGGGTCACGAACCGGTCGGGCAGACCGATCCGCATGACCCTCGCCCGTTCACCCGGGTTGGCGAAGTTGTCTTCCAGATGCTCGATCACAGCCGAACCGAAGCCGCCCTGAAGGACGCCTTCCTCGATAGTGACGATCAGGTCGTGACTGACCGCGAGGCGTTCGACCATCTCCGTGTCCAGAGGCTTGACGAAACGGGCGTCCGCGACGGTTGGCTTCAGACCTTCCTCCTCGAGGATCCCGGCAGCGCCAAGGGCGATCCCGACACCTGACCCGTATCCGACCAGGGCGACCTTCTCGCCGTTCTGGAGGGTCTCTCCGGATCCGATCGGGAGCATCTCGGCCTCGGCGGGCAGATCGACCCCGACCGCGGCACCGCGGGGGTAGCGGAAGGCCGTGGGGCCGTCGTGTTCGACCGCCGTGCGAAGCATGTGGACCAGCATCGCCTCGTCCCTCGGCGCCATCGCAACCACGTTCGGCAGCGACCGGAAATAGGCGATGTCGAAGGCACCATGATGAGTGGGGCCGTCATCGCCGACCAGTCCGGCCCGGTCCATAGCGAAAGTCACATCCAGGTTCTGGAGACAGACGTCGTGGACGATCTGGTCGTAGGCACGCTGCAGGAAGGTCGAGTAGATGCCGCATACCGGCTTGCCTCCCTGGAGAGCTATGCCGCTGGCCATGAGAACTGCGTTCTGTTCGGCGATGCCGACGTCGTAGTACTGCTCTGGACGCTCATCGGCCAGCCTCTGGAGACCCGCCCCGCCAGCCATCGCAGCGGTAATGCCGATCACCCGGGGGTCACGTTCGGCTTCGGCGACGATCGCATCCGAGAAAACCTGTGTGTACTGGGGCGGCGCCGCGACAGGCTCCGGCTCTTCCAGTATCTCCGGGGCGATCGAGGCAGGAGCGTCGGATTCCTGGACCGGGATCAGCTTCGGCTTCTTCGAATCGGCCGGCGCACCATCGACGATGGAACCGGGCTTCGCCGCATGCCACTTCTCCATGCCTGCGAGCCCACCCTCTTCAGCCGGGGCGAAACCGCGACCCTTGACCGTGTGGACGTGCACCACCACTGGCCGGTCGGCGGCGAATGCCTCGGTCAGGGCACGACGCATTGCTCCGACATCGTGACCATCGATGATCCCCATGTAGGCGAGGTCGAGTTCCTCGAAGAGCAGCCCTGGCGCCCAGTAGGCCTTGATCGCCGTCTTCAGTTCCGGGCCGAGGCGTTCGATTCGCTTGCCAAGACCGAGCGGAAGCTTGGTCAGCCGATCCTCGACCTCCTCACGAGCGTGGAACAGGCCTGGCTTCAGGCGGGCCCTCTGGAAGTAGCTGGAGAGAGCTCCGACGTTCGGGGAGATCGACATGCCGTTGTCGTTGAGCAGGATCACCATCGGGGTCTGGAGTCCGCCGGCGGCATGCATCGCCTCGTAGGCGACACCCCCGGTGAGGGCTCCGTCACCGATTACCGCCACGACCTTTCCGTCCTGGCCGATGCCCTTGCGCATCGCCTCCTTCAGCCCGACGCCATATGAGATCGAGGTCGAGGCGTGTCCGGCACCCATGATGTCGTGCTCGGATTCGGGGATCGAACAGAAAGGCGCCAGGCCCTCGTACTGGCGAATGGTCGGGAGCTGTTCACGACGCCCGGTCAGAACCTTGTGCGGATAAGCCTGATGCCCAACGTCCCAGAGGATCTTGTCGCGGGGCGATTCGAGCAGGCTGTGCAGCGCCACGGCGATCTCGCAGGTGCCCAGGTTGGCCCCGAAGTGACCCCCAATTTCACCGATCACGTCGATGATGTAGGCCCGCGTTTCGTCGGCTACCTGCTGGAGCTGTTCGTCGCTGAGTCCCTTCAGGTCCTCGGGCGAATTGATGCCGGGCAGGAGCGGCCTTGGGTTGTTCATCTGTTCGCTCACTGTTCTCTTGAATAAATGTAGTCGGCGATCCGCTTCAGGTCTTCCGTCTGTCCGCCAGCCCCGGCGAGGGCGGCGAGGGCCTGATCATGTGTTTCGGCGGCCAGGGATCGGGCCCGATCCAGTCCATACAGGCTGACATATGTCACTTTTCCGTGACGTTCGTCGCTGCCCTGGGGCTTGCCCAGCTCCTCGTCGGATCCGGTCACGTCGAGGATGTCGTCAACGATCTGGAACAGCAGTCCGATCTGGGTGGCGAACACCTGTATCGGTTCCCGTGTCGCCCCGTCGGTGCCATCGAGGGCAAGGGCGACCTCGACACTGGCCTTGATCAGCCTGCCGGTCTTCAGGGAATGAAGGTGGCGCAACCCTTCGGCGTCCAGGGCAGGGGCGGAAACGTCGATGTACTGGCCGCCGACCATCCCTTCCACTCCCGTGGCCGAGCAAAGCAGGGCGACGGCCTCGAGCACGCGGTCGGGTGGCGCGGGCACCGCGGCGAGGGCAGCGATCGCCTCGGCGAAAAGGCCGTCGCCGGCCAGAATGGCAACCGCTTCGCCGTACTTGACATGCGAAGTCGGTTTGCCCCGGCGGAGGTCGTCGTCATCCATCGCCGGCAGGTCGTCGTGAACCAGCGAGTAGGTGTGAACCATTTCGAGTGCGCCTGCCGCAACGAGGAATTCCTCCGGATCCCTGCCGATCGCTTTCGCAGTCGCCAGGCAGAGCACCGGTCGGATTCTCTTTCCCCCGGCGAGCAGCGAGTAGCGCATCGCCTCGTCCAGGCCGGTGGTGTCAGCACCGTCCGGACCCGCCCCGCGACTGAAGTGGATCGTCTCGAGGTGGTCGTCGACGAGTTGGCGGAGGTCTTCGGGGTAGCTCATCGGGCCTCCCCGCTGGGCGGCTTCACTCTCATCGGCTCAGTTCTGGCTGTCGGCGCGATCGACTGCGGCAGCGGCCTCGCTGGAAGCCTCGGCGGTCAGCGTCGCGGCCTCCTCGGCAAGCCCGGCGGCCTCGGTGTCGCTGACGTTCTCGTCTCGCAGGGCTGCGGTGATCTCGTCCAGGCGGTCGCGGATCTCTTCAAGGCGGCTCATGCGGGGGCCTCGTCTTCCTTCATTGCGCGGGCCGCGGCTCCGAGGATGCCGTTGACGAAACCCGGTGCCTCGGCACCGCAGAACTTTTTGGCTGACTCGACCGCTTCGTCGATCGCCACTTCGAATGGAACGTCGTCCCGGAAGTTCATTTCGTAAAGCGCCACCCTCATGATGTTCTTCTCAAGCGGGGCGATGCGGTTAATGTCCCAGCCCTGTGAGTACTCGGCGATCACTTCGTCGAGTTCCTCCCGGTGTGCCTCGACACCTTCAGCCAGTTCGATCGTGAACGGCTTCGCGTCGGCGAGGAGAACGGAGAGGGGTCGGTCGGTGACTTCCTGCTGGTAACAGGCAAAAACCGCATCCCGACGCTGATTGGAGCGACGCATCGTCACAGGATATTGGTTCGGGCGAACTACTCCGGGGTGACGTATGCACCGGAGAGGCCGCCATCGACCATGAAAGTGGAAGCGGTCACGAATGAGGAGTCATCCGAGGCCAGAAATAGGGCGCTTTTGGCGATCTCGCGTGCTTCTCCGAAACGGCCCATGGGAATGTGGACGAGGCGTCGGGAAGCCCTCGCCGGGTCTGAAGCGAACAGTTCCTCGAGCAGCGGTGTGTTCACCGGCCCCGGGCACAGCGCGTTCACCCGAACTCCCCGCCTGGCGAACTCCACACCGAGTTCCCTCGAGAGGGCCAGGACCGCGCCCTTTGAGGCGGTGTAGGAGATCTGCGAGGTGGCGGCCCCGAGGATGGCCACGAAAGATGCCGTGTTGATCACCGAACCTCCCCCGGTCTCGATCAGGTGAGGAATGCCGTACTTGCAGCAGAGGAAGACGCTGCGCACGTTCACGTCCTGCACCTTCTGCCACACATCGGTTTCAGTTTCCAGAACCGAGGAGTCAGCCGGCGGATTGATGCCGGCGTTGTTGAAGAGCACGTCGATCCGGCCGTACTTCTCGCGGACCTGCGCGTACATGTCCTTCACGCCGGCTTCATCCGCGACATCGACCTGGAGCGTGAATTCGCCTTCCGCCCCCGCGTCGAGGTCCACCCCGACCACGATCGCTTCCTCCTCGACGAAAAGGCGGGCGGATTCAGCTCCGATGCCGGAGGCGGCACCGGTGATCACGCAGACCTTGCCTGCGAGGCGCCCTGCCATCAGGAACCCTCTTCGGTTGAGTAGTACACGTTCTTCACCTCGGTGTAGTGGTCGAGTGCATCTGGCCCGAGTTCCCGACCGATGCCCGACTGCTTGAAGCCGCCGAACGGGGTTGAAACGCGGACCGAACTGTTTGAGTTGATCGAAAGGACGCCGGTATCGATCGCCCGGGCGACCCGAAGAGCGCGACCGCCATCGCGGGTCCAGATGGAGCCTGAAAGTCCGTACTCGGTGTCGTTGGCGATCCGGACAGCCTCTTCTTCGCCGTCGAAGGGAATCACGCATGCGACCGGCCCGAAGATTTCCTCACGGGCAGCCCGTTCGGTGTTCGACACCGGTGCGAGTACGGTCGGCGGGAACCAGTAGCCCGGCCCCTCCGGTACTCCTCCGCGGAAGGCCACGTTCCGTTCATCGGGGACGAAAGAGGCAACGGCCTCCCGGTGGGAGGCCGAGATGAGCGGGCCCATCTCGGTCGAGGAATCGAGTGGATCCCCGACCCTCATAGCCTTGACTGTCCCCTCCATCACTTCGAGGAAACGGTCGAGTTGCGATCGCTCGACCAGGATCCTCGAGCGGGCGCAGCAATCCTGGCCCGCGTTGCCGAAGACTGCGTAGGGAACGGCTGCGGCAGCCTTGTCGATGTCAGCGTCGGCGAAAACCACCGCGGCTGACTTTCCGCCCAGTTCGAGGGTGACCCGTTTGATGGTTCCGGCCGCGCCCTCAGCGATACTCCGGCCGACTTCAGTTGAACCGGTAAAGGCGATCTTGTTGATATCCGGGTGCTCGACCATTCGCTGACCGCAGGTGCTGCCGGGCCCGACCACAACGTTGAGGACCCCCTCGGGCAGGCCGGCCTCGAGCGCGATCTTCTCGAGTTCCAGGGCCGAGAGCGGCGTGAGCTCAGCTGGCTTCAGGACAACGGTGTTGCCGGCAGCCAGGGCCGGGGCCACCTTCCAGGATGCGATCGCCAGCGGGAAGTTCCAGGGCACGATCAGGCCGACCACTCCCATCGGTTCCCTGAATGTGAAGTCAACCCCGCCCGCGACCGGAATCGTCTTGCCGAGCAGGCGCTCGGGCCCTGCGGCGTAGTAGCGGAATGTCTCGACCACCATGCCGATCTCGCCGGTGGCATCGCTGATCGGCTTTCCGGCGTTGCGGGCTTCGATCCTCGCAAGGCTGTCGAGCTTCGCTTCGATTCCGTCAGCGATTGCCCGCATGATCGCCGCCCGGTCACCCGGGGCCACGGCCCGCCACGCGGGAAAGGCGCCGCGAGCGGCCGCGACGGCTGAGTCGACATCCCCGGTTCCGGCCCTGGGGACCTCTGCCATTACCTCTTCTGTCGCGGGTTCGACTATCGAAAGCATCAGTGAGCCATTCTCTCACGGGCGACCTTGACGAGAGCCGGGATCAGTCGGTCACTTTCCTCTATCTCCGGATGCCACTGAACGCCAATCGCGAAGTTTCTTCCCTCCACTTCAATGGCTTCGGCAATCCCGTCAGGTACCGCCAATCCCGTCACTTCCAGCCCGTCGCCGATCCGCCCGAGGCCCTGATGGTGATGCGAGCTGACGACCAGCCGCCGGCTCCCGCAGATCCCCGCGACCTTCGAACCTTCCGTCAGTTCGACTTCATGCGCGTCGAACGAGCCAGGCTCGGTGCGATGGCCCTCATGCCCGAGCCGGTCCGGCAGGTGCTGGTCGAGGTCACCGCCGGCTGCGACGTTCATCAACTGAAAGCCCCGGCAGATCCCGAGCAGTGGAAGTTCCATCTCCAGCGCCGCCCCGGCCAGAGCAAGCTCGAACCGGTCCCGGTCGGGACGGATGTCGGTCGTGACCGGTGCCGCGACTGCCCCGTACGAAGCCGGATCGACGTCTGCGCCGCCGGCCAGGATCAAGCCATCCAGCCGTTCAAGAAGAGACTCCGGGTTATCGGTCACAGCCTGGTCGGTCGGCAGCAGCACGGCTACACCCCCCGCCTCCTGCACTGAACGGGCGTAGCCCGCTGGTGCGAGGTCCGCAAACTGGTCCCAGGCCCCCCATCTCGCCTTCTCGTTCGCCCCCGAGATTCCGATCAGACAGGCGCCGGACGAGCCCGCGGCAACCGTCAAAGTCGCTCGAACCCGCGGTAGCGTTCCCAGTCAGTCACTGCCGCCTCGAACGTCTCCAGCTCGAATTCGGCCCGCCGCAGGTAGTGACGGACTACCTCCTCGCCGAAGGATTCATTGGTCAGCTGGCTTTCGGCAAAAAGGTCCCTGGCGATGTACATGTTCGTCGGCACCCTCTCGGACCCGGAGGTGTAGGCGTTTCCGTCGATGGCTGGGGGCAGTTCGGTCCCGTTGTCAATTCCATGTAGTCCGGCCGCGATCATGGCGCTGATCGCAAGGTACGGATTCACGTCGGCTCCGGGCAGCCGGTTCTCCACTCGCAGTCCTTCCCCGTGACCAACCACCCGGAACGAACAGGTCCGGTTGTCCTTGCCCCAGTTGACCCCGGTGGGCGCAAAAGTCCCCTCGGCGAAGCGCTTGTATGAGTTGATGTTCGGTGCGTAGAAAAGGGTCAGCTCACGCATGAATTCGAGCTGGCCGGCGATGAAGCACTCGAACATCGCCTCGTCCGCAGCGAAGGCGTTCCGACCTTCCTGGTCGGCAAGCGAGAGGTGCACATGGCAGGAACTTCCTTCGCGCTGGTCCCACTTGGCCATGAACGTGATCGAGCAATCCTCCTGGGAGGCGATCTCTTTGGCTCCCGTCTTGAAGATGGCGTGCTGGTCGGCTGTCTTCAGGGCTTCCTCGTAACGGAAATTGATCTCGTGCTGGCCGAGGTTGCACTCACCCTTCGAGTTCTCGACCACCATCTCCGCCGCTGCCATTTCGTTGCGGATTCGCCGAATCAACGGTTCAACACGGGCGCTGCCGAGCAGCGAGTAATCGATGTTGTAGAGATTGGCCGGTTCGAGCTCCCGGAACCCCCGGCGCCATGCATCCTCGTAGGTGTTCCGGAACACGATGAACTCCAGTTCAGTGGCGGCGTTGGCCACCAGGCCCCGTTCCTCGAGACGCTCCAGCTGGCGTTTGAGGATCTGGCGGGGGGAAGCCACGACAGGTTCGCCGTCGTGCCAGGAGGCGTCAGCCATCAGCAGCACGGTTTTCTCGTGCCACGGGATCGGCCTCAGGGTCTCGAGGTCGGGCCGCATCTCGAAATCCCCGTAACCCTTGTCCCACGAGGTCATCTCGTAACCACCGACCGTGTTCATGTCGGCGTCAACCGTGAGCAGGTAACTGCAGCCTTCCGATCCGGTCTCGAGGATCTGATCGAGGAAGTGGGTCGCGGTCAGCCTCTTGCCCTGAAGGCGACCCTCCATATCTGAGATTGCGAGCAGCACGGTGTCGACCTCTCCGGCCGACACCTGTGCTCGCAGTTCATCCAGATTCACTCGTGTTACCGGGTACTGCCGGCGTCATCTGACTCCGGGGGTTCGGGCGGGTCACCCGGCAAGTCGCCGCCGGGGATCTCACCAACGTCGATTACCCGCCCGGTTTCGTCTGTAACCACCTGGCGGACTGGCCCGGTGAAGTGATGCCTGGCCGACAGGAGCCACCAGAGGCCGACGGCCAGGATGACCACCAGCACCGTCACCGGTGCGTAGTTCATGTACTTGATGTCGAACGTCGAATCCCAGGGGATCGAGATCGGCGCGGTCGGAAGGCTGAAGATGACCACGCAGATCAGCACCCACACGACTGCGATCGGGTTGATCCACTTGTACTTCCTGCCGAGTGTCCACGGCCCGGGTTCGAAGGCGTCTCCCTTCCGCCACCTCAGGTAGATCGGGATCATGTACGCAAGGTAGAGGCCGATAACCGCGATGGACACCACCGCGTTGAAGGCGAAGGCGATTCCCGCATCGTCTCCGATCAGGGCAGGCAGGGTGATGACCAGGGCACAGGTCGCCATGAAGAGGACCGAGAGATGCGGCACACGGTGATGGTTGAGTCTGGTCCAGAGCCGATGCCCGGGCACGGCACGATCACGCGAGAACGCGTAACACATGCGGGAAGAACTGGTCAGGCATGCCATTCCGCAGAAGAGCTGGCCGACGGTGGCGATTATCAGGACCATTTTCGCCGCCCAGGATGACAGGGCCAGGTCGAGGATCGAGAGTGTGGTGCCGACTCCGAACGGAGCGGCTTCGGCGTCGTTGATCTGAGGCACCAGATTCTCCGAGGCCGCAAAGGTGATCGCCAGAAGCACGAGCCAGCCGAAGAGGCCCGCCCAGAAAACCGACCGCCATACTCCCTTGGCGGCGCCCATTGCAGCGCCCTTGGTTTCCTCGGACACGTGGGCCGAGGCGTCGTAACCGGTCTGCGTGTACATCGTCAGCAGGAAACCGAGCGGCAGGATGTAGAACCAGAACGCCGCGGTTGCGGTCGAACCGTCAAAGAGTCCCGTGTTGTTGAAGGTCTGGGTGAAGACGAAGTCCAGACTCGCGTGCTCGGACGGGACGATCACGAGCAGTCCGATGATCACGGCGACGCCGACCACATGCCACCAGACTGAAACGTTGTTGACCGAAGCCACCAGCGGTGACGAGAAGATGTTGACCAGTGAGTGAAGGATGAGAATCACCACGAAGAGCGCGAACGTTTCCTTGAGTGCGTGTTCGCCATCGGCAAAGTTGATGAAGCCGAGATCAAGGCCGTAGATGCTCAGAACCGTGTTGAGGAAGGCCGCTGACCCGTAGATGACCGATGCGGTCACGCCAACCAGGCCGATCAGGTTGAACCAGCCGGTAAACCAGCCCCAGCCTCTTCCACCCAGGTCGGACGCCCAGTAATAGATGCCGCCGGCGGTCGGATATTTCGACACGAGCTCCGACATCGAAACCGCGATCAGCAGGATCAGCCCGCAGATGATCGGCCAGCCCCAGGAAATCGCGATCGGTCCGCCGGCGTTCCATGCGAACTGGTACGTCGTGAAACAGCCCGCGAGGACCGAGATGATGGTGAACGAGATCGCGAAGTTCGAAAACGAACTCCAGGCCCGGTCGAGAGTCTGGTGGTAGCCGAGTTCGGCTAACCGCTTTTCGTCGCTCTCGTGAACCTTCGAAGCATCCGACATGGAACCTCCTCCTGTTCGTGGCGCGGGGACGAGACTTCTTGCGCCTGCTGGGAGACTAGGCTCGGCCCGGGGCCGCGTCAAGGGGCCAGTTAAGACTGGCGGGTTTCTCCCCACCCGGTAGCTGTAAGTGACCTGGGCCCGCCGTGGTCGTGGTGCTCACAGAGATAGATGCCCTGCCAGGTGCCCAGGTGAAGTCTGCCCTCGCGTATCGGGAGGGTCAGCTCGAAGCCGGTGAGCGAACCCTTGAGGTGCGCCGGCATGTCATCCGGACCTTCGAGCGTGTGGGTCCACCGGTATTCGGAAGGGTCTTCGGGGACGGCGGCGTCAACCCAGGTCCGGAAGTCGGTCCGCACATCGGGCGAGGCGTTCTCGTTCAGGGTCAGGGAAGCCGACGTGTGGCGGATCATCAGGTGAAGCAGCCCGATCCCGAACTGCTCCAGTTCCGGCAGAGCCGCTTCTACTTCGCGGGTAACCAGATGGAAACCCCGCGGTCTTGGTTCCAGCGAGAAATCCCGTTGGAACATCGGGGCGTCAGGCCCGGGACATGTATTCGGCGGTCTCCGTGTTGACCTTGATCACTTCGCCCTCGTTGATGAAGAGGGGAACCTGTACCTCGACTCCGGATTCGAGCGTTGCAGGCTTGGTGCCACCGCCCGAGGCAGTGTCTCCCTTGAGCCCGGGCTCGGTCTTCACGACTTTGGCCTCGATTGAACTTGCAACCTGGACGTCGGAGGGGTTCTCGTCGACGAAGAGCACGTCGACCTCGTCGTTGGGCTGAATCCAGCGCATGGCGCTCGCGGCGATCTCGGACGGGATCTCGATCTGGTCGTAGCTCTGGTTGTCCATGAAGACGACCGCATCTCCGGACTCGTACAGGTACTGCATCTTCTTCGACTCGGTGCGGACCGGCCTGAACTTCTCGCCGGCGCGGAAGGTCTTGTCGATCACCCCGCCGTCTTCGATGCGGCGAAGCTTGGTGCGGACGAAAGCGCCGCCCTTGCCCGGCTTCACATGCTGAAACTCGATGATTCGCATGATCTTGCCTTCGACCTCGATATGCGAACCGTTGCGGAAATCACTAGTGCTGATCACGGAAGAGGATTCTAGAGGCCTTCATTCATAATGGCTTCATGACGACCACTCCCGCTCTGCTCGACGAACTGCTCCGCACTCCCGGCCCCTCAGGCTACGAGGCACCCGCCGCCGAGGTGTGGCGCAAAGCTGCCTCATTCGCCGAAATCAGCACCGACGGTCTTGGCTCAAGTGTCGCCACGATTCCTTCCTCCGACGAAAACGACGACGCGCCACTGCTTGCGGTGGTCGGCCACATCGACGAGATCGGCCTCGTCGTAACCCACATCGACGAGAAGGGATTCCTCTACTTCGCTCCGATCGGTGGCTGGGATCCCCAGATTCTGGTCGGTCAAAGGGTCACGGTGACCGGCAACGAGGGCCCCGTCGCCGGGGTGGCGGGCAGGAAGCCGATCCACCTTCTGGAGCCGGAGCAGCGTAAGAAGGTCGTCCAGCTCAAGGAGATGCACATCGACATCGGTGCCGACGACCGTGAAGACGCAGAGAAAATGGTCAGCGTCGGCGACCCCGTCGTCATCGACTGCGAGCCCCTCGCCGTTGCCGGCGGCAGGCTCGTCTCCAGGTCGATGGACAATCGCCTCGGCTCCTATGTGGCGCTGGAGGCGGCCCGTCGAATCAATGAGAATGCCAAGGCGAAGGTCCGCTTTGCCGGGGTCGCGGCAGTCCAGGAGGAGATCGGCCTGTTCGGGTCTCGCACCGCGGCATTCACGGTTCGTCCCGACGTCGCAGTCGCAATTGACGTGACTCACGCCACCGACGCTCCGGGCATTGACGAGAAGGAAGTGGGCAGCCATCCCTTCGGCTCGGGCCCGGTCATCGGGAGGGGTTCCACTCTCTCCCCAAAGGTCTATGAACTCCTTCGCGAGACCGCCGAGGAGGCAGGGATCGACTACTCGGTGGGCGCGAGTGGCAACTCGACCCACACCGACGCCGACTCTCTCCAGATATCGAGGACCGGCATCCCCACCGGACTCGTTTCGATTCCGCTGAGGTACATGCATTCGCCGGTCGAGATGGTCGATCTGGGCGATGTCGAAGCGACCGTCGAGCTGATGGTCGCCTTCGCCGAGGGTATGGACCCCTCGGTCGACCTGTCGCGCTAGGCGCGAATCAGGTACGGAAACGTTCGATTTCGGTACGGAACCGTTCAGGGAGACGGCTGGTTGAAGGGCGCAACTTCCGGGTCCAATCCGGTCTAGTATCTGTGACACAAGTCACACGACCGGTCTTTCTTGCCGGTCTGAAAATGCAGCCGGGTCGTCCGACCGGTGCCAGCAATGAGAGGGAGTTACACGGAGAGATGAATCACCACTTGGGAATCCCGAACGCGCGCCGCTGGGCGGCTGTGGCGTTCGCCCTGATCATGGCCTTTGCGCTGATGGCATCCTTCGCCAGCAGCCAGGCTGAGGCGGGGAAGAAGAAAAAGGCCAAGCCGGCCAAGGTGACCTTGACGGTCACCACGAAAAACCAGCAGCAGCTTCTGAATCAGAAGAAGCTGGTGATCAAGGTCAAGTCGACCGGCAAGGCTTCTCCGAAGCTCTCCGCGGTGAGTGGAAACAAGAGCAACTACTTCAAGGCGAAGACGGTCAAGTTCAACAAGAAGGGCACAAAGACTGTTTCGCTTGCCCTGACCTCTGCGGGCAAGACCCAGCTCGGCAAGTGCGGTGCCAAGACCGTTGTCGCCAAGGCCGCTTACAAGAAGGGCAAGAAGAAGGCGAACGCTTCGAACAAGAAGACGCTCGCGAAGTGGGCCAACAATCCTGACTGTTTCGTGACCGTCGACCTCGGTGACAGTCCCGAAACCTGCGACTTCCTCGATCAGACCGTCTGCCTGCAGCCGTTCCCGAACGACTACTACACGGTGAACGACCCGTCGACTCCGACCGGCAAGCGTCTGAACCTCGACCCGACCTCGACGCCGACCAACAGTGGCAACCCGTCGCCGACGAACCTCGATGTCACCGACATCAACCGCGCGGACGGCTTCAGCCCTGGCAACGTGATCACGATCAAGATTCCGGGTCTCGATACTCCGGCGGCCTTCAACAACACCGGACTCGTACCGCTTGAAGACATCAGCGACTACAAGCGGGCCGACCAGCCCGTGCTGCTGATCGACGCCGAGACCGGTGAGCGCCAGGCGATCTGGGCCGAACTCGACTCGAACCCGACCTCGGTCGACCCCACCTACGGTCCCGACGGACCCGATCCGGGTTCAGACCCCGATCTGGTCGATCCGGGTGGAATCAACACCAACCCGACCAACACCGAGCCGGTCAACCTGCTCATTCGTCCGGCCAAGAACCTCGAGTACGGCAAGCGGTACATCGTTGCCTTCCGCAACCTGAAGGACGGCAGCAACAACCCGATCGCCGCTCCGCTTGGTTTCCAGGTCTACCGCGACAACCTGCTGACCCAGCAGGCCATCGTCGAGGACCGTCGCGATCACATGAACTCGGTGATCGGTGACCTGGTCAACAAGGCCGGTGTCGAGCGTTCCAGCCTCTACATGGCGTGGGACTTCACGGTTGCCTCGCGCGAAAGCATCACCGGCCGCGCGTTGACCATCCGTGACGATGCCTACGCGCGTCTGGGTGACACCGACCTGGCCGACCGCAAGATCCAGGGCACCAGCCCGGATGTGGACGTGCTCGCGTTCTGCGACCCGACCACCGATCCGACAGGTTCTGCCTGCGGCAACAACTACCCGGGCATCAACGGCTACAACCCGTCGAACCCGACGACCTCACCGACCCCCGGTTCGGGTGTCTTGCGTACGTTCGTCGGATTCATCCGCGACGTGCCCTGCTACCTCGACCAGGACGGTTGCCCGTCGGGCGCGAAGTTCTCCTTCGACGGCAACGGCGAGCTGACATGGAACCCGGCCTTCACGACCGACGTTCCGTTCCGCTGCATCGTCCCGAGCTCGGTGATCCAGAGCGGCAACATCGTGCCTGGTGGTACAGGAACCTACGGCCACGGACTGCTGGGCAGCCTGAACCAGATCAACGCGACGGTAACTGCCGCCAACCGGACCAACTCCACCTGGTGTGCAACCAACTGGGTTGGCTTCTCGGACGGCGACATCGGACTGATCATCCAGTCCCTGCAGAACATGTCCAACTTCAACAAGGCAGTGGACCGGATGCAGCAGGGATTCGTCAACTTCATGATGATCCAGCGCGCACTCATTCACCCGAATGGATTCGCGGCCGATCCGGCCCTGACCATCGATCCTGATGGTCCCGGCGGCAACCCCGCAGCATCGGTGATCGACACCAGCGCCGGCGCTGATACCCGTGGCTACTACTACGGCATCAGCCAGGGCGGCATCATGGGTGGCGCGCTCACCGCGCTCGACCCCGATGTCGACTATGGCGTGCTCGGGGTCCCCGGAATCAACTACTCGACGCTGCTCCGCCGTTCGGTGGACTCCGACGAGTACTTCAAGGACCCGACCATCGGTCTCTACAAGAACTACCCGGACCTCGCCTCACGTCCCCTGCTGCTGTCTCTGATGCAGCTGCTGTGGGACCGCGGTGAAGGAAACGGGTACGCGCAGGCGATGACCGACAATCCGCTGCCGAACACAAATGACCATGAGGTCCTCCTCCAGCTGGCACTTGGCGATCATCAGGTCACCAACTACGCCGCCGAGGTCGAGGCCCGCACGATCGGCGCGGTGCGCTACGCCCCGACGCTGGTTCCGGCCCGCACCTGGGACCTCGACTACGAAGCTCTGCCTCCGATCACCAGCTACCCCGCTGGCCCGGACGAGAGCTACATGGTCTACTACGACAGCGGACCGCCGGAGTTCACCGGCACCCGCGGCATCGGCACCGGAATGCCGCCGCTGGAGAACGTGCCTCCGCGGCCCGAGTGGGGCTTCGGACGCGACCCGCATGGTGATCCTCGCGCCGCCACAGACGCGAACGACCACATCGAGACGTTCTACACCAACGGCACCATTGACGAGTGCCCTGGCGCAGGCGGCTACTGCTTCGCCAACGGATGGGATGGCACTAACGGGCTGCCCTAGCCGACTAACGGCGTGAAGCTGGAAACGGGGCCCCGCGGGGGCCCCGTTTTCTTTGCAGAAACCGACCTTTAAGCCAGGCCATCCATGCAATGAAAAGACCGGCCCCCTCAGGCCGGTCTTTTCGTCTGCACCTCTCTCCTCAAAAACTCCCTCGCCATATTGCTCTGGAGTTCCCTCCCCACTCGTGACAGAAGCAACGTCGTCTGTGTGACGGGCATCACACTATAGAGGATCGTCACGTTTGATGCGTGGACCTCAAGCGAAGGTAAGTTTCTTGGGGATTGAACTCAGGTTGCGGTCCACACCGTCGGCACCGACCACGACCAGATCTTCGATCCGGACACCGGTCGCACCAGATAGGTAGATGCCAGGCTCGACGGTCACGACCTCGCCGGCGATCAGCTCGTCCTTGCTGCTCGGGCCGAGCCTCGGCGCCTCATGGATCTCCAGCCCGACGCCGTGGCCGAGTCCGTGACCGAAGTTTTCGCCATATCCGGCCTCGCGGATCACGGCCCGTGAAACCTCGTCGATCGCCGCACCGGTGGCGCCGGCCCGGACGGCAGCGAGCCCGGCCTCGTTGGCTCGCAGGGTCACCTCGTAGATCTCGAGTGCAAGATCGTCCAGGGAGTCCTCGGCTCCGGTCGCGAAGGTTCTGGTGCAGTCGGAGCAGTAGCCGTCGAGGCGCACGCCCATGTCAACGGTCACGAGCTCGCCGGCCCGTATCTCACGGGGACCTGGCTCCGCGTGTGGTGAAGCACCATTGGGCCCCGACGCGACGATCGGCGGAAAAGAAGGCTCAGCCCCCTGCTGCCTCATCCAGCCGGTCAGCCAGCCATCGAGCTCGGCTTCGGTACTACCGGTTAGACCTCGCTCCAGGAGGAGGCCGTATAGCTGGTCGGTGAGGCTCGCCGCTGCGGCAATCCGCTGGATTTCCCAGTCATCCTTGACCCGCCTGAGCAGCTCGACCTTGCCCCCGGCCTCAACGAGTTCAGCCCCCGAAGCAGCTTCCCGAAGCTGGTTGGCTGTGCGGACGGTCACCTGGTCATCCTCGAAGCCGACCGTTCCGGCAAGCTCGCCCGCCAGACCTTCCAGCCACTGGCCGGACACGATCCGCACCTCCCACCCGTCGATCTCCTCGGCCCTCTCGGCGTAACGGAAATCGGTCAGGAAGAGTCGACTCTCGGAGCCGATCAGGCAGGCCCCGTTTGTGCCGGTGAAGCCGGTCAGGTATTCGACGTTGGTCAGGTTGGTGACCAGCAGGCTGTCAACCGGTGAATCGTCCGGTCCGGCCGTGGCGAGCTCCCCGGCAAGGCGATCCGCGCGTCGGGAGAAAGCGTCGTTCATTCGACGCCTCCGTTCACGCCCCGAGGCGGTCGGCGAGCAGTTTCAGGGCTTCCTGGTAGCCGTCCACGCCCTTGCCGCTGATCTTTGATTCGACCAGCCCGTCGAAGACGGACACCTTCCGCCAGTCCTCCCGGTTCTCGACATCGGAAAGGTGAACCTCGACCGTCGGCACCGGGTCAACCGCCAGGGCATCGCCGATTGCGCGGCTGTAGTGGGTCCAGGCACCGGCATTGATGATCGCGCCGTCGGCGGTCTCCGACACCCTGTGAAGGTAGCCGCAGAACTCAGCCTCCGAGTTGGTCTGGAAGAAGATCGGTTCCAGTTCCATCTCCGCAGCCCAGCCGCCGATCCTGTACTCCAGCTCGGAGAGGCTGATACCGCCGTAAAGGTCGGGATCACGCTTTTCGAGGACGTCGAAGTTGACGCCGTGGAGAACGGCGATGCGGTTGTTTGCACGGCTCATGAAAGCAGCTCCTCAACGGCGGCGAGAATGGCGGAATTCTCTACCGGTCGGTCTATCAATGGTTGTCCGGGGACGTTCAAGAGCACGAAGCCTACCCCGCGGGAGGTCTTCTTCTTGTCGAACTGGACGGCCTCGACCACGGCCGCCGGGTCGATCGAAGGGTCAAGTTCAACCGGCAGCCCGTGGAGCAGATTCCATTCCTTCACCTGTTCCCGAAGCGCGTCGGCCCCGGAGAGCCTGAGGGCGGCCAGCAGGCCCAGGGAGATCGCCTCGCCGTGACGGTAACGCTCGTATGCGGTCACGGACTCGATCGCGTGCCCGACCGTGTGACCGAGATTGAGCTGGGCTCGCAGCCCGGTGTCCCGTTCGTCGGCGGCGACGACCGAGCACTTGTAGCGGGCGCAGGCGAAGACCAGATCCGCCCTGCCCAGGATTTCTCCTGGCTGAAGCACAGAGACTTCTTCCCAGAGGCCACCACCGGCCAGCAGGGCCGTCTTGACGACTTCGGCCATGCCGGCGGTCAATTCTTCGGCGGGGAGGGTCGACAGGGTGTCAACGTCTGTAATTACGGAGGCAGGCAGGTGAAACGCGCCCACGTAGTTCTTGCCCTCTGGCAGGTCCACCCCGGTCTTCCCGCCATACGCCGAATCGACCTGGGCGACCAATGTGGTCGGAACCTGGACCACCGGTATTCCACGCTGGTAGGTGTGGGCAGCGAACCCGCCGAGGTCGCCGACCACGCCCCCGCCGAGCGCGACAAGACGGTCGGAACGGGTCACCCCGGCACGGGCCAACTCCCTGAGTGACTGGTCGAGCTGGGCCATGTTCTTTGCCGTCTCGCCCGGAGGCACCGTCACCGTTGCGCTGATCTCCCCGAGGCGGTCGCCGTAGATCGGACCGACAGCAGCATCGGTGAAAGCGAAGGAGCGCCCGGTTCCTGGCATCGCCGGTGAATCCGGGTCAAACAGAGCCGAGCCTAGAAGCTCGCGGCCGACGTAGACCGGGTACTCGCCGCCCGAGCTCTCCGCCCAGAACATGCGGGTACCTTCCGGGAGTTTCTCCATGCCCTGCACCGCGTCATAGGCACGGTCCCAGATTCTCCGTGCGACGCCGGGCAGGATCACATCCGAGACGGTGTCGTAAAGGACCTGGCGCCTTTCGAACAGGGCGCGGAAAGCCGACTCGTCGCGAGCTAGCGGCCGTTTCGAGTTCCTGACCCGCCGCCAGGCGGCGTCGACGCTGATCTCCAGCCAGACCACCGTGTGGCCGTCGACGACGAGCGCTTCGCGGATAGCCTCGGACTCGACCGCACCGCCGCCCAGCGCGAGAGCATCAATCGTCGGGTCGGCGAGTGCCTCGATAACGACATCCCGCTCGAGTTCCCTGAATGCGGTTTCGCCTTCCTGCCCGAAGATCTCCGGGATCGGCCTACCGGCCCGCTCCTCGATCAGCGAGTCTGCGTCAACAGCGTGAAGTCCGTGCGCGGCGAGTTCGACCAGGGCCGTCGACTTTCCGGCGCCCATGAACCCGACGAGGCAGATCATCGCCAGCCGATTCGCTCTTTGTAGGCGTCGATGGAGGCGAGCACGTCGTCCATATGGTCACCGCCGAACTTCTCGCGATAGGTCTTCACCAGGGCCAGGCTGATCATCGCTTCACCGACCACAGCCGCGGCGGGCACGACCGTGGAGTCGGTGCGCTCCTTGTGGGCCTGGGCCGGCTCCTTCGTGGCCGTGTCAACGGAGCGGAGCGGCTTCGTCATGGTCGAGATCGGCTTGATCGCCGCCCGGACCGATAGCGGCATGCCGTTGGTCATTCCGCCTTCGAGGCCACCGGCGTGGTTGGTCTCGCGGTAGTAGCCGCGCTCCTCCGAGTAGAAGATCTCGTCGTGGGCGGCCGATCCGGGACGGCCGGCGACATCCCAGGCCTGGCCGATCGATACGCCCTTGATCGACTGGATCGAGCAGATTGCCTGGGCGAGGCGACCATCGAGGCGATCCTCCCAGGAGATGTGCCCGCCGAGTCCGGGCACGAGCCCGAAGACACGCACCTCAAAAGTTCCGCCGAGGCTCTCGTTCTTCTTCCGGAGCACGTTGATCTCTTCCACCATCGCGGCGGAGACCTCGGGGTCGAGGCAGCGCACGGGGTCTTCATCGACGCCGTCGAAGTCCTCGATGGCGAGGTCGTGCTGCTCTGGGGCGACTACCGACCCGATCTGGGTCACGTGGCTGCGCACGGTCACGCCGACAGCGGTGAGAAATGCGCGGGCGATCGCTCCCGCCGCAACCCTCGCCGCGGTCTCCCGGGCGCTGGCCCTCTCGAGAATCGGCCTGAGGTCGTCGTGCTTGTACTTCCACATCCCGACCAGGTCGGCGTGGCCCGGGCGCGGCATGGTGACCGGGGGGATCTCACCCTCGATCGGCCACGGGTTCATCCGCTCGTCCCAGTTCTTGTAGTCCTTGTTGGCAACGAGGGCTGCGACCGGTCCGCCCATCGTGAAACCGTGCCGAACGCCCGCCCGGATCTCGACCCGGTCGGTTTCGATCTTCATGCGGCCCCCACGGCCGTGACCCAGCTGGCGCCGTGCCATGTCCCGGTCGAGCGTCTCGCGGTCGAGTTCGAGCCCGGCCGGGAGGCCTTCGACGATGGTTACCAGTCCCGGACCGTGGGACTCTCCAGCGGTTGTAAATCGGAAACTCATTGAGATGCCTAGGCTATTGGGAATGGCCGCCCGTCGACTTCTGATCGTAATGCTCGTGCTGCTCGGGATCTCTTCGGTGATCGCGATAGTGGTGCCGGAGCCGAACCGGGATGATCCCCCGGCGGAAGAGTCAGCAACCGGCGCGACCGGTGTTACCGGAGTCACCGGTTCAGAGGGAGCTACCGGGGAAACCGGAGCCACCGGGGAGACGGGAGCCGCGGGAACCACCGGAGCCACCGGGAAGAACGACCAGGCGCCGGCTGCCGTTCCCGGTGTCGTAAACCGGACGGTCAGTCTCGATTCGAAGCGCCCCGTCAGGATCGATGCCAAGCCAGGCTCCCGGATGATTCTGACCGTGGAGTCAAAGTCAGGCTCCGAGGTGGAAGTCGAGGGTCTCGGCCTGGCCGGATTCGCCGATCCCTTTGCGCCGGCCGTCTTTGACATCGTTTTCCCTGGCAAGCCGGGGACCTTCAAGGTGCTGGCCCCTGGCGAGAAGCCGGCCGCCACGATCACCACCAGAGGCTGAGCCTCAGCTTCGGGCAGCCCGCTCCATCACGTCGAGATCGGGTTTCATGCCGGTCCATATACGGAGCGATCGTGCCCCCTGCCTGACCAGGATCTCCAGCCCGTCAATCGTGGTTGCGCCTCCCAGCGAGGCGGCTTCCAGCAGCCGGCCGGGACCGTCTCCGTAGACCATGTCAACCACCGTCTGTCCGGGCCGAAATCTCTCCGGGTCAAGGGGCAGGTCGGCCAGACCATCGTCTCCACCGAGCCCGGCGGCCGACGCGTTGACGATCACGTCGAATTCACCCGGGTCAATGAGGCCCACCTGATCCCCGATCGCGGAGACATTCATCTCGGCTGCCAGGTCCTCCGCTCTTGAAGCGGTCCTGTTCCAGAGACTGACCTCCATGCCCGCCCCGGCCAGGGCCCAGACGACTGCCCGGCCGGCCCCGCCCGCGCCCAGCACCAGGGCCGGACGGCCCTCGAGATTTCCGGACTCTCCGAGCGCATCGATCAGGCCGGGCGCGTCGGTGTTCTCCGCCTCGATGCGGCCGTTCGTGAAGGTCAGGGTGTTGGCGGCCCCGATTGCCGATGCCGCGTCGCTGGCATCGTCCGAGAGCGCCAGAGCGGCCTCCTTGTGGGGAACGGTCACGTTGACACCGGCAAACCCTTCTCCGGGCAGGGAGTGCACCAGTGACTCGAAATCCTCCGGAGTCACATCGATGGCTTCGTAGGTCCAGTCGTCGAGCCCGAGGGCTCGTAGCGCGGCCGACTGCATGGCCGGAGAGCGCGAATGGGAAACGGGATGGCCGAGGACGGCGAGCCTTGCCATCAGCACTCGGTGGGTGATCCGCCGGCCGCTTCCTGTGCCTCCTGGTACTTCTCGACGTTCGCATTGTGTTCGTCGAGCGACGAGGAGAACACATGCTCGCCGCAGGTGCCCGGCTTGACGACGTAGAGCCAGACGTCTGTGTCAGCGGGCCGGGCGGCTGCCTCGATCGAGTCGAGACCGGGGTTGCCGATCGGCCCCGGGGGCAAACCACCGTTGAGCCGGGTGTTGTACGGAGAATCGGTGGCGAGGTCCGACTCGGTTAGTGGCTCGGTCCAGTTGTCGAGTGCGAAGCGGATTGTCGCGTCAATTCCCAACGGCTCGCCCATCTTGAGACGGTTGTATATGACCGCAGCGACCGTCTTGCGCTCGGAGGGAATGGAGACTTCCCTTTCGACCATCGAGGCGATGGTGAGTACGTCGTAGACCGTCAGGTTTTTCGACTTCGCGTACTTCATGTTGACCCCGGCGATGTTGTCCTCGAAGGCCTGCAGCTGCTGCTCGACGAGGTCGTTCACGTCAGCGCTCGGCTTCAGTTCATAGGTGGCAGGGAAGAGGAATCCTTCGAGGTTCTCGGCACGACCCTGTGCGCCATATTCATTCGGATCGAAGCCGGGCACCTTCACGGTCGCGTCCATGTAATCGCCGGGTATGCCGGCGGCGGCGACCACGTCGGCCGTCTCCGACCGGCTCAGCCCCTCCGGAATCGTCACCGAGATCGTGCGACGGGCTGTGGTCTTCGCCAGTTCGTCGATCGCCGACGAATAGGACATGTTCTCCCGGAACTGATGGACACCGTGGTTCAGATCACCACGCTTTCCCGAGATCGTGGCGCGAAGCTCGAAGAGAGTCGCGTTGGAGATGACTCCCTTCTCGGCGAGCAGGTCACCGATCTGGCCAACGCTGCTTCCGGCCGGCACCTTGACCGGGAAGGGTTCGCCGTCACCGGAGCCCTTGAAGGGCTGAAAGAGGGCAAAGAAGAACCACAAGACGAGAATCAGGCCGACCGCACCCACTGCCGCAGCGACGATCCTTCCGGTCTTTGGTCCGCCGCTTCGTCCGCCTCTGGCGGGCTTCTTTACGCGGGTTGGCCGTCCACCCTTTGAGGTCCCTCTCCTGGCGGCCCTCTCCTGGCGGCGTAGCGCCCGTTCTACAGCTTCCGGGTCGTTGGGATCATGCTCGGGCAGGTCGTCGAACCAGCGGTCGGTCATTGTGTCCCTCCGTTACTGGCCGACTGGAGGTAGCTCTCCAGCAGGTGGGCTGCCGCGATCGAGTCCTCGGCCGCCCCCGCCCCGGTCTCACGCCGGGTCTGCGCAGCCATCCGGGTGGTGAAGCGCTCGTCCCAGGTCTCGACCGGCACTTCGACCGCAGCTCCCAGCTCTTCGGCAAACGAGCGCGTAAGTTCGGTCTGGCCGGAGTCCTCTCCCGAAAGTGACACGGGCAGGCCCACGACGATTTTCTCTGCTTCGCGTTCGCCGGCGAGCCGGGCCACCGAATCGACCTCTGGCGGCTCGATCGCCGCGATTGGCGTGGCGAGCGTGCCGGTCGGATCGGAGATCGCGCAGCCGATCCTGGCGGTCCCGTAATCGAGCGCCAGGACCCTCACCTAAACGGACTCCAGGTATTCGCGGGCTTCGGCCAGTGCTTCTGCGACGCCGTCGGCGTTCTTGCCGCCGGCCTGCGCCATCTCGTCACTTCCACCACCGCCGCCGCCGATCTTCGGTGCGGCCCGGGAGATCAATTCCCGGGCGGAAGCCTTCTCCGAGTGCTCGGCGGTCAGCAACGCGACCATGCCGACCTTGCCGGAGTCGTCGTCCGCCCCGACCAGCACGGCGCTTGCCCTGGAGCTCGCCTGTACCTGCTTGGCAATCTGGAGGATCTCCTTGGGATTCCCCAGGGGGACCTCCGCCAGGACGATCTCGAATCCGTTGATTTCTTCAGCTTTGCCGGAGAGTTCCGAGGCAAGCTGACCCTGCTGCTGGCGGGCGGCCTGCTTTTCCCCTTCGCTGGCTTTCGCCAGTTTCTCGGATGCGTTGCGGGCTGCCCTGACCGGATCGCGAGCGTCACCAAGCAGGTGCCCGACCTCGTCGAGTTCGCCGGCCCTGTCTCGGTACCAGTCGATCGCATCGGGACCCGTGATTGCCTCGATGCGACGAACGTTGGCTGCCGAGGAGCTCTCGTGGACGATCTTGAAGATCCCGATCTCCGCGGTGTTGGAGACGTGGGTTCCGCCGCAGAGTTCGCGCGAAACGTTCTCGACTTCGACCACGCGGACGACATCACCGTACTTCTCTCCGAACAGCGCCATCGCGCCCAGCTTTTCGGCTTCAGCCTTCTCCATCACCATCCAGCGCACCGGGTCGCCGTCCTTGATCCAGCCGTTGACGCGGTCCTCGATCCAGACGAGGTCCTCGTGACTCAGAGCTTCCCCATGATTGAAGTCAAAACGCAGCTTCTCCGGCCGGACCGATGAGCCCGCCTGGTGAACATGGGTTCCGAGGCGTTCCCTGAGGGCGGCGTGCAGCAGGTGGGTGGCGGTGTGGTTGCGCATGGTCCTGAACCGGGTTCCCCGGTCGACCAGGGCTTCAACCGTCGCTCCCTCCGGAGGAAGCTCGCCTTCGGCGCCGCCGGCTGGCTTGAGTTCCAGGACCTGGTCGTCACCGATCCGGATCACATCCGAAACGGCAGCCTCCCCTCCGTCCCAGACCAGCCGGCCCGAGTCGGCCACCTGACCGCCACCCTCGGCATAGAAGGGGCTCTGTTCCAGCTTGGCGAGAGCCGTCCCGTTGACTCTTTCGAGGGCACCGATTCCGGTTTCTGCCCGCAGGTACTGGTAGCCGACGAATTCGGATTCCGGTCCGGCCGCCGCAAAGTCGATGATCCGCTGGTGGCGATCAGCTCCCTCGGCTCCACCACCCGCGTTGCTTCGGGACTGGTTTCGCTGTTCTTCCATCAGCACCTCGAAGCCCTGATCATCGACCGAGAGCCCGCGCTCCTCGACCATCTCCCGGGTCAGGTCGTACGGGAATCCGAAGGTGTCATGGAGCCTGAAGGCATCGTCCGCGCTGATCCAGGAGTTCTTTTCCTCGATCGCCCTGGCGACGATCTCCTCGAGTAGAGCGGTCCCTCTGTCCAGAGTTCTGCCGAAGCTTTCCTCCTCGGCCCTGACCCACCGGTCGATGCGGTCGCGCTCGGCAACCACCTGCGGGTGAGCGTCACCCATCATCTCGATCGTCCGCCCGGTGAAGTCGCCCAGCCACGACCCTTCGAGTCCGAGCGCTTTGCCCTGCTGGATGGCGCGACGCATCACCCGGCGGAGCACGTAGCCGCGATCCTCATTCGAGGGCACAACGCCGGCGGCCAGCAGGAAGGTCATGCCGCGGCTGTGATCGCTGATCACCCGCATCGCCCGCGTCACTCCTTCGTCCTCGCCGTAGCGGAGACCGGACTTCTCTTCGGCCAGCTCGATCAGCGGCTGGAAAAGATCGGTGTCATAGACCGACTCGACTCCCTGCAGAATCGCCGCCATCCGCTCGAGGCCCATGCCGGTGTCGATGTTCTTCTTCGGCAGAGGAGTGAGACTGCCATCCTCGGAGAGGTTGTAGGTCATGAAGACGTGGTTCCAGTACTCGAGGAACCGGTCGCTGTCATCCCCAGGGCGATCGTCTTCGGATCCAAAGTCGAGACCTCGATCCAGGTACATCTCCGAGCAGGGACCACAGGGGCCGGTCGGACCGGCCTGCCAGAAGTTTTCTGAGCGCGGCAGCTTGACGATCCGCTCGTCTGGCACACCGAGGCCCTTCCAGATCTCGATCGCCTCTTCGTCGGGACCCAGACCAAGGTCGTCGTCCCCGCCGAAGACGGTGATCCAGATCACCTCGGGGTCGAATCCGAAACCCTCGGTGGAAAGCCTCCAACCGAAAGGAATGGCGTCTTCCTTGAAGTAATCACCGAAACTGAAATTCCCCAACATCTCGAAAAAGGTGAGGTGACGGAGGGTCTTGCCCACTTCCTCGATGTCCGGGGTTCGGAAACAGGTCTGACTCGAGGTGAGCCGTGTAGCCGGGGGCAGTTCGCGGCCAAGGAAGTACGGCTTGAACGGCTGCATCCCAGCCACCGTGAGAAGGGTCGAGGTGTCCTCCGGAGGTGGCACCAGCGATGCCGATGGCATGCGGCGATGCCCCTGCTCCTCGAAAAAGGACAGATATGTCTCCCGTATCTCGGCCGACTTCATGAACCCGGCACCCTACTTTGATCCGCTTTGTCTGGCGATGGTCGCGTGGCCGACGACTACGTCGCCACTCATCAGCACTGCGGCCTGGCCGGGTGCCGGACCATCGAACGGCCTGTCGAGCTTCAACTCGAGATGTTTGTGGGTTCCCGCCCCGGCCTCAACGCGGGCCGGCACCGGGTCGGTGTGGTACCTGAGCCGGACCCGGTCGACCCGGCCGCCGTCTCGATGCATCACGGCGTTTCGAACCCGAACCCGGTCGGTGGCCAGGCGGTTGCGCCTGCCAACCCTGACCGTGTTGGTCCGGGCATCGGTGTCGAGCACGTAGAGCGGCTCGGTGGATGCGACGCCCAGGCCCCTGCGCTGACCGACTGTGAAGTGATGGTGGCCGGGATGTTCGCCCAGCGTTTCCCCGGACTCGTCGACCACCGGTCCCTTCCGGTCGATGAGTCCGCCATGCCTCGTCAGGAAGTCCTTCTTGCTCTGGCCGGCGAGGAAGCAGAGATCCTGGCTTTCGGGCTTTCTCGCAACCGACAGTCCGCCCCGCTCCGCGATCTCGCGTACCTCCTGCTTCGAAAGCTCCGCCAGCGGAAAGTCGAGCCTGGCCACGACATCAGGCGGCAGCGCCGCCAGCATGTAGCTCTGGTCCTTGCTCTCGTCGTTTCCTGCCGCGATCAGGTTTCCGCCTTCGTCCTCGACCACCCGGGCGTAGTGACCGGTGACGAGCTTTCCGGCGCCGAGCCGGTCGGCGAGATCAACCATCGCCGCGATCCTCACGTCACCGTTGCAGAGCACACAGGGGTTGGGAGTCCGGCCCGCGCCGTATCCGCTGAGAAACTCCCCGACCACCTTCTCGCGAAAGGGTCCTTCCAGGTCAAGCGTGAAGTGAGGAATCCCCAGCTCATGGGTCAGCGAGCGGGCGCCGAGGACAGCCTCGGGGGAACAGCAGGCCTTGGTCCCGTCAGTGTCGGGGTCGGCCCAGAGCTTCACCGTGACGGCGATGACGTCGGATCCCGCCTCCTTCTCGCGGAGGGCAGCCACGGCGCTGTCTACACCGCCGGAAACCGCGACCAGCACCCGGCCATCAACCGGTTCGGAGATCGTCATTCCCGACGAAGCCACCGCAGAAAGCGCCCGGTGCAGAGCGTCCCCCGCGAGCACAGATGCGTGCCGGCGAGCCGGACTGAGTCCGCCGAGCTCGCTGTCGATCCGGTCGGCCCCGACACGGGCCGCCTCGACTACCGACTGCCGCTCGACCATTTCGCAGACGCAGGCGCAGGCCGCCCGGGTCGCGGCGCAACCTTCGGTGCCGAACACGGCAGAGGCAATCCGTCCGTTCTCTACTGTCAGGGAGATCCTGGCCAGGTCGCCGCAGGCGGCACCACCCGCTGCCCCGGTGAACGACCCGGAGGGGGTTTCCGCTTCACGCGAGCGGTCGGCGACGTATTCGGCAAACAGCGACTCCATCCCCTAGAGGTTAATTGCTTGACTTTGCGGACGGATAGCCTCTCCGCCATGAGCAACGGCTGGACTTCCAATGACATTCCTGACCTGAGCGGCCGCACGGCCGTCGTGACCGGTGGCAACAGTGGCATCGGCCTGATCGAATGCCGCGAGCTTTCTCGCCACGGGGCGCGGGTGATACTCGCCTGCCGCGACGAGCAGAAGGGAGACGCCGCAATGGCCGAGATCCGTTCGCAGCTTGGAGCCGCCGGTGCTGACGCAAAGATCGAGGTCCGCCGTCTCGATCTCGCCTCCCTTGATTCGATCAAGGTGTTCGCCGACGGCTTGACCTCCGATCTCGACGAAGGCCTTGATCTCCTGGTCAACAACGCCGGAGTAATGGCAACGCCGCGCCTGATGACCGGCGACGACTTCGAACTCCAGATCGGAACCAATCATTTCGGTCACTTCGCGCTGACCGGAAGACTCTTCGAGCTTCTCAAGGCGAGACCCGGCTCCAGGGTCGTCACCGTGTCCTCGATCGCTGCGAGGGCCGGCAAGCTGAATTTCGATGACCTCAACGGCCGAAACCGTTACGGCCGCTGGCAGGCCTATGCGCAGTCGAAGCTCGCGAACCTCGTTTTTGCCCTCGACCTCCAGGCGATGATCAGCGAGGCCGGGCTCGACATGAAGAGCATGGCGGCTCACCCGGGTGTCGCCGCCACGAACCTGACGACGGCAGGGAACTCCCTCGACTCGGGCTTGATGGGGCTCCTCTCCAAGCCCTTCCTGAAGCTGAACGACCTGCTGATCGCCCAGGATGCCGAGGCGGGCGCCCTGCCCGTCCTGAGAGCCGCAACCGACCCGGGACTGGCTGGCGGCAGCTACATCGGCTGCGACGGCCCGGGCGAAACCAGGGGCAAGCCGGTGATAGTTGCGCCTCGCAAGCTGGCCCTCAACCGGGAGATCGCCGGTTGGCTCTGGCAGGCCTCGGTAGAGGCGACCGGGGTCGAATACGACTTCAACCCGGTCACCTCGAAGCCCTGACTCAAGCGCTGCTCAGCGCCTGATTCCGATCCGGACGTTTCGCTGGGTCGAGTTGCCCTTGTCGGCCTGTACAGCGAGATAGACGTTCACAATCCCGGACCGCTGGCGGGTGAGCAGGTTCCGCACCCGGGCCGGAACGGTGACCCGGAAGCTGGCGGTCTTGTTCGCCCCGATCCGGTCGGGACCAAGCACACTCGTGGTGACGACACGGCCTTTGGCCCGTGCCCTGGCCTGGCGCTGCCAGACGGTGCAGGCTGCCTTGGGGCAGCTGACCCTGACCATGGCAACCGGGCTGGCCCCCACCCGGACGACATCCGCGATCCGGTTGACCTTGGGGGTGGCGTTGCTCCCCGCCGGTCCGGTCGGACCCTTGGGGCCAGTCGGACCAGTAGCGCCGGTGGGACCGGTTGTTCCGGACCCGGTCGGCCCGGTCGCCCCGGTTCCTCCTGAAGCACCCGTGGCTCCTGTTGACCCGGTCGGACCGATCGGCCCCGTGGCCCCGGTGGAGCCCGTCGACCCGGTCGAGCCGGTTGCTCCAGTCGCGCCGGTCGAACCTGTCACTCCGGTCGCGCCGGTCGGGCCGGTGAGCCCTTCCACTGCGGTCCCTGAAAGCGATACCTGCCGCCAGCCGGCGTCGAGGTTGAGGGTGTCGGTTTTCAGACCCGTCGTTGCCGGGTTGAAGGCAACTCCGATGCTGCAGACGTGACCCGGGAGCAGGAGCACCTGTGAACACTCGCGGTAGGCCAACGGCAGCGAGTAGTCGGTCCCGTTGGCGAGGCTCGCAGTGCCGACGTACATCGGAAGCACGTAGTTGTCGTTCTGCATCAGGACCTGGAGCGTGGGGACCGGATTGCCCAGGAAGAGGTTCCCGAAATCCCTTGTGGTTCCCCCGATCACCCGTGGCGCGAAAGCGAAGATCTGGACCCGGTTGTTGCCGTTGTCCAGCACCCAGACGTTGGCGGACCGGTCCGCAGCCACGCCACCTACCGACTGAAGCTGTCCCGGTCCGGAACCGGTTGACCCAAACTCCTCGAGCAGGATGCCCGATTGAGTGAACCGCTGGATACGGTTGGTCGACTCGGACACGTAGAGGTCGCCGTCGTTGCCCACGTCAACGTCGTTCGGGACGACGAACTGACCGGGTCCGACGCCAGACGACCCGATCGCGCCCAGCGGCGTTCCAGTCGACTGGAAAGTCTCGATCTCGTCGTCACCGCTGTCGGCGACGTAGACCTTGCCGTCATCGGCGACGTCGATCCCGACGGGCTGGTCCAGGCCGGTCGACCACTGGCGAAGGAACGGGTTCTGTTCATCGAGCACCTGGATCAGGTTGTTGCCGGTGTCTGCCACGTAGACCTCACCGTCCGGTCCGGCCGAGATACCGGTGGGGTTGTTGAACAGTCCGTTGCCGGCGCCGGAACCTCCGGCCGTCCAGATCTGCGAACCGGTCGAGTCGAATGCGAAGACGCTGTCCTGATCGGCATCGACCACGTAGATGTTGCCTCGCGAGTCGACCGAGACGTCCTCGACCCCGTTCACGAAGAACGAGTTAGAGACGAGCAGCCCGTCGGCTACACCGACCGCGTCAAAGCCGAAGAGACCGTTCGAGGTGGCCACGTAGACGTTGCCGAAGCGGTCCACGTCGATGCCGTTCTTGACCGACGACGCATAGCTGCCGCTTCCGGTCCACTCCCCGTAGTAGCGGTGGATATCCGCCGAGGCCGAGCCCGCCAGGGCGCCCATGCCGATGATCACGAGGAAAGCGACCAAACCCCTGCGAAATGTGCCTGCTGCCTGAATGTGCATCCGAGCCTTCCTTGACTTCCTGCTGAAAGAAAAGAGGCCCCAACCTGCCGTCGCCGCCTCCGGCATTGATCCCTAAATAAATAGGTGGGTGCCTATCTTCATCCCGCGGGGGACGTCGAAATCAGCTCCCGTGCCGTTGATGTTGGGTCAATTTACGAGACGACTAACGAACAGGTTCGAGCCTCGATACCAACCTACCACTCCGTGTACCTCAACCGACAGAGTCGGCCCATCCATCCCCTTTTTCTTTGGGCCGGCGGGTTCCCGTTGCGATCCGCCGGAGAGCGGATCGCCCCTTCTACTCCAGGTCGAGGCCGGAGACCAGCTCTTCGGCTTCTGACCACATGCCGGGCGGAACCTGCAGGTGGATGTCCCCGCGGTTGAAATGGTCGAGCTCCCAGTCCGAGGTCAGTTCGGCGGGCAGTCCGTTCTCGCGAAGGATGTCCCTCCAGGCGAGCGCGGTATCCAGGTCCTCGAACTCCCGGACCGACTCCCACTCGTCGAAGCGCGGGTCCCCGATGTGGATCTTGCCGGAGCCGTCACCGATCGACTTCACCTTGTCCTTGAAGCGATCGAAGAAGCTCATGATGCCCGGCTAGCCCTGTCCGGGGAGCTTCTTGTTTCGAAGCTCCACCCCGACGTCGCGAAGCTGGATGTCATCGACCGGTGCCGGAGCGCCGGTGAGCGGATCCCCGCCCGAGGCGGTTTTCGGGAAGGCGATCACGTCCCGGATCGACTCGACTCCAGCGAGCAGCGCCGCGAAGCGATCGACTCCGTAGGCGATGCCTCCGTGCGGAGGTGCTCCGTATTTGAGGGCTTCGAGAAGGAATCCAAAGCGGTCGGCCGCCTCCTCGTCGGAGATCCCAAGCGCCCTGAAAATCTGTGACTGGAGCTCGGGCCGGCTGATGCGGATCGATCCACCGCCGATCTCCACCCCGTTCCAGACGAGGTCGTAGGCCTGCGCCCGGGCCTCGCCAGGATTTTCGGGATCGAACTCGCCCGCGGGTGCGGTGAAGGGGTGATGGAGCGCGTCCCATCGGTCTTCCTCATCGTTGAACTCGAAGAGTGGCCAGTCGACGATCCAGCAGAAGCGGTTCCCGGCATCGTGAGGGATCAGGTCCCAACGTTCAGCGAGTCGGGTCCGAAGGCCACCGAGAATCGCGGCGACCATCGACGGGGTGTCCGCCGCAACCAGCATCAGGTCGCCTTCGTCCGCCTCCATGGTTTCGTTCAGCTGCCTGAGTTCATCCTCCGACAGGAACTTCGCGATCGGTGCCCGCCAGCCGTCTCCCTCCCTGAAGGCCCAGACGAGACCCTTGGCACCGAGTTCCTTGGCGTCATCGATCAGCCCGTCCAGCTGGGCCCTTGAGAGGTCTCGCTGGCCGAAGTTGATGCCCTTGACCTGGCCGCCGCTCTCGATCACGCCACCGAATGCCTTGAAGCCGGTGCCGCGGAGGATCCCGGTCAGGTCCTTGAGCTCGTAGCCGTAACGGAGGTCGGGCTTGTCTGACCCGAAACGTCCGATCGCCTCGTCGTAACACATGCGCTGGAAGGGGATCTCGACTTCGACGCCCATCTCGGCCAGTACGTGCTGGATCAGCCGCTCGTTCACGCCGATCACGTCTTCGCCGTCAACGAAGCTCATTTCGATGTCGAGCTGGGTGAAATCGGGTTGACGGTCGGCCCTGAGGTCTTCGTCACGGAAGCAGCGGGCGATCTGGAAGTAGCGCTCGAAGCCGGAGACCATCAGCAGCTGCTTGAAGAGCTGGGGGGACTGCGGAAGGGCGTAGAACGAGCCGCGCTGAAGCCTCGATGGCACCAGGAAGTCACGCGCTCCTTCAGGCGTCGAGAGTGTGAGGATCGGGGTTTCGATCTCGAGGAACCCTTCGGCGTCGAGGAAAGTCCTCATCGAGGTGGTCAGGCGGTGGCGAAGCTTGATCGCCTTCTGCATCTGGTCCCGGCGAAGGTCCAGGTAGCGGTGTTTGAGCCTGGTCTCTTCGCCAACTTCCCCGTGAAAGCCCTCGATCTCGAAGGGGGGAGTGTCGGACTCGGCCAGGATCTCTGCCTCCTTGACCCGCACTTCGAACTCGCCGGTCGGGAGGTCCGGATTTACGGTCTCGTCAGATCGGGTCACGACATCGCCGGATACCGTGATCACATATTCGGAGCGAAGTGAATGGCCGAGTTCATGGGCTCCCCCCGCTTCGTCGGGATTGAAGACGAGCTGCACCAGACCGGTCCGGTCGCGAAGGTCGATGAAGATCAGCCCGCCATGGTCGCGACGACGGTGGACCCAGCCCGACAGCCGCACGGGGCCGCCGACCTTGTCACCCAGAACCTGGCCGCACCAGGTGTCGCGATACGAATTCGGATTGAGTTCAGGCGCGTCGTTCATCGAGGCGCCAGTCTTTCAGGAAACGCCAGCCCGATCCGGTCCGGCCTGTCACCGGAGCGGACCGGACCGTTTCAGACAGGAGAGCTACCTGACTCGCACCTTGAACGAGCGGGTCACCTTCGCCGTGCCGGTCGCCTTGGCGGTGGCCTTGACGGTGTAGGCCTTCTTGCGGGCGGATCCCTTGGCGACCAGCTTGATCTTCGCCCGTTTGGTCGCCGAGACTCCGACCTTGCCGAGGTTCCTGCAGGTCTTGCCCTTCACCCTGAGACCCTTCCTGGCTGCTTTGGTCAGGACCAGGCAGGCCTTGGTGGCGTTCGCAGGTCCGGTGCCGGAGTTTCTGACGACCAGGGTGATTACCCGTGCCTTGCCTCGCTTGATGACCTTCTTGCCCGGTTTGACAGCCGTTATCTTCAGCTTCGGTTCCGGCTTGAACTGGACCGCACCGATGTCGCATTGTCCGGCGGGCCGGCCGTATCCGTTCTGGTCCACTCCGGGGCACTCATCTGGAGGGTTGACCCCTCCGGCGCCAATCGCCGGGGAACCGGGCAGGAGCGCGTGGGTCGGAGTCTGGCCACCGTTGTAGGAGAGGATCGGGTCAACTCCCGGATTGCCTGCCAGGACGTTTGTGCCCGGGTTGAACCCGACCAGACAGTCCAGGGGCCCGAAGGCCTGGGTCTGCAGCGAGAATCTCGGGAAGAAACTCGGTCCGCTGTAACAGTCGTTCGCGTCGTTGGCCGGCAGCGTTGCGGTGCCGGTGTTGGAAGCGTTCAGGACGTTGGTGAAGCTGACTGACCCGCCGGTGTCAGCGAGGCCACCTCCGTAGCCGTTTCCGTCATCGTTCGCATCGGCCTTGTTGGCGAAGATGGTCGAGCTTCGTACGGTTGTGGATGTTCCGCCGGTCAGGTAGAGACCGCCTCCGTTGCCGTCCGCGCTGTTGCTGGAAACCGTGCTGTTGACGAGCAGGAGCTGTGCGTAGTTCGCGATTCCACCTCCCCCGATTGCAGACTCGCTGTTGTCAACGGTCACGTCCTCCAGGCTGGTGAGCCCGACCCCGGCCAGAACTCCGCCACCATCTTCGATCGCCGTCAGCTTTCCGTTTGTCACCCGGAGCGCGGTCAGCTTCAGGTCACCGGTCGAAGTCTTGTGGAAGATCCGGTCAAGGTCGTTGCCGTCGATGATCACCCGGTCATTCGGTCCCGCGGCACGGATCTCGAGAGGATTGGTCCCGGTGACGTCGAAGTCACCGGTCGCGTTCGTGTCCTCTTCGGCACCCGCGCGGGTGATGAGGTAATCGCCTCCCGGAAGAAGGATCTCGTCGGATGCGAATCCGGCCGGGCATCCACCGAAGCTGGAGTTGGTCTGAGCCGCGGTGATTGCCTCCCTGAGCGAACAGTTGGTTCCCGTGCCGTACTCGTCGACCGTCGTGTTCACGTTGATGGTCACCGCGTTGGCAGCCGCCGGTACCAGCAGCACCGCAATCAGGGCGATCGCCCCCGCCAGAAACGCCTTCATCCTCAATCCTCCGTTCGGTCGGGCCTCCCCAGTGTCAGCCCGTTGGAACGGATCGTATGGCGGGAACACCCTGAAGGTCAAGGAGCGCCGCGCACTCCGGCACCCTCAGGGGCGAATCAGGTTGGCTACGTCCTTGGGGTCTACGGTCTGCTGGTCACCGGTCTCCATGTTCTTCAGTGACGCGGTACCGCCTGGCTCCAGGATGAGGGTGTGAGCAGCTCCGACCCGGTCGGCCTGCTTGAACTGGCCTTTCACGCTTCGTCCGGCGAGATCCATTTCAACCGCGAGGCCGTGATGGCGGAGCTCCGAAACCAGGGCGACGGCCTTGGTTGTCAGGCCCGGGTCGGGCACTACTACGAACAGGTCCATGCCGGCTGAAGTCACGTCCTCGTCGAGCGCGAGCAGGATCCGCTCGATCCCGGCCGCCCAGCCGACCGCCGGAGTCGGGGGACCACCGAGCTGCTCGATCAGTCCGTCGTAGCGGCCTCCGCCGCCGATCTCGGACTGTGCGCCGAGCCGGTCGCAGACGAAGGAGAAGATCGTTCGGGTGTAGTAGTCGAGGCCCCGGACAAGGGTGGGATCGATCGTGAACTCGACGGAAGCGGCGCCGAGTAGTGACTTGACCTGCTCGAAGTGCTCGGCGTCCTCGTCGGAGAGGAAATCGAGCAGCTGCGGGGCATCGGCCATGACGCTCCTGGTTCCTTCGTGATCGGAATCGAAGGCCCGGAGTGGATTGATCTCGATCCGTTCCTTCACGTCATCCGAGAGTTCATCGTCGCGGGAGCGAAGGTGGGCCTTGAGTTCCTCCAGGTAGGTCGTCCGCGCGTCAAGCGATCCGAGGCTCCCGAGTCTAAGCTCGACCCCGGGCACGCCCAGCTCCTCGATCAGGTCGCTGATCAGAGTGATCACCTCGACGTCGGCCAGTGGCGAGGCGGAACCGATCGCTTCTGCCCCGATCTGGTTGAACTGCCGGTATCGCCCGGCCTGCGGACGCTCGTGACGGAAGAACGGTCCCGCGTAGAAGAGCTTCACCGGCTGCGGCCACTTGTGCATGCCGTGTTCGACGTATGCCCGGCAGATGGGCGCCGTGCCTTCGGGACGGAGGGTCAGTGACCTCTCGCCCTTGTCCTCGAAGGTGAACATTTCCTTCCGGACGATGTCGGTCGATTTCCCCACTCCCCTCTCAAAAAGGGCGGTTTCCTCGAAGGCGGGCGTCATGATGAACCGGTAGCCGGCCAGCCCGAAGATCTCGCGGGCGGCCTGATGTACCCGCTCCCGCTGGGCTGACTGCTCCGGCAGCACGTCGAAGGTGCCGCGGGGAGCCTTGAACTTCTCGGCCACTCTCGCCTACCTCGGAATCTCGGTCAGGAATGGATTGGTGGCCAGTTCGGCCCCCAGCGTGGTCACTCCCATGTGCCCCGGCAGGACCTGGGTCTCACCGGGGAAGGTCGTGATCAGCATCCGGATCGATTCGAGAAGGGTGTCCCAGTCTCCCCCCGGCAGGTCGACTCTGCCGACCGAGCCCTGGAAGAGCACGTCGCCCGAGAACAGCAACCCGGCATCGGGGATCGAGTAGGTGACATGGCCCGGGCTGTGGCCCGGAGTGAACAGCACGTCGATCTCCATGCCCGCCAGCGAAAGGTGTTCTCCACCCTCGACGGTGTGGTCGGCGTCATAGCTCTCGTAGGGGCCAATGCCGGGCCATGGCACGTAAGCCATCACGTCGGCGAGGATCGGCACCTCGATCAACGGACAGTAGACCGGAGCACCGGTCGCCCGGGCGATTGGCGCCACCGCACCGATGTGGTCGAAGTGGCAGTGCGTCAGCAGGATCGCTTCAAGTTCGAGATCCCTCTCGGCCAGGGGCTGCATCAGCCGGTCGGGCTCATCCCCTGGATCCACGAGGAGCGCCTTCCCGGTTCCTTCGGCGAAGACCAGATATGAGTTTTCGGCGACTGGCCCGACCGTGGTTCCGATTACCTCGAGCCCGGCCAACTTCAGCCTCCGCTCTTGGCGCGGATCCGCTGACGTTCTCTTCTGCGCCAGAGGAACAGATCCATGTAGTAGCCGGCCGGAATGTAGAAGACCAGCATCACAAACCCGATAATCAGTGACGAACCGAGCGGGCGACCGAAGAGCAGAATCAACAGGATCACGAAGATGCCCGAGGCGATCAGTCCGCGGAAAGATGCTCCCCGCCAGGTCGGCGGATTGTCACCCTTCTGCATCGACCGGCTCCGACCGCCGGAGCGGGCCTGGTTCCGGGCTTCCGCCCGCGAGCGGGGCCTCGAACGCTTCGACGTGTCGACGTTTCCGGCCTGGGTGCCGCGCTTTTTCCGGGTGCGCTTCTTCTTGGTCTGTGCCACGGTCGAAACTTATCGGTTGGGAGGCTTCAGACGGCGCTCGATCACGTGGAAGGCGGGATCGAAATCCCTTATCGGAACCTCTTCCGGGTAGTCCTCCATCGCAGCTTCGGGAATCAGGCCGATCAGTTCCGCCTCTACCACCGAGGTTCCGCGCATTGCAGCCTGCTCCTGGACGGATGCGACGATCTCGCTCAGTGGCATCGCGATCGGGTCATGCACATTGGTCGAGACCTGCGCACGTCCGGTCGAAAGCCCGAGTCCGATCGCCCTGACGCCAGGGATTCCGCCCTCGGGACTCTCCCTGATCGCGGCAGCGATTTCCCTTGCCGTCCCGACGTCGTCGGTCGCGAGTTCGAGGTTGAACGCGGCCAGGGGTGCCCGGGCGGTAACCAGCGTCGCTCCCGCGGTGGGATGAGGCTGTTCCGGGCCGTAATCGGGCTTAAGTGCCCCGGAGGTCATCCGTTGCCATAGGGAATCCAGGCCGCCCGCGCGAAAGTACGCACGCTCGCGGCGGTCCGCACCGGTGGCCAGATCGCCGTAAAGAAACACGGGGACACCCATCGCTCCGATCGATTCGGCCACCTCGACCGCGACCTCGCTTGCCATCTCCCGGCGCCGCTCGCTGAGCCACACCACCGGGCAGACATCGAGCGCTCCGATCGCCGGGTGGAGGCCCTGCCAGGCGGTCATGTCGATCTCGACGGTGGCTGATCCCGCCAGCCCGCTCAACGCGCCAGCGAGGGTCTCCGCAGGACCGGCCAGGGTGAATACGGCACGGTGATGGTCGAGGTCTGTGTGGCGGTCCAGCACTGTCACCTCGTCGCCGAGCGCTGCTTCGAGACGGTCAAGCCGGGCGAAGTCGCGTCCTTCCGAAACGTTGGGGACGGCGAGCAGACTCAAGAGGACACCGGGAAGGTCAAACCAGCAACCTTCCTTCGAGCACCACCGGGGTGTCGTCGATGGTGACTTCGGGTCTCAGCGAAACGACGTCGAGGTGAACCGGTACCTGGACGTTTCCGCCGATCGCCGCTGACGCGCCAAAGGCAACATGGGCGGTTCCGAGGATCTTCTCGTCCTCGAGGATGTTTCCGGTCAGGATCGCTTTCTCGTTGGTGCCAATTCCGAGTTCTGCAACGTTGGTTCCGTCGGGTCCGTGAACCGTCAGAAGCTCCATCAGCTTCGCTCCGTCATCTCCGGTCGCGTCGACCAGGTGACCGTTCTCGATCGTCAGTCGAACCGGTTCCGAGACCAGCCCGACCCCGGCGATCGATCCGTCGACGATCAGGGTGCCCTCGGCAGTTGCGGGACTGATGAACCCTTCTCCGCAGGGCAGGTTCCCGAATGCGCCCGTCTCGGTCAGCTCCCCGGCATCCGGGATGGCGACACGACCCTGAAGGCCCAGCCTCAGATCGCTGCCGTGATCACAGGTGATCCTGGCTTCCGTCCCCCGGTCGAGCAGCTCGGCAACCCTTCCTCCGCGGTGACGGAGGTTCTCCATGTTGTCGCTCATGACTCTCGCCAGCATCTCGACGGTGGCCCCGGGCAGGGTGGCTGTTCTGGTGCCGGATTCGGTTGCGTGTTTGCGGGATGCGGTGTGGGAAAGGGACTGAACGGTCGGGGCCAGCAGAACGTCGGCTGCAACCATCGCTTCGGCGATAGTTGCCGGTGGCTCGCCGGCATGGGATTCGCGTTCGGTCATCACGGCGAGGACAGCCTCGGCCCCGACCGTCTCTGCTTCGTCCCTGAGTGCGTCGCCGAGTTCACGCGTGGCGGGGTTGCAGACCACGAGAACGTTCTCGTTCGGCCTGACTCCCAGGCAGTCGCGGACGACGGTGGCAACGGCTTTGTCGAGATCTTCTGACATGGGACTGAATCTACCCAGTCGGGTCGGGTGGCTTCGATTGCTGGCTTCTCCGCAGGTTGAAGCCTTCCGGCGGTTAGTCTGGTTTCACAGGCAGATCACGACACCGAGGAGGAGCGATGAGCCTGTCAGACAACAAGGTTGCGGCTGTGGCCGCAGTGAGTGACATGGGCCGGGCCCGGCAGTTCTTCGAGGAGACGCTCGGCCTTTCTCCGGCCGAAACCGGTGCCGACGGAACCGAGGTTCTCTACGGCTGCGGTGACGGTACCGGGCTGCTGGTTTATCCCTCACCCGACCATGCGGGCAAGGGCACCGCGACGATCGCCGCCTGGGAGGTCGACGATTTCGACGCTGAACTGGCGGCCCTGAAAGAGAAGGGCGTTTCCTTCGAGATCTACGCCGGCTTTGACCAGGACGAAGACGGCGTCATGAGGATGGACGGGGCAAGGGTGGCCTGGTTCACCGACCCCGACGGAAACACTTTCGCGATGTCCGGCGCCTGACCAGCGCCGTCCTGTCGGCCCCGTTGGTTCAAAGTGCGGGCGGGTAACTTCAGGGAGTGAAGTCCTGGCATCCCCCGGCCATCATGCTCGCGATCATCGTCCCCGCGGCGCTCGGTTTCGCGCTGGGCGGTCCGGGGCTTGGCATCTCGATCGCCGGCCTCTCGCTGGTGGCACTTGCGGTGATCGCGGCGCTGATCATCCCCCGCGACCCGATCGGCAGGAAACCACATCCCGAATTGGCCCGGAGGCTTCTCGTGGTCACCAGTTTTCCGATCGAGGATTCACGATCGATCCAGAGGGTGGCTGACGAGGTTCGCCTCGGCTTCGACGAAAACGACGCGGAGATCCGCCTGCTCACCCCGGCAACCAACACCTTTCTCAGGCGCTGGGCGACCGATCTGGAGCGGGCAAGGGATCGTGCCCAGCGGGACCTGGTCGTCTCGGTGGCCTCGCTGACCCTGGCCGGGGTCGATGCGACCGCCAGCGTTGGCGACGAGAACCTTGTCCGGGCCGTGGAAGACGAACTGGCGGGCTACGACGCCACCGAGGTCTTTCTCATCACCACTGGCGACCCCGAATCCGAGGCCGCTACGCAGTTGCGGGAACGGCTGCTTCCTGACTTTCATCACGTCGACCTGCGCTAGCTTGATGCCATGAGCGCCGTGATCGAAGTCTCGGGACTGGTCAAGAATTTCGGGCAGACCAGGGCACTCGACGGACTCGACCTCAAAGTCGAGAAAGGTCAGGTACACGGCTTCCTCGGCCCGAACGGCTCAGGAAAGTCGACCACGATCCGCATCCTGCTCGGCCTCATCCGGGCCAGCGGCGGCGAGGCCCTCCTCTTCGGCGAGGATCCCTGGCGCAACGCTGTAGGCCTTCACCGGCGGCTTGCCTATGTCCCAGGGGATGTGAACCTCTGGCCGAACCTGACTGGCGGCGAAACGATCGACATGCTCGGATCACTCCGGGGTGGCCTTGACCCTAAACGCAAGCAGGAACTGGTCGAACGCTTCGAGCTTGATCTCACAAAGAAGGCGGCGGCCTACTCGAAGGGGAACCGCCAGAAGGTCGCCCTCATCGCGGCCCTCGCAACCGACGCTGAGCTTTTCATCTTCGATGAGCCCACCTCGGGTCTCGACCCGCTCAAGGAAGCCGTTTTCCAGGACTGCGTTCGGGAAATCATCGGGCGCGGGGACACGATCCTGCTTTCGAGTCACATCCTCCGCCAGCTTGAGCACCTCGCCGATACCTTCACGATCATCCGGCGCGGCGCGACCGTTGAAACCGGAACGCTTCACGACCTTCGCCAGATCGCAAGAAGTGCGGGCCGGGACCCTGATTCAATGAGCCTCGAGGATCTTTTCCTGAGCATCTACCGGCAATGAGCGGCTTCACCGGAACCAGGCAGGCCCTGCTCTTCGCCCTGAAGCGCGACCGGGTGATAATTCCGGTCTGGCTGGTCGGCCTGATCGGCTGGATGGCGATGTACGTGGTCAGTTACTCGGGCCTGTACGGAACCCAGGCCGAGCTCGATGCGCTCTACAAGAGCGTGGCCGGCAACCCGGCAGTCGAGGCGATGAGCGGGCCGACCGGAGGCCTGAGATCGCTGGGCGGCGCTATCGCCTGGGACAGCACGCCGGCACTCTCGATCATCTGCGCGGTGTACGCGATGTTCAGCGTGATTCGGCACAGCCGGGCCGAAGAGGAGGACGCCCGCACCGACCTTCTGCTTGCCTCCGGAGCCGGCCGGCTGGCACCGCTGGCGGCGGCCCTGATCGTCACCTCGATCGTCCTTGCGCTGGCGGCGATCGGATTCTCCCTCGTCCTGGTCATCGGAGGTCTTGCTGCCGCGCCCTCGATTCTCCTGGCACTCGGGATCACGGGTTTCGCACTGGTCATAGCCAGCACGACCGCGGTCTTCGCCCAGGTCACGACCAAGGCCCGGGCGGCGCGTGGGCTGGTCGGGGTGGTGATCGGTGTGTCCTGGCTGATGCGCGCGATCGGCGACACATCCGGAGGCACGCTCACATGGCTCTCCCCGCTCGGCTGGGTCCAGGAAACGAGAGCCTTCTGGGGGGACCGCTGGTGGCCGCTTCTCTTGATGGTCCTTGCCACAGCGGTAACGGTCCGGCTGTCTTTCTGGTTGCTTTCCCGCCGTGACATCGGCAGCGGATTGATTCAGCCCCGGCCTGGTCCCGCCCATGCGTCGGCATCGATCCTGCATCCCCTCGGTTTTTCGTTCCGCATTCAACGCGCAACCATCCTCGGGTGGACCGCGATGCTCTGCGTTTACGGACTCGCCATCGGCACCATCGGAGACAACATCGAAGGCATCCTCGAGTCGAGTTCGGCTTTCAGCGAAGCGTTCGCCTCGCTGAGCTCCAACCTCCTTGATTCCTATTTCGCGTCAATTCTCACCGTGATCGCATTGCTGGGGGCGGGGTTCACGATCAGCGCGGTTCTGAGGCCGGCAGCGGAGGAGAACCGTGACCGGGTCGCCCTGTTGCTTGCGGAGCCCCTCGGCAAGGTTCGCTGGGTGGCGGGCCATGTTCTGATCGCCTGGATCGCCAGCGCCCTGATGATCGCGGCGGCGGGTCTCGCTATCGGGATCGGCCTGGGCCTGGTCAGCGGCGACTTCAGCCAGGCCCCCACCCTCTTCGCTTCCGGTTTCGTTCAGGCTCCCGCGATGTGGCTGACCGGAAGCCTCGCCCTTCTCCTTTTCGGCATCTCTTCCCGGCTGACGCCGATAGCGTGGGGTCTTCTCGCCGTCTTTGTCCTGATCTGGACACTCGCTTCGTTCGGGAACCTGCCGGACTGGGTAGTCGACCTCTCCCCCTTCTCCCACACGCCGGCGGCACCTGCGGTTTCCGTTTCACCAGAACCCCTCGCGGTAATGACCGGAATCGCGGTTCTGCTGACTGCCATGGGCCTGTTTCTGTGGCGTCGGCGCGATCTCGCCTGACGCCGGAGTTGGCCCGCCATCATCTAGACTCTCCGTCCCCGCCGGGGTAGCTCAGCTGGTTAGAGCAGCGGAATCATAATCCGCGTGTCGGGGGTTCGAGTCCCTCCCCCGGTACTCACTTCTGGTACTCACTTTTGGCCCTGCGCCAGGCCACGGGTCGGTGATGATTCACCCGGCTCGAGTTCTCATTCGGAGCACCAGGTGACGCGTATTTCGCCTGGTTTCGCCGCTGAAAGTGACCTTGACAGGTACTCGCATCAGCTTTCGTCGCTCGCGATCTCGGACGATCCGTGGCTTGATCCTGACCGGGATCCACCTGGCTCCCCGGCTCGAGACCCTCCGCTGCTGGCTCACGATCGAACGTCCAGAGACCAGGATCTTCCCGCGCTCGGAGAACTTGACCTTGATTCTCGCAACCGTTCGGCCCCGGAAATATTTGACCCCACGCACCGTCATGGGCGCAACCCGCGGTTTAGGACAGTCCGGGGCCACGGGCCGGGCAGACGCCTCGGATTGATTGAACCTCTCGATTCCATTTCCGAGGTCGAGGTAGATCGAACCATCGGGCCCGACATCCATGTATCCCGTCGGGAGGCTTGAAGCCGAAACAGGTCCGGCGGGTTCTTCCCATTTCTGGACCAGTGACGAGCTGAACTTGAGGACCAGAAACCGTTTTCCCCTGGCAACTAAGGCATATACGTTGCCCCTCTGATCGACCGCAAGGTCGTCGATCACGTACTGACGACACGAGTACGTCGGAACGTCCCAGCTCGCGAGGAGGTCGCCCCTTCTGGAGTACTTCTCGATATACCCGCGAGACGCGACATAGATCTGACCGGCATCGTTGGTTTCGATCTGTGACCCTCCGGATTCAGTCTCATCCACTGGACGTTTCGAAGTGAAACTGTCCGTCACGGCCTCATCCTGATCTAGGAAACTGACTCTTCCGTACCCGCCGTTGGTGAAAGTCAGCGCGAGATGCCCGGAATTCCTGTCGGTGGCCACGTCAAGCAACCTTCCCCCGACGTCAAGCTGTTTCTCCTTGATCAGGATCCCGGCTTCGTCGTAGCTGAACATCGTGTTGAAGACCCGCTGAAAAAGCTCGACTCCACCCGAATCAGGAAGGACAAACAGCACTCCCGACTCCCAAGACACCGGCGGAGAGACGTCCGGAGTTTCGATGCGGTCAAGAAAATTGCCGTTTCCATCGAAAAGCTGGGCCCGGCCGAAAGTCGAATCGAAGCTCCCGACAACACCGTCGCTTCGGACGGCCAGGTCTTCTGCCCGGTCGAACTTGCCCTCCAGAAAATCATTCGTGTACTTCGGAAAATCGAAGCCGGACCATTCACGCACGACCTCTCTTGAGGGATCGAGCTTCGTCACCCAGCTGCCCGCTGTACCGAAATCCCTCCATCCAAACCAGGTGAAGTAGAGGTCACCACCCGGGGTCGTCGCCAGATCCTTTGGAACCCGGCCATTTCCCTGCTGGCCAATTTGCTCTCCGACCGGTCCCGATGGTCCGTATTCGGTGATGAAGTTGTCCTCTCCAGTCGTGGTCATGACATTCCCGGAGGGAAGTGGTGCGATGCCCGTGAATCCCTCAACGTGGTCGATCTCGTCGTAGTCACAGCCATCACCACAAGAAACCGTCCGATAGAAGATTTCCGCCGGGGCGGTCCACTTCGAGATCAGCTCCCCGTCCGGCTTGAAGCGGTAGATGGACTTCGTGGCGCTGTGGTTGCCTTGACCGAACTTGGTCCCGGTCACCACGAGGTTGCCGTCGTCATCCCCACGGATCAAAGGCGGCACGTTCCACTCGTAGGTTTCGAATCCGCCCCAGGTGTCAAGCAACTGACCGTCAGGGTCGAACCGGTGAACGAGTTTGCTCGAGGTCACGAAGACCGACCCCGCCTCGGCCGCGATTCCGTAGACCGCGTTCTCAAGTTGCTGCGGAACGATCCAACTGGTCAGGGAAGTGCCGTCCGGACCGTATTTCTTCACCTGCCACGTTTCCTGATTGAGCACGAAGACGTTGTCGTCCTCGTCGATTGCGATGTCAACCGGGTTCGAGACATCTGGGTCTCCGGTGGGCGCGCCGACGTCCCAGCTGAGATTGATCGAACCATCAGCTTCGATTCGAACCACCCGGCCGGTGCCGGAATCAGCGATGAATATCCGGCCCTGGCTGTCGTGGGCAAGTGACTGCGGAACGGGTTGCTGACGACCTTGTCCGCCTCCCCAGCCGCCCATCTTGATCAGGGATGCCGAGGCCTCGCCTGCATTGACAGACATCGAAAGCGTGATCGACACGAGGATTGCCATCATCGAGACCAGCGCGATGAAACCCGGCGTCCTTCTCATCCCCGAAGTCGATGTCACCGCTTCCTCATTTTTCGCGACGCAGGACGAAATCACAGATGCCTCTCGTTGACGACTTCGTAGATGGGAACCCGGACCGATTCGAAAGTTGCTCTGGCGCGCACTACTTTCTTTCGATCATAATCCGCGTGTCGGGGGTTCGAGTCCCTCCCCCGGTACTTTCGAAAGCCTTGGCAAAAACCGTCTGCGGCTTGCGGCTCTCGTCGCGAGCCAGCGACTCGATCAGGGCCGCAGCGAAACGGGAGGGCCTGGCGAGCGGAGCTGATGCCGAGCTTCCACCAAGCCCGATTACGCATTGTCGATCCCGGCCGTTACCACTAGGGTCCAGCCATGGATCCGATCCGCGTGGCGACCTGGAACGTCGGATGGACCTCAGCCCGATCGCGGCACTTCGCGCAGTCACGAGACCGAATCGGTGAACTGAAGGCAGACCTCCTGGTGCTTACCGAGACGACTCGGGCACTGATCCCCAGCGGCGGCTATGTAGCCAAGGGCGGGCCGGACTGGGGCTACGAGATGAAGCCCGGTCGCCGCAAGGTCGTGCTCTGGTCACGCTGGCCGTTGACCGATGTCTCGAGCGAGATCTCCGACCCCGGTGGTCGACACGTCTGCGCGACGGTGGATGCTCCGTTGGGCGCGATCCGGGTACACGCGGTCTGCGTACCCTGGTCGAACGCGCATGTAAGCGGCGGAAAGCGCAACCGCCAGGTCTGGGAAGACCACCTGCGCTACCTCGTCGAACTGAGAGAGGTTCTGGGACGGGAGCGTGATGAAGACGGAACTGCCGGGCTACCGGTGATCGTCGCCGGCGACATCAACCAACGCGAGCAGCCAAGGCCATACGGCACCCACAAGGTGCGTCGCGCCTGGGCCGATGCGCTAGCTGAAGCTGATCTGACGGTGGCTACCGACGAGGAGATGATCGACAAGATTGCGGTGAGCCCGGAGCTGATTGCGTCGGAAGCCCTCTTATTTCCACCCGAGAAGATGTCGGACCATCATGCAGTGAGCTGTCTCCTGGCGGCATCGCGACAGGACGCATGACGTCGCGGCTTTAGGCGCGGGGTGTCAACAGGATGTCAACCCAAGTCGTGGATACAGACGGAAGTCGCCGGCCGCCAACGGATTCCGCCGAAATGCCGACCTACTTCTTCACCACGACCCGCTCGATCATCCCGACCGGGTGGAGTTCGCAGAAGAACGTGTAGTTACCAGGCTTGGTGAGCTTCCTGCTGAAAGTTTCGCCCTTCCACAAACGGTCGGAGGAAAAGCCCTCGGGTCCGTTGGCAAGGGTGACATTGTGGAGAACCTCTCCGGGGAATGACCAAGTGATCGTGGAGCCCCGCGGCAGGGTCAGGTTGCCGGCTTCAAACTTGAAGTTGTCGGCCACGACCGTGGTGTCTCCACTTGCGTACTGCATCGGGCCTCGTGGCCCGGGCACCTCGATCGCCTTGCCGTTGCTACTCCAGTCGTAGATGTTGATCTGCCGCGGTGGGACTTCCTTCCTGCCCTTTTTCTTCGTCTTCAGAACCTTGTAGTCCTTGGGAAGAGGCGCGCAGCTCGTCCTGGTCACCTTTGGATCCGGCGACAGATAGGCGACCATCAGTCCCATCGCCCGAGAGTGGGGGTACTGGTTGTCGTAGCGCGAAATGAGGGTCAGCTTTTCGCCCTCTGCGATCGGGATTCCGCGTGCCGATGTGAACTGGCTCATGTTGATCGGTCCCGGTTCATGGAGGACGGGACGTACCTTGTAAAAGGGGTGATTCCTGGCGCCCCAGGTCGGCTGCGAGCGGTAAAGGATCCGGTTGTCGCACTCCGGCTGGGTGAGAAGCAGGCTCTTGGCCCCTCCATGGACGTGCCCGAGGCCAGCCACCAGACGTCCGGAGACGGGAGCGGTGCGGCTCATCTTGCGAATGTCCAGCGATCCCGGCCTGCCCCCGCCGGGCACGTCGAATACGAGTCCCCGGCGGCCGTTCGAAGTATCGAAGTTGACGGGAATGACCGGCTTCAGCTTCTCGTCGGTGACGACGGTCATCGTGTACCGAATCCTGATCTGGTCAAAAACCGACTGGTGGTTCATCAACATCCAGACCCACCCCCATTGCTCGTTCGGGTGGATCGGGTATCCGTATCCCTTCGGCAGGATCATCTTCGCGCGTTCCTCACCGTCCCCGTAGAACGGATCCACCCGGCGCGCACCCGGGGCACCAAAGTTCAGGAAGACGATGTGGTGGAGCATGATCCGCTTGATCGGAACCGGCTTGCCAGTCTTGACGTCAACCACGTCGACCGACATCTTCGTGATGTAGCCCTCTACGTTCGGGGCGACAGGGGGCGGAACGTCGGGGTTTTGAAGAGCCACCTGATACGCACCGACGGTGATCGGAGCCGTCTTCTTGGTGATGACCTGAGTCTTGGCTTCAACCGGCGCGGTTGAAACCAGCACGAAGAAGAACACAGCAGAAGCCAGAAGGCCAAACTTGAAAACAAGGCTTCCCGCGGGAGTCGCGTCTTGAGTACTGATGTTTGCCTTACCTGGTTGCCTGGACAGTTCCGGCGAGCCTACCTGTGGCTCGGTAGGTGTGTCAAAGATGGAAGGGTTTGATTCCCCAGGTCTACTCCCTGACAGTTATCCGCCGGGTGATGCTCTTCGCGCCGGCGTTGCCGGATACCACCTTGAAGGTGACCTTGATTCGACCCGGGCGTGAGGGACGGATTCGGAACGTGATCGTGCGGGTGGCTCCCGCCTTGATGCTGCCCACTGTGGTCCTGGACCTGATTCCCTTGCCGGAGGCGATCAGTCTGACTCCGTCGGCTGCCGCACCGCCGGGGTTCGTGATCCTGACTCTGAAAGTCGCGCTCTTGCCCTGTTTCGCGGTCGCAGGTCCGGATACGGTCAGTCCGCCGATCAGGGCCTTGGTGCCAGTCCCGGCGAGCGGGATCTTCAACGGTGACGAACCTCCGTTGTATGACACCTCCAGTCGGGCACTCCGGGAACCCTTGACCGAGGGCTTGAAAGTCACTTTGACTTTGCAGGTGGCCTGGAAGGCAATCGGAGCCGCTGAACAGTTCTCGCTGACGACGTCGAAGTCGCCTGCGTCCTTGCCGACAACCGTCACGCCGCTTACGAACATCGGCTCGCCACCAGAGGCGTTGGTGACCGTCACCGTCCGGGCAGAACTCTTGGTGTTGGCCTCCTGGGACCCGAATTGGAGACTGGCAGGGCCGGAGGTGGCCGTCGGGATCGTGTTGAGGAGGACCCCGACAGTGTCAGCTCCGTTCTCGGTGACTACAAGGTCGGGATTTGTATCTCCGTTCAGGTTGCCGATGGCGATCGAGTTGGGATCGACGCCGACCGTGAAGTTGGCCGGGGCTCCGAATGACCCGCTACCGGTGCCCGCAAGCACCGAGACGTTGTCGGAGTCGAGGTTGGCCACCGCTATATCGGTGGTGCTGCCGGAATCGAGTTTGCCAATAGCGATGGATACTGGTCGGTCACCGACCGGAAAATTGGTCGCCACACCGAAGGAGCCAGTGCCGGTCCCGAGCAGGACCGAAACGTTGTCTGTGTTCTGATTGGCGGTCGCGATGTCTGTGAAGCCGTCGCCGTTCAGGTCACCAACTGCGACAGATGTGGGGTTGTCACCTGTCGCGAAGTTGGTCGGGGCGCCGAAGGCGCCACTACCGTTTCCGAGCAGGACGGAAACGTTGTCATTGCCGATATTTGTGACTGCGAGATCCGCCAGGCCGTCGCTGTTGAGGTTGCCAACAGCGACCGCGGTGGGAGCGTCAGCTACCGGGAAGCTTGTGGGGGCGCCGAAGGAACCGGTCCCGTCCCCGAGCACGACGGCAACGCTGTCAGCGAAGAACCTGGTCGCAACCAGATCGGCGAATCCTCCTCCGTCCAGGTTCCCGATCGCAACCGAGTTCGGCGCCGTCCCCGGCGAAAAACCGTTGGCGATCCCGAAAGAACCGCCACCTAGTCCAAGGTGGACCCCGATGTCGGTGAAGTTCGAAATTGCGACGTCCGGAATGGCATCACCGTTTAGATTGCCGATCGCTACCGTGTCGGGGTCAGGGGTTGTCGCGGTGTTGATTGCGGTCCCGAATGAGCCCGTTCCGGTGCCGAGCAGAGCAGAGAAGTTGTTCGAGTTGTTGTTGGCCGTCACGAGGTCAAGGGAACCGTCACCGTTCAGGTCCCCGGTCGCCACCGAAAGCGGACTTTCCCCGACCGAAAAACTCACAACAGGCGCAAACGAGGCCGCACCGGCGGAAGGCAGTATCAATCCGCCGATAGTGAGCAGCGCTGCCGAGACCAACAGCCTGACGGACCATCCCTTGATGCTGCTGCCGCAGTTGCTATCCACTGCACCCCTCCTGATTTCGGTCGGATCTGGCGAATCGCCAATCCGGATTCTTCCCCTTCCCTACCCTAACGCCGGGCATAGGTCACGTGGGGAAAACGCCAGGCTCTCTCGCCCGGGTATTCCCGTCCCTGCGCTGCTACTTCTTGACAGTTATCCGCCGGGTGATGCTCTTCGCGCCGGCGTTTCCTGAGGAGACTCTGAAGGATGTTTCGATAGGGCCGGCTCGTGAGGGCCTTATTCGCAGCTTCACGGTACGGGTGACGCCGGCTTCAACTGTGCCCACCAGGACTTTCGAACTGATGCCCTTGCCGGAGGCGCTCAGCTTGACCCCGGTGGCGCGAATGTTGCCCGAATTGGTGATCCTCGCGGTGTAAGTGGCGCGTTTGCCCTTCCTGATCTTGCCCGGACCGGTGACCGTGAGTTTGCTGATCCTGGCTTTCAGCTCAACGCAGACAGGCTCGTTGCCGGTGAAGCCAGCCGGACAGGGGATCGGATCACAGTCGGGCGGGGTTCCGGTGGTGAATCCGGGACAGACGGGGGGGTCATTGCCGACCCCGGCCAAGGTGACTCTGAGTGGTGAAGACGCTCCGTTGAAAGCAACCTGAAGCTCCGCGAACCTCTGGTCAGCGGCTGCAGGGGTGAAGTTCACGTCGATCTCGCATGTGGCTTGCGGCAACAGGAACTCGCCCGCGCAGGTCTCCTCGGTAATAGAGAAGTCACCCGCCTCCCCGCCGGTGATCGTGATCGCCCCGACCTCTACCTGTTCGGTTCCCGCGGTATTGGTGAAGGTGAGCGTCTGGGCAGCACTCGTGGTCCCTGTCTCGCGGGCATCGAAGTCGATCCTGCCCGGGGAGATGGTCGCGGTCGGAGCTGTTGTGCCGATGAACACGGATGCCGATGCGATCCCGGAACTGGCGGTGAAAAGGTCCGGCAGGCTGTCGCCGTTCAGGTTGGAAATTCCTATCGAGAGAGGTTCCGCATTCGGGTTCGGGGATGGAAAGGGAAGACTGACTGGCGCACCGAAGCTGCCGCCTCCTGTTCCCAGGAGCACGGACACCGAGTCGTCGGAGGGTGAGGAGTCGGCGTTGGCCACAGCAAGGTCCGGAACGCTCCCGCCGTTCAGGTTGCCGATCGCGACTGACACCGGCTTGGTCCCGGCGTTGAACTGCGTCTTCGGGTCGAAAGTGCCGTCCCCGTTGCCGAGGATGACCGAGACGCTGTTGTCATCGCGGTTAGCGGCCACGATGTCGGCAAAGCCGTCCGCGTTCAGGTCGCCGGCGGCAACTCCCTGAGGCACAGACTCAGGTCCCGGGGTAGCGGGCGCGTCACCACTGAGAATCGTTGAGTCCGGCGTTGTAGAGAAGCTGCCGTCCTCGTTTCCGAACATCACGTAGATGCTGGTGGCCTGGCTGCCGACCACCAGGTCAGGCCTGCCGCCGTTGAAGTTGCTGATCGCGATTCCGAAAGGACTGCTAGGCGAAAAGGCAGGCTTGCTGCTGACCGGGTATGGCGACCCCGGCGCCGGGCTGAAGGATCCTGTTCCGTTCCCGAGCAGGATCGACACATTGACCGAGCTATTGCCTGGATTGGTAATCGCGAGATCGGCGAAGCCGTCGGTATTGAAGTTGCCGATCGCGACGTTTCGGGACCCATCGCCTCCGGTTGCGAAGGAGGTTGGCGGGCCAAAACTGCCGTCGCCGTCACCAAGCAGGACCGAGACGTTGTCCGAGAAGGGGTTCGTTACCACGAGGTCCGGAACGCTCCCGCCGTTCAGGTTGCCGATCGCGACTGAACGAGGGTTGCCACCAGCCGCGAACGGCGAGTCCGGAGCATCACTGAAGGATCCGGCTCCGTCGCCAAGCAGAACTGAAACGGTGCTGGCGGTCGTGTTGGCAGTCACCAAGTCGGTGCTGCCGTCGCCGTTGAGGTCATCTGCCGCGACGAACTCTGGCCCGTTCCCCACTGGGAATGAGTTTGGCGCATCAAAGGAGCCGAACCCCTGGGATGCCGAGAAGAGCACCCCGGCTGCGGTCACCAACGCGATGACCATCAGTCTCGACCGACCGAAGAATGCTCTACCTGCTGTGAGCTTCATTTCCCCCTCCTGGTGCCTGATCAAGCCGGGCGGCTCGGTCTTCAAGCCTGATCCGGCTTGCCGCAGGATCCCCCTACGCTGGTGAGAACATACATGTCACGCCTCTTGTTTAGTACTCGATTCCACACTTTCTTTTCGGCGCTGCCTCTGATCGGCGCAGTTCTGTTCGCGGTTGGCTGCGACACGCGGGTCAACGAGAGTCCGATCGAGATCGTCGAACTGCGGGCCGAGCGGTCCATCCAGTCGGTCGGCGGAGACCCTGACGACTGGTTGATCGAGGGATCCTGCATCGGCATGGGCAACTGTTACGCGAAGGCTTTCGCTGCCACGTTTCCCGGCGAGGAAATAGCCCGATCCACCTACACGGTCAGGGACAGCCGGGCTTTCCCGAAGACCCCTGACGGCATCCTGGAAGCTGCCGAAGCGGCCGTGGAAGGCAACTGTTTCGACCGAACCTCAACCTCGGCGCAGCTCAGGAAGTGCCTCACCGGCAGTTGATGTAGCTCCACTGACCAAACGGGGATCTCAGTTGGTCTGGCAGGCGTCCTTGAACAGGGCCTTTGGTACCTCGGACTCGGCAGCTGTGCTTCCGCAGACCTTTGCTCTGTCCTTGGGAATCCAGAACTGGCCTTCGGCTTCGAAGACTGCAGTGACTGTGATTTCCCCTTCACCCGACCCTACGTTCGGGAAGGCGACCGCCCAGCCGTCAGCACACCGGTAACTCTTCGGGGAAGCAGGAAGGGTGGCCTTCTGGCCGCCGTTGGCCTTGCCCCAGTCCTCGACCGCTTTCTCGAGGGAAGCCTGATCGCATTCGGCTGAGCCCGTAACGATCCCGGTGTCACCGGTCGGCGATTTCGAGGTCGTATCGGTGTCGTCGTCGCTCGAGCATCCGAAAAGGACGGCAGCTGATGCGATGGTCGCCAGCGCCATTGCCAGCGCTGCTCCCCATCGGCGCGAAACTGAATCCTTGGATCTATCGGTCACCGTCGCCCTCCACCCTTTCGATCATTTGCAGCCGAGCCTATCCGCGCCTGCGGTCAACACGACTACCCCGGTGACGGCGGGCCAGCGATGGCATCCGACGGGGCTCCTAGTTTGGAGCCATGATGGCCGCCCTGTTTCTCGTCTGGCTCGGTGCCTTCGGCGCTGCCGCGACGGGAAGACGCAATCTCTCGATCGTGATCGGCCTGATCGCCCTGATCCTCTCCCTGGCGATGTTCCGCTACCACGTGAGCGACAACATCACTCTGAGTCTCTGAATTGACCGGTACGTGGGACACCCGAAGCGTGGTCCGGTTGTTCAACGGCGTGGGTGCGCTGGTCGTTTTCAGCGTCGTCTTCGGCGCTTACGGGATTCAGTTCATCTTTCTGGAGCCTCCCTGCCCTCTTTGTCTGTTGATCAGGATCGGCATGATCGCGACCGGGTTCGGCCTGGTTCTGAACGCCCTTTTCGGACCCCGGCCGCTCCACTACGGTTTCGCGCTGCTCGGCTGCGTCTTCGGCGTGATCGTGTCGCTCCGGAACATCGCGCTCCACATCGTGCCCGGCACCGGCTCCTACGGTGATGCCGTGTTTGGCTTTCACCTCTACACCTGGGCGTTTCTGGTTTTCATGGCGATGATCATCGCGATCGCTGTGGTGATGTTCTTCCAGCGTCAATTCGATGAGACGGGCGAAGATGCCCCGAAGATCGTCAATGTGGTGGCAGTCATAGCTCTCTCGGTCGGAATCTTCCTCGCCGCCGCCAACGCTTTCACCACAGCGGTCGAATGCGAACTCGGTCCCTGCCCCGACAATCCGACAAGGGTGCTCTGAGCAGATGGACCTGGTCAGCCCGATAGTCGCGACCGCTTCGCCGTTCTACTGGATCCCGTTCCTCTTCATTTTCGTGGCGCTCTTCGTCGCCCTTTGGGGAGCACTTCGCGAGGACGGCTCCGACCTGAAGAAGGTCGAAGAGCGGGAGAAGTAGCGGCAGACTCAGGCGAGGCTTACGGGCAGGGTTCGCAGCTGGTTGACGAAGCCCGAAACCACGTACTTCGGTTCGCCGTCGATCTTCATATCGGGGTAACGGGCGAGGGTCTCCTCGAGGAGGATCTTCAGCTCCAGTCGGGCGAGAGCGGTACCCAGGCAGTAGTGCCTGCCGCCGGCGCCGAACGCCTGATGCTCAGGGTTGCGCTTGACGTCGAAATGGTCCGGGTTTTCGTATCTGGTCTCGTCCCGGTTCGATGAGACGTACCACATGACCACTTTCTCTCCCTGCCGGATCTTCTGACCCTGGAGTTCGGTGTCCTTCGTTGCGGTACGCCGGAAATGGGCGAAGGCGGGAAACATCCGTAGTGCTTCCTCGACCGCCGAAGGGATCAGCGAAGGGTCATCCAGCAGGATCTCCATCTGTTCCCTGTCCTCGAGCAGGGCCTGCATGGCGCTGCAGTAGGTCGCCTTCGTGCTGTCGTTCCCGGCAGCCATCAGCAGAAAGAACCCCATCACGATCTCGTGCTCCTGCAGGCGCTCGCCATCGACTTCCGCGTGGACGAGCACGCTGGTGAGGTCGTCTGTGGGGTTCTCGCGCCGGTCGGCGATCAGCTTCGAACATCTCTCGAAGACTTCGGGGACGTCGCGCTCCATCACCGTCGAGATTCCCTCCGGGTTCACATCCGGATCGTTGGCCCCGAGGATCATGTTCATCAGCCTCGCCCAGATCACGTCGTCCCCCGGAGGAAGACCCATGAACGTTCCGATCACACGAGCAACGAAGGGCTGAGCGACGTCGTCGACCAGGTCGCAGTGGTCCAGACCTTCGGTCCGGTCGAGGACGTCGCGGGCGATCTCACGAATTTCGTCTTCGTGATCAGCGATCCGCTTCGGCGTGAATCCGCGCTGGAACAGAGCCTTGATCCGGTCGTGCTTGGGCGGATCCATTCCGATGAACATCGCCCGGGTCAACTCGAGCGGAATGACCGAATCACTGGCCGCAGTTATTCCGCCAAGCTCGGACGAGTAGGTCTTCCAGTCGAGGCTGACCTCCTTGACACCGTCAGCGGTCGTGACCGACCAGAAACCGTCCTCTTCGGGAAGGATCGGTATTTCCCGGGACCAGTGAACCGGACATTCCGATCGCAGACGTCTGAACAGATCCACGGGCGGGCCGTCGACCCACAGCGACTCCTCCATGACGAGTACGTCTTCGATCGGTGTCTCTTCTTCAGGCTGCAAGTCCCTCTCCCCTGACGGTTTGCTGGTCCCTGAACCCTACTCCGGCTCCCCGCAGGCGACCCCTCCCGTTGTTTCCAGGCCAAAGACCAGGGGTACTGACATGCCATGAGCTTTGGTTTCTCACTCTTCCTGATCGCCGTCGGAGCGATACTCGCGTTCGCTGTCAATCTTCATGTGCGCGGCATCGAGCTCGACGTAGTCGGTTACATCCTGATGCTGGTTGGCGCGGTCGGCCTGGTCTACTCGGCCTTCATCTACAACCGTCGCCGGCGCGTGGTCGCCGACGTCCCCCCGCCTCGGGAATATCCGCCGCGCTACTGATCCGCAGCTAGGCAACCACGAAGATCAGTACCAGGGCGATCGCTATCACCAGGTCGGCTGCCACCATCCACTTGATCCAGGCGGGCAGACGCTTGCGGGAGGGGGCCGACTCCAGTCCTGAATCAAGCGAGGCTTCGGCCTGCTCGAACTCGTCGTACTCCTGTTTCAGCTCTTCCTGGGAGTCAGCCAAAACGCTTCCTACGGATTCACCGTCTTCAGGTCGCCCACCTGAATGTTGAACTGAGCGTTTCCGTCGTCATCGACCGAGGTGACCTTGATCGTCATGTCGTAGGTGCCACCGCCCTGGTCCTCGAGCGAGCAGACTTCCGTGGCTCCGACCTCGGCCTCCAGGTCCTCCGGGCAGTCAATCGACGCGGGCTTCTGGCCAAACTCCTGGGTCAGCGACTCAGACGACTGGGTTTCGAGTTCAGAAGCACTGATCGTTTTGTCGCCGATCGAGACCTCGCCTTCGCATGCCGAAAGGGCGAAGGCGGAACCGATAAGGACAGCCAGGACGAGGAGGTAACGCTTGGACGAGAACATTCGGCCACCCTACCGCCAGATCCGGCGTCAGGAGTGAAGTTGCCGGGTTGACCGGCAAGGCCGTCACCCCCGGCCGATGACGGCAGTTAGTGTCAGGGCATGTCCGGAGAGTCCGCAGGGAAGGTCAGGCTCCTTGACGCCGAGCCCTCGCTCGCGCGGGGGATCGAGAGACATCTTCAGGACGAGGCTCGCGAGACACTCGTCGCCGACATCCTGAGGATCAATGCCGGGCCATGGGAGGAGGGACTCAGACCTCCAGAGAGCCCGCTCTTCCTCGGCTATCTGGTTTTGGAAGGTGCGTTTACCCGGGAGATCATCATCGCGGGCCGGCCATCGATCGAGCTGCTGGGTCCCGGTGATCTGATCCGACCCTGGATCCTTCCCGAGCCCCTGGAAGCAATGCACGTTACCGCCGAGTGGTCGCTCATTTCGGAGGGACATGTAGCGGTGATCAATGAGGATTTCCACCGGCAGGCCCAGGCGTTTCCGAGCATCCTCACGGTCCTCATGGACCGCGTCGTAGCCCGTGCAAGGTGGCTTGGTTTCCAGGTGGCGCTCTGCCAGATCCCCCGGATCGACCTGCGCCTGTTGCTCCTGTTCAGGTACCTGGCCGAGCGCTGGGGTATCGAAGGGCCCCGAGGGTCGAAGATCGCGATCCGGCTCAGCCATCGAAACCTGGCCGCAATGATCGGAGCCAGACGACCGAAAGTGTCGTCAGCCCTGACCGCACTGGCCGACCAGGACCTGATCGAACAGGACGGCGACGGAACCTGGACCTTCTTCGCCGCGGAAATCGACCCGATGGCCATTCTTGCCTCGATCGACGAGAAATAGTCACCGAATACTCAGATTCGGACTCCAGACCTCGGGTAGGTTGGGGACATGATCTCCGGGCTCGACTTTGTAGGCATTCCGTCCACCGACGCCGAGCGCTCCAGGCGCTTCTACATGGACACGCTTGGTCTCCGCCCCGACGAGAACTCCGAGTATGAATTCTGGGTTGGTGAAACCTGTTTCGCGATCTGGGAACCCGAAAGCCAGGGGATGCCGTTTGCTCAATCGAAGAATGCTCACCCTGCGCTGAGGGTCGATGACATCGAGGCGGCGAGAGCCGAACTGGAATCGAAGGGAGTCCAGTTCATCGGGGACACGATCGACACCGGGGTCTGCCATATGGCCCTCTTCCAGGACCCGGACGGCAACGATTTGATGCTCCATCAGCGCTACGCAACACGCTGATACCCCTCAGAACAGGATATTTCGCCACTTCGGTGATTCCGGTCGCAACACTTGCGAACACTGTTGTCTGTTTTCTGAACCGGGGTGTTTTCCGCTTGTCGCGCCATCTGTGGCCGCACCAGAACTGACTTTTCGCACACTTATCGCACACCTGTCGGTTGCTTAAGTGCTTCTTAAGCTTGCGGATACTGGACAGTTCACGAACCGGTGCATACGGTGCCAAGTAACCGACCAGGCACTACTGCACGACCCTTAGGCGGGGTTCCAGGGCAGAGCTACTCAGGAGGGGGACTCCTCCGGAAAGAGAGGCTGAACGATGGAAACCAATGTTCAGGACAGAACGACCGACATGTCGCAGACCGGGGAACTCATCCCCGGGCTCGCCGAGGAAGATGACCTCTGGGCACGGAGGGACTCCGACCCGCTGGCCCGTGAAGAGCTCGTCAACCGCTATCTCGCCTTTGCCAAGAGCGTGGCACTTCGCTACCGCAGCAACGCCGAGTCCCTCGACGATTTGGTTCAGGTCGCCAGCCTGGGACTCGTGAACGCGGTCAACCGATTCGATCCCTCGAGGGGCGTGCCATTCATCGCCTTTGCCTCCCCGACCATCACCGGCGAGCTCAAGCGCCACTTCCGTGACCGCACTTCAATGATGCGGATACCCCGGAGTCTCTACGACCGGATCGGCCAGATCGACTTCGTCGTGGCCGAGTTGACGAGCCGGCTCAATCGTGAACCGACGATCGCCGAGATATCGACCGAGATGAAGTGTTCGGAGGACGAGATACGCGAAGCCTTCGAAGCAGGCGCCAACAGGCATCCGATCTCGCTCGACCAGGGTCCGTCTTCGGCGGACGAAGACGCGGGTTCGCCTGCCGAGTGGCTGGGCGAAGAGGATGCCGCGTTTGAAAACGCCGAAAGCCGCATCATGCTCCGCTCCGCCATGCACGAGCTGAGCCCTGAAGAACGAACCGTGATCAGGCTGCGATTCCGCGACGAGCTCACCCAGTCCGAGATCGCCGAGAGGATCGGGCATTCCCAGATGCATGTTTCGAGGATGCTGCGACGCATCCTCGACCGGATCAGCGAGCGCCTTCCAGCCGCGGCCTGACGAAGTTCCTTCCCATCACAGCGAACCGCCGGCTACTACCTGGCCGGCGGTTCGCCCCCTTCCTCAGCTGGCTGGCGCAGACTCGGCGGCCCCCATGCGTGGGTCACCAAGGCGATCTTCGGGCCGGAAGCCCTCTGGCACCCTTCCTTCCGAGACGCTCTCCGCCAGGACCTTTCCGAGCACCGGGGCAAGCTTGAAGAGATTGTGACCGGCAATGAAGTAGCTGTCGCCCGACTGCCAGATCGCGAGACCATCGGGAGACCACGGAAGTTCGGTGACCCACCTCTGGAACGGCACGGCACCCGAAAGGTCAAGACCTGGCAATGCCTTCGAGATGTAGGCCCTGGTCCGCAGGGCAATCCGGTCAAGTTCCGCCATCCCCCCTCCTTCAGGATCCAACGCCGTGGTCGTGGATAGACCGACCGCATACTCCCGGTTGCCCCGGAGTGGTGAACCGTAAGCTGCCGCTTCGCCGAAAGCCCCCGATGAGTCCTGGACGCAGGCGAGCCTGGGCGGAGTGTCTGGTTCCTTCAGTGGCGCCGTCAGTCTGACATGCGCCCGGGTTTCGATCGGAAGATCCAGCCCCGCAGTGCTGGCCAGACCCAGAGTCCCTGCGCCGGCCGAAACGACGGCCGCATCAAATTCCCGCAGTCCGAAGCTGGTGGCGATGCTGACCCCGCCACCCGGTCGGGAAGTCACCGACTCGACCTTTTCGGGGACAAGGTTCAGGCCGGCTGCGCTGATCAGGTTGGCGAGCGTGAGGCGTGAACGGATCGCACCCGCCCCGGGATCGATCATCGCTGGACCCTCGAAGCTGGCCAGAATGGGCAAAGCCTCTGCCAGATCCTCGGGACCGAGCTCAGAGACTTCCGCCCCGGTGATCCGGGAGTAGTTCTTCAGGCGTTCCACCCCGCCCTGGCCGATAACCAGCGCCCCGTCGTCCGAGATCAAGGGAGACCCGAACTCTTCCTCCCACTCGTTCCAACCGCTCCTGGCCCGGGTGGCCAGTTCCGACTGCCGCGGGTCCTCATGGGCGTGGCGGAAGATCCGGGACTCGCCTGCCGACTGACCGCCGCCTGGTGCGCCCTGCTCGAAGACCAGGCAGGCGAAGCCCCGTCGCTCGAGGGCCCAGGCCGTGGCGAGGCCGATGATCCCGGCGCCGACGACCGCGACCCTGACGGTCACGACTGGCACTCCCGGCCCCACAGGGGGCCAGCCGAAGCGCTCTTGGCGCGGGCTATGACTCGGTCCATGGCGTCAACCTACCCGGCATCGGGCGGGTGGAACCGGATTATGGCTCGATAATCGGGAACCAGAGATCGAACTCGTCGAGATGCTCGCCTACCTGACGGAACACATCGAGCCCCGGTCCCGACTCCAGCTCGCCGGCTTCAACCGCCTCTTCAAGGGTCACCTCGTTGCCGACCAGACGGTTCAGAAGGTCCCTCGTGATCGCCAGAACCGGCGCGTCTTCGTCCCAGTCGACAAGCGAATGACTGAGGGTTCCGTTGGAGAGCCGGAGTACCGCCCTCTCCCCCGTGTCGGTGATGTCGAGGTTCAGGTCGAGCTCGAGATCGGCCGCCGTCACGCCGTGGATCTTGATCGCGAAGAAGTTGAAGATCATCGGCAAAGTCATCGCCTTGACGGCATCGACGCTGGCGGTGCTCCCGATCGGGTAGCTGGGAGTGCCGTGCCGAAGCTCCTGTGCTCCCATCAGGTAAGCGTTTCGCCAGGTCGTTGATTCACTCTGGTAGCCGAGCTGCTCGAAGGCGTCAGCCTGCAGCTCGCGGGCTTCCTGATTGGCAGGGTCGTTGAACACGACGTGGCCGACAACCTCTGCGACCCAGCGGTACTCGCCCCGTTCGAACGATTCGCGGGCCTTCTCGAGCACGCTTTCGGCACCGCCCATGAACTCGACGTAACGGGCGGCCGATTCAACGGGAACCAGTGGTTCGAGGTTGGCAGGGTTGCCGTCGTACCACCCGAGATAGCGGGTGTAGGTCGCCTTGACGTTGTGGCTGATCGTGCCGTAGTAGCTGCGAACCGACCAGTGCTTGGCCAGCGAGTCGGGGAACTCGACCTCTTCGGCGATCTCTCGCGGGGTGAGGCCGTGGTTGGCGAGCCGCAGGGTCTCGTCGTGGATGAACCGGTATGCGTCCCGGGCCTTCTCCAGCATCTCCCGGACCCTCTCCCCGCCCCAGACCGGCCAGTGGTGCATGGCGTAGAGCACGTCGGCATCCTCGGCCCAGCGGTCGATCGTATCGTTCAGGTACATCGACCAGGCCAGCGGGTCGCGGACCTGGGCGCCCCGGATCGGATAGGTGTTGTGCATCGTGTGGGTGCAGTTCTCGGCCGCTGTCAGGGCTCGCAGTTCCGGGATGTACCAGTGCATCTCTGCCGGTGCCTCGGTGTCCGGCGTGAGCATGAACTCGAAGGTGAGCCCGTCGATCTCGCGGGTCTCGCCAGTCCGGGTGATCGAATCGGTCGGCGGGATCAGGGTGATCGTTCCCAGCGAGGTTCCGATGCCGAGTCCACAGCCAACGGTGCCCTGGGGGTCGGGCGGAAGCAGGATCCCGAACTGATACATGGCCCGGCGGGTCATCACGTTTCCGGCGGCCACGTTCTCGGAAACCGCGGCCTCGAGGAAACCCTCCGGGGCGATGATCGGGACCTTCCCCGAGTCGACCTCTTCCTGGGTTACTACCCCGCGCACTCCCCCGAAGTGGTCGACATGGCTGTGCGAATGAATCACGGCAACTACGGGCTTCTCTCCGCGATGCTCGAAGTAGAGATTCAGTGCGGCGCGGGCGACCTCGGCCGAGATCAGGGGGTCAACGACGATCACCCCGGTGTCACCTTCGATGAAGGTGATGTTCGAGATGTCCATGTTGCGAACCTGGTAGATCCGGTCGCAGACTTCGAAGAGGCCACCGTCCGCGGTCAGCCTGGCGTTCCGCCAGAGGCTGGGATTAACGGTCTCCGGAGGCTCGGGCTGCCCGCTGGCAAACGACGAGATCCTTGCCGGGTCGAAAACGAACTGACCGTCCTCGGCGAGGACCTGCCCCTCGGGATTGGGCGCGATGAACCCTCGCGACGCCTCCTCGAAAGATGTCTCGTCTTCGAAGTCGAGACAGCGAACGCTGTGAACATGCGCCTCCCTGGTGAAATCAGTGGCGCCCTTCCGGTCGATGCTCATTCCCTCTCCTCGCTGCCTTCGCTGCTTGTCTTTGTGACGGTGACCGCGGCCGTAACCGACGTCACCTCGTCCAGTGCCTGTATCGCTGCATCCAGATCATCCTCCGCCATTCTCCCAGCACTCGGGCCCATTGCGACCAGATCCCGTACCGACTCCCTGTCCAGGGCCATCGTCCACTCGAGTTCACGTGACTCCGAAAGTTCCGCCAGCGCCCCCAGCGACCGTTCGAGTCGCTCCTCCTTGTCGGGGTCCACGGAGACCATCCCGAAGCGGTCGATTAGCTCGTTCAAGTGCCGGGACTGCGGAGTGACGACGATCAGGATGCCGTCAGGCGCCAGGATGCGCTCCATCTCATCCCCGTTGCGGGGAGCGAACACGTTCAGCATCAAAGTCGCTGCTTCATCTCTCACCGGGATCGAATCCCAGATGTCGGCGACGACGGCGGTTGCCCGCTCGTGACACCGGGCTGTTCGCCGCGCGGCGTACTTCGAGTTGTCGACCCCGATACCCGGCACCCCGGGGTTGGCATCCAGGGCCAGCGCGAGGTAATGGCCGGTCCCCGAGCCGATATCGAGTACGGCACCGTCACTGGCCCCGGCAGACATATCGCGGACCACGTCAAAGAGCGGTGAGAAGTGGTCCCGGTCCAGGAATCGCTCGCGGGCGGCGATCATTTCGGCGGAATCGGCCGTATGGGTGCCGGAATCGCGGCCGAGAAGACTGACGTAGCCCTGCCTCGCGATGTTCGCCGTGTGCCCCTTCGAACAGATCAGGGAGGCGCCGTTCTCGCGAAGGTCGCCCCCGCAGTGCGGGCAGATCAAGAGGTTCACGGCAGCCTTGTCCACGCCGGGCACTCTAGAGGGGACGGTCCGATGTGATCGCCAGGTTCGTAACGCGATGAGGTTGAAACTCGGAGCGCTATCTGGCGTGTTTTTCAACCTCAACGTGCGGAGAGTCCAATACTTCATTTTGTATAGTTAGAGGGATGCCGACTTTCAGGAGACTTCTGGGGTTCCTCAGGCCCCATCGTCGAACCCTCTGGGGTTCGATGGTCTTCGCCTGGATGGCAATGGGCATGACGGTCCTCATCCCTTTGCTGGTCGGACTCTCTGTCAACGCCATTGACGACGCCGACACGCAGCAGCTTCTCCTGCTGGTCGGTGCGGTTCTGCTGGCTGCCGTCCTTCGTCTCGGGCTGACCGTGATCCGGCGGATCGTCGCCGGGCGTGTTTCGCTGGCAGTCGAGTTCGACCTCAGGCAGGAGGTCTACGAACACCTGATGATTCTGGAGCTGGGCTTCTTCGACAGGAACCAGACGGGTCAGTTGATGAGCCGCGCAACGGTCGACCTCCAGGCGATTCGTTTCTTTCTCGGGTACGGACTGATCTTCTTCAGCCAGGCTTTGCTGACGGTGCTGCTGGCTGGCGCGGTGATGGTCGTGATCAACCCTTTGCTCGCGCTGATGGCACTGGCGCCCGCACCGATCATGGTTTTCACGGCGCTGCGCTACACACGACAGTCGCGTCCTGCGATGCAGGAAGTTCAGCAGCGGGTCGCCGAACTGACCGCGCAGGCCGAGGAGAGCGTCACCGGAATCCGGGTGGTCAAAGCTTTCGCCCGCGAGGACCATCAGTTCGAGCGGTTCCAGGGCGCGGTCGACCGTCTCTTTGACCAGAGCATCCGCTCGACCCGGATCCAGGCCTTCTTCAGCCCCCTGATCGGCGCCCTGCCCCAGATTGGCACCGCTCTCGTCCTCCTCGTTGGCGGCCACCTCGTACTGAACGGCAGTATCGACCTCGGTGAATTCACCGCCTTCTACACCTACGCCCTGATGCTCGCCGGACCCCTCCGTTCGATCGGCATGGCCCTGGGGATGGGCCAGCGGGCCATAGCTGCCGGAAATCGCCTGTTCGAAGTCCTCGACCGCGAACCCCAACTGGTTTCGAAGCCTAACGCCCGGCCCCTGCCAGAGGGCGGCGGTGCGGTCAAATTCGACGCTGTCTCCCTCAGCTACGGGCCGGAAGCCCCTGACGCACTGGTCGGGGTCGACCTGGATGTGCCGGCCGGAGCGAAGGTGGCTCTCGTCGGACCGTCCGGATCAGGCAAGACCAGCCTCGCCGCCCTGCTCGCGAGGCTCTATGACCCGACCGAAGGAAGCGTTTCGATAGACGGGGTCGATTTGCGGGATGTCGATCTGCCCTCCCTGCGCCACCAGATCGCCTACGTGTCCGATGACAGCTTCCTGTTCAGCGACACGATCGCCACCAACATCTCCTACGCCCGCGCCGGCGCCAGCCAGGAGGAGATCGAGAGGGCCGCTCGACTGGCCCAAGCCTCGGAGTTCATCGAGGCGCTGCTTGACGGCTACGACACGGTGGTCGGGGAACGAGGCCTCACCCTCTCCGGCGGCCAGCGCCAGCGGATCGCAATCGCCCGTGCCCTGCTTGCCGACCCCAGGATCCTGATTCTCGACGACGCGACCTCCTCCCTTGACGCTACCACCGAGCAGGAGATCCGGGCCGGACTGGCCGAAGCGATGAGTGGTCGGACGACCTTCGTGATCGGCCACAGGCTCTCGACCATCTCCCTGGCCGACAGTGTGATCCTGATCGATCAGGGAAGGGTCGTTGACCAGGGGTCGATTGACGAACTGAAAGCCAGATCGTCCCTCTTCCGTGACCTGACCGGCGGAACCGGTGAGGACCCGCTCTTCGTGCCGGAAGACAAGGAGGTTCTGGCATGAGGCTTCGCCGCGTAAATACAAAAGGGGCCCGTTCCGGTGGCGAGCATCGGGAGATCGTGATGGGCCGTGGCCGAAAGATCCGCTGGACCCTCGGCCTGCTCCGTCCTTACCGAACCCGGATCATCTTCATGGCGTTTGCCGTCGTCGCCTCGACTGCCAGTGCTCTCGCTCCTCCTTACCTGGCGGGACGGGCGATCGACTCCGGTATCGAGGCCGGGAACATCTCCGCGCTCGATGTGACGGTTGCGCTTTTCGTCGTCGCGATCGTCGTCAATGCGGTGACGTCATGGCTGCAGACCTGGCTGGTCGGCTGGGTCGGAGTCCGGGTGCTTCAGGACCTTCGCGAGCAGGTTTTCAAGCATGTCCAGCGCATGTCGATCGGATTCTTCAACCGGAACCGGCCAGGCACCCTGATCTCCCGGATGACCAATGACATCGAGGCGCTGAACCAGCTGATCAGCGAAGGCATCGTCACCCTCTTCGCAAACATGCTGACCCTGGTCGGAGTCGTGGCGATCCTGTTGCTTCTTGACTGGCGCCTCGCACTCGTCACATTCGCGGTCCTGCCACTCTTGCTCGTGACCAGCCTGGTATTCCGCCGCTACTCGGCCGGCGCGTTCAGGGAAACCAGGGAACGAATCGCCCAGGTTACATCCCACCTCCAGGAGACCCTGAGCGGAGTCCGGGTGGTCAGGGCCTTCGGCCAGGAAGAGCGCCACATCGCCCACATGACCGAGCTGAACGAGGCGAATCGCAAGGCGAACATGGCAACCGTCTACCTGAACGCCAGCTACTTCCCGGCTACGGAACTGCTCACCGCGGTCGGCACTGCTGCGATCCTGCTCTTCGGCGGCTGGCAGGTCGTCGAGGGCAACATCATGATCGGCATCGTCATCTCGTTCGTCGGCTACCTCCAGCTCTTCTTCGACCCGATCCAGCAACTGGCGCAGTTATACGCCACCTACCAGCAGGGCATGGCGGCGCTCGACAAGATCTTCACCCTGCTCGACACCGAAGCCGAGATCGTCGACTCGCCCGATGCGATCGACCCCCCGAGACTGGAAGGACGGATCACCTTCGACCAGGTTTCCTTCAGCTACGACGATCCCGAAGTGCGGGCCGAGTCGGGAGAGATCCCGGTCGAGGAGGGTGCCGCAGTGCCCCGATGGGCGGTAGAGAAGATCGACTTCGAGATCGAGCCGGGAGAGACGGTCGCCCTGGTCGGCAGTACCGGAGCCGGTAAATCGACCCTCGCCAAGCTGATCACGAGATTCCACGATCCCCAGATGGGGCGAATCCTGATTGACGGAAGGCCTCTTTCCGATTACCGGCAGAGGTCGCTAAGAAGCCAGATGGGCATCGTTCCGCAGGAAGGTTTCCTGTTCTCGGGTTCGATCGCCGAAAACATCGCCTTCGGCCGTCCCGATGCCGACATACCTGACATCGCGGCGGCGGCCGACGCGGTCGGAGCCACCCCGTTCATCGAGCGCCTGAGTGACGGACTCGAGACCGAGGTCGGAGAGCGCGGAGTCCAGCTTTCCTCGGGCCAGCGTCAGCTGGTCGCCTTTGCGCGGGTGATTCTGGCCGAACCGAGGATCCTCATCCTCGACGAGGCAACCTCTGCCGTTGACACCCGCACCGAAAGGGTCATCGAACAGGCCCTGGACGGTGTGCTGGAGGGACGAACAGCCGTGGTGATTGCTCACCGCCTTTCGACCATCCGCCGCGCCGACCGGATCATCGTCCTCGAGGCAGGAAGGATCGCCGAAAGCGGCAGCCACGACGAGCTGCTCGCCGCCGGTGGCCGCTACGCGAAGCTGTACAGCTCGTGGACGGAGCCGGCCGGCGACAGTTAGCCAGCCGACTCCATCGCGACGTTCATTACCTGATCTTCAGGGGACCCTTGAAATCCGGTGGAGCGGCCTCGGAATCAAACTGGAACAGGGTGCCAGTGAAGGTCGGATCGCTCGGGTCGCAGGTTCCGTCGGACTGGAGCTCGTAGAGGGGAATATCGACCAGCACATCCTCGGTAACCCCCTGGAACTTCCAGGAAGAAGCCGGGCCGAGGCCAAGCGGCGAGAGGGTCCGGAAGATGAGTCGGAACGGACCCCCGAAAAGCCCCTTGTAGAAATCAAGAGTACCCGCAGGTACCGCTCCGTCCAGGCCGATGTAAGCGGGGCCGGAGCAATCGGCTGTCTTGAATTCGGGCAGCGAACCCATTGCGGAAGTCGGATAGAGCTGACCGCCACCGAGAAACGAGTAAATGCCCCCGTTACGAAGAACGGTGTAGGCATTGACGCCGGTTCCGATGGGGCTCATTCCGACCAGGATGCCCACGACTTTGCCGTCCGCGGAGACAACCTGCAGGCCATTCCGGCCCTTGTCCTTCTCCCAGGTGACCTTGCGCCAGCCCTTCGGGCACTTCTTCTTTGCCTTCTTGCCGGAGACCAGGCGCATCGCCCCGGTCTTCTTGTTCACGCAGGCGGTCAGCTTTGCCGCCCCCGCTTCCGGCGCGCCGATCATCGACCCGGCCAGGGCCAACCCGAGCACCAGGGCGATGATCAATCCGACCGCCGCCCCAGAGATTCCCCGCACCTTCAACAGACCAGAATGAGCCACTTCGTCCCCCCTACGTAGGAATTGAGCCCTTACCCTAACCGGTGGAGCGATACCTTTACATGAGCAACCGGGAAGCCGAACGGAGACCAGGCCGACCAGACACGTCAGGAGAAGCCGCATGAACACCACCGCCATCCAGCTTGACCGCACCAGGATCAAGGAGTTGACGCTCCGCGAGGAAGAGCGACTCAACGCCAACACCCAGAAGTCGAAAGAGACTTTCGAACGTGCGAGCAAGCACCTCTCGGGCGGAGTCGCCTCCTCCTACCAGCTGCGCGAACCGTGGCCGATCTACATGGAGTCAGGTGTCGGGCCGAAGGTATGGGATGTAGATGGCAACGAGATGTACGACTTCCACAACGGCTTCGGCTCGATGGTCCAGGGCCACGCCAACCCGCTGATCGGCGAGGCTGTCCAGGCCCGGTACCAGAAGGGCACCCACTTCGCGGCGCCGACCGAGGATGCGATCGCGGTCGGCAACGACCTCGCCGCCCGCTGGGGCCTCCCCAAGTGGAGGTACACGAACTCCGGCTCCGAAGCGACGATGGATGCGATCAGGATTGCCCGTGGCCACACCGGCCGCGATGACGTGATGAAGATCTTCGGCTCCTACCACGGCCATCACGACACGGTCATGGTCTCGATCGGTGTCGAGTACGACCAGATCGGCGACCACGAGAACCTGGCCTCCCTCCCCTACGGTGCCGGAATCCCGCAGGCCACCGTCGACCAGGTCGTTGCAGTTCCCTTCAACGACGCCGGCGCCATGGAGCGCCGAATGCTGAAGATGAAGGAGGAAGGCCGCCTGCCTGCCTGCGTGATCATGGAAGCAGCCATGATGAACCTCGGCGTCGTCCTGCCGGAGGATGGCTACCTCGAAGAGGTACGCGAGATCACTTCCCGCCACGGCGTCGTCCTGATCTTCGACGAGGTGAAGACAGGCATCACCATCGCCCCCGGTGGAGCAGTGGAGAAGTTCGGTGTGATGCCGGACATGGTCACCCTGGCCAAGGCACTCGGCGGAGGCTTCCCGGTCGGCGCGATCGGCGGCAACGAAGAGGTAATGGCCTGCGTCGAAGATGGATCCGTCTACCAGGTTGGCACCTACAACGGAAATCCGCTCTGCATGGCGGCCGCCCGGGCCAACCTCGAACAGGTGATGACAGCGGAGGCCTACAAGACCCTCGATCACCTGAATGACCGCATCCTGGCTGGATGCAACGAAGTGGTCGACAAGTACAACCTGCCCGGATACACGGTCGGTATCGGCTCCAAGGGCTGCGTCACCTTCTCGACCGAGCACGTAAACGACTACGAGACCTTCAAGGCCAACCAGGACGCCGAGCTGAGCGAACTGGCCTGGCTGTTCAACATGAACCGGGGAATCTTCATGACCCCCGGCCGCGAAGAGGAATGGACTCTCTCGGTCACCCACACGGATGAAGCCGTGGACCGCTACGTCGAGGTCTTCGAGGAGATGGCCTCGGACCTCACTCGCCCGTAGGGCGAAGCCTTCAGTTGCCGGTCATTGCCCGGGGTGGTTCGCCGCCCCGGGCTGACCGGTGATCAGCCGGGACCGATGCCGCCGGAAGAGCTGCCGCCCGAACTGCCCCCGGTTGATGACCCTCCGGTGTCGGGCGTGGTCGGGGCGACGCCACCACCCGTCGTCGGAGGCGCAGTGGTGGTGGGCGGTACGTAGGTGTCGGTGGAATCGGTGGCCGGCGGTACGTAGGTGTCGGTCGAATCGGTACCGGTCGAGCTGTCGGTGGCGGTCGAATCGGTCGAGTAGGTGACCGCCTCCGGTGCTTCGGCGCAGTCGGTGAATCCGTACTCGCTGGCGGCGGTCTGGAACGAGGTGGTATCTCCGGTTCCGTCGGCGAGCTCCTGGGCCGCGGCAATCACGTCGCTCGGCGGGTCTCCGTCGGACGGAGTGCCCAGCTCGCCCAACTGCTGGGCGATGCCGTCATAGATGCCCGAGACCTGGCTGGCCTTCGTCGTGTCGTCAGCAGTCGAGGCCTCGATCGAACCCAGGGCCGAGTTCGCCTCGGCGCAGATCGCGTCACCCTGACTGATCAGTTCATCGGTGGTGAGGGTGACTGTCTCTTCGGTCGTCGTAGCCGTGACTGGCGCCGGCGTCTCCTCGTCATCACCGCCTCCACAGGCACCAACGCCCATGCCTAGAGCGACAACAGCAAAGGCAACACCGGCCGTCCGCCGGAGCTTCAAACTGATGGTGGGCACGTGAATCACGGTAACAGAAGGCCCGGTCGACCCTGAACGGAACGGATCGAGGGAAGGTGCATCAGGCTGCCTTCGTCGTTATCCTTCCGGTCACCCGCTGCGGGGTAGAATAATGGTAATTCGTGCGGTTCTGGTCCGTGAAATCGGGGTTCGAGTCCCTGCCCCGCAGCCTTCAGCCCGGTCTCTGACCGGACTTTTTCATGGCCCTGCTCAGGAGACCGTGAAAAGCGCCTTCAGTTCCTCTTCCCTTTGAGGGTCGAGGACCGCGAGAATGTCATCGCCTTCCTCGAAGACGGTGCTCGCATTGGGGACCATTCCCCTGCCGTCCCGGATTACCGCGATGACCAGGGTGTTGTCCGGGGTGTTGAGTTCCCCGACCGTCCTCCCCACGACCGGGGACTTGGCACCGAGCCGGATCTCGATGATCTCGATCTCCTCTTCCTCAAGGTCAAGCAGGTGTACCAGGTTGTGATGCGGGACCTCATGCTCGAGAAGACGCAGGATCAGTTCGGTTGCCGAAACCACCGGCTTAATTCCCAGCAGATCGAAATGCGCACGGTTGCTCGGGTTGTTGACCCTGGCAATTATCCGATCGATCCCGTACTTCTCCTTTGCCACCTGGCAGATCAGGATGTTGTCCTCGTCGTCTCCGGTGACGGCGATGACCATGTCTGCCCTTTCGATTCCCGCCCTCTCAAGTACCCAGAGTTCTGAAGCGTCCCCGTAAAGGACGTTGTGTTCGAGCAGCTGCTCCACGCCCAGGTAGCGCTGGCGCCGATTCTCGATCAGGGTCACCTCGTGGCCCTGCTCAAGCAGTTCGCGGGTCAGGTTGACGCCAACCTTCCCGGCTCCGGCGACGATCACATACATCTAGCCCGCACCTCCGCCTGAAGTCGCCGGCGATCCGGAAGTTTCGCCGACCCCGCGAAGCTTCTCCTCGAGCATCTCGATCGCGACCTTGGTCGGGCAGATTGTTCGGAGGCCCTGTTCCCGGTACCACTCGGCCCGGAGCGGGTCGAGGATGCGGGCGATCACCGTGTCCACGTTGTAGCGGCGCTGCGCGATCTGAGCGATGACGATGTTCGTATTGTCACCGTTCGTGGCTGCGACAAATGCATCGGCGTCCTGGATTCCGGCTTCCTCGAGGGCCTGGGTTTCGAGGGCGGTTCCGACGGTGAACTGGCCACCGGCCTCCTCCCAGGAGCAGTCGAGACCGACCTCGAGCCGGGCGTGCGACTCGGGATCCTGATCGAGACAGGAAACGGTGTGGCCTTCGGCCAGCATCGAACGAGCCAGGTTTGAACCCACTCGGCCGCAACCCACGATTAGCAAAAACATTTGGCCATCCTAGTTGACATTGGCTGTCCGCTCACTCGCTCCGCGGCGCGGTCAGAAGAACCCTGCAGGGGGCACGCTTGAGGACATAGGCGGTGACCGGTCCGATCTCCTCGGGCCTGTAGTCGCCGATCCCTCCCAGTTTCGCGCCACCCTTGATCGGGCTGGGCGGCTCGGCGCCCATCACGATCGCATCCACCCCGAGCCGGCGGGCCGCAAAGACAATGCCCGTCCCCTTGCGCCTCACCCGTTCGATCTCGACCCTCACATCCACCCCGTCGTACTCGTCTGCGACCTCGCGGGCGCGCTTCGTGACCCGCTGGGCCTCGTCGGCAACCTCCTCGGGGAGCGGGTCCTTTATGGCTCTGGCAAGCGGAATTTCGATTAGGTAGAGCAGGGTGAGAACCGCCTGCGCATCGGTCTCCTCGGGATCCCCTTCCGCAGCCATCCTGCCGGCGGTCGAGACAATGTCATCGTCGATCCGGGTACCGAAGATCGGCACAAGGATGTTGTGGAAGTCGATCGAGACCCTTGGCCTGGTCAGGGCCCGCGCCTCTACCGTGACCTGGCGGGTCAGGCTGATCTGTTCGATCACCCGTCGGTAGATCACGTAGCCGATCAGACCGACCGCCAGCCACCCGAGGCCAACCCACCGCGCGGAGTCGTGGAAGAGCAGAACCGAAACCAGGGCGAGGCTGCTGAGCACCGCACCGATAACGGCAGTCAGGGGACGCTGAACACCTCCGAACGAGAAGTTGAGCGGTGCTTTGAACGGCCGCTCAGCATCGGGCATGGTCCTGCGCAGCTTCAGCACCGAGAGATGGGCGATGGTCAGGGCCAGGGTGGCTCCGAATGCGTAGATGCCGGCGAGCATCTCGAAGTCGCCGATCAGGGCCAGTCCGAAAACGGCGAGGGCGCAGAGGATGATCGCCTTGTAGGGGACTTCGTAGCGTCGTCCGAGCTGACCGAGCCAACTTGGTATCTGGCGGTTAACTGCCAGCGTGTAGGTGTGCCTGGAAACTCCCAGCATCGCCGTGTTGGCCGCCCAGATCAGGGTGGCTGCGGCGACTATCGCGACGATCCACTGAAGGCCGTCGGAAAGCCAGCCGGGATCGAAGGCCTCGACCACCCCCAGTACCGGTGCCTCGATATAGATCGTGCCCAGATCGGTCACCGGTCCGTCCGGCCCGATGTAGACCGGGACGGCCATCAAGGCAACGGCCGCCATCAGCGCGTAAAGAAGCGGCACGATCCAGACCACCCTCGTCACAACCCTCGTGAACTGGCGGGGGTTCAGATCGAGATCGGGAGCGAGATTGGAGACGGCCTCGATGCCCGCGTAGGCAAGCATCGCGAGTACCGCCGCGTAAATCACGTCAGTCACCCCCGGGCTGGTGAACAACTCGACGTGACGGGTCAGGCTCTCCGGATCCATGACCACAAAAAGACCGATTCCTATGACCAGGATCTGGGTCAGGAGGTCGATGCCTGCAAGGGCGAGCAAGAACCGGGGTCGCCTTCGGGCCGGTATGTCCAGCGTGTTCAGGACCGTTATGTACAGGACCACTGCGGCGATCACGGCCGGCAGCCAGATCGTTCCGTCCAGGTCTCCGGTGATCGGCCTCAGGTAATGCGGTACCGACAGCACGGCCAGCGCGATCACGATCAGGTAATCGAGCAGGATCACCCACCCTGCAACAAAGGCGACCAGCTCATTGAAGGCATGGCGGGCGTAGGAGGATGAACCCCCCCTCTCCTTCAACATGGCGCTGCCTTCGAAATAGGTGAAGATCGTGATCACGAAAAGGAGGCCGGTCGCCACGAATATCAGCGGGGTGAGGCCCAGCCCCTTCTTGGCGACTACGCCCAGCGCGAAATAGATGGAGAAGCCGACTGCGGCATAGGTGACGATGAGCAGCCAGAGCGCACCCGATTGGGTCGCCTTCTCCGAGAGCCTGACGTCCTTCATCTTCATTCGGGAGGCCCGTTCGCGATCTTTCGCTGAATCAGGTACCGGCCGACCCCGACGGCAATGAAAGCCAGGCCGATCAGGAAGCCGACCGAAGTCGGGCCCCCTCCCTGAACAATCGTGAGGACAAGGATCACGACACCGATAACGCCATATACGCCTGAAATCGCCTTGACCGAACGGTCGTAGGCTCCGCCCGACTTCACGCGTTCACCGGCTCCCGGCCGGCTCCATTGGTCGCTGACGGGTCTTCCGTGACAACAATTACACGGCAGGGTCGCTCACGCATGACCGTCTCGAGGGTCTTGCTGTACTGGGGAATGCCGCCCCGCGAACGGAGACCGATAACGATTGCGGCAGCTTTGGAGGTAGTCGCCTGGCGGGCCAGGAAGTAACCCTCCTGTCCCGGTCTGACTCTCTCGACGCTGCCGGAAACCCTGAGTCCCGCGATCAGTTTCGCCCGTTCGATCTTCTCCTGGGCCTTCTTCTCTTCTTCGACCATCGAGCTTTCGAGAGGCAAGTGGGTCGGCACGGTCAGCAAAGCCGTGATGTGAATACCGCGGCGCCGGTCGGAGGTCAGTTTCGCGGCAGTGGCCATAACGTCCTCGGAGAACGGCTGGTCGGCCGGGAAAGCGACGATCACTGACTTGTACTCGATCTCTTCGACCCCAAGCGGCTCGGGGAGCAGCACTTTGACGGTTCCGGTCAGGGGCAGTTCCTGATGCCTTCGATAGAGGACGTAACCGGCAAGCCCGATCAGAAGCCAGAGTGACCCGACCGCGAGGGTCGCCGGGTTGAGGGCCATGACGACGAGCCATGCGAGGAAGGTGCCGAGACCACCAAGGACCGCGGTGATCGGGATCAATATCCCCCTCACCTTGAAGTTACCGCGAGGTTTCCATTCCCTCTTGGCATCGGGCATCTTTTGCCGTAGCCGTATGACCGCCGCGTGAGCGATCGTGAAGGAGAGCATCGCGCCAAACGAGTACATCGTGGCCAGGAACGCGGCCTGTCCCGGCAAGAGGGTCACGATCGCGAGAATCGCGAAGAAGATGATCGAAATGTAGGGAGTCCGGTAGGTCGGATGGATCTGGCGGATTGCTTCGGGCAACTGTCTGTACTGACCCATCGAGTAACTGAGGCGGGAGACTCCGATCAGTCCCGCATTGGTCGCGATTACGAGAATCACGGCGGCCAGAATGCCGACGTAGATCTTGAGAATGTCCGTCAGGCCACTCGACAGGTCCAGGTTCTCGACTATCCCCAGGATCGGGTCGTCGGCGTAGGTGGTCCCCAGCTCGGTCACGTACTCGCCGGCCTGGTTCAGTTCTACTGGCATCGCCGAAAGAGCGACGATCGGGATGAAGAGATAAAGCGCAAGTACCGCGATCACCACCAGCGCCACCCCTTGCGGCACTGACTTGGCGGCATCCTTGGCTTCCTCCGACATGTTGGAAATCGTCTCGATGCCGGTGTAGGCGATCATTCCGACCGCTATACCGAGAGCGAAATCGGGCCAGGTGGGGGCAACCCCGAGGTTCACGTTCTCGATCAGGATCTCGCTGTTGAAGACGAGGAACATGCCGATCAGGACGAGGATCACCTGGGTGGCGAGGTCAGCGACGGCGAGAATGATGTTGAGCCGCGCCGATTCCTGGCCTCCGCGAATGTTCAGCCAGGCAAGAAAGACGATCACCGCGGCGCCACCGATGATGTCGCCCGGAGCGTAACCGAGCGGTTCCCAGAAGACGGCCAGGTAATGCGGCACGAAGTAGGCCGAGATGGCGACCGTGATCGTGTAATTCAGCATCTGCGCCCAGGCGGCGATGAAGCTGACCAGTTCGTTGAAGGCATGTCGCCCGAACGACGAGGATCCCCCGGCCTCCGGGTACATCACGGTCGCCTCGGCATAGGTGGCCGCGGTGCAGATGAAGATGAGTCCCGCGATCATGAAGGCGACCGGAGTCAGCCCCAAAGCGAAGGCGGCAGTGACCCCGAGCGCGTAGTAGATCGAGGAGCCGACGTTGCCGTATGCGGCAGCGAAGAGTGCGCTTGAGCCGTGGATTCGGCTCAGGCTCTGGTCCCGCGGGATGCGTTCAGCCAACTCGCATCAGCTCAGCCGGCGCTGGCGGCGGACCTTCCCCAGGCCCACTCCAGAACCACCTTCAGGGATCCGTCGGGGGCCGTGTCGACGGTGATCGGAACCGGCATGGCCCGGCGCATCTCGCTGACGAGCTCTGTGTCGTCCTCGATTTCAAGCACGAATGTGGCCTGATTGTTTGAACGCTCTACCGAGACCACCTTCCGCACCGAGGGAAGGCCTCGGAGTGCGGTTTCGGCGACAGCGGCCATCGCCAGCTCCGGCAAAGGGGAGACGCTAACTCCGATCTCGCCACTGGCGGGAGACGCGGCTGGCACCGGGCGTTCCGCCTTGCCCCCGGGGGCCAATGCCTCGACCGCGTCGATCAGTTCCTGGACGCGGTCAGCCAGCGCCTGGACTTCGAGGCTGACCCGGCCCACCGAGGCGCGAAGGTCATCGACTGCTGCGGCATCCGTCTTTCCGGCATCTGTGCCCACGCGGGCATTCTAACCCGCTGCAGCGAGGTTTATGAAGGGCTGTAGACCTGGGCGGAAACGACGCACCAGTTGTTCGAGGCAACCGGGTCGTTCACCTTCCAGCGGGACGAGACCAGAATGCGGTCACCGTTGTCCATCTGGACGAAAAGCATTCCGTTGTTCGGCAGCCTCATGACCAGCGGACCGTTCGCCTGGCTGACCTTGTAGTCCTCGGAACCCTCGCGCGTGTAGACGCTCCCCCCGATCGCTGAATCGACGATCAGGCGACGGTATCCGTTGGGTCCGCCCTGGCAGATCGCCTGGACCTTTCCGAGACCGGGGAAGTCGACGTCACTGACCGTGTTCGCCGGGGTCGCGTTGGCATCGCCACGCCAGACGATCTGGACGGAACGGGCCAGAGGGTCGGTCAGCTGATCGGTCTGGGTCCTGAAAGTCGCCTTCACATGGCAGTAGGAGCTGCCTTCCTTGTTGAAGTCCCAGACCCAGTCCAGGTCGAAAGTAGTCGGGGGCGCAAGGGCCACTCCGCCGGGGCCGTCGATCGGGCCACGGTCGGAGATGATTCCCTGGAAAGTGCCGGTTGAGTGCTTTTCGGTCGGGCCGAACTTGTTCATGCCTTCGCGGAAGTCGGGACCGGTTCCTTCCGAGTATTTGGCTTCCCGCACGGACTTTTCCCAGCCCTTGTTGAAGTCCCAGTTCTTGTAGGTCCAGGTCATCATTGCGCTCTCGCGACCGGCATCCGAGGGGTAGAAGCGCACCCATTGCTGGTATGGGCTGCAGACGACCTCGCCGTATCCGATGCCGGGGGCGATGAATCCGCCCACCTGGCGCTCTTCCCACTTGCCGTTGGTCCAGTCAACCGCGATCTTCTGGGTGAGCTGACCTGTGGTCGGCACCGGCTTGGCGCCTCCGCCGCCCTTCCCGAATCGCCACGACTGGCTCGACACGCGGTAGTTGCCGGTTGCCAGGTCCTGTCCGCTGAGTCGGACGCTGTACTTGGCAGCCTTCAGTTTGCCTTTGATCGGAAGCTCGGCCAGGATCTGCTTGTTGCCGATCGAGTTGATCACCTGCTGGCTTATCACGCCACCGCCCGGACCGATCAGGGAGACCCTGGTGCGACCGACCTTGGTGCGGCGGACCGGCCTCAGGGCGAAGCGGACCACATCGACGTTGTCACCAATCCTTGTGCTGACGGGAATCGCCTTGAGCCCGAGGCTCGGACTGGTGAAGCGCCAAGGTCTCGACTTGCTGACCCGGTGGCCACACTTTCCGGGCTTGCCGGCGGTCACCTTGATCCGGTACTTGCCCGAGAGCATGCGCTGATTCACATGCATCCTCACGAGCGTGGTCCTGCCAGAGGCCATCCGACCGACGATCCGCCCGCGAGCGTAAGTTCTGTTTCCGCGCATCACCCGGACCATCGCCGAGCGGATCTTGCCCTTCGGATTCACGTAGATCCAGGCGTAGCCGTCCTCTAGCAGGCCTGTCGGATCATGAGTGCTCATCTTGATGTTGATGGGCAGTGTCGAGCAGGGGCCCTGCCGCTTGGCGCCGTTTGAGGCAGCCGGCATCGCGGCCAGTGCGAAACCCAGACCGAGAAGAACGAGAGCTGTTGCTAGACGCCGAAACACAGGAAACATGATGTCACCCCCCGTTAAACCGACTTTCAAGGCCAAGTAGCGGCCAGATTAAGGGTAAATGACGGCTTGGCGGCTACTCGCCACTGGCGGACTGGTTCGTTCCGACCTCTGGGGCAGCACCGGACTGGTAGAAGATGATGTCCGGTTCGCTGGTGCCGTTGAGCCATGCGAGTTCGGTGGCCTGGGTCTCGTCCGGCAGGGGAACCAGCGCGGCATCCTCGGCCAGCCGCTGGGAGCGGGAAAGGCTCTGGACCAGGAATTCGTTGATGTCCGGGTCCTTCATGTTTCGGTAGTTGACCGTCAGCAGGAGCTGACGGGCCAGCGGGTAGGTCGCGTTGGTGACGGTCGCCTGCGAGGGGAAGACGCACTCGGGCTTGGCGAAGTCATTGGAGGCGCTCACCTCCATCGGACGCAGCTGCTCTTCGAAGGCCTCGTAGTAAGAGAAACGGAAGAGTCCCATTGTCCCCCGGACCTCTTCGAGACGGCGAAGCGCGGCCCGGTTCTGCTGGAAGTACCGGCGGGCTGGTGCCAGCGACTTCTCGAGGTTGCGGAGGTTGGCTTCAGCCTTGGCGAGTTTGGCGCGGTCACGAGCCTGATCGGCCGGCGGACGCTCGTCGACGATGCCCTTGGCGACCTCGGCCTCGGCATCACGAACAGCCCGGCGATTCTCGGCGAGAGAGTCGAGAATGTCCTGGTAGATCTGGCGCGAGCGCTCGAGCTGCTCTGCCGCCTTGAAGTCCTTGTTGGAACCGACCACAGCGCGGCGAACACCGGCGTCGGTCGGGTAGGCCTGATAGTCGCTCCTCATGACCAGGATGGTCGGCTCGGGATCACCGAGCACGTACTGGCCGAAGAAGCCGAACACGTTGGAGGCCTCGTCCGGGCCAGCGACCTTCATCCGGGGTTCATTGGCGTCTCCACCGAGTTCGTGGCCGTAACCGACCTGGCTCCAGCTGTTGATGGTCGACCCTGCCCTGAAGATGTCGCGTACCTCTTCGAAGCTGAGGCAGTCGGTGCCGACGTCGGTCTCGTTCTTGATCGCCAGGACGGCCGCGTCGGAAGCGACCTGGAACTGGACCGGCTGGATGCCGTTGGCGATGCACTGCCGGTACTCGGCCTCGGAGATCGGACGCGCGGAGTCGACGATGTCAGCCTGCCCCGCGCAGAACTGCTCGAAGGCCTGGTTCTCGTTCTTGTCGCTCACCACGATGTTCGCCGTGCCGCCGGTGGCGTTGTAGGTCTTGATCAGGTCCGGAGTCAAAGTACCCTGGGTCTTGCCTGCGACGCGAATGGTTCCGGCCTCGCGAGGGGTGGGCTTGGCCCTTTCTACCGGGGTCTTGCCTGATGACGGTGGAACGTAGATTGCACCGGCACCGCTGCTGCCAGCAGACGGCGGAGCGTCATCCGGGTTGAGGCCACAGCCAGCCACCAGTAGACCGAGTACGGCCGAGGCGGAAATGAGGGCCGCAGCCTTCTTCTTCATGGGCTGCCTCACAGTCCACCTCCAACGGTGTTTCCGGCGGCGCTACCTGACTGCACCTGCTCGTTTACTCCGCCGGTCTCGGGACCTTCGAGGCCCACCTTGCTGAGCGGCGGATCCTTGTAGATCTGGGGCAGAGTGATCACTTCGAAGTCGCTGAGCTTGAGCCATGAAAGCTCACTGCCGCGCAGGATCTTCGAGGAGGTCCCGAGGGGCGCGTAAAGGCTGGGGACGGCCGCCCGGTCAACCACGATCGCGCCATACGTCCTGAGGGCGGTCAGGATTGCGTCGGCCGAACGGCGGCGCTGGCCCTTGAGGCTGCGGAGTGCCTTCTCGTTCACTGTGACGTCGGCCCTGAGCCTGAGTCGGGCCCCGGCCGGGAGCGACTTTTCCTTGCCGACACCGTCGGTAACCGAGGCGGGCTGGACGAAGTTACGACGGGCGATGCCAGGCACCGAGATCGCAAGAGCGTGGTTGATCTGGCCGGCTTCAAGTTCGACCGGACCGATTACACCGGCGAAGAGAGGCAGGCCGGATCCTCTGGCGCCAACGGCGCGCTCGGGGTCGATGCCCACCGGCTTGCTGAAACCCGGTCCGTCAAGGGTCCAGGCCTTGCCGAACTGGTAGGAGATCGTGCCGTCACCTTCGCGGCGGGCACGCCAGAAGTCATATCCCATGCCGTTCTCGCGGTCGATAACGCTGAGCCAGCCGTCGAAACGGGGGTCCGGCGTGGTGTTGGCCGGAATCGTCAACGTCTCCGGCACCTTGGGGTCGGGCGAGCTGCACTTCGACTGGCGACAGACGAACTTGGTTGCCACCGAACCCGGGGTGTTGGCGGCGACGATCAGAGGGGCCCAGACCTTCGAGTTTATGAACAGGCCTTCGTTGACGATCTGACGAGTGAAGGTGACCACGCCTTCCTGTCCCGGCTCTTCACGGGCGGCTTTCCGCTCGGTTGCGAGCTCGAGCATCCGGTCGGAATTCTCCGCCACGGGAAGTCCCTCAACAGTGGTGTTCCAGGGACTGTCAGCCGAGAAGAGTCGACCGGAATCGACCGGATCCGTGCCGGCCGTCACCGCCGCGCCCGTTCCAGGTTCGGTGCTCCCCGTAGTCGCATTGACTCCCCCGGACGTAGCGCCCGTGGCTCCAGTCGCATTCGCCGCGGTATTCGTGTCGTTGTTGCCCGCGTCGTCGTTGGACCCACAGGCAGCAACCAGCAACCCGAGCAACGCCGAGAGGCCGATCACGAGGACCCAGCGGGGCATCCTGCCTTCAGGCACTATTCACCCTCCAGGGCGGGTGCGGAGGAGGTTCCATCGTTCGGCTCGACGGTATTGGGGGCCGGCGACACCGGCGAGGTCGGGGTGACGTCGGTCTGGGTCTGTGAAGGCGTGGTCAGGCTGGGCCCGTTCGGGTTGATCGGCGACGACGGGGTGACCGGATTGGGCGTGTTGCTGGGGGTGTTGGTGTCCGTGTCCCGGTCACCGGTGGGCGGCGCGGTCTCTGAAACCTGGACCAGCACGTACCGGTCGGTCCGGAAGATCGGCCTCATTCCGGCCTGTCCTCCCTCGACTGCGGTGGGCCACTTCTTGGCGATCTGGTCACCGGCACGGCTGACCGTTATCAGCATGTAGCTGACCTCACCGAACGGATTGTCGATGGCAGCCTGCCAGTCATCCTCGCCCTCGTCGGCGCGATCGTAGAAGTTGGCCGGACGACCGGAGGTGATCATCACGCCATAACTGAAGTTCTCGTCAACGAGGATCGACCTTGATTTCTGGGGAATCTCGTTGTTGATGTAGTTGGCCATCGCCAGTTCAGGATCAATGCCGACGGTGTAGTCACCGAGCGAGCTCTTGCCCTCCTGGGAGTTCCAGCCTTCGACCCAGCGCGTGAAGGCCTGTGCCTGGTTCTGGAAGCGGTAGTCCTGCATCGCGTTCCAGGAAAGAGGAATGGCGGCAATCAGGCCGATCCCGATGATCGCCGCGGCGATCGGGCTCCAGGCGCCCTTTCCGAACCAGGCGACGGCCCCGACCGCAAACACCGCCAGCGGAAGACCGTAGGCCAGATTGAAGAGGTTCGCCTGATCGGCTCCGACCGAGCGGATCACCGGAGCAGCTGCGATGCATAGACCGACGAAGAGCAGGCCCCATCCGGTCACATCCTTCTTGGCTATCGAGCCAATGATCAGCATGATCGCGGCGACGAAAGCCAGCGGGGCCACTCCCAACGTGACCTCGAAGAGATCCCCCATGCTGCCACCAAAGTCGGTTCCGAGGGAATCCAGAACACCAGTCGTGTTGACCTGGATGACTCCGTTCTGGGCGGTGACCCATTCGAACGGGTTGCCCAGCAGGACCCAGTTCATCAGGCACCAGAAGAGCAACGCATAGACCAGCGGGGTCAGGAACAGCAGCAGGGTCGAACGGACCTTGAGCCCGACGTCCTTCTTCTGGACGCTGATCACCATGAAGGCGAGCATGAAGCCGACCCCGACGAGGATGAAGCCGTAATCGACCATCACGGCCAGGCCCATCGCCAGACCCGCTCCGGCAAGGTGTCTCGTCTGGTCTGTGGCCGCCCAGGAAATGGTCGAGGTCATCGCCACGCCCAGCAGGACGAGACCAAGCATCGCGGGGTCGCCGTTTCCGGCGTAGAAGGCAAAAAGAGGATTCAGGCCGAAGAGCACCAGGAGGATGATCCGGAAGACGAGGTTGATGTCGCAGACCCGCATCAGCGTGTTCAGAGAAGCCATCAGAAGGGCCGCGGCAAGGGCGCTCATCACCGGCAGGGCCACAAGCGAGGTGGCGACCGGCTTCACCACCGAGAACGGGAAATAGAGGATCGAACTGAACGCTCCGGCATCGAGACCAACAGCAGCCAGTCTCGGCGGATCGTTCCACAGCACCATGTAAGCCTCGTTCAGGTGACTGAGAGAAACGAAGTCGACGATCCGGCCTTCGGTCAACGTGAAGTAGCCGAGAACGCCATAAACGATCGCGAAAAATACAAAGATGAGGCCGCTCTCGAGGCCGGCCCTTGGTGCGTCAGGACTGAACGGCCTCGGCTCCGGAGGCACCTCGCTGATGTGCGAAGCGACCTCGGGGTCGATGTACTTGCTGGTTACCCGGCGCCTAGTCTGAGTCTTCTCGACAACGGTAGACCCGCCATTGGCCATGCTCTGCATTCGACCGTTAGCCATCAGGCGGCTCCAGACTTACGCGGAGTGGTCGAGTGGGCATGTTCCGCGCCACCACCGAGATCGAGACCGTGTTCGGTCTTCTCCCAGTAGAACGGGTTGGTGACAAGCTGGCCGAAGCCCTTCCAGGCTGCGACTGACATCAGTCCCCAGTAGAAGGGCAGGAAAAGCGCGTACGGAGCGAGGCTGTAGTCGCCCCGGCGAACCGAGGCTGCCAGACCGAGGTAGACGAAGACGAAGTTGCCGAAGAAGAGTTGTGATGCGGCGAGGAAGTAGACCCAGCCGGGGAAGAAGTCCTGGATGATTCCAAGCTGGGTCAGGGCGAAGACCGTGGTCAGGAACCAGAAGATCGGGTTGATGAGGAAGGTGAAGGTGCCGCCGACCAGGAGCTGGAAGGAAAGGAAGCCCTTCAGTCCGACGTTGGAGAGGAACCGGAACGGGTTGCGCATGTAGACCAGCCAGGTCTGCAGATAACCCTTGATCCACCGGGAACGCTGGCGAACCCAGTTCCCCACGTTCGTGTTCGCTTCCTCGTAGGTGGTCGAGTCCATCATCGTGGTCCGGAAACCGGCCTGATGCAGACGGACGCCGAGATCGGCGTCCTCGGTCACGTTGAAGGGGTCCCAGCCACCGACCTCGACCAGTTCTTCCCGCTTGATGTGGTTCGAGGTGCCACCCAGCGGAATCGGATCCCTCCGTGCGTCAAGGCCGGGCAGGACAAGGTCGAAGAGCATCGAGTACTCGATCGAGAACCAACGGGTGAGGAGGTTTGTCTGCTGGTTGAAGAAGTTGAGCTTCGACTGGATGCAGACGATCGAGTCATCGAGGTTCCGGAACATGTGGACGGCCTTCTTCAGCTGAAGCGGGTCCGGGCGGTCCTCGGCGTCGTAGATGACCACGTACTCGCCCTTGGCGCCGAGCAGGCCGAAATTGCATGCTTTCGGCTTGGTCTGGGGCTGCGACGGGGGCACGATGATCGCGTTGAAGTGCGGAGGAAGGTCGAGATCCATGATGGCCTCGATCGTTTCCTCGTCGTCTTCCTCGCAAAGGAGGCGCACGTCAAGCTTGGTCTTCGGGTAGTCGAGGGACTCGATACCGGCGACGAGGTACGGAATGACCGCTGCCTCGCGGAAGAGCGGCACCAGAACCGTGTAGACGGGCAGATCGCGCTCATCCATGGCCTCGAGGACGTCGTCGCTGGTGTCGACCAGATAGCGGTGACCGAGGGCGGCGTAACCGGCAATCAGCCGGTAGGCGGAAGTAAGGGTGTAGAAGATCGCGAGAAGCGCGAACACGGTCGCCATGGTCGGAATCGGATTCCAGATGAGGAATCCGAGGAAAACCAGAAGCAGGACGACGAGAAAGACCTTCTGGCCTCCGCTCAGGACCTGATGGGCAGAACTGTCCGGGAACTTCTCCTTCAGGCCAAGCGTGGCCGTCTCCGTGTAGCGCTCGCGGTTGATTTCGCGCTGGAGTCTGGATATCTGGTTCGGGGTGGCAAGGAACTGCTGGACTTTGCGCCCTGAGTAACTCTCTACTTCAGCTTCACCCTCGTCCAGACGGTCAGCCACGGCGAGGTAGATGCTCTCCCCGTCAATGGCGATCGGCACGCAATGGAGTCGGTGACACATCTCATCGGGCAGGACGTCCCTCGGGGCCTTGTCTGCGTGAAAATCGGAAAGGTCGACGGTCGGCAGGTCCATCTGCTCTGAAAGGACTCTCAGGAGCTCGGTTTCCTCGACGGCGCCACCGTGGACCAGCACTTCACCGATGCGACTGCCGGTGCGGTTCTGCTCGGCCACCGCTTCCGCAAGCTGTTCCTCAGTCACCAGGCCCTGGCTGGCGAGGCTCTCGCCGAGCCGAGGGGGAACCGCGAGACCGTGCTTGAGGAGATCTTCGGCGGAGAACTGGGCACCTTCGGGCCTGCCGTTGCCGGCGAACAACCTGTCGATCGCCAGGTCGAGCTCGGTCTGGTCGGCGAAAAGCCACCGGGTCTCGTAACCGGTCTGTTCGCGTACGGCTCGATCGGCGGCCGGGTTGAACACGAGCGGGCCGGCCATGGTCAGCAGGCCACGGTCGAATTCGATCGGAATTATGTGGTACTGCCTGCAGATCTCGACCGGCAGCAGGTGCGCGACCGCCGAGCTGAGCGTGACCATTCGCTCGCTGACCCCGTGTGTGGAGTCACGAACAAGCAGGCGCTGGGCAACCGAGGTGACCATCAGGAGTTGACCTCGCGGACTGCCGTGGTGGTCTCGACCGTCTGCACGGTTTCGGTCTCGGTCGCGGTGACGGTGGAACCGCTCCCGTTCCCGCTCCCGTTGCTCTCGTCACCGTTGCCGCGTTTGCGATCACTGACGAGCATCCAGATGATGCCGCCGAGGAAAACGAAGAACGGGACGATCAGGAAAAAGCCGAAGAGCAGCGCAAAAGCGATGAGTATGCCGATCACGAAGATCAGCGCGCCGAATACGCCGCCGCTGTTGTTCACAGGCCTGAGGGAGCGGCCACGCCGCTCTCGCGCCCGCCCATCGGTTGGGCCAGTGCGATCGTCACCGAGTCGCTGGAGGACTCGGTCACGTCAAATGCCACCGGCAGCTTGCGACGGAGTGAGGAAATCAGGGAAACGCCTTCATCAACCTTTGTGTCGATGGTGGCCGAGTCACCCCGAAGCTCGCGCAGAGTCGCTTCCTCGACACCTTCGGTGTTTGAGAGCGCGTCTTCGACAACCCGGGCCAGGCTCAGATCGTGAAGGGGACGAACCACGACGCTGACGTCACCTCCTGTGGGCAACTCGAAGTTCTCGGCGACCGGAGCGGGCTCGCTGATCGGGATCCCGCTGCTGTTGACGGGAACCCCGGGAAGGGATCCGTGGGGATCTGTCGAAGCTTCTAGCCCAGAACCGGGAACCGGAACAGGGCTGCCGCCACCACGAGCCTCGAGGGCGTCGAGACGGGCGGACATTTCCTCCCTGAGCTTCCGGATTTCCTTGAGAATTTCTTTTGAACGGTCTTTGGCCACCAGGCTCCCGATAATATCGGCGGAAGACAGACTCTAGAACAATGAACGGTAAGAGCCTGCCTTCGGTGAGTGGCCACTATAGGTGAGGAACGGGAGAACCGTCAAGTACGAAAACCTGAGAATCCGGCCATTCGGCATGCACCCCAACCACCGGGGGTATGAGGATGTGACGGAGTACCGGCATAACCAGGTCCGATATGGCATTGCGTTCGTCCTGATTACAGCCGTCTGTTTCGCGGTGACCCTGATTTCATCGACTGAAATCGACTGGGCCCTGTACCTGGGTGGGTGGATTCTTGCATTGGCGGGAGTCGGTGTGGCCCTCCTCCATCCCTCCTTCTGGCTGGCCGCCCCTTTCGGTGCCCTCGGCGGGGCGATCATGGTGCGTGGTGGAACCGACGGACTGGAAGCGGGAATCGGACCGCTGCTCCTCATTCCGGTGCTGGCCGTCGCCGTCTACGGTTCGAGGCGGGCCTTGATCACCGTGATCATCTGCGTCGTGGCCGCTGTAGTAATCGCCCAGGTCGCCACGGCGGAGGAAGGTGTGGAGCTCAACCCGGTGTGGCGACAGGATCTTGTGCTCGCCGTGATGGCGACGGTCCTCGGCGTGGTCATCCAGGATCTTGTCACCAGGATGCGCCTTGAAAGGAACCTCGCCGAAGAGCGGGGGCGCATCATCGAAGAGCTGGCTCTGACCGACGCCCTGACCGGGATCGACAACCGCCGGGGATGGGAAAGGGCCATCCGTCGTTCGGTTGGTCAGGCCAGGCGGCACTCACAGCCGCTCTGCCTGGCGATGCTCGACCTCGATTACTTCAAGCAGTACAACGATGCCAAGGGCCATCAGGCCGGTGACGACTTTCTGCGGCGCATCGCCCTGAACTGGGAGGAAATGACCCGGATCGAGGACCACATCGCCCGTTACGGCGGTGAGGAGTTCGTGCTGACCCTCCCAAACACGGATCTGGATGGAGCAAAAACCATCGTCGAGCGGCTTCGGACCTCGCTGCCCGAAGACCCCGGCGACGAGGTGGCCAATGCCGTGACCTGCTCGGCCGGCATCGCCGAATGGGACGGCGCCGAAACGGTGCGAGAACTGGTCAGCCGGGCCGACCAGGCCCTCTACACGGCGAAGAACAGTGGCCGCAACCAAACGGTCGCGGTGGAAACAACCGGGTTCAGGACCGGACAGCTGAACTGAGCAATCGGCTCGCGGGCCGATCCAGTCCGCTCAGCTGCCGGGAGTCCAGAGCTTCGAAGGGCCGGGATCGGGACCCGCGGGACCCTGGTCTCCCCCGGTACCCGCTTCCTCGCCGCCACCGCTCTCGGCACTCTTCTGCGCGTAGAGCATCTGAACCTGACTCAGCGGATCGGCGATGGCCTGACCGACCTCTGCGGGCAGCAGGCTCACGATCGCCCTGACAGCTTCGATTCCGATCCGCGCCTGTTCAAGGTCGACTTCGTCTTCCTTGACGATCCGGCGGGCCGAAAGGTTGAGGACGCTGGCGACGGTCTGGGTGAGGAGATCCTCGACCCTGATCTCCTTCATCTGCGCTTCCAGCATCGCCCGTTCCTCATCGGTCAGGGGCGGCGGTCCTCCCGCGTCTTCAATCGGTTCTTCGCTCATGGCTCAACAATAGATGGCGAAGCCCGCCACGACCCGGGCGGCTTCTTCAGGCCGAGTAGGTGCGCGTCGTCTCTTCGACGGTGGACCGGTAGATCTCCTCGATCGTGGAACCGGCCTCCAGCTGGTCGCGCATTCGACGGGCGCCATTTCGCTCCGGCAGTTCAACGTCGATCCCCAGGCCACTGCGCGCCGGCCCGGTCCACTCGAGGACCTCCTCGAGCATCTGGACGGTTTCGATTTCGCGCCTTCCACGGAAGTCGATCATCTGCCCGTCGAGTCCGTGCCGGATCGCCCGCCAGAGGTTCTCTTCGATCTGCCTTCCTCGAAGTGGCTCATCGACCTGGCGACCTTCATCGAGGTCGATCGCGGTCTGGGCGACCACGGCACAGATCAGTCCCGCGAGGGCGGTCGACTCCTGAGCGGTGGTCTGGGCGTCGCAGATCCTCACCTCAACCGTGCCGAAAGCATGGTGTGGACGCACTGACCACCAAAGCTGGGTCGCTTCGACAATGGATCCGAACTGCTTGAGGTCATCGATGAAGCGTGTGTACTCATCCCAGTCCCGAAAGGTCCCTGGCACTCCGCAACGGGGGAAGGTCCGGGTGAAGATCTCGGTCCTGATCGAGGCGAGACCGGTGTCCTGACGGTCGAGGAAGATCGAGTTGGCCGAGGCAGCCAGCAGGATCGGCAGGAGTTCCCTCAGCCTGTCGCAGACAGCGATCGCCCGGTCAGCACCACGGATCCCCATGTGAACGTGAAGACTCCAGGTGTTGTTTCTCTTCGCGACCCATCCCAGATCCTTCTTGAGGCGCTGGTAGTGGGGCGTGTCGATGATCTCCTGTTCGAGGTAGTCGGCCCATGGATGGGTACCGAGGGAGGCAAGCGCCACCTCCTTCCGTGCGGCGATCGCGAAAAGGTGGCGCCGCTTCTCCTCCTGCTTCGCCACCGCTTCATTCATCGACTCTGACCTTCCCGACCGGATCTCGATCTCGGAGGCGATCAGCTCCCCCGCGGCGGATTCAGCGAGAACCGGATCCTGCCGGGCGGCTTCGTAGAGCTCCGGGTAGCGATCGACAAGGTCGAGGGATTCCGGGTCGAGGATCGCGAACTCTTCCTCGAGTCCGATAGTGAAATCCGTGGAGGCGTCGAACACCTCCCGCACTTCGTCCATTTCCAGCAGGCCGTGATCTGACAATTCAGGACAGGTAGAAGTAGAGGGCGTAAAGCAGGTCCACAGCCGGGCTCGAGGTATGGACGGTAACTTCGGGCGGAACCTGGAGCAGTTGCTCGGTGTAATTGAAGATCACCGAGACGCCAGCCTCCACCAGGCCGTCGGCGACTTCCTGGGCCGCTGCAGAGGGCACCGCGAGCACGCCGACGACGATCGCTTCCTCTTCAACCGCATCGTTCAGTTCGGAGAAGTCCCGGACCGTCAACTGGCCGACCTGCTCGCCGATCATCTCGGGGTCCACGTCGAAGAGCGAGACGATCCGGAAGCCGTGGTCGGCAAAGACGTCAGAACCGGCGATCGCCTGACCGAGCTTCCCGGCTCCGAAGAGAGCGATGTTGTGTTGCCCGGCGGTCCGCATGATCTTCCGGATCTCGTCGATCAGGTAATCGATCCGGTAGCCGACTCCACGCTTGCCGAACTTGCCGAATCCCGAGAGGTCCCGGCGTATCTGGGTCGGGTTGATGTGGGTGTATTCGGAGAGCTCCTGTGAGGAGATCGTCTCCCGGCCCATTTTGCGGGCCTGGATCAGAACCTGGAGATACCGGGAAAGCCTCGCTGCCACTCCGAGCGCGAGGCGTTCTCCCTCGCCTACAAGGAGAGGATTCTCCGACCGGGATCTGGAAGACGAAGGCATCGGGCTATCAGGGTACTCGTAGTCAGCCCTCACCCTCCGACCCGAGGGTGATTGCGGCATCCAATCGTTCAGCGTCGAATGCGAGGTCGCTCACCTCTTCACCGTCGACCAGGATGACGGGTATTCGTTCCAGATAGCGGCGGTGCAGTCGGTCATCGAGCTCGATGTTCACTACATCCAGGGCCACGTCTTTCGGTCGCAGTCCGCCTGGCTCTGCGTACCGGGCTTTCAGGTGGGAGTTCAGTTCGTCCAGAGCCACGTCACAAAGGTGGCAGCCCGGACGACTCAGAAAGGTGATTCTCAACGGCTTCCCCGGGGTCCGGTCGCGAAAGCGTCGAAGCCGAGGTAATCGGGGTAAGCCAGCGGTTGGCTGAACCTTGCCGCGCTTCCGATCATCGCCGCGTTGTCGGTGCAGAGCTCCCGCCTGACTTCCTTGAACTGGATTCCCCTCTGGTCGCAGAGGTCCCGGACCGCGGCACGCAGAGGACCGTTGGCCGCCACACCTCCCCCGAGAGCCACTGCCGGCCAGTCTCCGCGGTCGAGCGCCCTCTTGACTTTCGAGACGAGTTGTTCGACTACCGCGGCCTGGAACCCGGCGGCGAGATCGGCTGCGCGGTCGGCAACGCCCTCGTCTCCGAGGTCGCGGCAGATGTAGACGAGAGCCGTCTTGAGTCCGCTGAAGCTGAAGTTCAGCCCGGGATCACGGGTCATTGCCACTGGAAAGGTGAACGCATCGGGGTCGCCGTCCTCTGCCAGGCGCTCGATCCGTGGTCCCCCCGGGAATCCAAGCCCGAGCATCCTCGCTGCCTTGTCGATCGCTTCTCCCGCAGCGTCGTCGAGAGTCTCACCCAGAACCTCGAAGCCTTCGTGGTCTGTAACACCTGCCAGCAGGGTGTGACCACCTGAGGCAACCAGACACAGGAATGGGGGCTCCAGAGGTTCGGGCTCGAGGAAGTTGGCAGCAACATGTCCGTGGAGATGGTCTGCCGGGATGAGCGGGAGGCGACGGGGTGCGGCGATCGCCTTCGCGGTGCTAAGCCCGACCAGAAGTGCCCCGATCAGGCCGGGCCCGGCCGTGACCGCAACTGAATCGATGCCGTCCAGGCCCATGCCTGCCTCATCGAGAGCAGCCTGCACCACGGGCCCGGTCAACTCGAGGTGATGTCTTGACGCAACCTCGGGAACCACTCCCCCGTACCGCTCGTGTTCGGCCTGGGACGAGATCACATTCGACAGCACGACCGGACCATCCAGAACAGCGGCGCAGGTGTCGTCGCAGGAAGTCTCGATCGCCAGAAGCGGCATCAGGTAACGGGCACCCCGGCCAGTTCAGGGTCGCCCTTCCACATGATCACGGCATCTTCGCCGTTGTCCGGGTAATAGCCCTTGCGCAGTCCGAAGGAGCGAAAGCCAAGCCGCTCGTAAAGTTCGATCGCCGAGTTGTTGCTGGGACGGACCTCGAGAGTGATCGGCTCCTCGTAGCCGACCCTTGCGCAGGCGCTACCAATCAGGAGCGTCGCGAGACCCCTGCGGCGGTGGCCGGGATCCACGGCGATGTTCATCAGGTGCCAGGCGAGGTCATACCGGGAAAGGATCAGGTACGAGGCCACAGAACCGTCAACGGTCGCGGCCAGCGCCACCGTGTCGGTCTTGCTCATTTCCAGTGCGAACATGCCGATCGTCCAGGGGCTCTTGAAGGAGCGGCGCTCGATCGAGACCACGGCAGCCAGGTCCCCGTACTCGAGGTCACGGATTTCGACCCCGGGAATCATTCCGCCGGTTTCAGCCGGACTGGCTGCGTCCAGGTTCCTTGTTGCTGTCTCGTTCAAGCCAAAGCTGTGCATCGGGTACTCGCAGGTAGAGGGGTTCGAGGGTTTCCGGTCCTGTCTGTTCGGCGGCCGCACCCAGTTGGCAGATGGAGCGCCCGTTCAGCCGATGAACCGGTGATCCGGCTGGCTCTGTTACTAACCCGGCCCGGACCAGTTCGTCTCGGAATCGTACTGCGCCCGGTCCGCCAACAACCGGCCTGTCCCCCGAAACGTCAGCTTTCCGGATGTGTTCGACTAGTTCCTGGGGTCCGCAGGCGAAAGGCGGCTCGAGGGCATTTCCCCGGGAATCGAATAGCCCCCCGAACACCTCCCCCCTGCGGGCATCCAGGAGCGCCATGACCCTCCCGGCGTCTGTCGACCCGCCAATCGAGCGGGCCAGGGCCGCGAGGGTGGATACGCCAGTCGCAGGGGTCCCGGTCGAAAACGACAGCCCCGAGGCGGTCGCGACTCCGATCCGGATGCCGGTGAAGGTGCCGGGCCCCTTGCCGACGGCGATCCGGTCCACCTCCTCCCATCCGCCAAGTACCGCGGCGGCCTCGCCGGCCGCCTCAAGCAACGCCTGGCTGTGGACCGGACGGCCGTCAGGAGGCAGACAGAGCTCGAAAGCGAGGCGCTCGCCGTCTGTTGCAGCGACGACCGTGTCGTCGGTCGCAGTATCGAAACCAACCACTTTCATCGCGGACACCGGTAATCTGGCCGACAGGCAAGGACGCCCCACGGCACATACAAGACTGGAGAAGCATTGATGATGGGAAACAGGAAAATCGGCACGGGTCTGGCCATTCTGGCAGTCACGGGTCTCGGCGTTTTCGCTGCGGGTTGTGGCAGTGATTCCAGTACGGATTCGGTGAACGACGCGCTTGACAACGTCAACCAGCAGCTCGAAGAGGCGAACCAGAACGCGCAGGAAGCGATCAACAACGCCAGCGAGCAGGCCCAGCAGGCCCAGGATCAGGTCCAGCAGCAGCTCGACGACGCCCAGAAGCAGCTGGACGAAGCACCGGCCCAGCAGCAGATCCAGGACGCCCAGAAGCAGCTGGATGAGGCCCAGAAGCAGGTCGAAGACGCGATGAACCAGGCGGGCCAGTAGCCGCGCGGACCTGAATCACTCCGGGGGTTCGATCCTGATCCTCCGGCTGCCTTCATCAAGGTGATCGATGGCCACCCGGCCAATCCGGGTGGCCATCGTCGTTAATTCCTCCTCCGCACTGCCCGGCCACTCGACGAAGCTGGCCCGGTCCGTTCCGAAGTACTCGGCCAAGAGGCCCGGGTCCTCGCCCGCAAGATCACCAAGCCGGTAGAGGTCCAGGTGGGCGACCGGAAAACGCTGGCCCGGCGAGTCGTAGAGCCGACCGACCGTGAAGGTCGGTGACGGGATGGCCCCGGTCACTCCGAGTTCCCTGAGCGCTGCCCGGACCAGGGTTGACTTGCCGGCACCGACCTCCCCGCCGACCAGCCAGAGGTCGCCGGCCCTGGTCATTGAGGCAACTTCCCGGCCGGCCGCGGCGGTCCCCTCTTCCCCGGCTGCAATCCGCTCGTGTGACCGATCTACGCCGTCCGACATGGCGGCAGCCTATAATTGCCGATGGCTGCCACCCGGATGTCCGGGGGTGGACCTTGAAGCAGGAACGCACCGAAAACCAACACTTGATCCGTCTGGTATCGCCGAAAGGGAACTGGAACGGCAATATGAAATCTTCAGACACAGCGCTTGATGCGCCAGTGATCGTCGGCCCGGGCCGGGTCGGCAGGTCTCTCGCTGCCGCACTGCCGGCGGCCGAACTCCGAGGGCGATGTGACTCCGTCGACGACCTCTCCGGCCGGGTGGTCCTGCTTTGCGTGCCTGACTCGGAGATCGGAAATGTCGCCAGGAGAATCGGCGCCTCGGGTGCCGTTCCGGCCCTGGCCGGGCATACGAGTGGAGCGACATCCCTGGAGGCGCTTTCCGATTGCGGCGCCGAGGGTCGCTTCTCCGTGCACCCGCTCCAGACTGTTCCGGACGGATCCACAGACCTTCAGGGTTGCCCTGCCGCAGTCGCAGGCGACTCAGGCGATGCCCTGGAATTTGCCCGGGGCATGGCTGCAGCCGCCGGGATGACCGCCTTCGAGATCTCCGAAACGGACCGTGTGGCCTACCACGCCGCGGCCAGCATCGCATCCAATTTCCTGGTCACCGTGGAACAGACCGCGGCGGAGATCCTCGGTGGAATCTCGGTCGAGAATCCTCGACAGGTCCTGGAGCCGCTGGTTCGTCGAAGCCTCGAGAACTGGATCGACCGTGGCTCAAGCGCACTGACCGGCCCGATCGCCCGGGGTGACGAGAGCACCGTGGAGGCGCATCGCCAGGTCCTGGCAGAACGCTGGCCGGAACTGCTCGACTTTTACGACTCAACTGCCGACCGCACCCGTTCCGTAGCGATGTCAGCGGGTACCTCATGAAAGTGATCCGCACTCCCGCAGAGATGCACGATCTGCGGGCCGAGCTTCGCCGGCAGCCAGTGTCCGTGGGCCTCGTGCCGACCATGGGGTATCTGCATGAAGGGCACAACTCGCTGCTCCGACGGGCCCGGGAGGAGAACGACGTGGTCGTGATGAGCCTTTTCGTCAATCCGACCCAGTTCAGGGCGGGCGAGGACCTCAGCACCTACCCCCGCGACGAGGAGCGCGACCTTGCGATCGCAGAGGGTTCAGGAGTCGATTACGTTTACGCGCCAGAGCCGGACGACGTGTATCCCGCCGGGTACTCGACCAAGGTCGAGGTCGAAGGCTTGACCGAAGTCCTCTGCGGAAGCGAGACCAGCCGCGGCCCAGGCCATTTTGCGGGTGTCACGACGGTGGTGGCCAAGCTCCTCAACGCGGTCGATCCCGATGCCGCCTACTTTGGCCAGAAAGATGCCCAGCAGGCGACGGTGATCCGGCGCATGGCGGAGGACCTCGAGTTCCGGACGAGAATCGAAATCCTGCCAACCGTGCGGGAACGCGACGGACTCGCGATGAGCTCCCGGAACGCTTACCTCTCTCCCGAAGCGAGAGAGCGCGCCACCGCAATCTGGGCGTCGCTGCTGGAAACCGAGTCCGTATTCGCCGAGGACGGCCTCGATGCCGCGGTAGATGCGGGCCGCCGCCATCTGGAGATGGCCGGCATAACCCCCGAGTACTTCGAAGCCCGGTATCCGGGCACCCTCGATCCCGCCGACGGCGAGGGAGAGGAACCGATCCTGGTCGCGGTCGCCGCCAACGTGGACGGCACCCGGCTGATCGACAACATCCTGATCGAACCCTCGAGAACAACCAGGAGGAACCCCGAATGAGCTCCGGAATTCGAAACGAAGGCGAGGAGCGCCGCCCGGTAACCCTGACCCGTCTCAGCGAGATGCACGAAGCGGGCGAACCCATCGTGATGATCACCGCCTACGACTTCCCCTCAGCACAGGTGATCGAAGAGGCAGGTGCGGACATAGTCCTGGTCGGCGACTCCGCCGCGAACTGTGTTCTCGGCTACGACTCGACGGTTCCGGTCGGCATGGAGGAGATGACCATGCTTGCCAAGGCCGTCAGGCGTGGGCTCAGGACGCCGTTTCTAGTGGGCGACCTTCCCTTCGGCTCGTACGAGGCCTCGAACGAACTGGCCATCGCCAGTGCCCAGCGGATGATCAAGGAAGCCGGCTGTGACGCCGTGAAGCTTGAGGGCGGTGGCACCTCGGTCGAAAGGGCAAGGGCGATAATCGAAGCGGGAATACCGGTCATGGGTCACGTCGGGCTGACCCCGCAGACCGCAACGGCACTGGGAGGAATGAAGGCACAGGGCCGGACGGCTCAACAGGCGATCAAGGTTGCCGAGGACGCGGTGGCCCTGGAACAGGCAGGCTGCTTTGCCATCGTGATCGAGGCCGTTCCCGAGGCAGTCGCGGAGATGATCGTGGCCAAGCTCGGCGCACCCACGATCGGCATCGGTGCCGGCAACGCAACCGCCGGGCAGGTGCTGGTGCTTCACGACCTCGCCGGGATCAACCACGGTCACGTGGCCAAGTTCGTCAAGCGCTACTCGGATGTCCGCAGCGAAATGCTTCGGGGTGTCGCGGGCTACATCGACGAGGTCAGGCGAGGAGTGTTCCCCGCCCCCGAGCACGTCTACAGCGTTGACCCTTCAGAGCTGGAACCCCTGAGGCAACGCCTGAACCGGGAAGACCTGGAGTCGGCCTCCTACCTCGAGTCGAACGGTTCCTGGGACTGGGAACCGCTTTCCTGACTTAACTGCAAGTCGGCGAGCTTCGCCCCGCCTCCGTTCAGAACCCGCCGGCCCACTAAGCGAAGTAATGGATGGGCCGGCTCCGGTGTTGGCGATACGGACCGAAGACTGGTTCGGGTTGCCGGCGGTTCGGGAGGCTGGCGGTCAGGTGAGGAATTCGACTTCTCGGATGACCTTTGCGGGTGCGCCGGCTGCGATGGTTCCGTCGGGTAGATCCGAGGTGACGACGGAGTTGGCTCCGACCACGCAGTGATCACCGATGGTCACCCCCGAAGTGACCACCACGTTCACTCCGAGCCAGACGTTGGATCCGATACGCACGGGGCCTTTGCTGGTGAAGCCCTGCCAGGTGATCGGGATCGTCGGATCATCGAAGCGGTGGCTGGCATCGCCGATAAAGCAGCCGTTCGCGAACATGACGTGATCGCCGACGGTCACTTCGTTCTCCGCGGCGACCATCACGTTGCGGTTCAGCCAGACGTCTTCGCCAAGTGTGACCTTTGCGTGATCGGACATCGTGATCCAGCAGCCCGGCTCGAAGTGGCACCCCTGGCCGATCTCCAGGCGGCCGGACCGCAGGCCTCCGAGCAGGTCGCCCTCGACGGGATGCCTGGCGTAGGCGCCCCTGCGGGCCATCTCGCGGTCAAGCATCAGGCGGCGAAAAGGGCGGTGAGAGCGCTCGTACCAGCGCCGTTTCTGCCACCACATCTTCCACCCTCGCTGGTCGCTCATACCAATACATTGCCAGAGGTGGATAGGGTGCGGCCATGACGGCGATGAAGGGGTTCACTGATGCTCAGGCGTAACGTCGAAGAACCGGAAGAGCCGGTCTCCGAAACGGAGACCGCCGCACCGGATCCAGCCGGGACCACGGATCCCCCCAGCCCGGTGGCTGAGGAACAGTCGGAAACCACAGAAGCATCGGCCGAGACGGAGGCTTCACCGCCTCCCCCGCCTCCACCTGAGCCCGGACCGGTGGCGCACCACTCCCCCGAACCCCAGACGGCAGCCGAGCGCCTGACGGCCCAGCAGCAGTCGATCCACGATGAGCCTTTGCCCGATCCCAAAGCGGCGATGAAGGAGCGGAGGGAAGCCTCAAGGCTCCAGCGGAAGGCAGACAAGGAAAAGCGCAAGGCGGACAAGAAGGCAGCCAAGGAGGCCCGCAAGGCCCGCAGGAAGGGCGACCAAGGCGGCCCGATGGAGCTGGACCCACTGGCCCCGACTTCTCCTGCTTCAGCGCCTCCTTCGACCCCTACGCCGGAATCGGCCCCGCCGGCCTTTTCACCAACCGCGGCGACCGCCGCAGCGGCACCTGCTGAAGATCCGGCGGAACCGGTCACCCCCGAGCCCCCGGTGGAGCTTCCCCCCGTCTCACCGCCCGGCGGCTCGCATGGCCGGGCCCCGAGGCGCACCGCCGCCCTGATCGGAGGTATCGACCTGGGTGGCACCAAGATCGCCGCTGCGGTCCTCGACTCCGACCACAAGGTGGTCTCCTACCGCCGTCGTCCGACACCCGACCGGGGAGGTCCGGCCGATGTGGTTCGCGCGATGGCCACCACGATGCAGGAAGCCGCCATGGACGCCGGCACGGAAGCCCATCGGCTCCTGGCAGTCGGGGTCGGCTCGCCCGGATCCGTCAATGGCGAAACCGGCGCGGTAAGTGGTGCAGGCAACCTTCCCGACTGGGACGGAACTTTCCAGCTCGGAATGGCCCTCCGCGAAGAGCTGGGCACCGACGTGAAGGTCGGAAACGACGTGCAGGTCGGTACCCGCGGCGAGTACGAGCTCGGCGCCGGGGTCGGCTTCTCGAGCCTGCTCGGTGTCTTCTGGGGAACCGGTGTCGGTGGTGGAATCATCATCAACGGAGAACCGTGGCTGGGTCGGGGACGGGCCGGCGAGATCGGCCATACCCTGGTGCGCCGCGGAGGTGCCAAGGGCCTGAACGGTCTCAACGGAACCGTCGAGGCCTATGCGGGACGCAAGGCCATGGAAGAAAAGGCGCTCCGCGAGGTCCGGAAGGGACGCAAGACAAAACTCTTCAAGCTGATGCGCAAGCACGACAAAACTCACCTCACAAGCGCGATCTGGCAGCGAGCACTAGAGGACGGAGACGAACTGGCAGAGGACCTGCTGAACCGGGCGGTCGGCGCCCTTTCGGCCGGGATTGCCTCGGCGGTAAACCTGCTCGACCCGGAGGCGGTCGTGATCGGCGGTGGACTTGGAGTGAGATTCGCGGACACCCTGGTGCCCGAGATCATCACGGGCATGGACCAATACCTCCTGAACAAGGACAACCCGCCAGCAATCAAGGTCGCGGCCCTTGGCGACGAGGGCGGCGTTATCGGCGCCTCGCTCCTGGTCAAGGATGCTTTCGAGGTGAACCAGGCCCCTTCCGCCTGAGACTGATCGCTACCCTCCCGGCATCGCCTG
>JAGQUT010000079.1 GCA_020438355.1 Solirubrobacterales bacterium | reverse complement strand
GCCGCCGTACCCAAGCGCACCGGCAAACTGGTCGCTCCGGTCTGGCGGCGCCTGTTGGGTGCCGATGCCCTCGAGCACACCGAGGAGGAGATGGCCGACGACGAGCACAGCCTCGAACCCGAGGTTGACGTTCACGCTTTCGTGCCGGCCGACCTGCGTGCGATTCCGCCCCGCTCCGGCTTCGTTGACACCAAAGTGAACGGCGAGGAGCTGGTCGCCAACGTCTGGGGCTGGGGTATGCGCTCGATGGAGTCGACTGCCACCCCGGATTCGATCCCGCTTCGCTGGCGCAACTTCGCCTTCCGCAGCTACATCGCCTTCCAGAAGGTGGACAACAACGTCCTCGAGCCTCACCTGCCGGCAGAGCTCTTCTACAACCTCCTGCTCAGCGCTCGGAAGCCCGCCTGACCCGGTAGAGCTTGACCGGGCGGTCGAGCCCCTTGAACTTGTGCTGGCCCACCCTGGAGTAGCGGAAGGCCTCTTCTCCGGCGGCATCTACTGCCTTGCTCTCGGCCAGCACGCTGTCGGGGCGGGCGGTTTCAGTTATCCGGCTGGCCAGATTGACCGGCGGGCCGAACCAGTCACCCACCTGGTGAAGGGCCTCGCCGCGGGCGACACCTACCCTCAGAGCGGGCAGATCGTCGCCAGCCTCCTGGCCGACCTCGATGAAACGCAGGGCGGCGTCGAACAATGCTGCGCCATCCTCGGAGACAAGCATCGCGGCATCGCCGATCGTCTTGACCAGTCTCACCTCGGGGTTGGCCACCTCGATCGCGACCGACTCGAGAAGTTTCGCCACGGTGCCGATCTGTTCGAGCTCCGCCCGCTCGCCAAGACGGGTGAACCCGACGAGGTCGGCAAAGCAGACCGAGACCTCCTTGCCTTCATCCGATCCGAGAAGTCCGGGATTGGCCATGGCCATCGCCTGATTCCGGATCTGATCGAGGAAATGCGAGCGAAGGGCATAGTCGACCGCCTGTTCGGCAAGCGGCAGGAGCGAGCGCGATGCTTCGCGGAGCTGGAGTGCCGCATCGTATTCGTCAGCTCCGGGGGCGACGATGTCGGATGCGACCAGATCACGGTGGGCCTGCGCGATGCGGGCTGCCGAACTTCCCACCTGCCGGGTTGCCGCAAGCAGGTTCTCGGTCGGGATTCCCGCCTCCTGGAAGCGCCTCAGTCGTCTTGCAGCCATGAGGTCGGCCTCATCGAACCGTCGCTGGTCCGGGGTGGGTCGGGGCAGACCAACTGCCGCAATCAGGTTCTGGAAATCCGATACCGGCAGCCCGGCCAGCTCGGCGATCTCGTTCGGCGTGTACTTCTCGGAGGTCCGGCCGAGAACGATGTCGGCTGGCAGAAGAGCAAGCCGGTTGGCCTCGACCTCCTCCTTCAGAGTCTGGAGATCAACCCCGGACTCCAGGTAGAGCTCGGTAAGCAGTTTGATGCGAGCTGCCCGCGCATCTCCGTCAAGTCCCTCGAGCAGGCCCTCCGCCTCGAAATCGGGCAATTCCCGCGTCGCCGCATCCGTTGCCGTGAAGGGCCTGAGGTCAGGCGACGGATAGTCGTCGGGATCCGGGTACTCAGCCATAGGCCACCGCCCCACCCCTTCGCGGGTCACCGGCACCGTCGAGACCCCCGCTCGCCGGATCCCGGGTCACAATCTGAACGCCACCGAAGAAGAGGTTCCGCTCCGCCCAGCGAAAGACCCGCTGGCCTCCGCCCTCGATGCGGGCAAGAGCATCCTCGTCAACTCCGGGTTCAGCCTGAAGCAGTCCGGCTTCCAGATGGATTCGTGGCGCGTCCACTGCCGTCTGCGGTCCGACGCCGTCCAGCAGGTTGAGGGTCGTCTGGAGAACCGCTGAACGGATCCGGTTTGATCCGGCGCTGCCGAGACCGGCGATCACCTGCCCGTTTTCGAGGATGAGGGTCGGAGACATCATCGAACTGATCCTGACACCGGGCTCGGATTGGTGGAAGCCCATCGGGTTGAGATCTTCCTCGCCGAGCATGTTGTTCAGGTGGAAGCCGGTGCCCGGAACGACCATTCCCGAGCCGGTTCCGTTGGAGCAGGTGACCGAGGCACAGAGCCCGTTCTCATCCATCGCTGCGAGGTGGGTCGTGGAACCAAGTCGGTCGTTCAGGAAACGGCTGGCAAAGCCCTCAAGGCCGAGACTGGCGGCGAACTCGTCGTCCCGGGCGTCGTTGGCCGCTTCCATGACCTTCGCGATCTCCTCCGGTCCGTGGCCTTCCATGCGTTCAAGCAGCGCAAGGCTGAACGAGATCAGGATGCCACCAGCCGAGGGTGGCGGGTTCGTGAGCAGCTCGCGGCCCCGGTAGCTGGCCCCGACCGGCTCGCGGACCACCGGTTCGTAAGCCTCGAAATCCGCGACCGAGAGGGTGCCGCCACGGGACAGGATGTATTCCTCGATCTTCTCCGGCACTTCCCCGGAACACAGGGCGCTGGCACCCTCCGCCCCATACCGCTCCAGTGCGTCGCCCAGGTCCGGGTAGCGAAAGACGTCCCCT
>JAGQUT010000078.1 GCA_020438355.1 Solirubrobacterales bacterium | reverse complement strand
CGAACGGCGTCGACCGGAATCAGGTCGGGACTGGGGGCTCCTCGGGCAAAGCTGATCGTGTCTGGCATCGGAATCCTCTCGGGTCCCTGCGGTGACATCCGCGGGACGTTTTCAGGAACGGACGATCATAGCGACGGTCAGTCGCCAGGCTTGATCTCGTAAACCCGGATTTCGTTTGCGCCGTCACGGAACCCGGCGGTGGGCAGGACAACCCCCGTGTACCAGGAATCACCGAACCGCCAGGGGTCGGTTGTGGCGGCCACCTTGCCGTTCAGTGAAATCGCCATCGGTCCGGGGTAGGGCGATCCTTCAGGAAGGTCGAGCCTGCCCTGAAAGTAGGCGGGGATCTCGTCGGCGGTGGTGTCCACGTCCTCGTACAGACTTGCGTCGGTCGCCTCATAACCGACGTCGGACAGTCCGCGGGGCGGCTTGCCAAGCAGATCGGCATGGCCTCCAGGCGCGTAGAACGACTGGCCGAGGACACGGTCGAAGAAGCGGCTTGCCCTTCGCCGTTCACGCTCCACGGGTGCGAGCTCAACCTCGATTCGGCCACCGATCGTGTCGACGACATCGTTTGCCTTCTTCACCGGAAGGCTGTCGCGGCCGGTCAGGTCGGTCCCGTTCATGTCTTCAAGCGGCTCGAGGCCAAGGGCATTCAGGACCGTCGGGGCAATATCCCGCCCGTCGACGGTTCCCCGCACGACCTGACCGCGCTGCTGGCCGGGGAACTTGACGAAAAGTGGCACTGGCATGATCCAGCCCTGGTTCTTCGAGTCGAGGATCCGCCGGCTCCCGTTACGCTCGAAAGCGGCACCGTGGTCGGCGGTCACTATGAAGAGCGACTCGTCCCAGGTGCCTTCCACCTTCATCTTGCGGATCAGTTTGCCGAGCTCCCTGTCGGTGAACTTCAGCTGAAGCATCATCTGCTGCGCGTTCCGCTTGATCTCGCCGTTGGTCGAGGGATTGATCAGGAGGGTGTCGGCAGCGGGGCGAAAGTCCTCGTATGAGGTCCCGTCGGCGTTGTATCTCCACATCACATGGGGTAGAGCGATGTGCAGAACGCCAAGAGACCGGGGGTCGTCCGGTAGTCCACCGACGAAATCCCTGAAGGCCTCCCTTCTTCCTGTATCTATCTCCGTCCAGGGCAGGTCAAAGGGGCTGTTGAGCGCCCTGGCGATCTTCTGGTCCAAAGCTCCCGGCGCCAGCGGGTCAGGTGGAGCCGGGCTGTCAGCCCCGACTGCCCGGCGGATACTCGCGGTGATCTGCGTGCCCAGATTCCAGTGGGGAACGCAAAGGTCAGTGATCGGCTCGTAGGAGTGGACCGTGTAGCCGCCGTCTTCCGCAATCCGGCAAATGCTGTTCGGGTAGTTGGACGCCCCTGGCGCGGGAGGCTCGTTTCCTCCTGTCGGATCGGGATCCTCGCCGGTCAGAATTGAAGGTAGCGCGAAGGTTGTCTGGTCGGCCACGCTGACCGCCCCGGGGTACCAGCTTGACGTTCGGGAAAGCATTGAGAATGTCTTGAACCTCGGATCGATGGTTCCGTCGGGCTTCTCGAGGGCCGCGAGAGGCAATTCGTCGAAGATGACCAGGACGACCGGGGTTTCGGCATCGATCCCGGGTGTTGAGGCCTTGGCCTCATGGGGCAGGAGCTCGTCCCGGATCGGATAGTCGATTGCGAAAGCTCCGATGACCACAACGGTCGCGAAGCTGAGCATCAGCGCAAAGTTCCGGACCAGTTCGGTCTTCACGTAGAGCCAGGCAATGAGGCCGGCCATCACTATCGGCAGAACGTTGCGAACGATGGTGCCGGACCCTTGCCCGACCAGCCACTGCCAGACCACCAGGGCGAGGAGGACGCCGACTACTACTCCCTGGACGATTCGCCTCGCTGGTTCGCCGAAGAGCCTACGGATCACCAGTTCGGCCAGCATGATCACCAGCGGTCCGAGTAGCGAGACGACGAGGATCAGGGCGAGCACGTCGAATCGCCTCATCCCGTATGAGGTCAGGGCTTCTGGCCCTGCTGCAATGTTCGAGTAGAGCGGGTAGGCGATAGAGATCGCCCACGCACCGGCGATCTCGGCCCAGATCCTGAGCCAGGAATGGGGTTGTCGGGTTTCGGGCGCCTGGTCGTTGCTCATGTATGCCCGGGGCTAGCGGGCAGGGGTCAGTTACATGCTGCGCAACATCTCGACGGCAATTCGGGCCGCTTCGGTCGGGCTCTCCCCGACCCTTACGCCCTTGGCTTCCAGAGCCTCCTGCTTGGCTTTCGCGGTACCTGAAGTTCCCGAAATGATCGCACCGGCATGGCCCATCTGCTTGCCGGGAGGGGCGGTGAAACCGGCGATGTATCCGACCACCGGCTTCGAGATCTTCGACTCGATGAACTCGGCTGCGCGTTCCTCGGCGTTGCCGCCGATCTCGCCGACCATCACGATCAGATCAGTTTCAGGGTCGCTCTCGAAAAGCATCAGGATGTCGATGAAGTCCGACCCGATGATCGGGTCGCCACCAATGCCGACGATCGTCGAGTTGCCCTCG
>JAGQUT010000077.1 GCA_020438355.1 Solirubrobacterales bacterium | reverse complement strand
ACAAAAAGCCCCGCAGATGCAGGGCTGACCCAAGCGACGGGCGACTATAGCAGGTGAAGCCCCAACTATCCAGCGATTAGCCGCACCACGGCTCGCTTTCGGGGCTTCGGGTTCTCCAGTTCGATGCGGTACTTGCCAATCGTTCCTGTCTTGGCCGAAAACCGTCGAGTTACCGGGATCAGGATTCGCCAGGCAGTTTTGTGCTCCAACAGGTTCAGGGCCCTGCAGAACCGTTTGGGCCGGACCCACACGGGGCCGCGCCCGCAGACTTTGACCTTGCTGGCGTTTGCCTTGCCGGTGTTGCGGACCGAAACCACGACTTTTGCGAAACCTCTCGCTTGCAGTCTGACCTTCTTCGTGATCACTCGAAGAGTCAGATTCGGTCTTGAGCCCGGCCCGGTAGGTCCCGTCGGCCCCCCGGCCGGGCACCCCGACCGGGAAGGAAGGCCGGGCTCAAATGGGCAATCGTCCTCTGCGTCCGAAATGCCGTCTTGGTCCGAATCAGCGGGCTGCGGGCCGGGATCGGCCTCCACAAGGTCCGTGTCCCTTCCGCACCCCGGGTCAGCAGGGAAATCAGCGGTTTGGTCGCCGTCATCATCAATGCCGTTTGAACATGCGGGAGACGAAGGTCCGTTGTGAAACCAGAAGCCCGCTGGCGTGGGGTCACGGTAGCCAGTCCCTGTAGTCAGCCTCACTTCGAAGTGATGGGTGCCGACAAGTGATGTGGGCGGCGAGTACCTGTGTCCCCCTCGATCTTCGCAGGCAACCGGTTCGTCATCGACGAAGCAGTCGGCTGTGGACAAGGGACTGATCATGGAGGAATAAAGGAACAAGGCCGAGAACTCGATCCCCGAGGTGGCGTAGATCTCCTGCTCCCCGTTCAAAGTGTCTCCCGTGAGGGGTTCCTCAACCGGCTGCCCCCCGAGGAGCGTGTCACCCCCGATCTGACCCCGGATCAGCCTCAAGTTGACGTTCCCCGTTAACTGTGGAGACTTTCCGGTCGCCGAAGTGGAGATGCGGAATTTCTCACCCGCCCTTGCTTCGAATTCGATCATCGGAGTGCCGAGTGTTTCCCAGACCCGAAATTCTGAATAGGGGACGGACTGGAGGCCATCTATCCGGTTTCCTTTGAACAATCCGATCTCCAGGCCCGGGTCGGACCCGATCCGCTCGACTGTGTAGATCCCGCTGGCCGGAGCCTGCCAACTCCACCAGGCAGATCCACCCTCTTCACCAGAGCTTCCAGGCTCGCCGGGTTCGAATCCGGCGCCCTGGAGCTGACCTTCCGCTGACCACAACCCGCTCTCGACCAGCCTGAAAGGAGCGGAGCGAGCAAAGTCGTCGTTGGGGGGAGGAGTTGCCGATTGAAAGCCTCCGTACCGATCAACACCCTGAACCGTGACTCCAGCTTCCACTTCGACCGTTTGGCTGTCGGCCATGAGCAACGTCGCGGAACCCCCCGGCCCGCCCCAGTAGTAAGGCCGAAATTCGAGACCAGGATCAAACCTGACTCGGTAGTTGCCAGGGGCGAGAACCGGGCTGGAGTATGCGTCGGACGAGGCCGCGAAAGCCCAGCTTCCGTCTTCTCCGATGAATCTCACAATGACGTCCTCGCCAGGCGCGACACCCGGCCCCAGTTCTCCGCTTATCCGACCGCCGACCGGGAGTGCGAGGGTGACTTCCTTGTCTGTACCTCGGGTGAACCCACCAAAATCAGTGCGAGCAGATCCAAAAAGCATCGATCCCGATCCGGCCGATCCACTCGGGGGCCTCGCTGTGACCGACGCAGAAACTTCGCCCTCGGGCAGTTGAATGCGCTCCCATCGGAACCGACCGTCCTGATCGGCCACCACTCTTCGGTTGGGCAAGCCCGAAACGGAGATATCGACTCGCGCCCCAGCCACGGGGTTGCCCAGTTGATCCTTTACCAGCCCGCCGATGGAGGCCGCCTCGATCAGAACCACATCTCCCAGATCCATTTCCTCTGAACCCATCACAAGTAACTCCGAGCGCTCAAAAAAGCGACTGGCTCGCGAGTCCTCTGGAGCCGAATCCGTGTCGAACTGCAGCAGGAACTCACCGGCAGGTACCTCCAACGAAAAGGAGCCCGATTCTTGCGTCACAGTAGACACCGAGTCAGGCGGGGACCAGGAAGCCTTGACCGGCACCCCCTCAACGCCACTAGTGCCATCGATCACCCGACCCGACAACTCGGCAGCGTTCGCAAGGGAACCCGGCGTTGCCAGTAGCGCCGCCAAGATGATGGCTGCGATGACGCCTCCCCAACGTTTGTTCTCTTTTCCATCCATGGATTTCCCCGCCGCCACGCCCCGTGACAACCAGACCTGACCATAACAAGAGGTAGTGTCCTTTCTCGAGTGGAGGGGAATGTCTGAAGACCAGAAGAAGCCCGATGAGCCCGCCGACAGCGCAAGCGGGTCGGCTAAGTCGCGAGCCGAAGCACTGACGGCTAGCGAGGTTTCAGCGGAGCCCAGAGAACCGCGCCCATCGAAGTCCCGCCCTGTCCTGACCGAGAAGCAGCGGATCGAGGCCCGAAAGGCGCGCCAGGCCAGGCAGGCCCGGCGGCGTCGCAAGCCGGT
>JAGQUT010000076.1 GCA_020438355.1 Solirubrobacterales bacterium | reverse complement strand
CCTGGGCGCCACCGCAGGCACCCTGGACCGCATCGAGCAGGAGACCGCACCGCAGTACGAGCGCGGCCAGCTGATCGTCGCCGAGTCAGGCTGTCTGGCCTGTCATGCGATTGGTGACGCCGGCGTTCACGGCGGCCTTGGTCCGGACCTTTCGGACATCGGTGCCAACGTGCCCCGCGAAGCCATCAAGCAGTCGGTGGCGATCGGACCGGGCATCATGCCGTCCTTCCAGGGTCTCGGTGAAGAGAACCTGAACGCGGTCGCGGATTACCTGGCCTCGCTCCAGACCGAGCACTAAATGAACGAGGCACCTCCCCGCCGAGGTGACCAGGAGTTCGCCGGACAGGTGAACTCGATGTTCGATCGCATCAGCGGTGTCTACGACCGCATGAACCGGGTGATGACCGCCGGGCTCGACCAGAGCTGGCGGGCGAGAGCTGCTGAGCGCGCCCGTCTCGAACCGGGGATGAAAGCTCTCGACCTCTGCTGCGGAACCGGTGACCTGTCCCTGATGCTGGCCGAAAGGGTTGGTCCGGAGGGTGAGGTCATCGGCGCGGACTTTTCCCAGCCGATGCTGGATCTGGCTCTGGAGAAGGCAAAGGACGAGGGTCTTAGGCAGGTTCGGTTCAAGTGGGCGGACGCCCTCCAGCTGCCATTCGAGGACGAGAGGTTCGACGCCCTGACCATCGCCTTCGGGGCTCGCAACCTGGCGGATCTTGACCAGGGCCTGAGCGAGATGCGACGGGTGCTGGTACCTGGGGGCCGACTGGTCATCCTGGAAATCACCCAGCCTCGTCGCCAGCCACTGGCCGGCTTCTTCGGTCTCTGGTTCGATCGCATCGTCCCGATGCTCGGCAAGGTTGCAGGGGACTCCTCCGCCTACACCTATCTGCCGGAGTCGGTCAGAAGCTTTCCCGATGCCGAAGCCCTGGCCGGTCGTATGGACTCTGCCGGCTTCCGGCACATCCGCTGGACCCTGATGGCGGGCGGCATCATCGCCCTCCACTCCGGGGTCCGGTGACCAGCCCGGAACCCGAAGAAACCCGTCGCTCGCTGCCCGAGCCGGTCACCGCTGTTACCGACACCGCCGGGGCCTGGCTTCCGGCGAGGATGAGCGAGGTCGAGTCCGGCCTGCTTGCCGCGGTCCAGGGTGAGGGTGAGCTTTCCGACGACGCCGTCCGGACCCTGAATGCGGGAGGCAAGCGGATGCGCCCGATGCTGGTCCTGCTTTGTGCCGGACCGGAAGCGGGTGATGCGGCAGTGCGCGCCGGGATCGCAGTCGAGCTGGTTCACATGGCGAGCCTCGTTCATGACGACGTGCTCGACAGGGCTCCGCTCCGGCGAGGCATCCCTACCGTCTATGCGAGTTCGGGCCGCGAGCGGGCGACTTCTCTCGGTGACCGGCTCTTCTCCACAGCCTTCAAGGTGCTGGTCGATGGCGGTGACGCCGATGCGGTGGTGGAGGTCAGCGCCACCGCGGTTGACCTTGCGCGCGGCGAGCTCAAGCAGCGAGAGGGCGCTTTCAACATGCAGCTGGATGAGGAGGAGTACTTCGAGCGCTGCGGACTAAAGACCGGCCGCCTCTTTGAAGCAGCTTGCGTGCTTGGGCGCACCAGCACGGGTGGTGATCCCGGCCCGATCGGCGAGTTCGGCCACCGCATCGGCCTTGCCTTCCAGTTGCTCGATGACGTCCTTGACATCGCCGGACCCCCGGAGCGAACTGGCAAGGCCAGGGGAACGGATCTCCTGGATGGCACCGTGACCCTGCCATTGATCATCGCTGCCCGGTTCGACCCTGCTCTGGCGGCCCTTGACCTGAGGGCTCTCGACGAGGAAACGGCGGCGATAGCCTGCGACAGAATTGAGGCCACTGGTGCTCTGGACGAGGTTCGGGCCAGGGCGATCGCCCTGATCGAAGAGGCCAAGCAGGGCCTCACGGACGCTGGAATCGAGTCCGAGCAGCGTGAACTCCTCGAGCTGATCGCCGACGGCGTCGTCTTGCGTTACAGCTGACCAGCCCTGGCTGCGAGGGCGGCCTCTCCTCAGTCCGGCCGCTCTGGGATACTCCCGCCTCATGGTCCTGAGTGACAAGACCCTGCGGGAGGAGATCGACGCCGGTCGAATCGTGATCGATCCCTTCGAGGAACGCCTGATCCAGCCGTCCAGCATCGACCTGCGGGTCGATCACAGCTACCGGGTTTTCAACAACTCCCGGTACCCGTACATCGACGTCAAGGATCCGATGGAAGATCTGACCGAACTGGTCAAGCCTTCCGATGACGAACCTTTCATCCTGCACCCGGGCGAGTTCGTGCTCGGCCAGACCCTTGAGAGGGTCACGGTTCCCGATGACATGGTCGCCCGCCTTGAAGGCAAGAGCTCACTCGGCCGCCTGGGACTGCTGATTCACTCGACGGCAGGTTTCGTCGATGCCGGGTTCTCCGGAAATCTGACTCTGGAGCTCTCCAACGTCGCCAATCTGCCGATCACCATCTACAAGGGAATGCCGATCGGCCAGCTTTCCTTCATGCGGATGGATCGCCCCGTCGACTCCGCCTATGGCTCGGACGAAAAGGGCTCCAAGTACCAGGGCCAGGCTGAACCGACCGCCTCCCGGTACTACCTCAACTTTCGCGACTGATTCCCCAGTCCGGCACTGATCCGGGCTCGGGGCGCGTTCGTAGGTAC
>JAGQUT010000075.1 GCA_020438355.1 Solirubrobacterales bacterium | reverse complement strand
CCAAGGCCCGCTCGGGCGAGATCCCGGAGTTCACCGGCGTCTCCGACCCGTACGAGGCCCCGGAGAATCCCGAGATTGCCCTCAAGACCGCCGAGGAAGAGCCCGAGGAATCGGCCGCCAGGCTGATCACTTACCTGGAAGAGCGCCAGCTCATCCCGGCCGCTGTAGCTTCCTGACGCGCCGCGTCGTCTTCCCTTCGCTGAATCGATTCTGTCGGCGCTAATCGCCGACGGAATCGGTCTAGCGACTGGTTTGATCCTGCCGCGGTGCGCGGTGGCCATGGCCGGTTGTAAACCGCCCGTCTGATCACCGTCGAACCTATACACAACTACTCAGTTGTTAAGTGGTACAATTGTTCTATGTCCGTTCTCCTGGACATCGAACGCAGCACCTCTCCGGAAGGGCACAAGCCCCAAAGGGTTCCTGTTGTCGGGAGAGACGGACTTGTCACGATCGACCCCTGGTGGGGAACGATCCAGCCCCAGCACCTTCATCCCGGGCTTCCCACCTGGGGTGAGCTGGAAGTCATTGAGCACATCCGCGAAGACGGTTGTCTGATCGACACCCGTCAGCCGGAATACGTCGAGGCGACCGGGACGATCCCCGGTTCGCTGGTAATTCCCTGGGAAGAGATAACCGACCACCTGTCGGTGTTCGATCCCGAAAGGGTCATAGTGCTCTACTGCAACGGACCGCAGTGCGCGGCCACCCCCCGGGCCGTGCAACGACTGCTGAGAGCCGGGGTCGAGCCCGAAACACTCGCCTATTACCGTGGCGGGATCCAGGACTGGATAGGGCTCGGCCTCCCCACCATCCCTCCCACGGCACCCTGATGCCGTTTCAGGCAGGCGCCTGTGGAGTCTCCGCCCCCGGGGACTCCGCAGGCGCCTGCCGTTCTTCCGCGATCGCGTTGCCGCCATCGACGATCAGCAGCTGCCCGGTCGTATAGCTGCTGGCGGGCAAGGCAAGCGAAGCGATGCTCGCCGCAACCTCGGCCGGCTTCCCGGGACGACCGACCGGTGTCGCCATACCCTTCGTTATCTCGCCTGCGGTGGAAGAAGGCGTTTCGATCCAGCCCGGAGCGACGGCGTTGACCGTGACGCCTTGATCGGCAACCTCGATCGCCGCGGCCCTCGTGAGTCCGAGCATTCCGGCCTTGGCTGCGTGATAGGCAGCGTCTCCCGGGTAGGCGGACACGGCACCCGAGGTCGAAGCGACGTTGATCACCCGGCCGAATCCGGCCTCCTTCATGATTCCCAGAACCGGGCGCATCAGGTTGAGGGCGGTCCTCAGGTTCCGGTCAAGCGCCGTGGTCCACTGCTCGTCAGTAATCGATTCAACCGTTGCGGGGCTCTCGGGATCCGAGACGGATGTCATCCCTGCGTTGTTGACCAGGACATCCAGGCGACCGAAAGCCGAGAGAGTCTCGTCGACGAGGTTCCGGGCAACCTCTGGATCGACCAGGTCACCGGCGAAACCCCTGGCATCCACGCCCATCCCGGAGAGTTCAGTGACCCGTTCCCCGATCCGATCGGTGGTCGAAGCGACCATCACCTTCGCGCCGAGCCTGCCGAGAAGCTCCGCGGTGGCGAATCCGATTCCGCCCGCGCTTCCGGCCCCGGTTATCAGCGCAACCCTTCCGCGCAGATCGAACCCGGTGTCGGTCGCGTCGACGGTCAAGGCCTGGGCGGAACGGCCGGTTCGCCGAGATCGTAGGTCTGGTACGCGCCGAAGCGGCTGAAAGTCTTGTGTGTAGGTCCGTGGTAGTCGGAAGAAGCGGTCGCCGTGACGCCAAGCTCATTGGCGAGATTCAGGAGGTGCTCGGTCTGCGCCTTCGTGTGAGACGGATAGAAGACCTCGATGCCACCGATGTCCAGTGCGCGAATGAGTTCCTCGACCTGCTCGGGGACCTTGATGTCCCAGTAGGGGTGAGCGATTACCGGTACGCCGCCGGCCTCCCGGATCAGAGCGCAGGCCTCGTTCGCGTCCGGCCACTCCCGCGAGACGAAAGCCTTGGCACCCGGCACCAGCCACTCCTCGAAGAAGGGACCGAGGTTGCCCGTGGCGCCAGCCGCCTTGGCGATGTGAGGGCGTCCGATCGCATCGGCAGCTCCGGCCTCGCGAACCGCATCCTCGAAGGTCACGTCGAAGCCGTGATCACGAAGGTTCTGGACGATCTTCTTGGCCCGGTTGCGGCGCTCATCCTGGGCCCGCTCACAGGCAGGGGTGATCTTCTCGACATCCACCCAGTAGCCACAGATGTGAAGGTCCTCTGCGTACTCGTGGACGGAGGACATCTCGACCGCAGGCACGATCTCGACGCCAAGCCGCTGGCCCGCCTCGATCGCCTCGGGCACGCCGGCGACGCCGTCATGGTCAGTCAGCGCAAGCACCTCTACGCCGGCCTTGGCGGCTTCCTCGACAACACCGGCCGGCTCGAGCTGACCGTCAGAGACAACGGAATGAGACTGAAGTTCGATCACGGTCCGCATCCTAGGTCAGTATCGCCCCCGGTGGAGCCGGCCCATCCAACCTTGATTCTGTGGGCCGGCGGGTTCGATTTGGAGGCGGAGCGAAGCTCGCCGACTACTTGTTCTTTCGCGGGTACGTGAGCGTGCCGTTCCGGGCGTCGACGAAGCCACCGGGCGGCTGGTGGTTCCTGAGCGCCGCCTGCCCGCCGAGACGCATAGAATCGCCTCCCTATGTTTTCGAAGATCCTGATCGCCAACCGAGGCGAAATCGCTATCCGTGTCGCCC
>JAGQUT010000074.1 GCA_020438355.1 Solirubrobacterales bacterium | reverse complement strand
CTGAATCTCCTCGTTTACGCGGGCATCGGAGCCAAGCTGGCCCTCAGCCTGCTGATCACGTTCGCGTCAGGGACTAAGAGCCGGCAGGACCGGAACCGGTAGAAGAGCCGGCGCTGTCGGAGCTGCCCAGGGCAGACTTCAGCTTGTCACGGGTCTCGTCATCGGAACCCCGGAAATGCCGCCACAGGAGGTAGCCGCCACCGGCGATCAGGGGGACGCCGATGATGATCGCGAGGATCAGCGGCAGGGAAGAGCCACCGTCATCGCCATCGCCCGAAGCTGGAGCTGCGGAAATCGTCGATTCATCTGAATCGTCCGACTTGGCGTTCTTGTCCGCCTTGTCTGAATCCGTGGCCGGGTCGTACTGACCGTCGCTGTACTGCTTCGAGGGCTTGCCGGAGCCCGAGTTGGAGTCGGACGAGCCGCCAGAACCGCCGCCGGTCGAGCCGGAGTCGCCGCTGTCGCCATCCGAACCCGTGTTGCTGACGGGCGTGTCGTTGCCGCCGGACTTGCTGCCACCGTTCCCGTTGTTTCCGTTGTTGTCGGTCGGGGTGGGCGGTGGCGGCTCCTCGGTGTAGACGTTCGCCACGGCGGAAGCGGGTAGCGTGACCGGGGCCAGAGCCGATGCCAGGAACAGAAGCCCAAAGACAGCAGCCAGGAGGCAGATCGCGCGCAGCGGCGATTCGAAGTAGCGGGGCCGGGAATTCATACCCGCGGACGATAGTGGATCTGCTGCCATTTCTGGTTCCTTTCCTGCTACTTTCCGCACTCGCGCTGGGGGGAGGCGGCTATGACGTACTGCCACTTCACCTGACCGGGATCGCGGCCTGGGTCGTATTCGCTGTCCTTCTGCTGGTCCCGATTCCGGGGGACCCGCCGGGCCGCTCGTTTTCCCTCATCGGGGGACTGATCCTCACCCTCTGTCTGCTTTCGGCCATCTCCACACTCTGGTCCGTCTCGGTTACCGCGAGCGTGGCCGACGCCGGCCGCATCCTCGCCTATCTCGGATTCTTCTGTGCCAGTTACCTCGTATCGAGAACACCAAAACAAAGGAAATGGTTCGCTCGCGGCATCGCGGCGGGAATCACTGTGGTGCTGTTGCTTGCGATTGGCGACCGGTTGATCCCGGGGGGCGAGCCGACTGTTGACGGCTTCGCCTTCAACCGGCTGAGCTACCCGGTCGGATACTGGAACGGCAACGGGATCATTTTCGCGATCGGCATCGCCTTCTACGTCTGGTTCGCCAGCCAGACGGAAAGCAGAAGGTGGCGTATGGCACTGGTCGCCATGGCCACCCTTGCGTCGGCCGCGCTCTATCTCACTTACTCGAGAGGCGGACTCCTGGTCGGAACATTCTCGTTGATCCTGCTCTGCTTCCTGAGCAGCCACCGCCTGCGGATTCTGGGGATCAGCGTGATCTCGATAGCTGCCGCGGCCCCCGTGCTCCTCGTGATCACCAGTTTTCCGACTATCTCGGGAACCAACGCCGGAGACCCGACGGCAGGGGAAAGCCTGCTGGCCGCCGCCGGGATCCTGCTCTTCCTCGGTGCCGCGGCCTTTCTGGTCGAGGGGGGCCTTGCGCTCGCCCGCCGGAACCCGCGTCCGACAGAAAAGGCCCTGGCCGTATCTCGCGACCGCAGGCTGCTCGCAACCCTGGCCGGGGGACTGGCAACCCTCCTGCTGGCTGGACTTCTCTTTTTCGGCAACGAGGCCTGGGACCAGTTCAGCGACGGTGACATCCCTGCAACCAGGGACCAGAGTTCGAGATTCACAGAACTCTCCGGCGCCTATCGCTACGAGTTCATGGGTGTTGCACTCGACACCTTCGCCGACGATCCGGCAAAGGGAACCGGTGCCGGTACCTGGGGGATCGCCTGGACCCGGGAGCGGGACAAACCTGTGGTGAGCCAGGACGCCCACTCCTTCTACCTTCAGGGGATCTCCGACCTCGGGGTCCCCGGAGGGCTGCTCACCCTCGGACTGGCCGTAGCTCTCATCGCGCTCGGGATCATCGTTTACCGGCGTGGAACTGAACCGGAAGCGCCGCTCATCCTAGCGGTCACCGTCACGTTTCTGCTCGCCCTGAGCCTCGACTGGTTCTGGCGCCTTGGCGCCACGGCGGCCCTCCTGCTTCTACTGGCAGCCTGGATCGCCGGAAACGAGCCGTGGAAGACCGACCGCGGCAGGGCCCGACCCCGGCCTCAAGGCACGACGGCAGTCCTGAAGGTCTCGGGGCTGCTCGTCGCGTGGGTTGCAGTCGTTTGCCTGGCTGTGCCGGCGATTGCCGACCGCTATCAGGAGGCAGCCGCCAACTCGGTCCGGGAAGGGGACATCGAGAAGGCGATAGACCAGTCGAATACCGCCTCGAAACTGGAACCCTGGGCTGCCGAACCCCACATGCAGCTGGGGACGATCGCCGAGAGCAGGGGCCAGACGGGACTGGCCCTCGCCGAGTACGACCGGGCCATCGAACTGGAGCCCGGGAACTGGCGGGCCGTGGTCCTGAGGTTCCGCCTGAATTACGAGGCCGGCCGGCACGCAGCCGCAGCCAGGGACCTTGAACTCTTGCAGGAGCTGAACCCGGTCTTCTTCGGCGGACTGACCTTGCGGCAGGTCGGGAGACTGGTTACCTGACCGGCCGCCTCCGCGGTTCGCTACTTTCTGCCTTCGGCGATGTTCAAACCTACGAGCACGACCTGCGGACCCGCTCCTCACGGGTCCTGAATCTCCGAAAGGCACACTTGCACTCAACCCTCAACCGCGGACTGCTGCTTGCAGCGCTGCTTC
>JAGQUT010000073.1 GCA_020438355.1 Solirubrobacterales bacterium | reverse complement strand
TGACCGAGTTCAGCTGGGATTCGAAGCCGCCGGACCCGGGAGGACTGCCGGCCCGCCTCCAGACCCGCTGGGTCGCGCAGGCGATGTACATGATGTACAAGTCCGGCGTCCAGATGATGTCCTGGTTCGGCCTTCGTGACCAGGCCCGCAGCGCCGGCCAGAAGTGGAGCGAGACTTTTGAGTCAGGCCTGTACCTGCGTGGGAACACCATCGCCTCCGACCGGGCAAAGCCGGTGCTGAAGGCGTTCAGGTTCCCGTTCTACTCGCAGCTGGCAGGGCGCAGAGGCTTCAGTTTCTGGGGTCGAACACCCAACAACCAGACCGCGACCATCGACCTCTTCGCCCGCCGGGGATCGAGGGGTGGCTTCAGCCGGGTCGGGACCGTAAAGGCAAACGCCAACGGAATCTTCACCGGGGTCATCCGACGTAGCGGCTTCACTGCCAGGGGGTCGGTCTACGCAAAGGTGACGGGTGGCCAGACCTCACTCGCCTTCGGTCTCTGGAAGACCAGGGACTTCTACCAGCCGCCCTTCGGCTGATCACCAGGGAAGATCGCCGGCTACTTCGCTGAGGGTCGGGGCTTCTACGTCCCGTAGGGAGAGCAGTGGCTCGGCTACCGGCCACTCGACCCCGACCTCCGGATCATCCCAGCGGATTCCCGCTTCGGTCTCCGGGTCATAGACGCTGGAAACCAGGTAGGTCACGTCCGCGACCTCGGAAAGCACGCAGAAGCCGTGCGCGAAGCCGACCGGCACAAAGAGCTGGTGGTGCTTCTCGTCATCGAGGATGTAGCCCTCCCACTTTCCGTAGGTGGGCGAGTCGCTTCTCAGATCCACCGCCACGTCGAAGATCTTTCCGCGTGGGCAGCGCAGGAGTTTGGCCTGGCCGGGTGATGTCTGGAAGTGAAGCCCTCGCAGCGTTCCGGCCGAGGAGCGGGAGTGGTTGTGCTGAACGAAGTCGGCTTCGACCCCCATCTCACGCCACGAATCCTGACTGAAGGTCTCCACGAAGAAACCGCGTTCGTCACCGAAAACCTGCGGTTCAATGAGAACCAGACCCTCAAGGCCGGTTTCGAGTCGTTTCGCCATCTCAGTCGGAAAGGGCCTGGCCGTACTGGCGCTGGTAGTACTCGCGGTACTCGCCGGAGCGAAGCGGACCCCACCAGGCTTCGTTCTCCCGGTACCAGTCCACGGTCCTGGCGATCCCTTCACGGAAGTTGACCTCCGCTTTCCAGCCGAGACCTTCGGTCTTCTTCGAAGCGAGCGAGTAGCGAACGTCGTGGCCGAGCCGGTCCCCGACATGGGTGATCAGGGAATCGTCCCGACCGGTCAGCTCGAGGATCATGCGGACCACTTCGATGTTCGGAAGCTCGTCCGGGCCGCCAACGTTGTAGACCTCTCCTGCTTCTCCCTCGGCAAGTACCTTCTCGATCGCCGAGCAGAAATCCCGTACGAACAGCCAGTTGCGAACCTGGCTGCCATCACCGTAGACCGGGATCGGATCGCCGTGAAGGGCGTTAAGCAACGCCAGCGGGATCAGCTTCTCGGGATGCTGCCGGGGGCCGTAGTTGTTGGATGCCCGTGCGATCAGGGTGTCGGCTCCGTAGGTGTGCTGGAAGGCACCGACGATCAGGTCACCGCCCGCTTTCGAGGCCGAGTAGGGCGACGAGGGAACGATCGGCGATGCCTCGGAGAAGGAACCCTCGTCAATTGAGCCATAGACCTCGTCCGTCGAGATCTGAAGATGGCGGATGCCGGCATCCCGCGCGGCTTCGAGGAGCACGAAGGTGCCGTAGACATCGGTGGTGATGAACTCGCCGGGCGACTCGATCGAACGGTCGACATGGGATTCAGCTGCGAAGTTGACCACGGCGTCCACTCTGCCAACCAGTTCGCGAACGAGTTCCCGGTCACAGATGTCCCCCTCGATCAGTTCCACTCCGAGGCCTTCCAGGTTCTCGGGCCGGCCGGCATAGGTCAGCTTGTCGAGGACCACGACCCCCTCACCACGGCCTGCTTCGACCATGTGGTGGACGAAGTTCGACCCGATGAAGCCGGCACCGCCGGTCACCAGCAGCCTCATGCCTCGCCATCTTCCTGGCTTCGGCGCTGGTCGAGGTAGGCGGCGAGCCCTTCCTGCCAGTCCGGCAGCGTGATCGCATGTTCCGCCGCACTCTCCAGGACCGACCAGGCCGGCCGGGGAGCCTTGGCATTGAACATCTCGGTGGTGGCCGAGAGGGTCATCACTTCCATTCCGGAGAGACGGAAGATCTCCCGCGCGAAGTCGTACCAGGTGCAGTGCCCGCTCCCGGCCATGTGGTGGATGCCGTAGGCGTCTGAATCGAGCAACCGGACCAGCCCGTAAGCGAGGTGCCATGTGTAGGTCGGGCAGCCGGACTGATCGCTCACGACGAGCACCTGCTTCTGGGTCGAACCGAGGCGGATCATGGTGTCAACGAAGTTGCCGCCGTTGATCCCGAACAGCCAGGATGCACGGACGACGAAGCAACGCCGGTTTGCGTTCATCGTCGCCACCTCGCCGGCAAGCTTGGAGATCCCGTAGGAGGAGATCGGTCCGGTCTGGTCCGTTTCCAGGTAAGGGGTGGTCTTGCTCCCGTCGAAGACATAATCGCTGGAGACGTAGAGGACCTTGGCGTCGACCGCGGCAGCCGCCTCCGCGACGATCCCGGCGCCGGTCCCGTTCACGGCCAGGGCACCATCCGGTTCGTCCTCGGCACCGTCGACGTCGGTCCAGGCGGCGCAGTTCACCACCGCATCCGGGCGGTCAAGACGAAGGCGCCGGGCGACCTGGTCGGGATCGGTGATGTCGACCTCGCCGTGGCCGTATCCACGCACTTCGTGGCCCTCGTTTTCGGCCGCCAGCAAGACGTCATG
>JAGQUT010000072.1 GCA_020438355.1 Solirubrobacterales bacterium | reverse complement strand
TTGGGCGCTGCCAGCGGGTTCCCGTCCTTGTCGGTGAGGTTGCGCAGCGCGACGATGTACCGCGTCTTCTCCTCGTAGTTTTCGGAAGGCTTGATCTCGAGAACTCGATCGCGGTCCAGGCCGGCGTTGGAGTCAATCTCCGCCCACACGGGGTGCCGCTTGCCTGTCTTCGTGTTGATGACGACCAGCTTCTGGTCGGGCTGCGCATAATCCCCGAGGTGGTTGAGCGGAACGAGGTCATTTGCCTGGACCGCTGCGAGGGAGTCGAGTCCGGGTATCCGGACGATCGCGCCCTGACCCTGGCTGAAGCCGTCCGAGACGTTCAGCTTGTTGTGATTGATCGGCACGCCTTCCTTGTTCCGGGGCATGGATCCCTCAGTGAAGTTGACTCGTTTCCCGGTCGGGGTGTCGGGGTCGTTCACCGTGTAGAAATCGCTCGGGAAAGGCAGCATGCACATGCCATCTTTCGGCTGTGCGATGAAGTCGCAGTCATCCGCCCGGCTCAGATCAACCGGAGTCAACTGGCACTCGGCCTGGTCACGGAAGACGGTCTGCTTACGGGTCGAGCGACGCTTGCCGTTCTTGCCCTTTACGGTGATCGTCCGCAACTGGCATGTGTCAATTCCGGACCTGACTGAAGGGAGGATGCCGATGCTTACGGTCCGGCTCGACTTCCGGCCGAGCTTGACGGTGCGCGCCTTGAAAAGCTGCCGGTTTCCGGAGTCAAACGTGTAGGTGGTGGCAGCCACCCGGACCTTCGCTCCCTTGCTGGCACGGACCTGGACCTTTGCCTTCCCTCGCGCAAGCTGGCTCGCATTCAGATTGAGGACCCGGACAACCGGCTTCACGGCCTTCGGCTTCTTTGCCGATGCAGCGGTGCCCCCGGAAGCGAGGGCAGAACCGTTACCTCCAGCCAGAACCAGGCCAGCCAACATAGTCAAAGCGAGAACGACAGCGCGACGCATTCGTACTTCCTCCCTAAAGATTTTGAACTACTCCCTGCGGGCAGGCTACAAGGGAACGGGTCCTCTGTGTCGCCGGTCACACAGTCCGCACGAAACGGCGCTCCTGGACTTGAAACAAACGTTGCCGGGAGGCTTCGAAACCCCCGGAACCTGGTGCCGACCCGCTCTTATTGGGGGTCGACCGTGTTCCAGCACCTGATGACCAAGACTTATCTCCGGCGAATTGCCCTGTTCGCGGCAACGCTCCCGGTCCTATTCATCGCGATCCAGTCAGCTTCGTCGAAGGCCCAGGCGGCCACTCCGTTCGACCGGCCCGCGATGTGGATCTGGTACGTCGACGACTCGAACAACGGCAACCTGCGATCGATCATCCGGCAGGCCCGGCAGGCGAAGATCGGAACGGTCTTCATCAAGTCCGGCGACGGTGACGATACCTGGAGCCAGTTCAACAAGCCGATGGTCCGGCGCCTTCAGAACGCCGGTCTCAAGGTCTGTGGCTGGCAGTACACCTATGGCCGTCGACCCCTCGCTGAGGCCAGGGTCGCGGCAACGGCCAAGCGTCGGGGAGCGGACTGTTTCGTGATCAACGCCGAGGCCGAGTACGAAGGGAAGTACGCGGCCGCGGACTGGTACATCCGGGAGCTGCGACGGCTGGTCGGCCCGAAGTTCCCGCTCGGACTCTCGTCGTTTCCTTACGTCCACTATCACCCGGGTTTCCCGTACTCGGTCTTTCTCGGGCCGGGTGCCGCCAACGTGAACGTGCCCCAGGTCTACTGGCACACGATCGGTGATTCGGTCCGGACCTCGCTCGAGATCACATGGGAACAGAACACGATCTACAAGCGGCCCATTCGCGCCACTGGGCAGACCTGGGATGGTCCACCGAAGCGCGATCTGCTGGCTTTCCGCAAGTTCATGATCAATTACGGCTCGGCGGCCAGCTGGTGGTCCTGGCAGGAAACCGATTCGACTGAATGGGCTGCGCTTTCAAAGCCGGTGACGCGTGTTGCCGGCTACCGGGCCTTTTCGGGCAAGGTGCCCCTCGAACGCGGCAACCGGGGCGACCAGGTCGTCTGGCTGCAGCAGCACCTGATCGCACTCGGCTACAAGATGCAGCCAACCGGAATCTTCAACAGGGTCACCTACCGTGCGGTGCGTCGCTTCCAGAAGAGTCGAGGTCTCGGCGCTGACGGAGTTGTCGGTACGCGGACCTGGAACCGCCTGATGCGAGTCACGCCGGTCCGGGTCAAGTGGTCGGCGGCCAGGACGAGAGGCCGTAGCGCCGGGGCTTCCGCCTCAAGAGTCGCACCGTCCGCACCCCTTTCGGCGAACCTCCCCGCGATCAGAAACGAGATCGCAGGCGCCAGGCCGTAGGCGCGGTCAGACTCCGTTCAGACCGCGATCCTGGTCTTCAGTTCACCAAGCTGAGGTGAACTGACAACCAGCTCGTCGCCGCCTTCCAGCCAGACCCTTGGGTCCATGGCGAGGCCGACCCCGGAAGGAGTTCCGGTCGAAATGATGTCACCGGGTTCAAGGGTCATCCAGGTGGAAAGCGTGGCCACGAGCTCCGGCACCGAAAAGATCAGATCGGCAGTCGACGAACTCTGCCTCTGCTCCCCGTTCACATGCATCTCGATGCCGATCGCGTCATGTGGGCCGGCCTCATCAGGAGTGATCAGCGCAGGACCGCAGGGGGCCGCACCGTCGAACACCTTGCCGGCCATCCACTGCATCGTGAGTCCCTGCAGATCCCGGGCCGATAGATCGTTCAGAAGGGTGTAGCCGGCCACATGGTCAAGCGCCTCATCGACCGGAACCGAGCTCGCTCGCCTGCCGATAACGAAAGCAACCTCGGCCTCGTAGTCAACTTTCCGACTGGCGACAGGCAGGGTGACGGTGGAACCGTCAGGAACCAGGGCGTTCCGGTACTTGCCGAAAATCGTCGGAGCCTTGGGAATGTCAGCGCCGGTTTCCTCGGCATGCGCCCGGTAGTTGAGCCCGATGCA
>JAGQUT010000071.1 GCA_020438355.1 Solirubrobacterales bacterium | reverse complement strand
TACGAGGAGAAGACGCGGTACATCGTCGCGCTGCGCAACCTCACCGACAAGGACGGGAACCCGCTGGCAGCGCCCAACGCTTTTCGCTACTACCGCGATCAGGTGAAGTCGGGCAAGCCGAAGATCGAAGCTCGCCGCGACCACTTCGAGTCGATTTTCAGGACGTTGAAGAAGGCTGGAATCAAGCGCGGTGATCTCTATCTGGCCTGGGACTTCACTACGGCCAGCAACGAGAACAACTACAAGAGGGCACTTAGCATGAGGGACAGGGCCTTCGCGGAACTGGGCGACACGAATCTGGGCGATCAGGTCGTTCAGGGTGACGCGCCCCAGTTCACGATCGACAGCGTTCAGACCTTCACGCCGGTCCAGAATGCCCAGATCGCTCGAAAGATCAAGGGGACTTTCGAGGTGCCTTGTTTCCTTGAACCGAGTTGCGGTCCGGGTGGCACCATGAACCTGAACGAGGATGAGGTACCGACCCGAAACGGCGACTACACAGCGAACATGGAATGCATTGTTCCGCAGGTCGCCGTCGCTCCGAACGCGGAAAAGACGCGCCCGATGGTCTTCGGCCATGGCCTGTTCGGTGACGCCTCGGGCGTCAGCGGTGGTCCCAACCCGCCTCTCGCCCAGACCGGGATGACCCTTTGTGCGACCGACGAGATCGGGATGTCGAACTCGGATGTCGTTCAGGTCATGACCACCGCTCTCCCGGACCTTTCCAACTTCGATGTCCTTGCCGACAGGCTGGCCCAGGCCTTGATCAACGAGTTGTTCCTGGCCCGGCTGATGTTCCACCCGGATGGCCTTGGATCGCATCCGGCCTTCCGCAACGGAGACGGGTTCACGAACGGTGATGACTCGTTGATCCGGACTGACGACGTCTTCTACATGGGGGCCAGCCAGGGAGGAATCCTGGGTGGACCGCTGACCGCGATTTCGCCGGACTTCACCCAGTCCTCACTTCTGGTCGGTGCCATGACCTACTCCATCCTGCTGCCGCGGTCGACCAACTATGACCTCTACAAGGTCCTGTTGTACGACTCGTACCGGGACGAGATGTCTCATCCCCTCCTGCTTCAGCTGATGCAGATGCTCTGGGACCGAAGCGAACCGAACGGTTACGCGCATGTGATGACCGACAACCCGCCGCCGGACACACCCCCTCATCGAATCACGCTTCAGGTGGCGCTCGGTGACCATCAGGTCTCGAACTTCACGTCCGACACCATGGCCCGGACGCTGGACATGAAGACCAACCAGATCCCGGTCGACCCGGGCCGCTGGCCGGATTACGACGTGCTCTGGAACGTACCGCGGCTGACCTCTGCCGATTTCCCGTACAGGGGCAACAACGTCATCTACTTTGACGGTGGACCGCCAAGGCCCGAGCCCGGCAACCCTAGCAAGACGATCGGAACCGACCCGCCGCCGCTGATCAACCAGCCGAACCGCGTGGCTCAGGATCCCCATGGTGCGCCCGGGGGAGCGAGCCTGGCGATCGCACAAACTTCCACCTTCCTGCAGCCCAACGGATACATCTCGGATCTTTGCCCGACATCGGCCTGCTACGGCGATGCCTGGGACGGCAGTCTGCCGTAGCCGTTCAGCGAACCGGGCGGTAGATGATGCGGTTCCCGAGGAGCTGGGAAACGGTTACGAGCCTGTAGCCCCTGTCACGCAGGCCGCTGATCGCTGACGACAGGGCGTCGACGGTCCCTCCCCGGGGGCCGCCGCCGTCGTGCATCAGGACGATTGATCCGGGCCTGACCTGGTGGACGATGGTCGACGCGATCGAGCCCGCCCCGGGCAGCTTCCAGTCGGAAGTGTCGACATCCCAGTTCACGACTTTCATCCGGGCAGCTCGAACATCCGCCTTGAGGGAACTGCTGACAGCTCCGTAAGGCGGCCGGAAAAGGCAGGGCCTGAAGCCCGTCACCTGGATGATCCGCCGGTTGGCCCGGCGTATGTTCGACCCGCTGGGCAGAAGAGGGTGGTCGTAGCTGTGGTTGGCAACCTCGTGACCCAGTGCCAGGACCCGCCTGGCGTAAGTGGGGTAGCTGGAAACCTGCTGACCGAGCATGAAGAAGGTTGCCTTCGCCTTCTTCCGTTTGAGGATCCTGAGGACATCCGGGGTGTAATCACTGGGGCCGTCGTCGAAGGTCAGGGCGACGCGCTTTCGACCACGTGGTCCGTGAGTCACAAACTCCCCGTTTCCTCCAGTGCAGCCGACCGCCCGAACCGGTCTCAGGTCATAGACCGCGCGGTGCTTCGGCGGGAAGTAGTCGACGCAATCCTCGTCCGGCTTCTCGAGTGGTCCGGACTGCGGGCAGCTGCCGGAGTGGCTGGCAACCCGCCACGCGTAGTTGCCGGGAGGCAGCCCGGCATCCCGCGGGTCGAAGGTGGCGACCAGCTTCAGTCCATCGACCTTCTTGACCTCGGCCGGAATGACCTTTGAAGAGCGCACCTTGCCGGTCTCCGAGGTGCGTGAGACACCGAGGACGCGGTAAGTACGCTTGCCCCCGCCAAAGCAGATGCGAACGATCGTGGTTCCGCCCCTCGGATTCATCTGAAGGCAGAGGTACCGGTGGTTGGCCCGGGCGAAGTCGGGCCGACGATCAAGCTTCGAGAGATTCACTTCCTGAACTGTTCGAACCTGGACTATCAGCGACCGGCCCTTCTGGGAGAGCTTGCTGTTCTGGATCGGGTTCTGGTCAGCGCTCGTCGCGTTCGACGGGATGATGATCGCGAGACCGACGATCAGCAAGAAGAAAACCAGCAGCGCAATCTGCTGACGGGCTCGGTCCCCCGACCGGAAGGTGCCTGACAGTCCGGTCATTATCGACCTGCGAGTATAGGCCCGGAGTCGGCCCGCCATCTGACCGCCTCCCTACCCATGAACGCGTCAACAGCACTCAAGTCCGGCCTGGTCATGATCGTTCTCGTCGCGGCTCTGGCGATCCTGCTCGCCCTGCTCTTGCCGGAATCATTCTTCGAGGACTGGGGCTGGCTCTCGGGACCTGCCGCACTCTTCATCTGCGCTTTCGCGACGGCCAAGATCCTCGGTCTTCCGGTGCTGAGGACCCTGGCCGGCGTGGTCATCGCCGGGATTCCCGGCCTGATCGGCGTGCTCGTCGGGGTTCACTGGCTTGGCACCCTGCTGGCAGTCATCACCTTTGCCGTCTGGTGTGGCTTCGGCCCAGCCCCTCGCCGGGCCTG
>JAGQUT010000070.1 GCA_020438355.1 Solirubrobacterales bacterium | reverse complement strand
CACTTGTCGAGCGCCGCCATCGAGACGAGGTGCTGGGCGAGCACATCGAGAGGGTTCGAAGGGATCACCGTCTCCTCGATCTGCCCCTCACGCATCCTGCTTGTGACGACCGCGCTCTCCAGGAGGTCACCACGGAACTTCGGGAAGATCCGGCCCTTCGAGGTTTCGCCCAGGCCGTGACCGGCCCGGCCGATCCGCTGGAGGCCCCGGGCCACCGACTTCGGTGACTCGACCTGAATCACGAGATCGACCGCACCCATGTCGATTCCCAGCTCCAGGGAGGAGGTTGCGACCAGGCAGGGGATCAGACCGGATTTCAGTTGCTCCTCGACCTCGGTGCGCTCTTCGTGCGAGAGTGACCCGTGATGGGCCCGGGCAAGGGGCAAGGCAGGCTCGTCGCGGTCGCGCGCCGGGGCCCGACCCTCAGTGGCAGTGGGGTGCGGCGATTCGCCCTCGTCTGTCTCCTGATCGAGATCGTTGAGGCGCTGGGCCAGGCGTTCGGCAGCCCGGCGGTTGTTGACAAAGACGATGGTCGAGGTGTGGGCACGAACCTGCTCGAGCAGTTCCGGATAGATCGCCGGCCAGATCGACCTGATCGGAGCGTCATCGGCCGAACCGTCATCGTGGGTTGACTCCTGACCCGCCTCAGGTGCGGTCATGTCTTCGACCGGGACGACGATCTCGAGATCAAGTTCCTTGCGCTGGCCGGGATCGACCACCCGGCACTCCCTGCCCGGCCCGGAAAGGAAGCCGGCGATTCTCTCCAAAGGACGCTGGGTCGCCGACAGGCCGATCCGCTGGACACGGCGGCGATCCGGGTCCTCAACCCCGTCGTCCGGGTCGCTGGCCGCCGGGCCGTTCTCCCGAACCAGGTGATCGAGCCGCTCCAGGGTCAGGGCGAGATGCGCCCCGCGCTTGGTCGCCGCCACCGCGTGAATCTCGTCGACGATCACTGTCTCGACGCCAGTCAGGATGTCGCGGGCTCCGGAGGAGATCATCAGGTAGAGGGATTCGGGGGTCGTGATCAGGATCTCGGGCGGTTCGCGCCGCATCCGGTTTCGCTCGTTCTGGGGGGTGTCTCCTGTGCGGATGCCGACCGAGAGGTCGACACCGATGCCCTTGAGCGGGGCCCGAAGGTTTCTCTCGATGTCGTAGGAGAGGGCCTTCAGGGGAGACACATAGACCAGCCGGACCCCCGGTTCCGGCTCGGGGATCTCCCCCCTGGCAACGGCGAGCCTTGTGCGGGACAGCTGGTCGATGCCCCAGAGGAAGCTGGCGAGGGTCTTGCCAGATCCGGTTGGAGCGCAGATCAGAGTGTCCATGCCGGAGGAAATGGACTGCCAACCGAGTGCCTGCGCCGGAGTCGCGCCCTCGAAAGAAGCCAGAAACCAGCGCTTCACGTCGTCGCTGAACGGCGCGAGGGGGTCCTCAGGTGGTGTTTCCATGGTCGCTTTCGCGGGCATCGTTAACCCTCGGATGCTACGCCCCCGCCGACCCCGGCCGGGAAATTGCCATCGGAAGCCGCCGCGTCTGTGAAAATGGTTGACAAGTGAGTCCGTCTGGCCCTAAAGCTGAACGTGGGGATTCGGCTGCACCGGAGGTGGTGGCTGCGACGACCCCTGGGCGCGTGAGCGGCCAGGAACAGGTGCGCCAGCTCCAGCGCTTCCGGCGCTGGGGGCTCGCCGTGGCCGACGCAACCGCGATCGGAATCGGTGTCCTGGTGGCCGAACGTTGGAGTTCCCTGAACAGTGGCGAGACGATCTGGGCCCTGATCGCGATCCCGATCTGGATCCTCGTGGCCAAGATCGACAACCTCTACGACCGGGACAGCCGCCGAATCCGGCACTCGACGCTTGACGAGCTGCCCGCACTGCTGGCGACCGCAGCGATAACGATCGCTATCGCATGGGCGATCACAGGAATGCTTGATGCGGGCCTGACCAGTTCTGTGATGGTCGTGATCGGCACAGTCGCCTTCTTCGCTTCGATCTTCCTGCGCAGCATGGTCCGGTCGATCTACCGACAGGTTGTGGCTCCCGAGAGAACCCTCGTGATCGGTTCGGGACCCAAGGCAAGGCTGGTAGCCAACCGACTGCTGGTTCAGGGTGGTGACCACCTCGAGCTGGTCGGGTACGTCGGAGCCGACGAAGGAGGCGAGGTTTCCGGTCCCGCCAGCACGGGCGCCCGATACTTCGGATCCCCGGAAGATCTGCCGGCGATCACCGGCGAGCAGATGGTGAACCGGGTCGTGATTGCCGACGATGAACTGAGTGCCAGGGCGGTCGGCGAGATCATCGCCACCTGCCGGAACTCGCAGCTCTCGGTGACCATGGTCCCGGCCAACCAGGCTGTCCTCGGCCCCGGCACAGAGCTGAACCGGATCGCCGAAGTGCCGATGCTGGACTTCCAGTTCGGGGACCCTCCCCGTTCGACGATGGCGATCAAGCGGGCCATGGACCTGATCGTTTCGGCCACCATGCTCGCGATTGCTTCTCCCCTCCTGCTGATCGCGGCGATTGCGATCCGGCTCGACTCGCCGGGGCCGGTCTTCTTTCGTCAGATCCGGGTGGGCCGGGATGGCGAGCGGTTCACGATGTTCAAGCTCCGGACGATGGTGCCGGATGCCGAGGCCCGGCTTGACGCTCTGATCGACCTCGATGCCCTGGACGAGCCGGCCTTCAAGATCGCCAACGATCCAAGGGTCACCAGGGTCGGCAAACTGCTTCGCCGGTCGAGCTTCGACGAGGTCCCCCAGTTCATCAACGTTTTGAAAGGTGACATGTCACTGGTCGGACCCCGCCCCGAGGAGGAAGCGGTTGTCTCGCTGTACGACGAGCGCCAGCGTCAGCGCCTGAGGGTCAAGCCGGGGCTGACCGGACCGATGCAGGTGGCTGGTCGTGGCGGGCTCACTTTCGAGGAACGCCTGGCCCTGGAACGGGATTACGTCGACAACCTCACGATCACCGGTGACATCAAGATCCTCCTTCGCACGCCCCGCGCCGTGATTCGCGGCGACGGCGCCTTCTGAGCAACTACGCTCCCGCTATGGACCGGCCGACGCTCGAAGTGATCGTGGTAAGTCACGGGGCGCCGGGCCTGCTTCGCAACTGTCTGCGTTCTCTTCGGGAGCATCCGGCACCGGTTTCCTCGCGCATCACCGTCGTGGACTCGGGTTCGCCGGACCAAACCCCCGAAATGGTCGCGGAAGAGTTTCCGGAAGTACGCCTGATCCGGCTTGGCAACGTCGGCTTCTCGGCAGCCAACAACCAGGTGCTGGCGGAAGCTTTCCTGAATGGCGGCTCCGACATGTACCTGCTCCTGAACCCCGACACGGAAGTGCGCGAAGGCACGCTGGACGCCGCAATAAGGAGGCTCGAGTCCGATCCCCGGATCGGGATGGTGG
>JAGQUT010000006.1 GCA_020438355.1 Solirubrobacterales bacterium | reverse complement strand
GGGGTACCGTGGGTTCGAATACCGTCTCCTCCGTAAGACCAGCGTGTCGCCCGGCCCGAGCGGGGCGACCAGGCAACCCGGCTTCAGCGGCGGGAAGCGAAGAACTGGCGCAATAGCCCGCCGCACTCCTCTGCCATCAGACCGGACTCGACCCGGGGGCGGTGGTTCAAAGCCGGATCATCGAGGATGTTCATGATTGAGCCCGCCGCGCCTGCTTTCGGGTCACTGGCCCCGAAAACGATTCTCGGAATCCGTGCAAGGACGATCGCGCCGGCACACATAGCGCAGGGCTCAAGCGTCACATAGAGCGTGGTTTCCGGCAGTCGCCAGCCCCCGAGTGTGGCTGCCGCTTCCCGGATCACGATCAATTCGGCATGCGCGGTCGGATCACGGTCGATCTCCCGCCGGTTTCCGGCCATCGCCAGCGGGGTTCCGTGATGGGCCACAACTGCGCCGATCGGAACGTCTCCATGCTCCTGAGCCCGCCTTGCGGCGTCGAGCGCGAGGAGCATCATTTCCTCGTCGCCAGGCATGCTCCCGTTGTTTCCGGAGTCCGGTCCCGCGTTCACTGCCTCAGGGTAAGTCATGGACCGGGATGAAAGGGGAAGACATTCCAGCAACCTGACGGGTTTCCGGGTGTTCTTTACTTACAGGCACTTCCCCCGGCCTCATTTCTTGCTCAAGTCAGCCCACCTCAGAATCGCGCTTTCCGGCGCTCTGCTGGTCGCCCTCGTCGCGACGACCGCCATGCTGCCATCTTCCGCCCCGGCTGAAGAAGCACCTGACCCCGCCCTTCTCGTGGCAGGACAGGAAACCGTCACCCTCGACAATGGAGCAGAAGCCGTGGCCGGCGAAGTGCTGGTCGGCTATGCCGGAGCCGCCGCACCACAGACGGTTGACATCCCGTCGAGCGCGGATCCAGGGGCCGTGGCCGAGAGGATCGAGAAATCACCGCAGGTCAGCTACGCGATCCCGAACTACATAGCCAGCTCGTCCGGCTGGCTGCCGGACGACAGCGGGGTAAACCCTGGCCGAAAGGGCCGCTGGGGTGGTTGGCGCTCCAAGCAGTGGAACTTCCTCCCCTGCCTCAGTTTCTGCAACTCCTCCCTCCCTTCGGACCGCCCTCAGTCACGGGGTGGCATGAATGTGGTCCGCGCCTGGCAGAACCTGCGGCAGGCTGGCCGGCCCGGGGCGGCTGGCGTCCGGATCGCAGTGATCGACAGCGGGATCGCATACCGGAACTACGGCCGGAAGTTCCGTCGAAACCCGGATGTCGCAGCCAACCGTTTCTTGCCCGGCTACGACTTCGTGGGGAAGGACCGGCTTCCGCTCGACCATTACGGACACGGCACCCATGTGGCCATGACAATCGGCGAGCAGACCGACAACGGAAGGGCCCTCACCGGAATCGCATACCGGTCGAAGCTGATGCCGGTCAGGGTGCTTGATCGAAACGGGAACGGGTCCACATCCGACATCGTCGCCGGGGTCCGCTGGGCAACCCGAAACAACGTCAGGGTCATGGTCATGTCACTGAACTTCGCCTGCGGAGTTTCGGTTCCACCCCTCGAGCAGGCTCTGGACGAAGCCTGGAAGAAGGGCGTGATCATGGTCGGTTCCTCCGGCAACATCCCCAACGAGTCCTGCCCCTCGCTTCCGGCGACATCACCCCGGGTGATCTCGGTTGGAGGAACGACCGAGTCGGGCTGCGTCGCCTCCTACACCTTCGAGAGCTCCGAGATTGACATCGCCGCACCGGGCGGCGGCCCGGATCGCGGCAACTGCCCCTGGACTTCGCGAAACCGGCCGATCATGCAGCTGGGGATGGTCGCCCGGGACCCCAGCTGGTTCGGGATCGAACCCGACTGGGTGGGCACCTCGATGGCGGCGGCACATGTGGCGGGAGCGGCCGCGGCAGTTCTCGCCTCTGGTGTGCTCGGTGACCGGACCGGACCCGGTCGGGTTGCCGAGCGACTCAAGGCCACCTCGAGGCTGCCGGGCTATGCGAAAGGAAACCCTGCCTCCGGTTTCGGTTCCGGAATAGTGAACCTGGGCAGGGCCACGAACCCGGCCGTCATCACCGACTGACTCAGAGGGCTCCGAGAACGGCGGTCAGTTCCGCTTCAACGTCTCCGTCCAGCTTCACGACGGCCCGGTCATCAAACGGCGTCGGACCCTGCGTGACCAATGCGACCCGACCTCCGGCCCCAAACGTTTCGGCCGGCAGGGAAGCGACCGGAAACACCTCCAGCGATGTCCCGATACAGATCAGCAGGTCAGCGCCGGCTGCGAGATCGAAAGCGCGCTCGATCGCATCGCTCGGGAGCATCTCCCCGAACAGGACCACGTCCGGCTTTAGCGGCTCGCCGCAGCGGCAGCGCGGGATGCCGTCGTCGGCTGCCTCGATCATCCCCATCGCCTCCTCGAGCGGGACCTGTTCCCCGCAGCTGAGGCAGGAAGAGGTTCGGATCGAACCGTGAAGCTCGATGACCTCCACAGAACCGGCCTTCTGGTGAAGCATGTCTATGTTCTGGGTGAGCAGCGCTTCGAGTCGACCTGACCGTTCGAGGCTGGCCAGGGCCCGGTGGGCCCCGTTCGGCTCGCAGTTCGCCAACAGGCCGAAGCGCTGGCCGTAGAAATCCCAGAATCTGGCCGGGTCACTCCGCCAGGCGTCGATGTGGGCGACCTCCATCGGGTTCACGTTCTCCCAGAGGCCGCTCCCCGGAGAACGAAAGTCGGGGATGCCCGACGGCACCGAGATACCGGCACCGGTCAGGGCGACAACCGAAGAAGACTCGGAGATGAGCCCGGCCAGGCGGCCGGCGGCCTCACTCACTTCAGGTGGTGCGGGCGATGAACACGCTGCACGGAGCGTGATGCGAAACCTTGTTCGGCACAGATCCGAGCAGGAACCGTCGGGCGCCAGTCATTCCCTTGTTGCCGACCACGATCAGGTCCGCCTCCACATCCTCGGCGACCTTGAGGATCGCGTCGGCGGGGTCGCCGTCCATCGGGTGAGGCGTGGTCTCGACCCCGAAATCGGCGGCAATGGATGCGGCACCGTCCAGGGCGAAGTTGACGTCCTCCCGGGGACCGAATTCGTGGGCTACGTCGGCGGGAGCTCCACTCGCTTCCTCCTGGCTCCGCCGGTCCGGGACGGGCTCGTAAGCACTGACGACATCCAGCCTTGCTCCGGACATGCGTGCGATCTCGGCCGCCTGACGAATCGCTTCGCGGGCCGAGTCCGATCCGTCGGTACCGACAACTATGCGCTTGAACAGGGACATTGGTCTCCGATCGTCGTGGGCGGTCAAGGCCATCCTATCTCCGGATGTTGACCCTAAAGGCGAATCACACGGAAACTGTGTCTATCTGGGAAACTCCTGCTTCGGAAGTCCCTGAAAATCGGCCCCGAAAATCTCGTTGGGCGTGGAAAGCAGCTGAACCGTTCCGATGATCACGGAAGCAACCAGGAAGACGCAGATCACGATCATCAGGATTCTCCAATTGGCGGGCACGGGAATCAGGGTACGAAAATGACGCTCAACATGACATCGGGAGTCGGAGAATGAACTCGAATCGGGCTGTGCCGGAGGGTCTTGAAGAAGTAGCTGACGGGGTCTGGCTGCTGACCGGTGACATCAAGGGCGCGATGAACATCTACTTCATCGAAGGACCGGACGGAGAGATCGTCCAGTTCGATGCGGGAACCAGGGCGATGACAAAGAAGAACCGGCAGGTGATCGAAGAGTTCGGAGGTATCGACAGAGTCGTTCTCGGTCACGCCCATGCCGACCACCGGGGAACTGCTCCCGGACTTGGCTTGCCCGTCTACTGCCACCCGGACGAGGTTGCCGACGCCAGGTCCGCGGCCGCGATAGCGCCCTACATGAACATCAAGGAGCTTGAGTTCGCTCCGGTCAGGTGGATCTTTCCCTTCCTTATGAGGAGATGGGACGGGGGACCGGTAGAGATCGCCGGAACCGTGGAGGAGGGCGACGAGGTGGCCGGCTTCAAGGTGATGCATTTCCCCGGGCACGCTCCGGGCCTGATCGGCCTCTGGCGTGAATCAGACCGGGTCGCACTGGTGAGCGATGTCGTGTACTTCGTCGATTCGGCCCGGATGAAGCCGCTGCCGGAAGGTGAGGCCTCGGTGCCCCACCCGGCCTGGGCCTGGGACCACCAGAAGGCGAAGGAATCGGTCAGGAAACTAGCCGCCCTCGAGCCCAAGGTCGTGGCCGCCGGTCACGAACATCCCCTTCGCGGCGAGAACCTGCGCGAAGTACTGCTCAAAGCCGCCGACAAGTACTGACCGGGAGAATCAGGGACACGGATGTTCTACAGCTGGCTGCCCATGCTCCTGATCGTCGCGGGTTCGCTCGTGATCGGTCGTGCCATAACCCGGGCATGCGGCCAAAAGAAGTGGTGGGGAATTGAGCCGGCGGTCGGCTTTGCCGCCCTGATGGCAGTCGAAGGGCTTCTGGCCCGGATCCCGGGAACCAGAACGGCCCTGATCATCGGACTGGTAGCTCTGGCCGCGGCCAGCATCTGGGTCCTGCGCCGTCCGCGCCGCGAGGACTTGCCCGGTTCGCCTCTGTTCTGGGTGGCCGGACTGATCGCGGCGCTGCTGCTGAGCACTCCCTTTCTCATCAGTGGCCAATGGGGCCTGCTGGGGATGGGCTACAACAACGACCTCGGCCTTCACCTGGCCTGGACCGAGTGGTTGCGCTCCGGCTTCGGGACCGAACCGAGCGACGGCTACCCGCTCGGCCCGCATGGTCTGACCGCCGCCCTGACTGCAATCCCCGGCTTCGAAATCGGCAAGGTCTTCATCGGCCAGGTCGGGGCCATCGCGGTGTTGGCGGTGATGACCGGTTGGGCCGCGGTTGAACCGCTGGGCCGCTGGCGTCGACTGCTGGCTGCGCTCCTTATCGGCCTTCCGTACCTGATGGTTTCCTACTACGCGCAGGCAGCCTTCAAGGAACTGGCGGCAGCCATGTTCCTGCTCGCTTTCGTGATCGCACTTCCCCGGCTCACCCCGCTTCCCGCCGAGAAGCGACTCCGGGCGGTCGCTCCCCTGCTCATCCTGCTTCTGGGGATCATCTTCACCTACAGCTTCCCTGGCCTGGCCTGGCCGGCCGCTGCGCTCGCCGCCTGGCTTCTTGCCGATCCTGCGTTCCGGGAGCGCTTCCGCTCCGGCGCGCTCTGGGGCTGGCTGAAGAAGCCGATTGTGGCGATTTCAGCGATCGTATTTCTTGGCCTTCTGGCGGTACTTGCCTTCCTCGGACCCTTCGGTTTCGGGGACGCCTTCTCGGAGGTCGCGACCAGCGATGCCTTCGGCCCGGTTTCGGCACTGGAGGGTCTGGGGATCTGGCTCACGTCCGACTACCGGCTGGCCGGTCGGCTGGACACACCGGTTCCGGCCCTGCTCGGCGCGATCTCGGTGCTGGCCCTCCTGGTGTCACTCTGGTGGTGGCGAAAGCAGCCCCGTTCTCCCTACCCGCTGGCATTTCTCGCCTGCGCCTTCCTCTACCTGATCTCGCTGCCGTGGGTTGGCGACTACTCGCTCGCCAAGGCTCTCGTGATCGCCGCCCCCGTGACCATGGTGGTGATCCTGACCGCCCTGCTGAGTGGACCCAAGGGAGGCTGGAAGCCCAGCCAGGGAATGGAGTTTGGTGCCTGGGTGACCCTGACGGCCCTGTTTGTGATCGGGGCAACCGCCTCCAGCCTGCTCGTTCTGAGGGATGCCTCCGTGGCACCCCCCGGTCACTCGGTCGAACTCGGTGCCTTCAAGAAGGAGGTCGACGGCAAACGGGTCCTTTTCGCGGACCAGGACCGGTTCGCGCCTTACTACCTGACCGGGGCGAAGGTGAGTGTGCCGCTGGCCGAGTTCCCTGACCCGGACGTGATCGAGAACCCGAAGAAGCCATTCCAGGGCGATACCGGCCAGGGCGTCATCGACTTCGACTCCTTCGAAGGAGAAAGCCTCGGCAACTTCGATTACGTGATCACCAGCGCGGCCGCGTTCCAGAGCGATGCTCCTCCGTTCTTCGAAGAAGTCGACCGGACTAACTCCTACGTGCTCTGGAAGCGGGTTGACGAAGCCGTGAACCGACCCGTCCTGAACGAACTGACCCTGCCGGCGAGACTCGCCGACTGCAGCGAGGGCGGCGGGCTCTACTTCTCGACCGAGGTCGAGGGCACTGCGACCGTTCTGCCCCCGACCGTTCTCGCGCTGCGCGACGAGTGGCTTCCTTCACCGGATCTCGAGGCTGGCGATTCGGCAACGATGACCCTGAACCTCACACAGGGTTTCTGGTGGCTCTCGATGCAGTACTTCACTCCTCGCGGCTTCACCCTTACCACGGACACCGGCTTCAAGCGTGTATTCAAGCCGGCGATCGACGGACAGCGACTGGCCAACATGGAAACTGGCAGCAACGGCCAGTACTGGCCGGCCGGAGTTCTTGACATCAGGAAGGCCGGCCCGGTCACGATCACGGTCAAGGCCAAGGACCCGACAAGGCTCCAGGACCTGACCGGCTACAGCAGGATGACCAAACTCGGAAGAGTCGCCGCGATGAAGGGTCAGGGTCGCCGGAAGGTGGAAATGAGCCAGATCTGCGATCAGTGGGTCGACTACTTCCGGAGGGTGCCGATATCCGTCTTCCGTCAGAACGACACGAAGCGGAAGGCCGCAAAGCGGGACCGTTCGATCAGGGAGGCAAGGCGTTTCAACCGGGTGCAGGGCGAAGGAGTCGTCGAGGCCGACTGAATTTCGGCTGGACCGCGGGCCTACCAAAGGCCCGTAAATCAGGACAGCGCGTTAACAACGTCCGATACGGGTAGCGGTTTGATTCGAGGATGAATCAACACGGCCCCCAGGACGTAGCACCCGCGATGCTCACTCCACCCGATCCGCATGTGGTGGTGCTCTTCGGAGCTTCCGGCGATCTTTCGAAACGAAAGCTGCTGCCCGGGCTCTTTCATCTGAACCGGGCCGGACACCTTTCGGACTGCCGGATCGTCGGCACTTCTCTTGAGCCGATGACCAATGCGGAGTTCAGGACCCTGGCTCGGGAGGCCTGCGAGCAGTTCGGTCGTGGTGCTGTCGACGAAGGCGACTGGGCCCGCTTCGAACGGAAGCTCTCATGGGTGGATGGCAGCACCGGCTCGGTGGGGCTTGCCGATGCCGTCGCCGAGGCTGAAGCCGACATCGGCGAGGAGTGCCGTCGCCTCCACTACCTGAGCGTGCCGCCGGCAGCTGCGCCTGCCGTGATCAAGACCCTCAGTGAAGCCGGCCTGGTGGAACGGTCGCGGGTGATCATGGAGAAGCCCTTCGGGACGGACCTCGCCACCGCGCAGAGGCTCAATGCGATGGTCCACGAGGTCTTCACCGAGGAGCAGGTCTTCCGCATCGACCACTTCCTCGGCAAGGAGGCAGCCCTGAACATCCTTGCCTTGCGGTTTGCGAATGGCCTCTTCGAGCCGATCTGGAGCCGTAACTTCATCGACCACATCCAGATTGACGTTCCGGAGACTCTTACCGTCGAAGGCCGGGGAAGTTTCTACGACGCGACCGGTGCCTTCAGGGACATGGTTGTCACCCACCTCTTCCAGGTGCTTGCCTTCGTCGCGATGGAACCTCCAGTCGAGCTGGCCCCGGCGGCGATAACAGTCGAGAAGAACAAGGTCTTCAGGTCGATGAAGGGGATCCGTCCGGAAGACGTGGTCAGAGGAAGGTACGAGGGTTACCGGAGCGAGCCTGGCGTCGCCGAAGGTTCGGGCACCGAGACCTTCATTGCCCTGAAGTGTCGGATCGACAACTGGCGCTGGTCCGGGGTGCCGTTTTACCTCCGCACGGGAAAGGCGATGGCAGAAGGGGCCCGCATCATCTCGATCGCCTTTCGGGAACCTCCCAAGAGCATGTTTCCCGAGGGCTCCGGGGTCGGGACCAAGGGTCCGGACCACCTGACCTTTGACCTCGACGAGTCTTCACGGGTCTCACTCTCCTATTACGGAAAGAGACCGGGGCCAGGAATGCTGGTCGACAAGCTGAGCATGCAGTTCTCGCTCAACGAAGTGGAGACCCAGGGAGACACCCTCGAGGCATACGAGAGGCTTATCCGTGACGCGATGGGCGGCGACCACACCCTGTTCACGACCGCGGAAGGCATCGAGGAGTTGTGGAACACCGCCGCGCCGATGCTGGAGGACCCGCCCGATTCGCTGATCTACGAACGCGGATCCTGGGGGCCGAAGGAGGTTCACAACCTGATCGCCCCGAACCGTTGGAGGCTGCCCTTCCAGCGGCGCTGGCGCGATTAGTTCGCGGGAACTCCGGGGGCGCCGGCGGGAGGATCCAGCACGAGTAGCGTCGACTTGCCGTCGCGGGTCACCGGCTTGCCCTCGGTCGCGAGGTGAATCTTGGCCGGCATGGTCCCCGCGGCCGGGATGACCGCAGCAAGGGCAACCGCACCATCCGGGATCGGGGCCAGCGGGCCGACCACTGAAACCGGCTCACCTGCTGCGAGGCGCCGCTGGACATCCGTCTCCCGGTCGCCGTCGTGGAAGAGCTCGAGCGCCTCCGAGTTGACTAGCGGGGACCGGTCGGAGGGCGACCTGCGGCGGTAGATCTGGTTGGCATGGAGCCGCTCGGCGAGCTGATAGGAGAGCAGCTGGTTGAGGCTGTCGTCGTCGCTCACCACCGCCACGGCAGCGACGTCTTCCAGTGGCGTGCCGGGAGAGTCGTCATCCGGGTTCAGAGGGCCCCCGAAAGAACTCAGCCCGTGCGCGTCGGCAGCCTTTGCCTCCTCGACCGATTCGGTCCAGACCTTCACTTCGGCTCCGGCCTGGTTCAGTCCCTGTGCCACGGTGAGCGCCCAAGGCGGGGCCCCGATCAGGAGCAAGGTTGGACGGTGCTCACCGGAGAGCCCCAGGTACCGGGCCAGAGGCGGGCCGATCAGCGAGTAGTAGAAGACGGTGCCGACGATGATCATGAAGGTGACCGGGATGATGTACTCGGCACCTTCCACGCCCCGTTGGGTCAGCTCAAGCCCGAAAGCCGAAGCCGTTGAAGCGGCGACGATTCCCCTTGGAGCCATCGACCCGAAGAAAAGCTTCTCCTTCCAGTCGAACGGCAGGCCGACCATGGTCAGTGCGGCCAGCGGACGGGCGATGAAGATCAGGGCGCCGAGAACGAGGAATGACTTCCAGCCGAGATCAATCACCTCGCTGACTTCGATGTTCGCCGCGAGCAGGACGAAGAGGATCCCGATCAGGATCGGGACGAGGGTCTCCTTGAACTCCGCGACCTGGTCGATTCGCACCCGCCGCTGGTTGGCCAGGGCGACACCCATGACGATCGTCGAGACGAGGCCGGAGTCAGGAAGGATCGCGTCGGAAACAGCGAAGCTGGCCACGACCATCATCAGGGTCGCGGCGACCTTGTCCCTCCCGGCCAGTCGCTTGGTTCCCAGCACGGGCATCATCAGGAGCGCGGCAATGACGCCGACCGCACCGCCGACGATGAGGGAGAGCAGCAGTTCGGCGACGTCGAACTCACCTCCCTGGCCGTTGGCGAATGACCCGAAGACGACGACCGCGATGATCGCTCCGATCGGGTCGATCAGGATGCCTTCCCATTTGAGGACGTTCCGGACCCTGGTGGTTGGTGCGATGAAGTCGAGTATCGGAAGAACCACCGTCGGGCCGGAGACGATCACCGTCGCGCCGATCAGGATCGCGATCGGGTGGGGCACGTCGAGCAGGATCGCTATGGAAACGGTCGCGATGAACCAGGTGATGACCACACCGATCGTGATCAGACGGGTCACGGCACCACGGACACCGGAGCCGAGCTCCTCGCGCTTCAGTCCGAGAGCACCCTCGAAGAGGATGATGCCAACGGCGATCTGGACGATCGGCGAGAGGGCCGGACCCAGCAGTTTCTCCGGGTTGACGAGGTCCAGGCCGGAAACACCGACGACCACACCGATGATCAACAACGGGACTATCGGCGGCACCCGCATCCAGGTGGCCGAGAGCCTTGCGAGCACCGAGAGGATAACCACCAGGCTCAGGCCGAGGAGTGTTTCATCCATCCTTCTTGCGCCTCGGCTGCAGGTTGGAGACGATCACGGCAACCACCGTGATCACGTAGATCTGGCCGATCAAGGCCTCTGCCCCGGTGAGTGAACGCCCGAGATCGGTGGCCGGGGTCAGGTCACCCATTCCGACTGTGGTGATGGTCGTGAGGCTGTAGTAGAGATAGTTGTTGATCGTGTCCCACTCCGCGCCCTGAGTGAAGAAAGGTTCATTGCTGAACTCCGCGACCGCACCGAAAGCGGCCGAGAAAGCGAGGCACATCAACAGATATATGCAGAGCACGCCCATCATGGTGTGTACGGTGATCGCCCCCCGCTGTTTCACCTGCCTGACCAGGCCGAAGGTGATCACCGGGGTGGCAATGAGAACGAGAGCAAGCGTGGCCAGGTGGACGAAATCCGAGTTCACTTCATCGCCGAACGAGGCCTGTGTCCAGGCCGCGAAGATCACGAGTCCGATCGCAACGCCACAGGCCACTCTCAGCCGGAAGCTCGGCTGCGCTGCCCGGAGCGATGCGAACAGGGCAAAGGCCTGAAGGCTGAGCGACGCGACCTGTGCCCACGAGCCAGAGGGGGCCGCCATGATGAAGATCATCGATGCAAGGATCAGGGTGAGCGCAAGCCCGTAGCGCTCCTTGCCCATTTCACGGATGTCCCTCAAGCGGGCTGTTCCGATTCGGAGGGGGCGATGTCGGTGATCAAGGTGATGTTCGGGTTGCTTATTCGACCAGCGGGGACCGAGGGGTCGCCCGCTTCCAGTTTCGACAAGGCCCCCTCCTTGCCCTCCCCGGTCACGAGGAACATGATCTGTCTGGCCCTGTCGATCGCCTTGTAAGTGAGCGACATCCGGCGGGTCCCCTGGTACTCGCCGGCCGTGATCGCGACCTGGCGGTCGGTGACATCGAGAATCGGATCATTCGGTACGAGCGAAGCCGTGTGACCGTCCGGTCCGAGACCGAGATGAACAAGGTCGAAGCGGTCCGGGAGCGAGTACTCGTATCCGCTGGCAGCGGTGGTCAGATCATCGGCCCCGACGGGCATCGGGCGGATCGCCGCCTGGCAGACAAGCGGCAGGGTCAGGACGAGGTGGGTCAGGTTGCGCTGCATGCTCCCGGTGGGGGCGATGCGTTCATCTACCTGAAACAGCGAGGTCCTGGTCCAGTTCAGTTCGCTCTCGGCCAGCAGCTCGAGCATTCGCCAAGGTGTCTTGCCACCGCTGACCGCAAAGTTGAAACGGCCACGGTCAGCGATCGCCGCGGCGGCGACCATCTCGACGAAACTGGCAGCCTCTACCGCAGCGGCCTCCGCGTCTGCGACGACCCGGGTGACCAATCAGTTCCCCTTGCCCTCCGCGGGCTTCTCGTCATGTCCACCGAACTGCTTTCGCATGGCGGAAAGGACCTTGTCCCCGAAATCCCCGAGGCCACGGGAGTAGAACCTCTCGTGGAGAGCCGCGGTGAGGACGGGGGTCGGCACCCCTTCGTCGATCGCGGCGATCGAGGTCCAGCGTCCCTCGCCGGAATCGGAGACCCGGCCCGAGAACTCGTCCAGCTGAGGTGATTCGGCCAGCGCCGCCGCGGTCAGGTCGAGTAGCCAGGACCCGACGACGCTGCCCCGGCGCCATACCTCGGCAACCTGCGAAACATCGATCTCGTACTGGTAGTACTCGGGGTTCTCCATCGGCGCGGTCTCGGCGTCACCATCGCGCTGGTGGAGACCGGCGTCGGCGCTCCGGATCACGTTCAGACCCTCGGCGATCGCCGACATCATCCCGTACTCGATGCCGTTGTGGACCATCTTCACGAAGTGGCCGGCACCGGCCGGACCACAGTAGAGGTAACCGTTCTCGGCCGGGGAAGGATCTCCGCTCAGGCCGGGGGTCCGCTCTGCCTCCTCGACCCCGGGCGCGAGTGTGGCGAAGATGGGTTCCAGGCGTTTGTAGGCGGACTCAGGTCCGCCGATCATCAGGCAGTAGCCGCGCTCAAGGCCGAAGACCCCGCCCGAAGTGCCGCAGTCAAGGTGGTCGATGCCCTTCTCGCTCAGTTCCTTGGCGAAATGGATGTCATCGCGGTAGTAGGTGTTGCCACCGTCGACGATCGCGTCGCCCGACTCCAGTTCCGCGGCTACGGCGCGAATCGTGCTGCGGGTGATGTCGCCGGCCGGCACCATGATCCACACCGCCCGGGGCGCGCTCAGCTTCGACGCGAGCTCGGCCAGGTCGGCGGCCGGGTCGGCCCCTTCGCCGGCGAGTTCCTTCGCGGCATCCGGGTTGACGTCGTAAACGACGCACCGGTGCCCGTCCCTCATCAATCTCCGGGCGATGTTCGCCCCCATACGACCAAGCCCGACGATCCCGATTTCCATGCCGCAATACTAGAACCCATGGCCAGAAGAATCCTGTCGACCTTCCGACGCACGCCTCGCAGCCGGATACCCTGCCACTCATGAGCAAGACCAAGGAGCCGGAGGCAACCGACGCACTGGTCATTTTCGGGATCACCGGAGACCTGGCCAAGAAGATGACTTTCAGGGCGCTGTACCGGCTCGAGAAGAAAGGCAAGCTGGACTGTCCGATCATCGGCGTCGGGCGAAACCAGGACTGGCATCACGAGACGATGAAGCAACGGGCCGAGGAGGCGATTCGCGGCTCGGTTGAAGAGTTTGACGCTGCCGCGTTCCGGAAACTCGCTGACCGGATGCGCTTCGTGAACGGGAATTTCGACGAAGAGTCCCTCTACCAGTCGCTCAGCGAGGAACTTGCCGACTACCAGAGGCCCCTCTTTTACCTTGAGATCCCGCCGCCCCTTTTCTCGGAGGTGGTCCACGGGCTGGCCGCCGCCGGACTGACCGAGAACGCCAGGGTGATTCTTGAGAAACCCTTCGGGCACGACTCGCAGTCGGCCCAGGAACTCCAGGCCGACCTCACCCGGGTGCTGAGGGAAGACCAGATTCTCCGGATCGACCATTACCTCGGCAAGGAACCGGTGATGGACATCACCTACCTGCGCTTCGCCAATGCCCTGCTCGAGCCGGTCTGGAATCGCAATTACGTCGCATATGTCCAGATGACGATGAGCGAGAACTTCGGAGTCGAAGACCGTGGACGGTTCTACGAGGGCGTGGGTGCGATCCGCGACGTGGTCCAGAACCACATGCTCCAGGTACTCGGCCTGCTCGCGATGGAGGCACCAAACGCCAACCAGCACGATTCGATCAGGGCGAAGAAGCTGGAGCTCTTCGAGGCGATCCGCTCGGCCGACCCGGCCAAATGCGTTCGCGGCCAGTACAAGGGTTACCGGGACATACCCGATGTCGCCGACGACTCACAAGTCGAGACCTACGCCGCGATGGAACTGGCGATCGACAACTGGCGCTGGTCAGGAGTCCCCTTCTACCTTCGCACCGGCAAGAACCTGCCGGTCAAGCACACCGAGGTCAGGGTCGTCTTCAAGCGGCCACCCCACACCGGGGTCGGGATGAAGTCCCACAAGCCGCCGCGCAACCAGATGATCGTCCGGATCGACCCGATGCCGGGCGCGAGGATGGCATTCGTCGCCAAGGCGGCAGGCGTAGAGGACTTCGAGGAAGCCGACCTGGACGTGCTCTTCGAGAAAGAGCCGGGTGCGGAGCCCGAGCCGTACGAGCGTCTGCTGGATGACGCGATCCACGGCCGGTACGACCTGTTCACGCAGTTCAGCATGGTCGAGGAGACCTGGCGGATCGTCCAGCCGCTGCTCGATGACCCGCCACCGGTGGTGCCCTACGAGGTCGGATCCTGGGGTCCGGTTGAAGCGAACCGCCTGGTCAAGGGCGTCTGCGACTGGGATGAACCCTGGCGTCCGGTCGAGGATGCTCGGCACCACATGCTGCTCGGCGGTTGAAACACCTGCAGTCGGGCGGGCCGGACCCGCCCTCCAATCAGAACCCGCCCCTCCCACTCGCGTGAAGCAATGGATGGGAGGGGCTCCGTTTGCGGCGATACGGGTAGGATTGCCCGGATATGACTGAGATTATCCACGTCCTGATTGAAGTCCCCAAGGGCTCCCGAAACAAGTACGAGTACGATGCCGAGCTTGGCGCGATCAAGCTCGATCGTTTCCTCTTCTCCTCGATGGTTTACCCCGTCGATTACGGCATGGTGCCGGACACCCTTGGTGCCGACGGGGACCCGCTGGACGCGATGGTCTGCGTTTCCGAGCCGACCTTTCCGGGATGCCACATCCCCGCCATTCCCCTCGGCCTCTTCCGGATGACCGACGATGGCGAGCTCGACGACAAGATCCTCTGCGTGCCGGCCGATGATCCGAACTGGAATCACATCAAGTCGCTCGACGAGCTCTCCAATCAGCTGAAGGAAGAGATCTCGCACTTCTTTGCCGTCTACAAGCAGCCGGAAGGCAAGCACGTAGAGGTTGATGGCTGGTACCCACTGGAGTCCGCGCTCGAGGTCCTCGAGCTCTCCCGGGAACGCTTCAGCTCCCCCGCCTGATTTCCGCCTAACCGGCCGCCTTGGCGGCCAGCTGCCCGCAGGCCGCATCGATGTCGCGGCCGCGGGTCAATCTGACCGTTGCGTATATGCCACGGGACATCAGTGTGTCCCGGAAGCGGTCGATCGTTTCCCTCGGTGAGCCCTGGAACCCTGTTCCCGAGGGGTTGTACGGGATCAGGTTCACCTTGAAGTCGTTTTTCGGCAGGAGCAGGTCTGCGAGTTCATGGGCGAGTTCGATCGAGTCGTTCACGCCGTCCAGCATCAAGTACTCGATGAAGACTTTCCGTTTGCGCACATGGCGCCACTCCCGGCAGGCGGCGACCACGTCCTCCATCGGGTAGCGGTCATTGACCGGCATGATTTCCGAACGGAGCCGGTCGTTCGGTGCGTGAAGCGAGAGCGCAAGACGGACCGCCGGCCCTTCCACCGTCACCCGCTCTATCCCGGGCAGCCAGCCCACCGTGGAGATGGTGGTGTGCGAGTTTGCGATCCCGATGTCTGGCAGCCGTTCACAGACGGCGAGCACGTTGTCGAGATTCATCATCGGCTCTCCCATCCCCATGAAGACGGCGTGGTTCACCGGTTCGATCCGCCGGAAGTGAAGAGCCTGGTCGAGGATCTCGGACTCGGAGAGGTTGCGGCCGAATTTCATCGTCCCTGTGGCGCAGAAGGTGCAGGTGAGCGGACATCCGGACTGGCTCGAAAGACAGAGCGAGCGACGTCCATCCCGGTAGCGCATCAGGACTGCCTCGACCGGGCGGCTGTCCGCAGTCAGGAAGAGTGCCTTCTCGGTGCCGTCGGAGGATTTGGCTGAAGCGTCGACTTCGAGGGTGGTGATGGAAAGCCGGCCGTCGAGCTCCTGACGGAGGCCGGCCGGCAGGTTTGTCATCTCGTCGAAGGTCCCTGCGCCGCGGGCAAGCCACTCCCAGACCTGACCGGTCCGGTAGGCGGGCTGGCCGAGGTCGGCCATCGTACGTTCGAGTTGCTCCAGATCCACCCCCGAAGTGTGGCAGGAGCTCAGTCCTTCTTCTTCGCGTCCTTCTTTTTCGGCTTCTTCTTGCCGGACTTCTTGCGCTTCTTCACCTTCTTCGGCGACTTCTTTTCTTTGGAGGACGTCTTCTTTTCGACAAGCGGAGCAGCTACTTCCTTCTCCGTCTTCTTGGCAGGTTCCGCAAGCGGATCGCCAGGCTGATCGTCTTCGTCGACCCGGGTGGTCACCTCCGGGGCCGGTTCCTCACCGCTCAGCCTGTTCCAGACCGTTGCCAGCAGGAACGATGCCCCGATCAGGATCGCGATCGCCGAACCCCAGAAGGCGGTCCTGGCGATTTCATCTCCCGGGAAGGCAATCGCGCTCATGACCAGACCGATGCTCAACACCATGCTGGTCACGGCAACCACGATCACATGGGTCTGAAAGCGATTCCAGTCAGCACCATCGTCGTCGAGGATGCCCGGACGAACATTGATTGCGGTCGCCACGAAAAGACCGGCAAGCGCCGTAAGCAGCGGCGGGAAGACCGCGTACTCGGGGTCGACGCTGTCGAGAAGAACGAGACCGAGCAGGGCAACGATCACGCCGTAGGCGATCGTGCCGGCCACCCACACTGCGACGGGCCGCGGCGGCTTCTCCTCCCCAGGTTCCTTCGGCGCGATCTCCTCCACGACTCAGGTGTTTCTGAGCCAGGACCTGATCTCCTCCGAGTGAGCGTTTTCTTCCGGCGGGGGGAGTCGGGTTTCAGCCGGAGTACGGCCGAGGTGAATCGGTGAGGCTGGCATGCGAATACCATCGATCTCGGCGATCGGCTCGAGACCCAGGGCCTCGGCCACGGCGAAGCCGCGGTCGATTGTGTTGACAGGTCCTGCCGGCACACCCGCCTCGTGCAGTTCGGTTACCCACTCTTCGACGCTGCGGTGAGCGAAAAGCTCGTTGAGCTCGGCCTCCAGGGCAACCCGGTGTTCGACCCGGTCGAAGTTGTCGACGTATCGGGGGTCTTCGGCCAGCTCGGGTTCGCCCAGAACGTCGCAAAGACTGCGGAACTGATGGTCGTTTCCAACGCAGATCATTACCGGTCCGTCCGCCGCATCGAAGGTGGTGAACGGTTCGATACTCGGGTGAACGTTGCCCAGCCGGACCGGAAGGTCCCCGGTGTTGAGCCACGCTGCGGCCTGATTCTCCAGCCCGGAGAGCGCGGAGCTCATCAGGTTGCTCTCCACCTTCTGCCCCTGGCCGGATGTTGCCCGCTCATGAAGAGCAATCAGGATCCCCACGGTCGCATTGAGTCCGGCAATGACGTCAACCAGGGCCACGCCCACCTTGCTCGGATCACCATCGGGCGGGCCGGTGACCGACATCATGCCGCTCATCGCCTGAACCAGCGGGTCGTAGCCCGGGAGCCCTGCCCCGCCCTTGGAGCCGAAGCCACTGATCGAGCAGTAGATGAGGCCGGGGTTCTCCTCGGCGACATGCTCGTAACCGAGACCGAGGCGATCCATCGCGCCCGGACGGAAATTCTCGACCAGCACGTCGGCGCGACGCACCAGTTCACGGGCAAGTTCGAGGTCTTCCGGGTCCTTCAGGTTGAGTTCCACCGACCGCTTGTTCCGGTTGACCGCGAGGAAGAAAGTTGCCCTGCCCTCCGGATCCACGGGCGGTGACCAGGAGCGGGTTTCGTCTCCCCCGGGTGGCTCGACCTTGATCACGTCGGCACCAAAGTCGGCCAGGTTCATCGATACCAGCGGTCCGGCCAGAACGCGGCTGAAGTCCGCCACGATCAGTCCATCGAGGGCAGCCATTTGTTTCAGAGTTCCTCCTCTCGAGGTCCGCTGAGCCAGGAGCGGATCTCGTCACCCTGCTCGTCCAGTTCCGGAGGAGGCAGGCGGGTTTCTGTTGGGCTCGCCGAGAGCCTGATCGGCGAAGAAGTAGTCCGGATACCGTTGATCTCGGTCACCGGTTCGAGCCCGAGGGTGTCTGCCAGTCCGAAGCCACCCCCGATGTCGTTCACGGGACCGGCGGGTACACCCGCGTCGTTCAATGCCTCGGCCCAGTACTCGACCGAGTCCAGCCCGAGCCTTTCCTCGAGTTCGGTCCGCAACTCAGCCCGGTTCTCGACCCGGTCAAGATTGCTCCCGAAACGGGGGTCCGCGGCCAGGCCCGGTGCCCCGATGGTTACCGCCAACTGCTCGAACTGCCGGTCGTTGCCAGCGCAGATCATGATCGGGCCGGTCGCGGTGGCGTAGGTGGAAAAGGGCTCGATGCTCGGGTGCACATTGCCGAGGCGGCCCGGCGAGTCTCCGGTGTTGAGAAAGGCCGAGCTCTGGTTGGCGAGGGCCGCGAGGGCTGTTGAAAGAAGGTTCACCTCCACCCGCTGGCCTTCGCGAAGGGTCTTGCGGTCGTGGAGCGCAGCCAGGATCCCGGTCGCTGCGTTCAGCCCGGCAATCACGTCCACCAAAGCGACACCCACCTTGCTCGCTTCGCCATCCGCGGGACCGGTGACAGACATCATGCCGCTGAGAGCCTGAATCAGCGGGTCATAACCGGGCATGGCCGCTCCTGCGCCCTCGCCAAAGCCGGTGATGGAGCAGTAAACCAGGGTGGGATGGGCAGCGTGAACCGTCTCCCAGTCGAGTCCGAAGCGGGCCATGGTTCTGGGACGGAAATTCTCGATCAGCACATCCGCCCTCATCGCCAGTTCAAAGGCGAGCTTACGGTCGCCTTCGTCCTTGAGGTCGAGGGCAATCGAACGCTTGTTGCGATTGGCCGTCTGGAAGTAGGTCGATCTGCCTTCCCCGTCGACTGGTGGCAGCCAGGAGCGGGTCTCGTCACCGGTCGGCGGTTCGACCTTGATCACCCTGGCGCCGAGATCGCCGAGCGTCATCGCTGCGAGGGGACCCGCCAGAACCCGGCTGAAGTCAGCCACGATGACCCCCGAGAGTGCGCTCATGGTTGCATGGTGACGCATGGAGCAGACCGTGACATCTCCAACCGGTGAACGTGCCGCCAGACCGCCCTCGGCTCTTTCGATCCGTGGACTGACCAAGCGGTACGCCGACGGCACCCTCGCCCTGGAGGACCTTGACCTCGAGATTCCGGCTGGCAGCTTCTTCGGCCTGCTCGGCCCGAACGGAGCCGGCAAGACGACCCTGATCGGCGCGGTCTGCAATCTGATCCGGTTGAGCGGCGGGGAGATCTCAGTCTTCGGCCAGCCAGGAAATGGGATGGCGGCTCGGCGAATGATCGGGATCGCCGAGCAGGAGCCAAACCTCGACAAGTTCCTGACCGTCTACGAAACCCTGCTTTACCACGGCGGCTATTACGGGATGGACGGGCAGGAGGCGTCGGAGAGGGCGGAGCAGATGATCGATGCCTTCGACCTTCGGGCAAAGCGCGACGTGGAAGCTCCAAAGCTGTCGGGAGGAATGAGGCGCAGGTTGCTGCTCGCCCGTGCTCTGCTGCACCGGCCACGACTGGTGATCCTCGACGAACCAACGGCCGGAGTTGACCTTGAGCTTAGACATGAGTTGTGGACCTACATCCGGGGTCTCCATCAGCAGGGAACGACGATCCTCCTTACAACTCACTACCTGGAGGAAGCCGAAGCGCTCTGTGACGAGATCGCCCTGATCAGTGACGGCCACATAGTGGCCAGGGACACTGCAGAGGGCCTGAAGCGGACCCACGGCGCCGACAGCCTCGAGCAGGTCTACCTCAAGACCGTGGCTGGCGGGAGAATCGCCATGGACAAACTGGAGGAAGTCGAGTGAGCCGGGCGGTCCCCTCCGAAGGTAATCCGGTTTGAACCCTCTGCCACCGGTAGAAGTTGAACCCCATCCCTGGCGGGGTCTCGCCTGGCTGACCAGGCGAGAGTGTCACCGCGTCCTCAAGCTGTGGAAGCAGACGATTCTTGCACCGGTCATCTCCTCCCTCCTCTTCATCGTCGTTTTCGGCCTCTCACTCGGGAACAGCATCTCCGAGGTGAACGGTTTCGATTACAGCGTCTTCATCGTGCCCGGCCTGATCGCGATGGCGATGGCCCAGTCCGCCTACTCGAACAACTCCAGCACGATCTTCCAGGCTAGAAACGACCGCTACCTCGACGACATCCTGTCCGCCCCGATGAGCGCCCGTCAGGTCCATCTCGGCTATCTGGCCGGGGGCGCGATGCGGTCACTCATCATCGGCGTCGTTCTAACGGCCCTCGCCCTTCCCCTGACCGGGGCACCCCTGGAGCGACCCTTCGAGCTGATCGTCGCGGTCTTTCTGACCGTGGCGGGGTTCGGGGCGCTGGGGATCATCGTCGGTATCTACGCCCAGTCCTGGGACAACCAGTCGTTCATCAACAACATCGTAATCCTGCCCCTGATCTTCCTGGGCGGGGTCTTCTACTCGGTCAACCGTCTCGGTTCACCCTGGGAGCAGATCTCCCACCTGAATCCGCTCTTCTACGTCGTGGAGGCGATGAGGTACGGGTTCCTCGGCGCGGCCGACGTCTCGCCCTGGCTTTCTCTCGGGGTCGTGGGCGCGATCACCGTGGCCCTGCTCGCCTGGGCCCAGTTCCTCTTCAGCACCGGCCACCGGCTGAAGCCCTGACCACCATCAGGAGCCGGGTTCGGGGGCGATTCAGGCGAGGCCGGGAATGTGTTCGCGGACGTGCTGGTCGATCGTCTCGCGCACCCATCTGCGTGTCTCCGGATCGGCCATCCGGTACCGACCGAGCAGCATCTTCTGGTCATCCAGCGGAAGCCCTGCTATCTCCCAGGAGACGGCCAGTCTCTCGAAGACCAGTTCAGTCCGTCGCTGCCAGAGATCGTCAACCGAGTAGGCCTGGTTCCCGATCTGCTCGTTCACCTTCGCTATTGAACCTTCGCTGAGCGAGTCACGCAGGACGAGGGTGTTGCCCTCGGCATCGGTGTAGCTCGATGTCGAGGTCTTCTCCCTCGGGTTGCGCTTCTTCGGCTTCCGCTTCTTCGCCACCCTCACAGCATGTCAAGCCCGGCCCCGTCCGTTCAACCTCCGTTGCTGGCTGGCAGGTAGTCCCGGCTCGGCTGGCCCCTCAGGGCGGTCGGCGGCGGAAGCGGTGAGTTCTGGGCGTCCTCTCCGGCGATCACCGGGAGGACCAGCTTCGAGGGGATCACTCCCCCGAGCCCTACCCTGTTGACCGTCTTTCCCTTCTCGATCGTGGCGAAGTTCCAGATCGTCCGGTCACCTCCGGGTGCCTGGATGTTCAGGCGGATCCTCGACCCCGCCCGGAAGACGTGAGCGACCGGGAAGATCTGGATCCGCACGTAATTGAACCGGCCCTTCTTCAGGGGCCTGCCATCCTTCTTCAGCCATGTCTGAACCGGGTTGTAGGCGGTCGACGCTCGCTTGTTGATCTTGCGATGCGAAGCCCGGAGCCAGCCGTTCTGGACGTAGGTCTCCTTGCCGTCGGGCCGGACCTCGGTCAGGGTGACCTGGATGTCCGTGTTGCGGGCGCTCGACTTGAGGTAGAGGTCAACGCTGGACGGGCCGGCGATTAACACGTCCTTCTGAAGCGCAGGGGTGACGAATCCGAGGCCCTTGCCGCCTGCTACCGGCTGCCAGTTGTAGGCGGGTTGTGGCTTCCACGAGTCGCTCTGCGCGTTCTCGCCGAGCGTCCGGGCCGGCCGGGCACCTGGGTCCGAGACGTATCTGACGGTGCTGCCCCTCGCGGCCTTCTTATTGGTCAGGCTGCCGCCCTTGCCGAGGAAGAACTTCGTTGGCCTGAGTCCGGGAGCAGGCCAGTCCGTGAACTGCGTATCCCAGGCAGCACCGATTGCTCCGGGCTGGCCGGGAATGGCGGCGCCGTTGTCCATCAGGATCCGGATTCTCGGGTCCTTGCGGAAGTCGGCCTTGGCGGCGGCCACGTTCTGGGGAGTGTCGAGCATCGCCGCGTAACGACTCTGCTCGATCGGAAGCGCCGGGGATTCGGCGATCAGCTGGTAGAGCAGGGGCCCGGCGGCGATCACGACGGGGTTGATCCTGGGGATGCGGCCGTCACCCGTGAAGAGATTCATGAACTCGGCCCAGCGCGAGATCGTGCTCGGACCGAGGGAGTCGACGTGGACTCCGTTCTCCATCGTCACCCAGACATCGCGGTTGGAGCGAGCCAGGTTGCGAACCGATTCGACCCAGTGACCACCGGTCTGCTCATCCTGGAAGGCACCGACCCAGAAGACGGGAACGTTGATCCTCTTGACCCATGCACCCGGGCCTCGCTTCTCGAAGAGATTCGGGGTTCGGTAGGGGTTCTGTTCGATCAGCTTGTTGTAGTTGCGGGTCTGCAGGCGCATCTTCTGGTTGTCAATGCAGTGCTGGCGCTGCTGGCTGCGCAACGGCTCGGATACCTGGGGGTCACCGGTGGTGGTCATCTTTCTGGCCCAAGGCTGACCGCCCGCAGGGGCGGGCTTGGCATCGTCTGCCCGCTCCGTGATCCAGCTGTAGGCGAATCCGTTGTTGAAGATTCCACCCGGGAACCCGGTGCCGTAGTAGACGTCGTCGGTCGTGGACAGTGGCGAGACGGCGGACAGGTGCGGGGGCCGGGTTCCGGCCGTGAAGAGCTGGGTGATCCCCGAGAAGGAGATGCCGCCCATGCTGACCTTGCCGCCCTTAACCCAGTCCTGGGTCGCGACGGTCTCGATGATGTCGTAGCCGTCATAGGTGGTCGGCCAGCCGAAGAGGTCGAAGGCGCCGCCGGAACAGCCCGAGCCCCTCATCTGTACTGACACCGTCGCGAAGTCCAGCAGCGGTCCGATCAGCGACCCGACAGCAGTCGAGCTGGCGGGGGTCAAGTCCGGGTCCGGGACAGGACTGCCGGGCAGGCTCCCGGTGATCGTGTCGAGGAGGTCACCGAGCGGACCGGGAAGGCTGTTGCCCGGCAAACCGGCAGCCAGGCCGAGCAGCGCGTCGTGCGGGGCCGCTGTCTGGTAGCCGGAGTACTCGATGTAGGTCGGGAAAGGACCCTGTGAGAGCGAGGTCTTGCCGTACGGCAGGCGAACCGTTACTGCCAGTTCGGTGCCGTCACGCATGGTCACGTAGTTGAGACCGGCCTTCAGATCGGGCTTCTTCTCGTACCATGCCTGACCCGGATTTCGACCCGGCTTGAGGACCCTGAACCTGCCAGTCCCGCGGGAGCCGTTGATGGTCGGGCTGCGCACTGTGAAGAGTGCGCCGGGTTTCACGTCGTAGAAGATCTTCGATCCGAAACGATCGGCCTTGCCACTTCGAACGATCCGGTTGCGGCTGTTGACCAGAAGCAGTCTCTGGCCGGGCCTGGCTCCCTTGACCCAGGCATCCCCCACGCTGCCCCTGGCCGTGAAATCCGCCTTCATGGTGATCCTCGGCGCTTTCTTCAGCTTCTTCGCGCTGGCAGGGGTCGCAATGGCACCCACTGCAATCAGCCCGACGATCATCGCTACCAGGCTTGCCGAAGCCACATGAATCCTTCGCATCTGGAAAGTCCTCCCGTTTCCTTCATGGCGGCATGCGCTGGCGCGTGCCGGTTTGGAGTGTCAGGCGATTCATTCCCCGACGGAGGAGTCCATAAACAGGATGTTTTCCGAGACCCCACGGACAGGTCTCTGAAACAGAAAAGGGCCGCCTTTCGGCGACCCTTTTCCGAGGTGCTTCTTTAGCGGCGCAGGGCGCCTTCGACTCAGCCTCCGTTCGAAGCAGGCACGTAGTCCCGGCTCGGCTGACCGCGAAGCGCGGTCGGCGGGGGCAGCTCGGTGCCCTGGGCGGTCTGGCCCGGGATCACCGGCAGGACCAGCTTCGACGGAATCGCGCCGCCGAGACCGATCGTGTTGTTCGTGTTGCCCTTTTCGATCGTCTCGAAATCCCAGATCGTCCGGTCGCCACCGGGCGCCTGGATGTTCAGTCGGATCCGGGAACCGGCCCGGAAGACGTGCGCTGCCGGGTAGATCTGGATTCGGGTGTAGTTGTACTTGCCCTTCTTCAGAGCCCTGCCATCTCTCTCCATCCAGGTCTGGACCGGGTTGTAAGCGGTCGAGGCCTTGGGGTTCAGGGCCCGGTGCGACGCACGCAGCCAGCCGTTCTGGATGTAGGTCTCCTTGCCGTCAGGGCGGACCTCGGTGAGGGTCACCTGGAGATCAGTGTTGGCCTTGCTTGACTTGAGGTAAAGGTCAACACTGGACGGGCCAGCGATGAACAGGTCGCTGGCCAGCGGCGGCGAGACGAACCCGAGACCCTTGCCGTCGGCCAGTGGCTCCCACTGGTAAGGCGGCTGAGCCAGCCAGGAATCGCCCTGGGCATTCTCGCCGAGCGTCTTGGCCGGTCGCGCGTTCGGGTCGGACACGTAGCTGACGGACGAACCGTTCTTCGGCTTGCTGGTGGTCATGGCACCACCTTTGCCGAGGTAGTACGCAGTCGGCTTGGTCGAGTTGATCGGCCAGTTACTGAACGTGGCTTCCCAGGCAGCACCGATTGCTCCCGGGTCGCCTTCGACCGCGTTGCCGTTGTCCATCAGGATCCGGATTCGAGGGTCCTGCTTGAACTGGGCGGTGGCCGCAGCGACGTTTTCGGGGGTGTCCGGCAGTGCCGCGAAGCGGGACTGCTGGATCGGCAGAGCGCCAGCCGAAGCGATTTCGTTGTAGAGAGCCGCACTGGCAGCAAGAACCAGAGGTGACATCTTGGGTACCCGTCCGTCACCTACGAAGAGGTTCATGAACTCGGCCCAGCGGGTGATCGTGCTGGGACCGAGCGAGTCAACGTGAACGCCGTTCTGCATCGTGACCCAGACATTCTTGTTCCCCTTCGGCAGGCTCTTCACTGCCTCGGGCCAGTGGCCACCGGTCTGCTCGTCCTGGAAGGCGCCAACCCAGAAGATCGGCACATCGATGTTCCTGACCCATGCGCCAGGCGAACGTTTCTCGAACAGCAACGGAGTCCGGTAGGGATTGGTCTCGATCAGGCGGTTGTAGTTTCGTGTCTGAAGTCGCATCGCCTGGTTGTCCAGACAGTGCTGCTTCTGCTCGCTGCGAAGTGGCTCGGGCACATCCGGGTCACCGGTCGTGCTCATGACTTTCGCCCAGGGCTGTCCGCCGTCGGGGGCGGGTTTGGCATCGTCCGCCCGTTCCGTGATCCAGCTGAACGCAAATCCGTTGTTGAATATTCCGCCCGGGAAACCGGTACCGAAGTAGACGTCGTCGGTAACCGACAGCGGAGAAACGGCCGCCAGATGGGGCGGCTTGGTGCCGGCCGTGAAGAGCTGGGTGATACCGGAAAAGGAGATGCCCCCCATTCCGACACCATCCTCTGCCCAGTCCTGGGCTGCTACGGCCTCGACCGCGTCGTAGCCGTCATAGGTTGTCGGCCAACCGAACAGGTCGAAGGCGCCCCCGGAACAACCGGAACCTCGCATCTGGACGCTCACCACGGCGAAATCAAGGAGCGGGCCGATGAACGAACCGACGGAAGTCGAGCTTGCAGGGGTGAGTGGATCGGGGGGCGGCGGATTGCCGCCGAGTCCGGCCAAGAGCGCCGCTAGCAGGTCATGCGGAGCAGCGGTCTGATAGCCGGAGTACTCGATGAAAGTCGGGAAAGGTCCGTCCGCGAGAGTCTTGCCCGCAGGCAGACGTACGGTCATCGCAAGCTCAACTCCGTCACGCATTTTCACGAAGTTCAGCCCGGGCTTCAGCTCGATCTTGTCGTAGAAGGACTGCGGAGGGTTGGCCCCAGGCTTCAGGACCTTGAACTTCCTGGTCCCTTGGGCACCCTTGCCCTTCGGCGTACGGACTGTGAAAACCTTGCCGGGGGCGATGTCATAGAAGACCTTTGATCCATAAGAGTCGGCCTTGCCGGTCCGGACTATCCGGTTGTTCGAGTTGACAAGGAGCAGTTTGGTGCCGGGTGCTGCGTTCTTGACGTATGCCTCACCGACGCTGCCGCGGGCCGTGTACGCAGCCTTTGACGTGATCTTTGGTGCTACCTTGAGCTTCGGTTTCGAGCTAGCGGTTGTGGCAACCCCACCGAGCAGGAAGAGCCCTGCCATGACTGTGGCCAACGCGGCCGGATAAACCCGAGTTCTGCGCATGCTGAAACCCTCCATCCCGATTTTTTGAGCCTGGAAGGCTCCAGCCTCTCGTGGAAGGCGACCTTCCACTCCCTGTGGCGGAGACTATACGGAAAAGCATGGAACCCGCAAACAACGGGGTTTTTCGAAAAGTGAATGGTCCTCGTTAGTTGCGTTCGACAATCCCGTCGAAACGTCAATCTTCGTGTTCGTCCTGACTGGCCAGCTCGGAAACCGCCGCGAAAAGGATCAGGTCCAGCGCCAGCCCGAAAACGGCTGCGAACTGCGATTCAATGAAGATGAAGACCCTGGTGATGAGGATCGAGACGAGCAGTGCACGGGCGAAGTACCGGTAGGCACGGGCACGCCTGCCCCTCGCCATCAGCCAGGCACCTGCCGCGACGAGCCCGACCGATACGAGTGCCGAGAGGGATTCGAGCGCGCCGATTCGCCCTGGATCGACATCTGGTCCCAGACGGTCCTGGCCACCGCCGAGGTTCAGGTCGAGAGCCAGCGTCGAGGAAAGCGTCGAAAGCGCCCAGATGATCACCACCCAGATCACTACTGTCGGGAAATGCCTGCGCCGGGTCAGGCTCTCGACGAAGCCGTGAACCCGGTTTCCGAGCTGGGTCAGCTTCGAAGGAGGCTGTGCGGGCGCAACCTTCGCCTGGTCGAAGATCTCGCGGGCCCGGGCGACTGATGGATCGGACTGGTCAGCCATCGAGAGCAGGTGCCGGGCCCGGTCAGCCTCGTCCTGACGGAACTCGCCGATGGCAGTCGAAGGAAGGATCGCCAGGGCGTTCGCGAGGGCGGTTCTCTGGTCGAGCGTCTGACGCTTGGACAACTCGCGGATCAGCAGGAACATGATCACGAAGATCAGGTAGATGATCCCCGCCGCAGGTTTGAAGAAGTAGTTGTTGTCCTGGGTGATGAACTTGCCGAGTTCGTCGATGAAGAAACCGAAGCCGACGCCGCCGAGGATCGCCAGAACGTGACGGCTCCATCGATTGAGGTAGATCAGGCTGATCCAGATCGAGATCACCATGAACAACCCGCCCCAGAGCAAGTGGGCTATGTGGAGCCCGTTGCCGCCGAGTTGGGGGTAATTGGTCAGCCAGAGCTGGGTCCGGATTACGAGGATCGTGGTGATCGCTGCGACAAGGAACCATTCGAGCTTCTGGACCAGGTCGTAACGCCTGACAGCTCCGTTTGTCAGACGACCAAACCTGTCTCCGCCCCGATACTCGAAGTTCACACGGCGACAGTAGCGGCGTAAAGAATCGGCCGCACGTTTTCGCGGAAGCTGAGCGCTACTTCCGGGTCCGGCAGGCGCCGAGATGCAGACCGACGCCAGGGGCTACCTATAGGTGACCGCGGCCCGGATCGCTGTCCAGATCCAGCTCGGGTCCCATGGGGACGATCTGGGTGGGGTTGATCTTCGGATGCGTCACGTAGTAATGGCGTTTGATGTGATCCATCTCTACCGTTTCCCGAACGCCCGGATGCTGATACAGCTCGCGCAGGTAGCCGGAGAGATTGTCGTAGTCAGCGATCCGCCTCTGGTTGCATTTGAAATGACCAACGTAGACCGCGTCGAAGCGAACCAGCGTCACGAAGAGGCGCCAGTCGGCCTCGGTGATCGAGTCGCCGGTCAGGTACCGCTTCGCGGCGAGGCGATCGTCGATCTCGTCGAGTGCCTGGAAGAGATCAATGAAAGCTTCTTCGTAGGCCTCCTGGGTGGTGGCGAAACCCGCCCGATAGACGCCGTTGTTGATCGAGTTGTAGACCCGGTCGTTGATCTCGTCGATCTCTTCGCGAAGCGCCTCCGGGTAGAAGTCGAGCTCGGGGTTCTTTGCCCACTCGTTGAACTCGGTGTTCAGCATCCGGATTATCTCGCTGCTCTCGTTGTTGACCGCCCGGTTCGAATCCTTGTCCCAGAGCACGGGAACAGTCACGCGATCGCTGAAGTCCGGGTCGGTCTTGAGATAGGCGTCTAGCAGATACTCGTAGCCGTTGATCGGATCGGGATCGTCGTCAAGGAACCGCCAGCCCTGATCGTCCCTGACAGGATCCACAACGGTCATCGAGATCACGTCCTCGAGTCCCTTCAGCTTCCGGTAGATGATCGCGCGGGAGGCCCACGGACAGGCATAACTCACGTATAGGTGGTAACGGCCAGGCTCTGCCTTGAAACCGGAGGAACCGTCTGCCGTGACCGACTCGCGGAAGGCGCTCGCCTGACGGACGAAAGCCCCCTTCTTGTCAGTTTCCTTCTCGAACTGCGCAGTACTCACTGGTTCCTCTTTCGGTGGGTTGAAGCTTCGCCCATCAATCGTAGTGAGGTGATTCAACCGGCCGGAACCCCACTAGCCTCGTGCCCGGCATTCAAAGTGCCCTCCCTCGGATTTCCGTGACGGTCAGTCTCACAACTCTGAATTTCGACCACCGGCCAAATCGCGAACGCGCGGTCCGGCTTATCGTCTAGCCATGACGGCTGTGCAGCCAGCGACCACCGGGTACCGCATTTCGGACTATTTCGACGAGGCGTTCCTGGCCGATGGCGAACTGCGGGGCCCCTACCGAAGACTGTTCGACGGCGTCGACGGTGCGTCTCTCAACGAGGTCCAGGGACAGGTTCAGTCGAGCCTTTCGGAGGCCGGGGTCTCGTTTGGCCCCGAGGGGATGCGTTCTGCATTCGTGGTCGACGCGATTCCACGCATCATCACCGGAGCGGAATGGTCCGGGCTGGTCGCCGGGCTGAAGCAGAGGGTCAGGGCCCTGCAGAGCTTCCTGGCCGACATCTATTCGCGCCAGGAGATCCTTTCCGCCGGGGTCATTCGCCGATCGATCCTTGACGGAGCGCCGCACTACGAACCCGTGGCAGCCGGCTTTGGCGCTCCGGTTCTCGCTGACATCGCCGGGCCGGACCTGGTTCGTGACGAAACCGGGTTTCGGGTTCTGGAGGACAACCTCCGCTTTCCTTCCGGGCTGACGTTCACTCTCGCAGCCCGGAGGGCAGTTGCCGGCCGGTGGCCCGTTGAGGAAAGCCTGGCCGATGCCGAAGGCGCATTCTCCATGCTGGCCGAGTTGCTCCGTGCCAAGAGTCCCGATGGGGTAGCTGAACCGGGAGTGGCCATCCTCAGCGAAGGCCCTGACAGCGCAGCCTGGTTCGAGCATCAGTCTCTGGGCCGGCTGCTCGACATCGACGTCGTGACTCCGAGAGACCTTGAGGTCTCTTCCGGCCGTCTGGTCGCCCGGAAGGACGACGGCCTGCGGCCCGTAGACGTTCTCTACAACCGCAGCGACACCGACCGGATCACCCGCATGGGAAACGGCCTGACACCGCTGGGGGAACTTCTCATCGAACCGCTCCGGAAGGGCACCCTCTCCTGCGCAAACTCGTTCGGAGCGGGGATCGCCGACGACAAGGCGGTGCACTGCTACACCCCGGAGATGATCCGCTTCTACCTTGACGAGGAGCCGATCCTCCCGATCCCCGAGTCATACGACCTTGGAAACCCGGAACAGGCGAGCCAGGCGATGGGTCAGCTCGACCGACTGGTCGTCAAGCCACGCTGGGCACTCGGGGGGCAGGACATAGTGATCGGACCGCGAGCCAGCGCCCGGGAGCTCGAAAAAGTCAGACACGCCGTTGAAAGCAACCCCGGCCGGTTCGTGGCCCAGGAAATGATCGGGCTTTCGACCCACCCGACACTGATCGGTGATCAGCTCGAGCCAAGGCACATCGACCTGCGGCCGTACGTGTTCACCTCGGGGGGAGAGCAAACCGTGGCACCGCTGGCTTTGACAAGGTTCGCCCGCGCCGCGGACAACCTGGTCGTAAGCAGCACGCAGGGAGGAGGAGCGAAGGACACATGGATACTGGAGGACTGACTTTGCGGGGGTTGACCCGCGCCCCGGAGACGAGAAAGCCCTTGATCGGGGTCACGACTTCCGAGCTGAGGAAAGCCGAGACGGTTTCACCTACGCCGGAGGGGGAACCTCCCCGTCACGAGATGGCGTTGGGGCTGACCTACATGAAGGCCGTCGAGGTGGCAGGAGGCATCCCCGTCGTCATCCCCCCGATGGACACGGGGCTGATCGGGGCGCTGCTAGAGCATCTGGACGGCATCTGCCTTTCCGGAGGTCCGGACATCCATCCCGACCATTACGGGCAGGAGCCACACGAGCATCTCGGTCCGACGGCGCCCGACCTGGACCATTTCGAGCTCGAGATCGCCCGCAAGGCCGATGCTTCGGGGCTCCCCCTGCTGGCAATTTGCCGGGGGATGCAGGCGCTCAACATCAGTCGCGGCGGAACCCTGCTCCAGCACATCCCGGACCGCTGGCTGGATGTCGAGCACCGCCAGAAGATGCCGGGTCAGACCGCCGCCCACCGGGTTGATCTGGACCCGAAATCCCGGGTCTCCCTGATCGTCGGTTCTCCGGTCATCGCCGTCAATTCCTTCCATCATCAAGCGGTCGAGAAGATCGGAGAGGGACTCGTTGCCACTGGCTGGGCTCCGGACGGAGCCACCGAGTCAATCGAGGACCCGGACCGTGAATTCATGATCGGGGTCCAGTGGCATGCGGAACTCATGGTCGATCAGCCGGAGCAGTTCGAGCTGTTCCGGCAGTTCGTCAATGCGGCCGAGGACTTCTCCGTTCAAAGGCTCGGGGAGGCAACGGCATCACGCTGACACCCGACAGAGCCGCAGGACCGGAATGGGCCATCTGGCCGGAAGAGCCACACCCGATGGGCGAGTTCACGATCGGAGTGGAGGAAGAGGTGATGCTGGTCTCCGCCCTCAGCAACGCACTCGCGAACCGGATCGACGCCGTACTACCCAGGCTGCCGGAGGATGTCGTCACCCACATGACACCCGAGACTCACGGATCAGCGGTGGAGCTCAGGACCGATGTGCATACCCAGGTGAGCAAGGCGATGGATCAGATCGCTTCCCTAAGGCACAACCTTGCGGCCACCTTGAAGACCCTTCGGCTCAGGGCCGCTTCGGCAGGCACCCATCCATTCGCGGTGTGGGAAGAGATCGTCGTTTCGGCCGGCGAGAGGTACCAGTTCGTCCACGGGTCAATGCGGGAGCTTGCCCGGCGCGAACCGACCTTTGCTCTTCACGTTCATGTAGGCATCGCCGACCCCGAGACCGCGATCCAGGTCCACAACCGGATGAGGATCTACCTGCCGGTTCTCCTTGCCCTTTCCGCGAACTCACCCTTCTGGCAAGGCCGCGACACCGGCCTCTCCTCGGCCCGGACTCCGCTCTTCCAGGCCTTCCCCAGGGTCGGCGTGCCACGGCCATTCCACAGCTACAGCCAGTACGTCGAGAACGTCGACCTGCTGATACGCACGGATGCGATCCCTGAGCCGACTTTCCTCTGGTGGGATGTCAGGCCCCAGCCGGGGCTCGGCACCCTGGAGATCAGGGTCATGGACTCGCAGACCCGGAATGAAGACACCGCAGCGCTAGTCGCAATGACCCAGTGCCTCGTGCGCCGGGAGGCCCTTGACAGCACCATGACCACCGGTCAGATCGATTCACAGGAGTCGATCAGCGAGAATCGCTTCCTGGCGGCGCGCGACGGAATCAACGCCCAGCTGATCGATTCCGAGCGCGAAATACGGGTCCCGGTCGAACGCATCGTGGATCGCCTGGTTGCTGCGCTGAGGCCACACGCTCAGGATCTCGGCTGCGAGGCGGAACTCGAGCACTGTCTCGATCTTTCCCGCGAGAACGGGGCCATACGCCAGCGAAAGATCAGTCGGGAAGTTCCCTCTCTGGCACAGATGGTCAGCATCCTTGCCGACGAACTGGAATAGTCCTGCCATCTTGAAGTCGATCGTCTCGTCCCCAACGGCGCTGGTTGCTGCCATCGTTCTGGCCCTCGCCGGGCTCGTTTCCGCTTGCGGCAAGACCGGTGACGAGGAGACCAGCCGCACACTGAAGATCTATGTGAGTCAGCCCATGAAGGGTGACCGCGGCGGCGAGGACATGCTGCGGGCTGTCCAGATTGCCAACGAGGGCGAGGGCGGAAGGGTCGACTCGGCGAAGATCGAGATCGTCGGACTGAACGACTCCGATGAATCGGGCGCCTGGGTGCCAGCCCTCGTCAGGAGAAACGCGAGACTGGCCGCCGCCGATGACGAGGCCGTGGCCTACATCGGCGACTTCGATTCCGGTGCGACCGAGGTCGCGATGCCTATTCTGAACCGGGCCGGCATGCTCCAGGTCAGTTCCGGCTCGACTGCTGTCAAGCTCACCCTGCCCTCCCCTGATCTCGGCGAGGCAATCCGGCCCACAGGCATCAGGACCTTCGGCAGGGTCGTGCCGAACGACAATGTCCAGAGCGCAGCCCTGGCGCTGTTCATGCAGGAGGAAGACGTCGACGAGGTCTTCGTCGTGGATGACGGTGACACTTACGGAAGGGGCCTCCGTTACCGGTTCGAGAAGATCGCCCGGCAGATGGGGATCAGGCTCTCCGGCGGTGCGGAACTGACCCGCGAAGCGCAGATCGCGGATGTCGCTGATCAGGTTGCCGCATCTCGCGCCGATGCCCTCCTCTTCGCCGGTTCAAAGCTCGACCTGGCCCGGGACCTGTTCGAGACGGTTCACCGCGAGAACAACTTCATCAAGCTCTTCGGGGGCGATGGCCTTTCGTTCTCCAGTTTTCTTGAATCGATCGGAGACACCGCCCTCGACACGTACATCACTGCCCCACAGTTGCCGGCCGGGAACTACGCGCAGAGCGGCGAGTCTTTCCTCAACGGTTTCGAGGAGCGCTACGGACGGCCCGCCGAGCCGATGGCCGTCTTTGCCTACGAGGCGGGACGAGCGGTGATCGACTCGATTCGGCGGGGTGCTCGGGGGGACATTGCGACCGAGCCGATCGACTCGCTTCGGATCAACACCCGCAACGCGTTCTTCGACATTTCCGAACGGGCCTCCCCGCTCGGTAGCTACTCGATCGACGCCAACGGTGACACGACCCTCACGTTCTATGGCGCCTACCGGGTCGAGGATGGTCAGCTGGTGCTGGGCCGGACGATTGACGTGCCCCCGTCACTCCTTAGGGATGACGAATGAGCACCGTTCTCACATGCCTGGCGATCCTGGCTGCAGGTTGCGCCGTTACGGCACTTTCCATCTTCCTGATCCGAAGGTTCGTTCCCGATGAGCTGAAAGGCAGCGAGGAGAGAAGGGAGCCGGTCTTCGCCTTCGCCGGGGTTCTTTACGCCCTGGTGATCGGATTCGTCCTGGCCTACGCGCTGGATGGTTACCAGGCAGCGGAAACGGCAGCGGGCACGGAAGCCGACTCGGTCAGTTCCCTTTCCCGCGCTGCAACACTCTTTGATGCCGAGAGCCGGGACCGGCTCGGCCACGAACTCATCTGTTACTCGCGGGCGGTAATCGAGGATGAATGGCCGCAGATGCATGAGGGCCAGAGGTCAGAGTTGGCAAGCGCCGCGACCGACCGGCTCTTCCAGTCCTTCGGAAAGCTGGGCCGCAACGCTGCCGACAACTCTGCCCTGTCGGCCTCCCTCGAGCGAGTTAGCGACCTCCAGAAGGCGCGAGCAACCAGGCTGCTCAAGGCCGACACTTTCCTTCCGACCATGTTCTGGGTCTTCATGGTCGCCGGTGGCTTCATGCTGATCCTTTTCGCGACGGTGCTGAAGGGAAGGGAGCCGATTCGCGGGCAGGTGCTGTTCATCCTCCCGGTCTCGCTGCTCCTCATCTGCTCGATCTATCTCGTGGCCGTCTTCGAGCAGCCATTCCGGGGTCCGAACGAGATCGAACCGAGAGCCATGGAAAGGGCCCTCGTCTCGGTCACCGAATTCATCCCGGACCCCCGGGCCGACCGCCCCTGCCCCTGAGCGCCATGGCGGGCGGGGGTCAGCCCTGGTTTACGACGCCCTTGCCGTTCGAGAGGTCTTCCATGGACTCGTTCTCGAGCGGGCCCAGCGGGCCGCCCGGCACCGTCTTGTCCTGAAGGTTGCTCTTGTCGTCGAAGAAGTCGAGCGGGGTCATCGGCTGATTGGATATCGGCGGTTCCGGCTCCATCGCGTCCAGGGCTGCGTCGAGATCCGCGTCCGAGATGTTCAAGGGCAACGGGACCGCACGGTAAGGCGCAACCGGAACCCCGAGGCGGAATGCGAGCTTGCCCTGTTCGGTGAATCCCGAGACCCAGGGGGCAGCTCCCCAGGCGACCACCCAGCCGTCGCCCATCTGGCGGAACGAACCGCAGCAGTGGCCGTTGCCTGAAACCTCGTCATCGCGGAAGTCTCCGATGTAGGTGGCGGTCCGGTTCTTCAGATCGATCCGGTACATGAGTGCCCGGGGCTGGCGGCCATTGATCTTCACCCCGTTGTCATGAATCGTCAGCATGTCGCCGATCATCCGGACGTCGTGATTACCGGAGATCGGATAACCCTTGTAGGGGTCGTCGCCGACCACCTTGAGTGACTTCGATGTGGGGACTCCGCCGAACTTCCAGAGCAGCTCGCCGGTTTCCTTGCTGATGCCCCAGACGGTGTCCGTGTGGCGAGTGGAGAGTACGTACTGATCGCCCCAGGGCTCGATCGCGTTGAGGTGGAACTGGTCGTAACGGATCTTTCCGTTCTCGTCGTAATGGGGGTTTCGCCAGGCACGCTGCCACCAGCGCTCGGGGGTCTCCTGGATCGAGACGTGGTCCTTCGAGTTCCACTCCCAGACGACCTTGCCATCAGGGGTCTGTTCCTGAAAAGCACCGTCGAGCAGCCCGCGGTTGGCCCTGCCGCCGACCGGTCGCAGGTCCACCCCGTAGCGCGGCTTGTAGCTCATGACGAGAGCGTTCCCGTTGGGCAGGAGCACGTACTCGTGTCCGTCGGTCGGCGCGCCCTTGTAGGTGACCTTTCGGACGAGGCTGCCGTCGAGATTGCGGATCTCCGTCGCCGTCCGCGCATCCTGACCGAAGCCGTCTGCGAAGCCGCGCGGAATCTGGACGGTGCCGTCGGAAAGGATCTGTCCGCCGAGAGTGTTGGTCGGCGTGCTGTACCACCAGCGGGGCGTGCCGTCCTGATCGAAGACCATCATCCAGGCCCGTGCCTTCTCGCCGGGCTTGAGGTAGGCGGTGACCATGAACATGCCCTTGGGTGGCTTGGCGAAGCGCTTGTAACGCCACTCCGGGAAGTCCGACGGCAGGCAGCGCACCTTGTAGTTCTCGGTGCTGCCTTCGTCGGGAATGATCTTGACCTTGAAATCCTGTCCGGGCATCGGCCTGGCTTCGGCGCCGTAGCGGCCAGCGGTAGCCGGGTTCGCCCAGACCTTGACCTTCACTTCCGGGATCGACCTGACCTGAACCATGACCCGGCCCGGGACGCAGCGTGTCACGTAGTAGTGCCGGTCCGGGTTGAATTCCGGCCACATCGAAGAGGTGGTGAACTGCGCGTCGTACTTGTTGCCCGGATCGCTGCTTCCTTCGGATCCGACGATCGGCGCGAGTGCGTTCAGGTTCTCGCTTTCCTTGCCCTTCTTCTTCGAAGCGCTGGCGTCATTCCTGTCGACCTTGTACTGGCGGTATGCCAGGGCACCAGCGCCGAGGCCGATGAAGAGCGCGGCCAGCAGCACGGCAAGGTTGAACGGCGTGAATTTGAGCTTGTTCTCGGAGTTTTCCATGCCGGGGCGGTTGTGCCGGTCAGATCCCATCCGGGTCGGGGATGGCTGCGCGGTTTCTCGCGCCATCCCGGCCGCGACGGGGCGACTCACTGAACGGACCGGAAACTATAGAGAGAGCCTCACGGGTAGGGTGGCGCCCATGCCTCAGCCGAAGTTCCAGATCGGAAGCAGCCTCAAGTCGATGCGCACCGCATTCGACGAGAACCGGCAGCTGATCGTCAGGCTGACGTTGGCGTTCGCGGCGATGAACGCAATTTCAGCCCTGCTCGACATTGCGGGACCGGCCGGTCTCGCGGTCTCATTCGGGATTACGCTCCTGCTCGGAGCCGCTTACAGCGGCATGATCACCGCGCTTGTCTGCATCCCGGGGCGGACCGAGGGGGCAGGCGAGTTGTGGGCAACGGTCAAGCCCGTCCTCGCGCGACTCATCTGGGTAACCCTGATCACCGCCATCGCCGTGCTGGCCGGCGTCGCGGCGCTGATCATCCCCGGCATGGTGATCGCCACGTTCCTTGCCGTCGCGGGACAGACCGTGGTGGTTGAAAGGAGGGCCGTGTTCGAGTCGCTCGGTCGAAGTTTCGAGCTGGTCCAGGGCAATGCCTGGCGGGCCTTCGGCTACCTCGTGGTGGTCGGACTTCTGAGCCTGCTGATGCTTGGCATCGCACTCCTGATCTCGGCGCCCCTGGGCACCGGGGTGGTCGGGAGGCTGGTCGGGAACTTCCTCAGCAACTGTCTGAGCACGCCGGTCGTCGCGATCGGCGCAGCAGTGCTCTACACGAAACTCTCTGACCTCAAGCGGGAGACTCCGGCTCAGGTTCCTTGACGGCGCCCTCGGAAGGCTGTGGATCCTCTCCCTCGTCGGCGATGATCTCCTTCATCTTTCCGCCGACCATTCCGAACTGGACAACGAAGAAACTGACTGCCATCACGGCGGCCATGATGTAGAAGACCGTCTGCGTCGAGCTGGCAAAGGCTTCCTGAACCGCCTGGAAGACCCGGTCGGTCGAGCCAGAGGCGTGCTGGGAGATCGCTCCCTGGTTTCCCCCGCCCCCGGAGGTCATGGCAGATGCGATCGCGTCCGCCTTCTCGGTCGGCAGACCCAGCCCGGTCAGCTTGTCCTCGACATTGGTCCGGTTCTGGGTGGTGAGAATCGTGCCGAGGATCGCGAGGCCGAAAGCGGCAGCGTAATTGCGGACAGTCTGGGTGATTCCCGTCGCCTCTCCGTAACTGGTGTTCGGGGCCCGGTTCACCGCATCGGTGCTTACCGGCCCCAGCATCATCCCGACTCCTGCGCCGGCCATCACCATGTAGATCCACTGACCACCGAGCCCGGCATCCAGGTCGGTCATCTGGTTCGCCCAAAGGTAGAAGCCGACCGCGCCCAGAATCGCTCCGATGAACGCGGCTGGCTTGGCACCCTTCTTGTCGAGGATCCGGCCGCCCCACTGCGCGGCGACGGCGAATCCTCCGAAGAAGACGAGCAGGTAGATGCCCGCTTCCGAGGCTTCCCAGCCGAGCGAGATCTGGGAATACATCGAAGCGAAGAAGAACAGCGGAACGAAGGGGATCGAAAGCAGGAAGAGCACCAGGCAATCAGCTGCGAAGGCCCGCTCTCGCAGAATCGACACACGAATGAGAGGCAGCTTCTGACGGTTCTCGAAAACGTAGAACCCGATCAGGATCGCGATGCCGACGACGATGCAGCCGATGGTCAGGGGGCTGCCCCAGCCCCAGTTCTGGGCCTGCTGGAAACCGAGGACCGAGAGGGCCATGCCCAGGGCGACAAGAATGGCGCCCTTTGCATCGATCGGCTGCGGGTTCTTGAAGTTCTCCGGCCTTGACCTCCAGATCAGGATCAGCGAGATGATCGCGATCGGAATGTTGATCCAGAAGATCGAGCGCCAGGTCCACTCGGAGAGGTATCCACCGGCGATCGGTCCGACCGAGGTCAGGGCTCCGGTTATCCCGAAGAAGATGGCCAGGGCCCTGCCACGCTTTTCGATCGGGAAGGCGGAGATCGTTATCGCAAGGGCTGCCGGGAACATCAGCGCCGCGCCGACTCCCTGGACGATCCGGAAGGTGACGATCCAGGCCTCGGCGATACCGGTTTCCGGTGTCGCCCCGCAAAGGGTCGAGGCGATAACGAAAACGAGAATGCCGATGACAAGCATCTTCCTTCTGCCCAGGACGTCAGCCAGCTTTCCTCCCAGAGCAAAGGTGGCGGCCATGGCAAGCAGGTAGCCGCTCACGATCCACTGCACTCCCGCCTCGGACAGGCCGAGGGCCTTCTGGATCTCCGGAATCGAAATCGAGACGATCGTCTGGTCGATGAAGGTCATCGACACGGCGAAGATCATCGCGGCGAGGACGAGTGAACCGCTCTTCTTTTCTGGCATCGGTCTGAATCAATCAGACGACCCGGACGCTGTCAAAAAGCTGACACCCGTCAACTTATTCTGGATAATCTCCAGCCATGGAGATCCTGCGCACCCCTGAAGAACGCTTCGATTCGATCCCCGACTACCCGTGGGAGTCGGTCTACCGGGAATGGGAAGGCATGCGCCTCGCCCACATCGACGAGGGCGCCGGCGAACCGGTGCTCCTCCTCCACGGCGAGCCGACCTGGGGTTTCCTCTGGCGAAAGGTGATGGGCCCGCTGCTCGACGCGGGGTACCGCTGCATCGTTCCCGACCTTCCCGGCTTCGGTCGTTCAGACAAGCCGGCCGATGACGAGTGGTACACCTACGACCGCCACACGGATGCTGTGGTCAGCCTGATCGAGGAACTGGACCTGAACGGACTCACCCTGGTCTGCCACGACTGGGGCGGACCAATCGGCCTCCGGACGGCATCGATCGAGGTCCCCGAGCGCTTCTCTCGCCTGGTCGCTATGGACACCGGACTCTTTACCGGCTACCAGAAGATGACCGACAACTGGAACCACTTCAGGGATTTCATTGCCTCCCATCGCGACGTGCGGGTAGACATGCCGATCCAGGGTGGCTGCGCGACCGAGGTGCCGGAAGACGTCATGGAGGCCTACCTTGCCCCCTTCCCCGACGCCGATTACAAGGCGGGCGTCCGCACCTTCCCTCCCATGATCCCGGTCACCCCGGAGGACCCCGGGGCAGCCGCCGGACAAGCTGCCGCCGCGTACCTGATCGAGGACGAGCGCCCCTCGCTACTGCTCTGGGCCGACAACGATCCGGCCCTTCCTCTCGACCCGGTCGGCAAGGCCGTCCAGATGCTCTTCCCGCAGGCCGAGCCGCTGACCGTGATCGAGAACGCCGGTCACTTCCTTCAGGAGGACGCGGGCGAGCAGATCGGGGCCATCATCACGGAGTGGCTGGGCAGGACTCCTGCCTGAGCGGGACTGCCCTGCCGGTCAGGGATCAGGTCCGGAACCCCGGTCAGACGGGTTCGGTGCCGCGCAGCAGCATGCCGAGCAGCGGCTCGGCCCGCTTCGCATCGGGCTGCTCGCCGGTGATCAGATCGAGGTAGATGAAACCCGCCATCACCCGCTCGATCACGTAAGCCAGGTCGTGTGACTCAACGCCCTCCGGCAATCGCATGTAGCCCGACTCGACCTGGCCGTCGATCGACTCCTCGACCCAGCCGATCAGCCGGGGCTGATAGCCGGCCTCGCTACGCGTAAGGAGGGCCATCGCCGACTCTCCTTCGGTCGCCAGCCAATGCTTCATTCCGGGGTTGTCGATCACCTGGGCGGCGAACTCGATTGTGATGTCGATGACCCGGTCAGGTCCGGTCGAACGGATCTGGCGCTCGAGCCTATGCAGACTGCTGATCGTGAGCTGCCAGATCATCTCGGCGAGGAACTGCTCCCGCGATCCAACCCAGCGATAAAGAGTGGCGCGGTTGATGTCCAGCTGCCGCGCCATCGCTGACATGTCGATTCGCTCCCGGGCCATGAAGGTGCTGATTCCGAGTCGAAGCGCACGCAGCGGACCCGAATCCCGGGGCTCGGACGGATCAGCCAGGGCGGACTGGAGCTTTGTCGCTCGCAGGGTCACTGTGGGTTCAGCATTTCGCATCCTGGCGTTTGCCGCTCTGCCGTCAGGCGGCCGACACCAGGGCCTGATCGATTGCCCGGCGGAGCAGCTCGGGTGGCTGGGCACCTGAAACCCCGGTCGAGCGGTCGAAGATGAAGGCGGGAACGCCGGCGATCCCGAACTCCGAAGCCAGAGTCTGGTCCGAGCGGACTTCGTCGGCGAGGTCCTCCCCCTCCGCGACCTCCCGGGCGCTGGACTCGGGGATTCCGGCAGCAACCGCAAGCCTCACCAGGTCGCCGCGGTCGGAAAGGTCGGCTGAGCCGGTGAAATAGGCCTCAAACAAGAGTTCGGCGAGCTCGGTTTCGACTCCGGTTTTGGCGGCAAGCTTGAGCAGCCGGTGGGCATCGAACGTGTTCACGGCAAAGGCGTCCTCGAATTCGAAATCGATATCGGTTTCGTGGCCCATCGATATGACCCGCTCGCTCATCGCCATGGCCTCATCCCGGGACACTCCGAACTTCCGGGTCAGGTGGTCGTAGAGGTCGCCTTCGGCGCGAGCCGGCGCGGACGGATCAAGCTGAAAGCTCCGCCAGATGACCTCTACTTCCTCCCTCTTTCCGGATGCCTCGAGGGCGCGGGCGAAGTTGCCGATCCCGATGTAACAGAAGGGGCAGGCAATATCGGAGAAGATCTCGACTTTCACCCGATGCAGACTATTGTGCTGCTGGTTCGCGGCCTAAGATGCGGCCATGCCGAATACCGATAAGGGGAGTGCACCGCAGAAGCCGGCAATCGTCCTGCTGAGCCTGATTCTCGTCGCAGCGGTCGCCAACCTCAACCTCGCCGTCGCGAACGTCGCCTTGCCGGACATCGGCAAGGACCTCGACGCGAGCCAGACCGGCCTGAACCTGGTTGCGGTCGGGTTCTCGCTCGGGCTTGCGTCCTCGGTCCTCTACCTGGGAGCGCTCGGCGACCGTTACGGGCGAAAGATGATGCTGATCATCGGCACAACGGTCGCGATCCCCGCCGCTATCCTGGCCGGTTTCGCCCCCAACGTCGAGATCCTCTTCGTCGCCCGATTCATCGGCGGACTGGCCGCCGGCATGGCGTTCCCGACCACCCTTGCCCTGATCACGGCTCTCTGGTCGGGGGCCAAGAAGACCAGGGCGATCGCGCTCTGGTCCGGCATCGGGGGTGGCATCTCCGCGCTTGGTCCGGCCGTTTCCGGAGCGCTCCTGGAACATTTCGACTGGGGCTCCGTATTCCTGATCACCCTCCCGCTCGCCCTGATCGCCCTGGTCATGGCGATCAAGTTCGTCCCCGCTCACGTCAACGAAACGACCGACCCGGTCGACAACCTCGGCGGCATCTTCTCGATCCTCATGGTCGGCGGCATCGTCCTGGCGATCAACTTCGTCTCGATGCCCGGCTACGGCTCGACCACCATCGCGCTGATCGTCATCGGGGTCGCGGCGGGCATCGCCTTCTTCCTCCAGCAGCGCCGTCAGGGGCGGGTCGGCAATCCGCTCTACGACCTCAAGATCGCGTCCCGGAGGACCTTCTGGGTCGCAGGCACAGCTGGCATCATCGTCTTCGGAACCCTGATGGCCGCGATGTTCATCGGCCAGCAGTACCTGCAGAACGTGCTCGAGTACTCAACCCTCGACGCCGGCCTGGCGATCCTGCCCGCCGCTCTGGGCATGATCGTCGCGGCACCACGCTCGGCCAAGCTCGTCCAGTCTCACGGATCACGGTTCACCCTTCTCTGCGGCTTCTTTTTCTGCCTGATCGGCTTCATCTTCATGCTCACGCTCTGGGACGAAAACGCTTCGTACTGGCAGGTCCTGCTCGGCTACCTTCCGGTCGGGATCGGAGTCGGTCTGGCCGGTACCCCATCGTCGAACTCCCTGACCGGCTCCGTGCCCGTTCACCGGGCCGGAATGGCCTCAGGTACGGCGGACCTTCAGAGGGATCTCGGCGGCGCCCTGATGCAGTCGATCCTGGGGTCGGTTCTGACCGCTTCATACGCAAGCTCTTTCGCCTCCCAGATCGCCGGCAACCCGGAAGCCACAAAGAAGGTCAGCGACTCGGTGCAGACCCAGCTCGAACGTTCCTTCGGCAGCGCCGTCACGGTCGCCGAACAGCATCCGCAGTACGCACCTCAGATCGTGAAGGCAGCACAAACCGCGTTCCTGAACGGCAGCGATTCCGCCTACCTGGTCGGCATCGTCGCGATCATCCTCGGGGCCGCTCTCGTCTTCTTCGCCTTCCCCAAGAAGGACCCCGAGAACGAACTGCTGGCAGAATTCCATGCCGAGGATGCGGCCAAGGCCGCCCCGGCAACCAACTGAGGAGCTACAGCAGATGAATCGCACTTTCGTAATCGGCGTCGGCATGACCAAGTTCGACAAGCCCGGGACCAAGGAAGGCGACTACCCGGACTGGGCCGTCGAGGCCGGCACCAAGGCTCTCGAGGATGCGGGAATCTCCTATGACGATGTCGAAAGCGCCTACGTCGGCTACTGCTACGGCGAGTCGACCTCCGGTGAGAGGGCCGTCTACGGGCTCGGGCTCAGCGGCATCCCGATCGTCAACGTCAACAACAACTGCTCGACCGGCTCCTCGGCGCTCTACCTGGCCCGCCAGTCGGTCAAGGGCGGCCTCGCCGACTGCGCTCTCGCGCTCGGCTTCGAGAAGATGGAAAAGGGTTCGCTCGGTGCGAAGTACACGGACCGCACCCAGCCGCTCGACAAGCACTTCATCGAGCTGACCCAGCTTCGCGACTGGGAGGACGCGCCGCCGGCGCCCCAGATCTTCGGCGCGGCCGGGCGTGAACACATGGAGAAGTACGGCTCGAAGCCGGAGCACTTCGCCTGGATCGGCTACAAGAATCACAAGCACTCGGTGAACAACCCGTACGCCCAGTTCCAGGACGAGTACACCCTGGAACAGATCCAGGGAGCACCCGAGATCTACGCCCCGCTGACCAAGCTTCAGTGCTCGCCGACCTCGGACGGATCGGGCGCGGCGATCGTCGCATCGGAGAAGTTCGTCGACGAGCACGACCTCTGGGACAAGGCGATCGAGATCACCGGACAGGCCCTGGTCACCGATACCCGGGCAACCTTCGATGACGACAGCGCGATCAGCCTGGTCGGCTACGAGATGAGCCGCCTCGCCGCCGAGCAGGCACTGGGCGAAGCCGGGACCGGGATTGACGAGGTTGACGTGGTAGAGCTTCACGACTGCTTTTCGGCCAACGAACTGATCACCTACGAGGCGCTCGGCCTGGCAGAGAAGGGTCACGGCCACGAACTCGTGGACGCGGAAGCGACCACCTATGGCGGCAGCACCGTCGTCAATCCGTCAGGTGGCCTGATCTCGAAGGGCCACCCGCTTGGCGCGACCGGCCTGGCCCAGTGCTCGGAGCTGACCTGGCAGCTGCGCGGCGACGCCGACGCACGACAGGTCGATGGCGCCGACAAGGCCCTCCAGCACAACATCGGCCTCGGCGGAGCCGCAGTGGTCACCGTGTACGAGAAGCCGGCCGCCTGAGCTCAGGCTCCGGCCTCGAGCCGGCTGCAGAGCGGACCGGGTCGCGACATTCACTCGAAATACGAGCTATCGGCGCTATTCGCCGATAACTCGTATTTCGTGTCAAAAGCCAGCCGGGGTCAGGGTCCGACCCAGGTTCCCGTCAGCTGAACAGCTCCCTGGCCAGTACCGACGATGGTCGTCAGGTTGCCACCTGATTGCTGAAAGCCGCCCAACTGGATTCGATCGCCCGCCTCGAGACGGTCCACCATGCTGACTGTCTGCCTCTCGGTCCCTGTGGTGCCCGGTGTGGTCGACTCGCCGACCCTGGTTTGGCCGTTGAGAAGGATCCGGGTCTGACGCTGGCCAGTCGCGCTGCCTTGCCAGGCGACCATCCCGGTGATTACGTATATCCCCGGTCTTGTAATAACGAGCGCGTCTTCCTCGTTCGAGAACAAGTCGCCCTGGTTGAGGGTTGCTCCGCTCAAGGAGAAAACCACGTTGGTCGAATCCTCGGTGTTCTGGACGATGCTGGAAAGGGCACGGGCGGCAGGTGCCTGGGCGAGTTGATCCGGCCCGACCGCACCAGCCGCGATGGCCGGATTGGGGTAAGTGCCTGACAGTGAGCCTCCGGCCGGGGTTCCTTCGATCGGACCGGCCGGACCGGTCGCACCCCTCGGTAGTTGTCCCTTCCTGAAGTCCTTTGCCAGGAGGGAGCGATTCTTCACTTTCGCGGAGTTGACGGCATTCTTCCGGAGCTGCTTCGGCCCCACGGATCCCTTCGGAAGGTTCAGTGCGGCGTAGCTCGTGCCGCCCAGCGCAACCATCAAGGCGACGATCGCGACGATCATCGAGGCTGACGGGCCCCTCCTGCCGGTCTCCGGACTTCTCGTCGACTCACTCATCCACTCCCCCTACATCCTCGGCTGTGTAATCCGAGCCTAACCCAGAAGTCCCGGCCTCCCAACTGCAATAACCTCCCGGCAATGGCTGACTACATCTTCACCATGTACCAGGTCTCCCGGGTTCACCCGCCCGACAAGGAGGTCCTCAAGGACATCTCGCTGAACTTCCTTCCCGGCGCCAAGATCGGGATCCTTGGCGCGAACGGAGCCGGCAAGTCCTCCCTGCTGCGGATCATGGCCGGGACGGACACCGAGTTCAAGGGCGAGGCCCGCCTGCGCGAGGGTGCGACGGTGGGGATGCTGGAGCAGGAGCCGCATCTCGACGAGACCAAGGACGTCCGTGGCAACGTCGAGGACGGGGTGCGCGAAATCAAGGACCTGCTCGACCGTTTCAACGAACTGGCAGCCAACTACTCCGATGAGACGGCAGACGAGTTCGGGAAGCTCCAGGCGAAGATCGACGCGGTCGATGCCTGGAATCTCGACACGATGCTGGACACGGCGATGGATGCGCTGCGCCTGCCTCCAGGAGACGCCGACGTGACAAACCTCTCCGGCGGTGAACGTCGCCGGGTCGCGCTCTGTCGCCTGTTGCTATCGAAGCCCGACCTGCTGCTTCTCGACGAGCCGACAAACCATCTGGATGCCGAATCCGTCGCCTGGCTCGAGCGTCATCTCGAGGAGTACCCCGGCACCGTTGTCGCAGTGACCCACGACCGGTACTTCCTTGACAATGTGGCTGGCTGGATCCTGGAACTCGATCGCGGCCGCGGCATTCCTTTCGAAGGCAACTACAGCTCGTGGCTCGAGCAGAAGCAGGCCCGGCTGGCCCAGGAGGAAAAGCAGGAGTCCGCCCGCGCCAAGACGATCGCCTCCGAGCTCGAGTGGGTACGCGAGAACCCGAAGGGCCGCCGAAAGAAATCCAAGGCACGCCTTGCCCGATACGAGGAATTGCTGGCCGAAGAGAAGAACGTGAAGCTGGACCAGGTCCAGATCCACATTCCGGCCGGCGATCGCCTCGGGAACGTGGTGATCGACGCCGAACACCTGACCAAGGGGTTTGGCGACAAGCTCCTGATCGAGGACCTTTCGTTCAAGCTGCCACCAGCCGGAATCGTCGGGATCATCGGTCCTAACGGTGCCGGCAAGACCACACTCTTCCGGATGATCGTCGGAGACGAAGAGCCGGACGGCGGCTCGATCCGGCTTGGAGAGACAGTGCAGCTGGCCTACGTCGACCAGTCCCGGGATGCGCTTGATCCCGACAAGACAGTCTGGGAAGAGATCTCGGATGGTGACGAGAACATCACGGTCGGCTCGATGAAGATGAACTCGCGTGCCTATGTCGGCGGGTTCAACTTCAAGGGCTCCGACCAGCAGCGCAAGGTCGGTGTCCTTTCCGGTGGCGAGCGCAACCGGGTCCACCTGGCAAAACTGCTCAAGACCGGGGGCAACCTGCTGCTGCTCGACGAGCCGACCAACGACCTCGACGTCGACACCCTCCGTGCCCTCGAAGAGGCGCTGCTGAACTTCGCCGGCTGCGCGGTGGTGATCTCCCATGATCGCTGGTTCCTCGACCGGGTCGCGACCCACATCCTGGCCTTCGAGGGCGACTCGCAGGTCGTCTGGTTCGAAGGCAACCTCGAGGCCTACGAGGAGAACCGTCGCAACCGTCTCGGAGCCGAGGCGGACCGGCCCCACCGAATCACCTACAAGCGGCTGACCCGGTAGCCCGGGCCCGCTCCGGGCCTTTTCAGTGGTTTCCCCCCTTGCGCCCGGGCGGTTCCGGAGTGATCATGGGGTCATGGCCAAATTCACCCGCGTTCTCGTCGGCCATGATGGCGGCGAGCACGCAGAAGATGCCCTGGCGCTCGGAGAGTTGATTGCCAACCGCTCCGGCGCCGAACTCGTGCTCGCCTCGGTTGTTCCCCATCCGGTCGGCGGCAGCATCGTTCCCGCCCTTCCTGCCGAGGCCTACACGGAGCTGACCGACAAAGCCCGGGCCAGCCTGGAGGCTGTGGCGGACCGGGTCGGCGCGACCTTCGAGGTAGAGCAGTCCTCATCGGCTTCGCACGGACTGAGTTCGGTAGCCGACCGGACCGGCGCTGATCTGGTCATCGTCGGCAGTAGCCCTCGTGCTGCCGAAGGTCACACCCGGGCCGGGCGCAAGGCACGTCAGTTGATGTCAGGGGGCGATTGCGCGGTCGCGATTGCCCCGGACGGCTTCCGGGAGCGCGCCTCGCTGGAGCGGATCGGGGTAGGAATCGATGGCTCCCCGGAATCGCGGCTGGCGGCCGAGACCGCGATCGAGCTCGCGGCAGACGGTTCGGATTTCCAGCTGCTCTCCGTTGCCGCAGGGTTCGCCGACGAGTGGGGCCGCTGGGGGGCCACCTATCCCCTGGCCGAGATGGCAGAGGCGACCCATGAAGCAGCGAGCCTGCTCCTCGACGAGATGGCCGCGGTGGTTCCCGATCGTCTGACCACACAGAAGGTGCTGCTCGAGGGAACCGCCCCGATCCAGCTGGCCGAGGCCTCCGCTGCCCTGGACCTGCTCTGCCTCGGCTCCCGGGCTTACGGACCAGTTCGCCGGGTACTGCTCGGCTCGGTCTCTTCAGACGTTGTCAACCATGCGGCTTCGGCCGTACTGGTCGTTCCCCGCTCGGACCAGACCCAAGACTAGCCACGATCAGAGCGAGATGGAGGATCGGAGCGCGCGCGAAGTGCTGGCGAAACCTGAGGTGCCGGTCAGCTGACCAGGCAGCCGCTCTGGTTCCAGAAGCTTGACCAGATGCCGAAGGATTTCGGCACTGCGTTGGCGATCGCCTGCGCCCTCACCTGGTAGCCCTCGGTGGTGAAGTGAATGCCGTCGTCAATGAACCATTCGTCCTTGACCCTGTTGGCCCAGTCGTAGATGCGCATGTTCGGGTAGGTCTCGCAGGCGTCGAGCAGCTCGTCATCCCAGGCCTGCATGTTCGCTTCGGAGTAGGCGGGGTTGCCGGGGTTGAGGGTGCGGACATTGATCCAGAGCACAGGGTCGCCGTCGGCGACGGCCATCAGGCGATCGATCCTCTCCCGCATGCCGATCGTCGACCCGACGGCCACGTTGGCGGTGTCGTTGGTGCCCATCGCGTAGATCCAGCAACCGTCGAATCCTTCGTCTGCGATCGCCTGGGCCGCGTCGACCGCATTCGGCATACCGTTGACCTCCTCGACCGAGGATCGGGCACCCGAAATGTCGATCCGCTGTTCGTACACACCGACTTCCTTGAGCCGGGCGTCGATCCTGTATTCGGGTGAGAGGTAGGCGGGGTCCATCAATCCGACCGAGGTCGAGTCACCGATGTAGGCGACCGAGTCGCAGAGGCTCTTCGGGAACTCGTCCCGTTCCTCGGGGCTGATCACGGTCTTGGCGACCGGGGACGCCGTGGCGATCTGTTTCACGGCGGCTTCTCCTTCTCCGCCCTTCACGGCGATCGGAGCGATCGGACTCGAAGGAGCGACACCGACCATCGCCAGGAGCAGGATGAGGACCAGGAGTCCACCGGCCACCGTTCCCCCCTTGCCCTCGGGGCCGAGCCGCTTCCAGCTGAACTCTCCCGCCCGGAACCGCTTCCAGAGCCTGCCAACGGCGCCTTTGCGGACCGGGTCTTCGACGTACTTCCAGGAGAGGGCGGCGACCGCGAAGGTGGCTCCGACCTGGAGAATGGCCCGGACCGGGCTGAACCCGTTCGCACCAGATGGAGTGGTCAGGATGATGATCGGCAGCTGCCACAGGTAGATCGCGTAAGAGCGGACACCGATCCAGCGCAGCGGGCGGCAGCCGATGATCGGCCCGAGGCGGGTTGACGGGTGGGCCAGCACGGCGACCAGGATGGTCGTGGCGATAGCAAGGATGACCATCCCGCCTCGATAGAGGAAGGGTGAGAACTCAGAGGTCTGCCAGATCAGAATGAAGATGACCAGGAGGGCGCCGACCCCGAGCAGGTCCATGTTCCTTCTCGCCTTGAAGGGGAGGTTCCGGTCCAGCCGGCGGCTCGGCCAGACCATTGCAAGGGCGGCGCCGAACAGGAGGGCAAACGCTCTGGTGTCGGTACCCAGGTAGACCCGGTTGGTGTCGAAACCGGGTGAGTAGAGAACCGCCATCAGGACGGCCGAGATGAACGCGAGAAACAGGGTGATGATCGCGAGGTTGGGACGGATACGCTCGCGCCGGGCCCGCTTGCCGTGGTCCTTGGCCGGGGAGATCTTGAGCAACAGCAAGAGGAGCCAGGGCCAGACGATGTAGAACTGCTCTTCGACCGCCAGCGACCAGAGGTGACTGAGCGGGGACGGCGCGCCGAAACGGTCGAAGTAGGACATGTCCTGGCCGATCGCCCACCAGTTTTCGACGAAGAAGATCGAGGAGATCGTCTCCCCCCTGAGCGTGTCGATCAGATCGGGGTTTCCGATCCAGACCCACAGGAGCACGACAGCCAGCATTACGAACAGGGCCGGGAGCAGACGACGGGCTCTGGCGAGCCAGAAGTTCTTGAGGCTGAGCTTCCGGGTCACCCAGCCTTCGAGCAGGATGTCGGTGATCAGGTAACCGGAGAGGGTGAAGAACACGCCGACGCCGAGCAGGCCGCCAGGGGTGAACCCGACCTGGAGGTGGTAGGCGATCACGGCCATGACCGCGATCGCGCGGAGGCCATCCAGGCCCGGCATGTAGCGCTGGCCTGATCGCCTTTCTACTGGTTCCGGCATGAACCCGGCAATTTACTGCTCTGCCACGTCTCCCCGGGGGATGCGCAGGAAATGCTCGTGGGCTATCACCGAGATCAGGACGAGCAGCAGCAGCCCGGCCGTGACGAGCGCCACGGGGTGAACAAGCCAGGAGAAGGCGCCGACCAGGACGCAGGCGGCTGCGCCAGCCAGCCGACGCCAGGGCAGGCCACGGGTCAGCTTCCAGCGGATCGGTACATAGGCGAGCAGGTAGAGGGTCGGACCGGCGACAAGCGCCATGAGTTCCGGCGTGTGCAGGTACTCGGTCGGATGGGCGAGGACGATCTCGTCGCCGACGGCGCAAAGGATGATCCCGGCGATTATCGGGATGTGGCCGTAGGTGAAGATGTCACGGCCGACTTCGGTGCGGCTTTCGGATTCCTCGAGAACACGTTCGAGGATCGTCGCCATGTAGTTGAAATACAGCCACCAGAGGCAGGCTGTGCTGATGAAGGCCGCAGCGAAGGCGAGGGCTGTCGTCAGGTTGAAATCGAGATCCGCGGTGGTCGCCCCGGTCAGAACAATCGTCTCGCCCAGGGCGATGATCGTGAACAGCTGGAACCGCTCGGCAAAGTGCCCGCTGCCGAGGTTCCAGTCGTTGAAGTTCAGGCTCTTGAGCCAGGGCACGAAGTAGAGGGTCGAGGGTGCGATCACATCGATCCCCATCGCCACCAGCCAGATCGCAAGTCGCGTGTCTCCCTCGAAAAATGCTCCTGCAATCCAGAACGGAGTTGAGAAGAAGAACCAGGTGAGGATGTGCAGGGCCCGGTTTCTCGCGTCGGTCCCCGGGGGCGAAGCGACGAACGCCAGGAACCACTGGCGAAGCAACTGGATGAAGACGTAAGACAGCGCGAAAAGAAGGCCTTTCGATCCGAATGCTTCAGGGATGGCCACAGCGAGCAGCAGGCTGGCCATCATGATCGTCAGCAGCAGGAACCGGACGGGGAGGGTGTCGGGATCCAGCTCGTTGGTGACCCAGGTCGTGTACATCCAGGCCCACCAGACGACCATCAGGACCAGGCCCGCCTCGAGTGCTCCGCGCCAGTCCAGGTGCTCCAGCAGGAGATGCGAGACCTGGGTGATCGCAAAGACAAAGACCAGATCGAAGAAGAGCTCCAGAGTGGAGACTCCGTAGCCCTCTTCCTGGTTGCGACGTGTCGAGAGCCGGGAACGCATCTGGCGGGCAAGAGCCTACCGCCTGGCGCCGGAACCGAAAACTGATCGGTGAGAGAATCCATGGCATGAACTCCGAGCCTGATCCGATCACTGTTTATGGAGCCACCGGGTACACCGGCCGCCTCGTCGCCGCCGAACTCGCATCGCGAGGCGTGCCGTTCATCGTGTCGGGCCGAAACCAGGAGAAGCTGGAGGCCCTCGCGGACAGCTTCGGAGATGACCTGAGGCCGGAGGTGAGGGCGGTCGCCAATTCCGACGGCCGCGGACTCCGGGAGCTCTTCTCCCGCAGCTCTGCGGTAATCACTTGCGCCGGCCCTTTCAGCCTTCACGGTGAGCCCGTGATCGCGGCCGCGGTCGAAGTCGGAACTCCCTACCTCGACACGACCGGGGAACAGGACTTCATCAGGCGGGCCTTCGAGCATTACGGCCCCCTGGCGGTCAAGGCCGGTTCGCCCGTGATTCCGGCGATGGGCTTCGACTACGTGCCCGGAGACATGCTCGCATCGCTGACCGCGGCTGGCCTGCCGGAAGGAGAACAGGTCGACAAGGTGAGGCTCGGCTACCACGCGCCCTTCCAGCCCAGCCAGGGCACTATGCGATCCGGAATCGAGATGATCAAGGGCGGGGACGTCGAGTGGCGTGAGCGCGCGCTCCGGCCGGCTCCGCAGTCTGTCGGGAGGCCTGATTTCGACTTCGGCGGTGCCCTCGGAATCCAGAAGATGATGCATTACCCCTCGGCCGAGCACATCACCGTGCCGGAACACCTTTCGCCCAGGACGGTCGAGACCGGGCTGACCGTTTCCTCATTCGCCCCCAACGCCCTGAGCCAGGCGGTGATGCCGACGGTCGCAAGAGGGCTGGGCATCGCCATGCGGACCCCGCTTCGGAACCTGATGTCGAAGGCGATCTCCGCGCTCCCGGAAGGGGCTGAAGCCGATGCGCGAACAGCCGAAAATTTCGTGATCGGTTGTGAGGTGAGTTCGGCCCGGCACACCGCGAAAGGGACGCTCACAGGAACGGACGTCTACGGCCTGACCGCCGGCCTCATCGTGGAAGGGGCGATCCGCGCTTCGCGTGGAGAGGTTTCCGGCACCGGCGCTCTCGCCCCCGCGACAGCATTCGACCCGCAGGATTTCCTTTCAGGTTTCGAGCGCTTCGGGCTGGTCTGGGAGGTCAGCTCCTGAGCCGCGGCCACGGGCGAAAGGCGCGGGGCCAGAGGATCTTCGTTGCCCTGGACCCTCCCGCAGAAGTGAGAGCCGAGGCCGAGGCCTGGGCCAGGCACATCGCCCGGTTCACCCAGGGCCTCAGGGTGGTGCCGGCACGAAATTCACACATCACGCTGGCCTTCCTCGGAGAGCTGGACGAGTTCGAGACCGAGGAGGTCATCTCGGCGGCCGAATCAAGCATCTCTCCGGTAAGGGGTCTCGCCCTGGGCGCACCGGCCTGGCTCCCCAAGAGACGGCCCAGGAGTCTCGTGCTGGACATTCATGACGACCGGGGGGAGCTGCTCTCCCTTCAGTCGAGGCTGGCCCGCGAACTGAAGGCGATGCTCGGCTGGAGCGAGGGCAGGCCCTACCGGCCACACCTGACCTGCGCCCGGACCGGGCGAGGCTTTGACCCGGCCGGTTCAAGCCTTCCGGTGAGTCCTTCGATCACCTTCTCTGCTGCTTCGGTCAGCGTCTACCTGTCCCGGCTTCAGCCGGAAGGAGCCGAGTACGAAGCCCTCGCGAGCTTCCCGGCCGAAGGGGGCAGCCGGGAATCCGCTACTTGACCCTGAAAGCGCCGCGCATCAGCGGGTGGACCCGGCAGAAGAAGGTGTAGGTGCCTCTCGGCAGCGAGGCCGGCGTCTTCCAGGTGGTGCGTTCGACGGTCGGCGCTCCCCCTACACCCATCTGGCCTGACTCGAACTGGAACTCGCCATCGGCGATCGGGTAAGCGATACCGGTCGACCGGTTACAGGGGGTCTTGCAGGAGGTCAGGGAATGCCACATCTCCTGGCTCACGTCCGAATCGGAGATCTTGAAGGTCAGGCTTTTCCCTTCCTTGACCACCGGCGGGCGACCGAGCGCTCCGGGCAGGCGGAAGTCCGCTCCGTTGTAGACGAAATCGCTGATGATCAGGGGGTTGTCATCACCGGCAGCACCGTCGGGTAGCTTCGTCGGGTCGGGGCCGACCAGCGGCAGTCCCCCACCGTGATCCCGGTTTTCCTTGTAGGGGCCGTGATTTACGGTGCCCTTGAAGTTGACCCGCTTGCGGTAAGGGTTGTTGCCCTTCTCGTTCTCGGCCATGTAGACGACCATGATCCCCATCGACTCGGGCCACGAGGCGAGCTTCGTCTCATAGGTGGCCGTCGTCGAGAGCACGTCCCCCTCCTTGACTTCCACCTTCCAGTCCTCGGGGGTTCCGTACATCGCCATGTCCCAGGAAACCGGCCCGGCCGGCTCGTAGTACTTGGCCCTGGAACGGAAGAGGTGCACCTTGCTTCCCTTCACGCTCGGCTTTGTCTCGAGGCAGGCATCCCGCTTCCGGACCTGCGCCTTGTACTTCTGGCGGGCCTTGGCGTTTGCCCTGGCAGCGCGCTGTCTGGCCTTGCCGCTCAAGCCCTTGAGCTTCCTGAGCTTCGGAGTCTTGACCTTCGGGCAGGTCGGGCCCGAGTACTTCGCCCCCGGTCGCTGGAGGTAGAGATCGGTGTACAGACCGCCGGTGTGAACGTGCCCGGCCGTTGCCAGCAGTACTCCGTCCCGGTCGACTGTCCAGCGGTTCTTCGCTTCACCGGAGGGATAAGGGTTGTCGGCATCATCGGGGAAGGTGAACTTGCCGTCCTTTCCACCGCTGTCGCGCCAGACGTCGAAGACCGGATAGAGGCTGCCGTTGTCGACATCCATCCAGATCGGGGTGACCGGCTTCATCGATTCCGCCGCCGGGGAGTCGGCCGGGATGAAATCGACTGTGTAGGTCGCGTAGAGCGTCATCGCCTCGGGGGTCAGGTTGTGGATCATGTGGTTCAGGACCCACACATCAGAGGCCTTGTACTCGTAGCCGTAACCCTTGGGGAAGGAGGTGATCGTCTTTTCCTCCCCGGTCGCATAGAAACGCTCCTGGCCACCTGAGGTAGCATCGGTCCGGGAGAAGTTGAGCCAGACCCCGTGGTGGAACATCACCTTGCTCGAAAGCGGGATCGAGCCGTCCTCCTCGACCAGGTCCGGCTTCAGGCGGGTAATCCAGCCGTCCTCGCCGGGCTTCTCGAGTCCGGAGACCGGCCTGAAGGCAATCCGGTTCTGGCCGGGCGTCACGTTAAGCGGACCGATCCGGTAGGTCGTTCTCTCGACACCGTTGTCGAGATAGGTGACGGAGGTCTTCGGCAGGAGTGCCGAGGCTGACTGGGGAAGGACGAGGACCGCCGCAAGGGCGACCAGTACGGCCGCGATGCGGCGGGAGTTCATCTAGCGGACCTTTCGGTTTGCGGTCGAAGGCTTGCCGAACTCGACAGTTGCCTTGACTGAGATCTTGACTACCTTGCCCTTGCTGATTGCCTTCCTGCCGGCCTTTGTCAGGGGAATGGTCAGGGTGCGGCTTTGTCCGGCGGTGAAGTTGAGACCACGCTTGATACCGAGAAGTGCGCCACCCTTGCGGGCTGCCACCGCGACCCTGCTGCTGGCCGTCTTTGCCGTGACCTTGACCCGAACACCGGACTTCCGGACCTTCTTCAGGCGCTGGTTCAGGATTATGGCCTTTACCGAAGGCCGCGACACGATCGTTCCCTTCGAACCGTCAATGACGAGCTCACCGCTCATCGCGGATCCGTGGATGGTGCAGAAAAACGGGTAGGTGCCGGCAGCGAGATACTCGGTGCCCTTCACCGGTGTGGTCTGCCCACCGGGGATCAAATTCGAGTAGAAGAGCGGACCACCGTCGGGCCCCCTGCCTGTCGCTTTCACGTCATGAAGCGCCGACGACTGCGAGTTGTCGAAGGTCGCGGTCTCACCCAGGTCCTGTACGAACGGTCCCGGCAGGTAGTCGTAGGCATTCGGATCCGACTGGATCGTCGCGCCGGCGTTTGCCGATGATGCGATCAGTCCGAAGGACGCCAGCGCAGCCAGAATCCCCAGTGCAATTCTCATTCCAGTCCCTCCCATCAGGCGGACATCATGACGCATATCAACTCTGCCCGCAACGAATGCCGGGAATGTCTCTCCGCAGAACGGCTTCGGGGACGCGTTCCGTTGGCCGATGTGACAGGTTTCGCGAATGTCGCATACCCCTGAAGACAGACCGGACCTGGCCGAGTTGCGGCGTCGCCGCGAACTCACACTTGATGAGGGCCGCCCGGAAGCCGTGGCAAAGCGGCACCTAAGGGGCGGTCGGACCGCCAGGGAGAACCTCGACGACCTGGTCGATCCGGGAAGTTTTGTCGAGTACGGCCGTCATGCGATCGCCGCCCAGCGAGCGAGGTTCGACACCGATGACCTGATCAGCCGTACCCCCGGTGACGGCCTGATCGCCGGAACGGCCAGCGTCAATGGCACCCTGTTCGGAGATGACGCCCGCTGCGCGGTGCTCTCCTATGACTACACCGTCCTGGCCGGCACCCAGGGCGCGATCGGCCACCTGAAGAAGGACCGCCTGTTCGAGCTGATCGAGAAGATGAAGCTGCCGACGATCTTCTTCGCCGAGGGAGGCGGCGGACGGCCCGGAGATACCGACTTCCCGGTTGTTTCCGCCCTCCAGGTCCGCGCTTTCGCGCTGTGGGCGAAGCTCTCCGGCGTCGTACCACGGGTCGCAATCGTCAAGGGCCGGTGTTTCGCCGGCAACGCGGTCATCGCCGGCTGCGCGGACCTGATCGTCGCCACCGAGGATTCATCGCTGGGCATGGGAGGTCCGGCGATGATTGCCGGTGGCGGCCTCGGTGACGTCGAACCGGATGACGTGGGGCCGGTTTCCGTTCAGGAGCCGAACGGAGTACTCGACATCGTGGTCGCCGACGAGGCGGAAGCGGTCGAGGCGGCCAAGAAGCTGATCGGCTACTTCCAGGGCCGCCTCGACTGGAGCGGAGATGAGCCGGACCAGAAGCCCCTCCGGGAGATGGTGCCGGAGCGTGAGCGGCGGGCCTTTGATGTGCGACCGGTCATCGACTCGGTGGCCGATCCCGGGTCGGTCACGATCCTCCGGGAGAAGTTTGCCCCCGAGATGGTCACTGCACTGGCCCGCATCGAGGGGCGGCCGGTCGGCATCATCGCCAACGACTCCCGTCACATGGCGGGCACGATCACCAGCGACTCCGCCGACAAGGCGGCCCGTTTCCTTCAGCTCTGCGAGACCTTCGGCCTGCCGGTGATCTCCCTGGTGGACACTCCCGGTTTCATGGTCGGACCCGAGTACGAGAAAACGGCTCTGGTCAGGCACACATCGCGCCTGCTCGTTGCGGGCGCCGCACTGACTGTTCCCCTGATTTCGGTCGTGATTCGACGGGCCTATGGGCTCGGCGCCCAGGCGATGGTCGGCGGCAGCCTCTGGGAACCGCTTCTCACCGTGGCCTGGCCGGCCGCTCACCTCGGGCCGATGGGTCTCGAAGGAGCGGTGCGTCTGGCGATGAGGAAGGACCTCGAGGCGATCGAGGACGAAGAGGAACGTGAACGGCGGGTGCGTGAAATGACCGCCATGGCAGAGCAGAACGCGAGGGCGATGAACGCGGCGCAACTCTTCGAGATCGACGACGTGATCGACCCTGCCGAGACCCGGCAAGTAATTGCGAGCACGCTGGAAGCGGCGCCCGAGCGGACAGGGGAACCTTCCGCCCATCGCTTCGTCGACACCTGGTAAATCGGCTTCCGACCGGGTTCAACCGGCCGGTTTCCGGGATGTGGGGTACCTTTTGTACTGTCGTTATTCGAGGGGACGGGAGATTCTGATGGGAACCGGCAGGACCGCAGTTACAGATTCGCGCTTGGGCGCGCTTGTTTCGGGAGTCGTCCTGGTTGCCGCTCTGCTGGCATCGATGTACGTAACCTCATCGGCAAGTGCCCAGGTCGTCTACACCGAGGCGCTGCCTAACGGAGCCCAGCGGACCACCTACCGCCTCGGGCCAGTCCAGGTCACTCCGGGCCAGAACAGGATCGCCTTCCGCCCGATTACCGGCGCTTCCCGCCCGGGTGTGAACGGGTGGATCACCCGGATCAAGCCTGACCTCGTTTACGAAGACGGGACCATCCCAGAATCGAGCAAGGTCATGTTCCATCACGGAGTCTGGAACAACCAGACGACCGGCGACCTCTTCTACGCCACCGGCGAGGAGAAGACCATCCTAGATCTGCCCGACGGGTACGGCTACAGGTACCAGACCAATCACGGCTGGATCCTCAACGACATGATCCACAACCTGACCCCGCAGGCGATGGTCCTCTACTTCGAGTACACGCTCGACTTCATCCCTGATACTGCTCCGGAAGCACAGGACATCGTGAGGGCGCGGCCGATCTGGATGGACGTTCAGAGCGGCATCTACCCGGTCTTCGATGTCTGGCGCGACAGCGGTGGAGCAGACGGCGAGTTCACCTATCCGGAGGACGCACCGAATGCTTACCCGCCCGGGGTCCAGAAGAACGTCAAGACCATCCCCCAGGACGGTGTCCTCCTCCACACCACCGGCCACGTCCACACCGGCGGACTTTCTACCAACCTTTATTTGCGCCGGACCGGAGCCACTTACGCGGGGCCGAACTGTCCCGAGCGGATCTCCTACGAGGACGAGCTTGCGCCCCTGAGGAAGAAGCAGGCTGGCTATTCGAAGAAGATCAAGCGCCTCAAGAAGAGCAACAGTCGCCTGACCCGGGCCCAGAAGAAGGTCGCCCGGATGGTCAGGAAGAACCCGGACAATCAGGGCGCCCGGAAGCAGTTGAGCAAGATCAAGCGCAAGAAGAAGGCGAACTCGAAGAGGATCGCCAGCATCAACAGCGTCAAGGCGACCAACAAGTCGAAGCTCGACAAGGTCCTGGCGAAGGACAACACGGAGCGCAAGAAGGACGCGGCGTGCCGGGCCACCCAGCCCCAGGTCGACGATGGCAACCGGGTCCACCTTTTCAACTCGGAAGCGAAGTACTTCGACCCTCGCGGCCCGATCTCCTGGGACATGGCGATGTACAGCACCGAACCTGACTGGACGGTCCGGGTGCAGGCCGGGGACAAGCTGGAGCTACAGACGACCTACGAGACGAAGATCGCTTCCTGGCCCGAGTCGATGGGGATTAACATCGTCTACTGGGCCCGGGATAACGAAATGGATGACGTCCCGAATCCGCCCGATCCGACCACCGCGCCCAACCCGTACGTGACCAAGGTCGACACCAGGGGTGTTCTCAACCATGGTCATTTGAAGGAAAACGAGGACTACGGCGGCGAGACCGGCAAGAACGGCTCGAAACTGGTCGGACCCGATCCGACCAAGCTCCCGGACGGCCAGTTCGGCGGTGGCCCCTTCACGATCAGTGACTACGTTTACAACGGAGCCGACTTCCGGCTGCCGGGCGCGCTTGGCCGTCCCCCGGTGGTCAACCAGGGCCAGTCATTCACCTTCAAGCTCTCGGATTACGACATCCAGAACGAGGTCTGGCACTCGCTCACTTCCTGCAAGACGCCGTGTAACAAGTCGACCGGTATCTCCTACCCGATTCCGGACGGCGAGTTCCAGTTCGAGTCAGGCCAGATGGGTCCGGGCCTGGCCCCGACCGTGGGCTACACGGAGTGGTCTACACCCAAGACCCTGCCGAAGGGGACCTACACCTTCTTCTGCCGGATCCACCCGCTGATGCGTGGTGCCTTCCGGGTTCAGTAGACCCGGGGCGCCTCAGCGAAGGATTTCCACGAGCAGGATCCAGGCGTTCATGACGGCGGCGATGATCGCGCCCACCATGCCGGCGAATACCCAGTACATGCCGGCGTCACTGCCCGTCACCAGGAGCACGGAACCAACCAGATAAGGGACGGTCCCGAACATGGGAAGGATCAGGCGAGAGGTCAATCTTCCCTCGCCAGGTCCGACTCCGGCGAGACTGCGTTTCACCAGAGCGAACACGGCCAGGGAAGAGATCACCGACAGGGCCAGCATCTCGTAACCGAAGCTCGTGTCTTCCTGGCCCGGGATCAGTCCGAAGAGCGAGACCACAAGAACCCCCACGAGCAGTATCAGCGTGATGAGACCGAGCTCAGCCACCCCCTCGAGCTTGAGAATCCGGTCGATGTTGATCGAGATGGCAACGAAAACGAGCCCCGCCAGCGCCGCGGTCGCACCGGCCGAAGCGACGAACAGATCACTCCACTCGGAAATCTCGGTGGCAGCCAGCGGCATCAGAGACCGAACCAGCGGGCCCGTCTGGATGAACCGAAGTCACTCTTTTCCTGACGAAGTTCCTGGGAAGGTGCGTTGAACTCTCCTGTCCTCTCGGGACCGGAAAGGAAGTCGATGTCGACCCTGGCGATGCGTTCTTCCCCAAACTCGATGTAACAGGAGGCCTTCCCGTCAAACGGCGGAGGAGCATCGCCGCCGGTTACCTGGGCGATCACCCGTTTGGCGACCACACGGGCCGCACCCTCTGCGAAGACACCGGCCTTGGGAACTTCCGCATTGGCGACATCGCCCACCGCGTAGACACCTTCGAACTTCGTCTTCAGGGTCGCGGGTTCGACGGGCACGTATCCATGCTCGGTGATGCCACTGTCGATCACGACGTCGGGAGCCCGGTGTTTGGGGATTCCGAGGAACAGGTCGAAGGGGAGTTCGGTGCCGTCCTCGTAGATCACCAGACCGGGTTCGAGCCGGACCGGGCGCAGCCCTCCCCGGAAGGTGATCCCGCGGGCTTCGAACTCTGACATGAGCGCGGCCGAAGTTTCAGGCGAGGGCGGAACCGGCGAACCAAGAGGCATGGTGAGTGTGATCTCGCAGTCACCGCGAACACCGCGACGAGTCAGCTCATCGCTCAGCATCAAGGCGCATTCGCTCGGCGCAGGAGGGCATTTGAAAGGCGCTCCGCAGACCCCTACCACCGCATGGCCGGAGCTGAAGGACGCGACCGGTCCCGCGGCATCCCGGGCTCCAGCGAAGGAATAGAACTCGGTGCCGTGCTCGGCCAGGCCGGGAGTAGCCTCCAGGTCGTAATCGGCCCCGAGGGCGATCACCATGACGTCGCCCTCGAGGGTCCCCGAATCGGTTTCGACACTCCTGGACTCCGCGTCGATCGAACGAATCTCCTCCCTGACAAGGGTGACGCCAGGTTTGACCACCTTCGAATACGGAAGACTGACCGATTCGAGGCTGACTCCCCTGAACATCATGTCCAGCTTCGAATATCCGAAAGCGAACGAGTCGTTGCGGTCTATCAGGGTGACTTCCACCTGATCTCCCAACTCCTCCGCAAGCATCGTGCTCAATTCAAGTCCACCGAATCCGGCTCCCAGCACAAGCACTCTCGTTTTCACGGGGCCAGCATATCGCCGGGATAGAACTGATTCGGCGCTGCGGGTCCGACTCAGTCAGCCGGAGTGATCCTTGACCTGGGTCAGCCGGGCGCTGTTGCCCGACGGGTCCCGAAAGCCACAGTCGATTCCGTATGGCCGTTCCTCCGGCTCCTCGGTGAACTCGACTCCCCTGGACCTGAGTTCCTCGAAGGAGGCCTGACAATCATCGGTGGTCAGGAAGACCGTGCCGGCGAACCCCTTGGACATCAGCTCTTCAATCTGGTCGCGGGTTGTGTCGTCAATCATCGGGCCCCCGGGGATCGCCATAAGGACGATTCCAACGTCCAGGTCGGAAGGTCCGACGGTGAGCCACCGGAAACCGCCGAGTTCCGGCAGGGTGACATCCACCTTGACTTCGAGCCCGATCTTTTCGGTCCAGAACTCGAGGGCCTCCTGCTGGTCGCGAACCCACAGCTGCCCGTACTTGAAGTCGATCATCTTCTTCCTTTCGTTGAACTGAGGTGAAGACGATCGTAGGTCGAAGACCTTCAGCTGTCTTCTCGAAACGTCCGGTGTTCGGGCCGCCCGTAGAAGCGGGCGACACAGCCGGGGATCATCGCCCTGGCCGCCGCTGGCGGATGCTTCCTTCTGTACTCGCCGGGTGTGACTCCATAGGCCCGCTTGAAGCTCGTCGTGAAAGATCCGACGCTGGCGAGGCCGACCGACATGCAGATGTAGGCCACCTGATAGTCGGTGTTCCGGAGCATCGATGCGGCCCTTTCCAGCCGTCTGGTCAACAGGTACGCGTGAGGGGAAACACCGAACGCCGCCTTGAAACGCTCGCTGAAATGGCTGCGCGAGAGGCTGGCAGCCCGGGCCATGTCCTCGACTTCAAGCGGCTCCGAATACCTCGAATCGGCGAGGTCCCTGGCTCGGAGCAGTTGTCTTGAAACGGTTGAGACGACCACGATCCGATTATCGCGTGACTTCTGCATCCGGTTCGGGTTGAAGTACCGACATGCCTTTCGAATCTCGAAATGGGCGTAACCTGAGGGGACAGATGGCAGCAGAAAACGGGGAAAAGATTCCGGCCCTGGCCCGGGGGACGCTCCGACTCCAGTCGGATGAACGCCTTCTGAAGCTGTTCCGCCGGGATGTCGAAGCTGCCTTCGACGAGCTGGTCAGGCGCTACCGTGATGCGCTCGTCGGTTACGCCGGTTCGATTGCCGGCCCGGACCGGGCCGAGGACGTCGTCCAGGAGTCCCTGGTCAAGGCACATCGTTCGCTTCGGGCTGACCGGGACATCGACCCTCGCCCCTGGCTTTACACGCTCGTTCGCAACACGGCCCTGAATGACATCCGGGACAACCGCAAACACCGGCACTCCGATCTCGCAGATTCAGCCGGTTCCGGCAGCACACCGGATGAGCTGGTTGAACAGCGAGAGAGATTTGCCGCGGTGCTGGCTGCGGTTGCCGATCTGCCCGAAGCCCAGAGAAGGGCCCTGGTCGATCACGAACTGAGCGGCTTTTCTCACGAGGAGATCGCCGCAGAGCTGGAACTCAGCACCGGTGCGACCAAGCAGCTGATATACCGCGCCCGGCTCTCCCTGAGAAACGCCTTCGGCGCGATGATCCCACTGCCCCTGATTGCCTGGCTGGCGGAGGGTTCCGGGGTCGTCGCGACCGGCGCCGCCGGTGGCGGCGCCACCGCAACGGGACTGCTCGGCGGGCTCGGAGGTGGGGGTGCCGCCAAGCTCGCGGTGGTCGCCGTCGTGGCGGGAGGTTCGATAGCCGGAGGGCTGGCGGTCGAGAAGAACCGGTCCGGCGATCGCGGCGTCCCCGAAGCATCAGCACAGGTCGCTATCGCCGACGAGGCGACCGGCGGCGACGGCGCGGCTACATCCTCTGGCTATTCAGATCGCGACGGTGGCAGCGCGAAACCTGACAGCTCTCCGGAACACAACGGCGAGAAGGCCGATGACCGTTCTGGTCACGGTTCCGGGAATGACGACAGCAAGAGCGGTTCCGGAAGGTTCGGCGACGATGATCGGGGACGCTCGGGCAGCGGCTCCGGGGACGATTCAGACGGGAGTTCCCCGGATGGGGGCCGGCCTGAGCGCGGCGACGATTCCGGCCACGGAAGCCGTGGCGGGAGCGAAGACCACTCGGGTCACGGTGGCGGAGACGATTTCGGTAGCACCCCCAGCGGCCGCCCTCCCCGCGACGATGACTTCGGCGGTGACGATTCCGGGGGCCACAGCGGCCACGGTGGCTCCGGCTCAGGTGGTTCATCAGGCAGCTCGGGTGGTTCAGGCTCCGGCGGGGGGTCGCATGGATCCGGGTCTTCAGGCAGCTCGGGATCGGGCAGCTCCGGCGGCTCCAGCGGTTCTGGCAGCTCCGGATCGTCAGGCCCTTCCGGCTCCTCCGGATCCGGCTCCTCGGGTTCATCCGGCTCGTCGGGATCCTCGGGATCCGGCTCCTCAGGTGGATCCGGCAAGGGTTCGGGTGGATCTGGAGACGACGACTCCGGCTTCGACGACTGAAACTTTCGGAATCCCGCGTGACTTTCGCGCGGCCCTCGGGTCTTCGGGTCAGTAGTCCATGAAAGCACTCGAAAGGGGAACCATGAAGTCAATGAAGAGAGAAAGGCTGGGCATCCTTGCTGCCGCCCTGCTGGCACTGTTCGTCCTCGCAATTCCAGGCACGGCATCTGCGAAGGACAGCAACAAGGACAGGATCCCGGACCGTTGGGAACGCGCTCACAAGCTCACGCTGAAGAAGGACCAGCGGAAGCTCGACCAGGACCGGGACGGCCTGCGTAACCGTGGGGAGTGGCTTTCCGGCACCAGCCCGCGTGACAAGGACAGCGACGACGACGGCGTCAGCGACCTGAAGGAGAAGGCCGGCGTGATCTCGACCTTCAACGCGGAGACCGGCGAACTCACGCTCACTCTCTACGCCGGTGGCGAAATCACCGGGACCGTCGACGACAGCACCCGCGTGAAATGCGAGTCCGAGGACGCCCCGGACGACTCGACCGACTCGGGCACGGATGATGACGGCACCCCTGACCAGGGATCCGGCGACGCTGTCAACTTCCATGGCGGCGACGATGACGACGAAGCCGAGGACGACCACAGCGGACGTGGCAGAGGTGAAGGCCGCGGGCATGAGAGCCATGGCAACGGTGAAGGCCGAGGCCATGAGAAGCATGACTGTGACGGCAACTGCTCCGTCGCCGATCTCGCCGAGGGCGTGGAAGTGACCGAAGCCACAATCAAGTACACGGCATCGGGCAAGGTCTTCAAGGAACTGGAGATCGTAGTTACACCGGCTGTCTAAGCGACCGGCACAAGGGATGAATCAAGGGGGCCGCTGACGCGGCCCCTTTTTTTCTGGAAGCATCGGGGCAGTGGCTGAAGCAGGAAACGAGATCGAACTTGCCCCGTTGACCACCCTGAAGCTCGGTGGTCCGGCCGAACGCCTGGTCAAGGTGACGGACACCGCCGAGCTGATCCGCCTCGTCCAGGCGGCAGATGCCGAGGATGAACCGCTCTTCTTCATCGCCGGTGGATCCAACGTCGTGATCGCAGACGAGGGAGTGCCGGGGACGACGATCTGGATCGCCACCAGCGGGATCGAAGAACAGGAGCTGGATGACGGCAGGGTCTCTCTGACCGTTGCTGCCGGTGAGAACTGGGACCGCCTTGTCTCGCGCGCCGTTGATTCCGAACTCGCCGGAATCGAGTGCCTTTCCGGGATACCGGGTTCAGTTGGTGCCACCCCTATCCAGAACGTGGGCGCCTACGGCCAGGAGGTTGCGTCAACCATCGCGTCGCTGCTCGTCCTTGACCGTGAAACCGGCGAAGTAGTGACCCTGACCAACGGGGACTGCGGTTTCGGCTACCGATCCAGCCGCTTCAAGGGGAATCCGAGATTCCTCGTTCTGGCCGTCGAGTTCATCCTCTCTCCTTCCAGCGAGTCGGCCCCGGTCGCCTACCAGCAGCTGGCGGACGCCCTGGGAGTCGAGGTCGGGGAAAGGGTGCCACTGCCGGTCGCTAGGGAAACGGTCCTTGAACTCAGGAGATCGAAGAGCATGGTCGTCGATCCCGGGGACCCGGATTCGGTAAGCGCTGGCTCCTTCTTCACCAACCCGCTGCTCGACCTCGCGTCAATGGCGGAGCTGATCGCCCGGGCCGAAGAGCTCCTCGGACCTGATGATCTTCCTCCGAGCTATCCGGCACCCGAAGGCCTTGCCAAGACTTCAGCAGCCTGGCTGATCGAGCGCGCCGGTTTCACAAGGGGCTTCGGAACCGGTCCGATCGGACTTTCGCGCAATCACACCCTGGCGATCGTCAACCGTGGCGGAGGAACGACCACAGAGCTTGTCGAGTTCGCGCGGGGAATCGCCGGTCGGGTCGAGGAAGTATTCGGTGTCTCACTGAGACCGGAGCCCGTGTTCGTCGGGCACACCTGGTAGCAAGTCGGCTTCGCTCCTGTCTCGCAAGTGAAGGGGGTCAGCTGCTGCGGGAGTAGAGCCCGTGGAACCCGAACGGGATGTGATGCGGAACCCAGGCCCTGGCGATCTCTTCCATGCTGCGCGCGTCGAGCACGAGCATGGTCGACCGGCGTCTCAGTCCGTCGAGCGCCAGGGAGAGGATCACGCCGTCATCCTCGGCCTTGGCACCCGGTCGGGGAACGAACACGGGCTCGCCCGGGTACACCCCCCGCTCCCGCCAGAGCTTCGATTCACCCTTCTTGACATCCGCCTTGACCAGCTGATCAATGAACCCGCTGGAACCCCGGCGCAGACCGACCCCGTAGGCGTAGCGGTAATGCCTGCCGTTGACACGGTCGTAATTCTTCTGCGGCAGCTCGATGTAGGCGTCAATCAGGTCTCGCTGCGTCATCTTGCCGTTCGAGAGCCTGATCTCGAACCTCCGGTACTTCGCCTGGGGCACCCGGCTCCCGTTCCTGATCTTCTTCAGATAGAGCGCCTCGATGACACCTGCATCCTTGTGGGCGCAGACATCGATGATCACCTTGCCGTCCTGCTCGTAGGCGTTGATGTGGTGGAAGGCGAAGAAGGGATCGGTCTCCACTGTTCTGGCGACCCCGCCCCGTTTCCTGTCGATCAGGATGATCCGCGTCGGCTCATCGGCCTGCCATTCGTAGTTGGTGATGATCGGCCCCCGGTCCGGGCTGAGGAACTTCGCAAGGTTGAAGTTGTACGGCTGCGAAACGATCACCACGTAGCGCCGTGTCAATCCGAAGGAGTGGAGGTAGCCCGGCATGGCCTGGGGAATGAAGGCGAGTTCACGGCGGCGGCCACCCTTCTCCGAGACCACACGAAGACCGCTCGGCGGCACGAGTTCAACCTCGTAGCTGAAGCGTTCGCGGGTCTCGGGGTCAAAGTGCGGATGGGCGGTTCCCAGCCGGCCCTGCATTTCCTGCCCTTCTTCGATTCCCATTGTGTTCAGGAATTTCGGGTTGAACCTGACCGGTATCGGGATCTCGGTGTGGGCCCGGAACTCTCCGGCCAGCTTTTCGATCGAGACGTTTGCGTTCGGGATTCGCCCGAGAACGGGCAGGGTCGAGACTCCGGAGAAGATCTGGCGGCAGGGATCCGGCGCCGGGTCGGTCGCCAGTTCCGAGAATTTGATCCGGCCCTCTCGTTTCCAGGCCCAGTACTGGCTTGAACGCAGGAAACGGTTCCGGTAACTGACCTTTCCGCCGCGGAAAGAAAAGGCGTGGAGCATTGCCAGTCCGTCGAACCAGTGGTTGAACTTTTCCTCGCCGATCTCGAACAGGGCAGGCCCGTTGCGAAGCAGGGTGCCGTCAAGCCAGCGGGGCAGTCGGCCCTCCACGTCGATCCGGGGCAGGGAGGTTTCCTCTTCCAGCGACTTGAACGCCAGGTTGAACCCGGGCCGGCGCAGCTTGCTGCCGGGGTCGGCCAACGCCTGTGCGGTGCCGAGCGTCAGGCCTGAGGCAAGGGTACTTCCGGCCGCCACGGCAGCCGCCACCTTCGAACCATCAACCAGCAGCTCTCGCCGCGTTCTCCCCGTGGCCTCTCCCATCTCCACGGGCACTATAGGGGGAAAGTGGTGGTACTTTCCGGTAATGAGCGAGGAGAACCGACGTTTCGCATTGGCCGAGCGGCCCCAGGGCCTGATCGACGAAAACACTTTCACTCTGGAGACCAATCCGGTTCCCGGGATCGGCGAGGGCGAGGCCCTTGTTCACGTGAAGTGGATCTCGATCGACCCGACGAACCGGACCTGGATTGGTGAGGAACCGACTTACCTCCCTCCAGTCCAGATCGGCGAGACGATGCGCGCCCTCGGACTTGGCGAGGTGATCGCGTCGAACAACGAGAACTACCCGGTCGGATCGCTGGTCAACGGCCTGACCGGCTGGCAGGACTACACGGTCGTCAGTGATTCAAATCCGCTGATGGTGGTTCCCGACAGCGCGAAGGATGCTCCTCCGGCCACCCTGCTCGGGATGCTCGGAATGACCGGCTGCACCGCCTACTTCGGGATGCTCGAGATCGGTGAGCCCAAGGAAGGTGAGACCGTTGTGGTCTCCGCTGCTGCGGGCGCGGTCGGGACCGTGGCCGGCCAACTCGCCAAGCTGAAGGGTGCCCGGGTCGTCGGTATTGCAGGAGGCCCCGAGAAGTGTGCCTGGATCGTCGATGAGCTGGGCTTCGATGCCGCGGTGGATTACAAGGCCGACGACTGGAAGACCCAGCTGAAGGAGGCAACTCCCAACGGGATCGACGTCGATTTCGAGAACGTCGGTGGCGAGATCATGAATCAGGTCTTCGGGAGACTGAACATCAATGCCCGGGTCGCTCTCTGCGGTCTGATCTCCGGCTACAACGCAACTGAGCGGCCCCCTGATCTGACCAATTTCCACAAGCTCCTGATCAACCGGGTCAAGCTCCAGGGCTTCATCATCCTCGACTACTACCCGCGATTCGGCGAGGCGATCAGGGACCTGGCCGGCTGGGTGGCCGAAGGAAAGCTCAAGTCGGAGCAGACCGTGGTCGAGGGGTTCGAGCAGCTCCCCCACGCCCTCAACATGCTTTTCAAGGGCGAGAACAAGGGCAAGCTGGTCGTCAAGATCGCCGACTGAGTCAGCAGGTCACCGATTTCGGGGCCCCAGGCGCATCGAGATCGGATAACTGGCCAAATAGCGCTCCCTTCTTCAATCTCGGTTGTTGACAGTCAAATTTCCTGGCACCGAAGCATCCTCACATTGGAGCTCTACTTGGCATGGGAGCTCCACTGTGGGAGCATGGTTTCGATGGCAGGCACAAGACTCGGGGGAGTGACCGGCAGGGCGTTGCTCCTTGCCGTTCTCCTGTTGCCCGGATTTTTCTCGTCGGCCGAGGCAACGGAGTCGAGGGAGATCCTCGAGGTTCGCTTCGCCGGCAGTGCCGTGCTGCGGGGAGGTGAAACGAACTTGCGCGCCGACTCCGGCGAGGAGCTGGGTCGGGTCGAAGCTCTGCTGGACCAGGTCGAGGTGGATTCCCTTGACCCGCTGGTCCACGGTCTGACCCAGGCCGAGGCTGCTGCCATCGCGGCCGAGGCACGCGAGACCTCAGGCACCGGATCACCCAACATGGCCAACTGGTACCGGCTTTCGGTTCCTTCCTCGACGGCCGGTCGGGCGCTGGAGATCCTGCGGTCATCGCCTCTGGTCGACCATGCGGCCCGGGCGCCCGAGCCGTCCCCGCCACCTCTGACACCGGATTTCACCTCGCAGCAGCTTCACCTTGACCTGGCCCCCACCGGGATCGGTGCCGAGTTCTCGGACACGGAACCCCGAATCCGCGGGGCCGGAGTTACGGTCGTCGATCTCGAGTACTACTGGACGGCCAGCCATGAAGATCTCCAGCTGCCACCTTCGACCGACATCGGCGAGGGCGAGTACATTCAGTACACCGCCTTCGGGGACGAGCACGGTACCGCGGTGTTCGGGATTCTCGTTGCCGACGACAACGGATTCGGCGTCACCGGGGCGGTACCCGACGCAACGATCAAAGGCATCTCGCCGACCATGTCCCCCGGCTTCGGGTACAACCCCGCCGGAGCCCTCACCTTTCTTGCCAGCAGGCTCACCGCCGGTGATGTGGTCCTGATCGAGCAGCAGGCTGACGGTCCGGGGCCCGGAAGTTCGGACTATGTACCCATGGAGTGGAACCAGGCCAGCTTCGATGCGATCAAGCAACTGAGCAACCTCGGAATCATCGTGGTCGAGACTGGCGGCAACGGTGGTTACGACCTAGACGACCCCGCGATGCTCGGCCGGTTCGACCGCGAAGTCAGGGATTCCGACGCGATCCTGGTCGGGGCCGGTGATTCAGTTACCCGCTCTCCGCTCTGGTTCTCATCGCACGGGGAGCGGCTTGATCTCCAGGGATACGGCAACAACATCGTCACCACTGGCGGCCAGGACAGCCTCCTGCAGGGTGCTGGCCCCGGACAGGAAAACATCCGTTACACCAACGACTTCGGTGGTACCTCCGGCGCCGGCCCGATCGTCGCCAGCGCGGTCGTTTCCGTTCTCTCCTACCTTAAGGCAACCGGTCAGCCGCCAATGACGGCCGACCAGATCGTTTCCCTGCTGCGAATGAGCGGGACTCCCCAGCCGGAGAGTGACACCACCAGGATCGGGCCCTTACCGAATGTCGAATCGGCGATCGCCGTGCTGGAAGGCACCCAACCTTCGGTCACGATCAACTCGCCGGTCAACGGGGCCGTGCTGGACTTCAACTCGAACAGTGCCGCCAGCTTCAGCTGCGACGGCGGCGGCTCGCCGATCGTGTCCTGTGCGGCAACGGATCAGGGTCCGGACGGCGAGAGTCCTGTCGCCGACGGAGACCAGCTTCCAACCGACCAGCCCGGAGTTCACACCCTGACCGCGACCGTGACCAACCAGCTGGGCCTGACTCAAGACGCCTCCGTCGAGTATGTAATCGGTCCGGGTTGCCTGGCCCCCGGCATCGTCCTCGCATCTGCCGAGCCTCGCGGCAACAAGGTCCGCATCATGGGGGCTGCCGACCCCTCCCTGGCAAACCAGCGGGTGAAGGTCCTGCGCAACGGAAAGAAGGCCGGCTCCGCCCTGATCGCCGCTGATGGCACCGTCCGGACCACCGTCTCCGCGCCCCGCTCCCGAAAGGCGAAACGCAAGGCCCTCTACCGCCTCTCGACAGGCGGCCGTAGCTCCGCCTCGCTGAAGGCTGCGGGCGGCGTGAAGGTAACCGACCAGAGATCCCTGGCGGATGCGGACCTGATCAAGGGCCGACTGGTCGGTGTCGTCAGGAAAGGAAGCTTCACTTTGCGGACCCGGCCGCTCTGCGGGGGCGCCGCAAAGAGCCGCCAGGTAAAGCATGACCGCCGGGGCAATTTCACGGTCCGGCTCGAGTTCGGCATTGCCGCCCGTACCTACACGATCCGCAAGGGCGGGAAGACGGTCCCATTGCCGCTCGTGCTCCCGCCCGTCCGGTTCGCACAGGACTGACCTCGGGCACGGTCGGGATCACCGGCTAGCTGTCAAGCCAGCCCCCGAGCACTTCGTGGGCAGCAGACTCCAGCTGAACGGCACAGGCGGCCGAATCCAGGCGAAGCGAGACAGGATCGACCCCGGCAGCCGCGAGTTCAGCCGAGTGCCCGATCAGCCAGCGTTCGAGGTAGCGCAGGTCGGCTTCGATGTGGAACTGAAGGCCGAGCACCTGCTCTCCCCGGGAGAAAGCCTGATTCGGGAAGCCCTCGGTTGACGCAAGTCCTTCGCATCCCTGCGGAATCTCGAACTCGTCCCCGTGCCAGTGAAAGACAGGAACCCCTTCAAGGGCGGCTAGTGGTGAACGGAGCCCGGCCGGAGTCAGGTCAAGCTTCCCGAAACCGATCTCGTTCCTGCCGGTCGGCCTGACCTTCGCGCCGAGGGCGGCGGCAATCAGCTGGGCCCCGAGGCAGATGCCCAAAGTCCGCCCTCCCGATTCGAGTCGCCGTGCCAGGGCCCCGATTTCTTCGTCCAGAAAAGGGTAGGCCGCGGAGTCCCCCACCCCGATCGGACCGCCAAGAACCACCAGCAGGTCTGCTTCTTCCATGCCCCGGGCCAGCTCGTCGATGCCCGCCTCCAGATAGGAGACTTCGTATGCGCGGCTTTCGAGAAGGGGCTCGATCAGGCCCAGGTCCTCGAACAGGACATGCCTTACGGCAACCGCCTTCACGCCAGCGAGGAAGAGTCCAGATCGCTGACCGAGTTGCTGCCGGTCAGGGCGAGGGCGACATCGATGTCAGAGCGAAGCGTGTCGAGCATCCGGCCTACGCCCCTTTCACCGGCCGCAGCAACCGACCAGGCCCAGGCCCTTCCGATTATCACCGCCTGCGCTCCGAGCGCCATAATCTTCACCACGTCAAGTCCGTTACGAATGCCCCCGTCGGCGAGCACGGTCGTCTGGCCGCCGACGGCTTCCGCGACATGGGGCAAAGCGGCGGCCGTAGACGGAACCGCATCAAGCTGACGGCCACCGTGGTTCGAGACGACGATCCCGTCGACTCCGGCATCGACAGCCCGACGCGCGTCCTCGGGGTCGAGCACGCCTTTGACCACCAGCTTGCCCTTCCAGTGCTCCCTGACCCAGGCGATGTCGTCCCAGGTAACGGATGGGTCGAACTGGGCATCCACCCAGTCCTTGAAGTCCTCCGGTGTCCTTGCTCCGGGGACTACCTCCGCGAGGTTTCCGAAAGTGAGCGGCTTGCCACCGATCGCCACGTCCTTGATCCAGCGCGGATGTGAGACGAGGTCGGTGGCGCGCCTGATCTTCGCCCAGGCGGAGGGGTCGCCGACCATGGCGTTGCGGGTGTCGCGGTGGCGGGCGCCAACCACGGCGAGGTCAATCGTGAGCATCAGGACCGGCGAACCGGCTGCCTCCGCGCGATCCATCAGCTTTTCGGCGTAGGCGCGGTCTCTCATCACGTAGAGCTGGAACCAGGGTGGAACGCTCGTTGCTTCGGTGACTTCCTCTATCGAGCAGATCGAGACTGTCGATTCGGTGAAGGGAACCCCGGCAGCTTCGGCCGCGCGCGCGGCCTGTACCTCGGCCCGCCTGGCGAACATTCCAGCAAGCCCGACCGGGCCGAGAATCACCGGCATCGAAAGCTTCTCTCCCAGAAGCTCGATCTCCTGGTCTCTTGTCGAGACGTCCTTCATCACGCGCTGACGGAGCAGCACCCTGGATAGATCGGACTCGTTGGCCTTGAGGGTTCCTTCCTCGTAGGCGCCCCCGTCCGCGTAATCGAAGAGCTGCCGAGGCAGGCGCCGGCGGGCAAGCTCGCGGTAGTCCCGCACCGTCGCGGGCTGAACGTTCAGGGGGCGGTCAGCCGAGAATCGCATGGCCCGCAACCTACCGTCTCGCGGACTGGACCGATGCCGTTCAGGCCCGCAGGTCGATCACGAACCTGGCGCCCCCGAGCGGGGAGTCCTCGCAGCGGACACCGCCTCCATGGGCCTCGGCGATCGCCTTGACGATCGCGAGACCGAGGCCGGAGCCCCCGTCGGTGCTGGTTCTCGCCTGGTCGAGCCGCGCGAAGCGGTCGAAGATCCTGTCCCGATCGGCTTCGGGGACGCCGGGCCCGTCATCGTCGACGATGATCGAAACGAAAGGACCCCGATCGACGGCGGAGACTTCGATCAACCCGCCGCTGGATGTGTGGTGGACCGCGTTGGAGATCAGGTTCGAAACCGCTCTGGAAATCTGGTCCCGGTCGATCCTCACCGGGCGGCTGGTTGCATCGCCCACCCTGATCTGCCGCTCGTCATCGAAGTCCATGCCGTCTACTTCGCCGGCGAGCAGTGGGCCGAGTTCCTCTGGTTCCAGCCGGAGACCCTCCGAAGATTCGGACCGGGCGAGTAGCAGCAGGTCCTCCACCATGGCCTCCATGCGAGCGGTGGCCTGTGAGACCAGGCCGGCAACCCGTCGGACCTCATCCGGGTTCGGGTCGGGATTTCTTGCGAGGACCTCGATCTGACCCCTGACCACAGTCAGGGGAGTACGAAGGTCGTGGGAAGCATCTGCCACGAAAGCGCGCTGACGCTCAAAGGCGCCTTCAAGACGATCCAGCATTCCGTTGAACGACTCGGCCAGGCGGCGCACCTCGTCCCTGGTCCCGTCGACCGGCATCCGGGTCGACAGTTCTCCTGCGTCCACCCCTTCGGCAACCGCGGCCATCCGCCGCATCGGCCGCGCCACGGAACTGGCCAGAAGCCAGCCGGCCAGCACCCCGAGCAGCAAAGTGAAAATTCCAACGATCCAGAAGATGTCGCTGAGACCCTCAAGCGCGTTGTCCACGGGGGCAAGAGGCTGGCCGACCCTGATCGTCGCTTCCGTTCCGTCAGGCAGCTGTATCTGACTGGTCAGTAGTTTCACATCTCCGGCATCCTCGATGTCGATCGTTGTGAAACCGGGTTCGGCTTCGAGTATTCGCTCCGAGTCTTCCCTGCGTTCATCGATTTCATGCTGGAAATCCTCATCGTCGTGATCGCCGTGGGGTTCCCCTCCGTGGTCGTCCGGCCGTGGTCGCAGCAGGTCCGGCTGGTTGGTCGCAGTGCCGCCATCCTCGATCGAGATCGAGATCACCCGGGCGCTTGGGCCGAAGTTCTCGGCCGCGGTGATTGCCTGGGCTCTCGCCGTGTAACCCACCGGAGAATCCGGCCCGCCTCCGCCAAGCTGAAGCGCGATCCGTTCCGTCTCCCGCTCGAGGTCCGACTCGGTCCGGTTTTCCAGCTCGGAAGCGGTACCCCGATAAACGGCAAGGTAGGTGATGCCCAGTGCGGCCAGCAGGACCAGCGCGATCGAGAGGGCCAGCTTGCCTCTCAGTCCGGGGCGCGGAATCCTCACTGTCCGTCAACCAGCCTGTAGCCGACCGACCGAAGGGTCTCGATCGGCTCGGGACTGCCATCGATCGCCAGCTTTCGGCGCAGGTAGGCAATGTAGACACCAACGATGTTCGTCCCGGGGTCATAGTCGTAGCCCCAGACGCCGTTCAGGAGCTGCTCCTTCGAAAGTACCTGACCGGGGTGCCTCATCAGGAATGCGAGCAGGTCGAATTCCCTGGCGGACAGATTCACCTGGGTGCCCTGGCGGCTGACTGTGCGCTTGAGAAGGTTCATCTCGATGTCGCCGACCTGCAGTTCCGTAGATGCCCCCTGGCCTGGTGTCCGCAGGTGGGCCCGGATCCTCGCTACCAGCTCCTCGAAGGCAAACGGCTTCGGGATGTAGTCGGTCGCGCCGGCGTCGAGGCCGGCAACCCGGTCCGGGACCTCGCCCTTGGCGGTCAGCAGGATTACCGGAGTCTCGCTGTCCTCACTGCGCAACGAGGCAAGCACTTCGAGTCCGTTCTTTCCCGGAAGCATGATGTCGAGGAGAACCAGGTCGAACCGGCCGGTACGGGCCAGCGCCTCGCCCTCGACTCCGTCCGCAACCCAGGTCACGGCGTATCCCTCGGACTCGAGTCCGCGGGATATGAAGTCGGCGATCGCCCTTTCATCTTCCACTACGAGGATTCGCATCGCCGTCGATCGTAGCTGTGAATCGCACCGAAAAACCCTGCATAAGAGAACTCTCACCTGACTCTCATCCAGCCCATACGTCCGGATTGGAGGGTTCCGGCATGACCGACACACCGAATGACCGGAGCAATCCGGAAGAAGAAAGCAAGAAGCCAACCCCCGAAAGTCCTTCCGAGAAGGAAACGGAAGTGATCGTCGCAGAAGAGGCGAGCGACGCGGAGGAGACGGAAGTTCGTCGCGACTCCCCCACCCCGCTGGCCGCGGCCACCGGCGACGATCAGGTGCCGGAAAAGAAAGGCCCGTTCAACCTGGGCAGGACCGGCAGGCGAATTGCCGTTGCCGCAGCTGTGGCTGCCGCCTTCTTCAGCGGAATGATCCTCTACAGCGCCATCGAGGACCAGGATTCCGATGCCGAGAGGGCTGCGTTCGTGGCGCCTCCCGGCAGTCCCGGAATGCCGGGCGAAGGCCCGGGCGGCATGCCCGGGATGCCGGGTGGTGGACCGGGCGGGTTCCATGAAGGTGGACCGGGCTGGTCGCATGACGGTGACGAAGACGGCGACCACGAGGGTGACGACTACGACCACGAAGATTCCTGGGAACACGAAGACGAGGGTGATCGTGGCGAGCATGACGACGACTACGAAGGGGGCCAGATGCCCCCGGGATACCAGGCGCCCCCTGGCGGCCAGAACCAGCCGGCTCCGATGGAGTCAGGTCAGTCCTGATCGGCTGAGAGAACAGCAGCAGCAGACCTGCCGGCCTCGAGCCGGCAGGTCTATTTAAGGCTCTGTAAAAGGGATTCGCTCGATAAGAGAACTCTCATATTCGGCTCATGGAGGGCCAACCCTCGCCATTCACGATGTATCCCATGATGGAACTGAGCAAGAAGGAACTGGCAGAAGCAAAGAAACAGGCCCGGCGGCTGCGGATCAGCAATATCCGCCGACGGGTCGCGACCGGTGCGGTGATGCTGGTGGCCCTCTTTTCCGGGCTGGCCCTTTTCCGCTCGATCGACCAGCAGGCCGCCAGCACGGGCACCACGACCATCGCGGCGACCACAGCTCCTGTCTCTACCGGCGACGAGGAGACCGACGTCAGCAGCGTTATCGGAGCCGCGATTGTGGACCAGGCAGTCTCGGTCTTTGGCGACGACGATGATGACGAGGACGAAGATGACGGCGGCTCGATCCTCAATGTCGTCACCGGTTCGGACCCCGCGCCGATGACCAGCAGCCAGTCATGAGCGCAGTGCTTACATCAACAACTTTCAAGTCCCTGGGTGGCCGGATCGCCATCCAGGCGGACGGCGAAGGCTCGGAGGAAGCGATCGCCGCCGCCGAGGCGATCGTCCACGACCTTCATGACAGCTTGACCCGTTTCGATCCGGACAGCGAGCTGTGCCAGCTCAACGCCGATCCCCGCGACGCTGTTCCCTCCAGCCCTCTGATGATCAGGTTCGCGGCGCTGGTTCACGAAGCCGGCGAACAGACCGGGGGACTCGTGGACGCCACGCTGCTCGACCAGATCGAAACGGCGGGCTACGTTGACTCGATCGATCCGGATGCCGGTTTCATTCCAGCCTCCGCGACCGCCAGGCCGCAGCAGGCAAGACCTTCGACAGGCGCCTGGTCAAGGGTGAGCGTTGACCGGGAGACCTCATCGGTCCTGCGGCCTTGCGGGGTTCGGCTGGACTCCGGCGGTCTGGGCAAAGGGCTCGCCGCCGACCTGGTCGCCGAGCACCTGAACGGCTTCGCAAGCTGGGGAGTCGTCTGCGCAGGCGACCTCAGGTTCGGAGGCACCAGCGGGGCACCTCGCCGGATCGACATAACTTCCCCGGACGGGACCGGAAGGGTGATCGCCGAGTTCGCGGCTCCTTCCGGTGCCGTTGCCACAAGTGGCGTGACCAGAAGGTCATGGCAGAGCGACACCGGTCGTTCCCATCACCTGATCGATCCCCGAACCGGTGAACCGGCGGAGACCGGACTTCTCCAGGTGACAGCTGTCGCACCGACCGCGGCCGAGGCGGAGATCCGCGCGAAGGCCGCTCTCCTCTCGGGCCCCGAGATGGCATCCGAGTGGCTCCCCGACGGTGGCGCGATCGTCACAGAGACCAACGAACTTCGGACCTTCGGTCCCGTAAAGGAGACAAACCGATGAGCAACGGACTTCAGATCTTCTGGATTCTCAGCCGGGGCGCTGGCATCGCCGCGATCGTAATGGCCGGACTTTCGGTCAGCGCCGGCCTCCTGAGCGGCCGGGACATGCCCTTTGCCCGTCTCCGCAAGACGCTCGAGTTGCGTCCCGTCCACGAAGCGCTGTCCATGGCGACGATCATCCTGGTCGCCGCCCACGGCCTGCTGCTGATTGGCGACCCCTGGCTTGACCCCGGCTTGATCGGCATCTCGGTGCCCTTCGTCATGGACTACCAGCCGCTCTGGACCGGGATCGGGATCATCGCTGGATACGGCTTGATCCTGCTCGGCCTCAGCTACTACGTGCGGAAGTGGATCGGACCCTCCCGGTGGCGAGTTGCCCACAGATTCATCGCGCTCTTCTGGCTGCTCGGCCTTGCCCATACCTTTGGAGCCGGGACCGACGTCGGCGAGATCTGGCTCTGGCTGCCAGTCGCACTCTCATCCATTCCGGCTCTGGGGCTGCTGGCCTACCGGATGTTCGTTACCCGCAAGCCCCGGAAGAAGGTGAGCGGCGGTCGCCCCTCTGGCAGGACGGTGGCAGCGGTCCAGGACTGAGCGTTCCGAATCGGCGATCATTCAGCCCATGAGCGAGATGAGGATCGAGCCCATGGACCAGGCCGGAGTCAACCAGGCCATGGCGTGGGCCGAGTCAGAGGGGTGGCAACCGGGGATCACCGATTCGGAGCCGTTCTTCGCGGCCGACCCGTCCGGCTTCTATCGGGGCGTGATCGGGGAGCAGACCATCGCTACTCTTTCGATGGTCCGGGGTTCGCCCGAGGTGGCCTTTGTCGGTCTCTACATCGTGGAGTCCGCATTCCGGGGTCAGGGACTGGGCCGGCAGCTGTGGGACGAGGTCCTCGGCCGCTTCGAAGGAACGACGCTTGGGCTCGATGCCGTACCCGAGCAGGTGGAAACCTATGCCTCGGATGAATTCAAGCCTGCCTACGGAACCGCCCGGTACTCCACCGACGCCGGCATGCTTCCCGCTCCCGATCCAACCGGCGAGATAGTTCCTGGGACCGCCGTCGAGTTCGATGCCGTGGTCGGGTTTGATGCCCGGCACTTCTTCGGCCCACGAGCCGGTTTCCTTCGTGAATGGATTTCCGGGGAAGGCCGTGAATCGGTCGTGGCCCTGGAAGACGGCCATATCGCGGGTTTCGCTGCGTCCAGACAGACCACGATCGGCCACCGCATCGGTCCGGTCTTCACGGCCAGCCAGGACGTTGCCAGCCAGTTGATCCTGACCCTCTCGGCCGGGCTGGAGGGCCCCGTCGCCATCGACATCCCTCAGCCCAACAGTGCGGCCCTTCAGCTCGTCGAATCGCTCGGAATGACCCGCAGCTTCGAGACGACGCGGATGTACCGGGGCCCCGAACCGGACCTTCCCCTGGAGGAGATCTTCGGGATCACCACCCTGGAGCTGGGCTGACCCCGGCTGCGGCCCCGGGCTGGCGGCTAGACTGCCCGGCGTGGCAGAGGGAGAGAGGGAGTTTCCGGGCGGGGAACCGCTCACCAGACGCGCCTTTATCGGTCGCGGCGCGGCGGCGTTTGCTGCCGCGGGACTCATTCCCGCTTTCCGGATCGAACCGGCCGCAGCCGCAGCAGAGTGCGCCCCGCCACCCGGATTTCCCGGGTCGATCGAGCTGTACCAGCAGGCCTTCACCAACTGGGCCCAGGAGGTCGTTGTCGAACCCCTCTGGTCCTGCGCTCCGCGAAACGCCGGCGAGGTAGTGAAGGTCGTCAACTGGGCGATGCGTGCCGGCTACCGGGTACGACCCAGAGGACAGATGCACGGCTGGTCACCGCTCTCGGTCGCTCCCGGGATGACCTGCCGAAGCAGGGTGATCATGGTCGACACGTCACACCTCGACCGGATCAACCTCCGGTCCAGCCAGCCACCGGTCATCCGAGCGGGAGCCGGGGTGCTGATGGAGGACTTTCTCGACTTCGCGTCTCCCCGAGGCTTCGGAATTACCGCTGCGCCGGCTCCAGGTGACATCACGATCGGGGGCGCTCTGGCCATTGACGCTCATGGCACTGCGATACCGGCCGAGGGGGAACGGCGTCTGGACGGCCACACCTTCGGCACCCTCAGCAATCTGGTCACGGCGCTGACCGCAGTCGTCTGGAGCAGACGAAGCCGCCGTTACGTGCTGAAGCGCTTCGAGAGGAGCGACCCCCGGATCGGACCGCTCCTTGCCCATGTCGGCCGGGCATTCATCACCTCGATCGAGATGAGGCTGGGGCGCGACCAGAACCTGCGCTGTGTCAGCTACACAGATGTGACGGTTGACGAGCTTTTTGCGAAGCCCTCGAGTGCGGGCCCCGATACGCGCACCTTCGATTCGTACCTGAAGGAGGCCGGTCGGGCCGAAGCGATCTGGTACCCGTTCACCACCGAGGTCTGGCTGAAGGTCTGGAGCGTCAGCAAGTCGAAGCCGGCCAGCTCGCGCAAGGTCGATTCGCCCTACAACTACGCGTTCTCGGACAGTCTTTCGCTCGAAGTGAGCAACGCGACCAGCCAGATGCTGCTGGGGGATCCTTCGATAACCCCTTCCTTCGGTCAGCTCCAGATGAACGCAACCAAGGCCGGGCTCGCATCGGGAGATGCCTACGACCTTTGGGGAAAGTCGAAGAACCTCCAGCTCTATGTGAGGCCGTCGACCCTGAGGGTCACCGCAAACGGTTACGCGGTCCACTGTCGCCGTCGCGATGTCCAGCGGGTCATCAGCGAGTTCACCTCATATCACCGGGAACACATGGATGAGTACAGGGCCCGGGGCTCTTTCCCCAGCAACATGCCGGTCGAGATCCGGGTGACCGGGCTCGACCACCCGGCCCACTCCGGGGTCCGGGGGGCAGCGCCCGTTTCGCTCTCGGCGGTGCGGCCCCGGGCCGACCGACCCGAGTTCGGGGTGGCCGTCTGGTTCGACATCCTCACCATCCCCGGCACCGGGGACCTAAACCGGTTCTACAGGGAGACCGAGAACTGGATCTACCGGAACTACTATCCATACGCCCTGGTCCGCCCCGAGTGGTCGAAGGGGTGGGGTTATGGCTCCGCAGGCGCCTGGTCAGATCCGGTCATGTTCGAGCGACGAATTCCGGCCTCGTTTCGCCGAAAGGGTGCCCGCCGGAGCACCTGGAAGGGTGACATCGCGGGGCTGGACCGACTTGATCCGTACCGCCTGTTCACCAGTCCCCTGGTGCGCAGGATCATGCCGCGCACCTGAACGACCTCGGCTTTACGGTTTTCACCCGATCGGGGCGAATTCCACAAACAGGCGAGTCTTCCAAGCCACAGCCTCTAAAGTCGTGTGTTCATGAATCCGCCAGGCACCTCAGGTCCCGTTTGAGGACCACAACCGCAGAAGATTTCGTCACTCCGGATGACGTGACGATTGCCGGATCGGAGCGCCGGGGCTGGAAGGTCTACCAGACGATTCGCCTCATCCTGAGGCCTCTGCGCTGGTGGGCAAGGCTGCGCGCCAAGGGCCTTGAGAACCTGCCCCGCACGGGTGCTGCGCTGATCGTCTCCAACCACGATTCGTGGCTGGACCCGCTGGCAATCATCGAGGTGATGATGTGGCGCGAACGTCAGCTTCGTTTCCTGGCCAAGCACACCCTCTGGAAGTTCAAGCCCCTGGCCTGGATTCTTGACACCGCCGACCAGATTTCGATCAGGCGCGGCGAGAATGACACGGCCGCGCTGGAGAACGCGGTCGAATCTCTCGGGCGCGGGGAAATGATCGGCATCTTCCCCGAAGGCACCCTCTCCCGGGGCACGAACCTGCGCGCCCGCCGCGGGGTCTCGAGACTCGCCCGGGCCTGTCCGGGGGTCCCGGTCCTGCTGGTTGCGGTGACTGGCGGCACCGACCTCAAGCGTTTCCCGAAGCGCCCCCGGGTGACGGTTGAATTCTTTGAGCCCGCCGGCGGCCAGCCCCGACCGGACGAGGACGATCAGGAGCTCGCCCAGCGCCTGCTCGACGAGATCCGGGCCAAAGCCCCCCGCACGAAGTAGCGGTCAGGCCGGGATCGCCATCCGGTCGAGTCCGCCGCCGATGTTCCTGACCAGGATCTTTGCGATCACATAATCGAGTCCGGGAACGGCGGTGCCGATCTCGATCTTCCACTCGACGTGGGTGCCCGAACCGGCCGGGGTGAAGTGAATCTCGCCGTGGTGATGGTTCAACGGCGTTCCCTTCGTCACCTTGTACTCGATCAACTCATTGGGTTCGAAGGCCGTGACCGTCTCCTCGAAGGCCGGAACCGGCCCCGGAGGCTTGAGCCGCCGGGAGGAACCGACTCCGTTCCTCGTGCCGTCAGATCCGTCACTGAGCCTGGTCACACCGGCCCCAAGGGTGCCGCCCAGGTTCTCGTGCTCCGCGAAGTACTCGAAGACCACGTCTGGCGGCAGGTCAAAATCCTTGACGAATCTCATCTTCTGCATTGGCCAATCCTTTCAGCGAACGCGCGACGGAGGGTGCCGGGTCAGGCACCCATCTCGTAACCGCCGGCGAGCGCCCGGGTCTTGGCCCAGACCGACTCGAAGCGATCCGGGTCGGCAACCGGCTTGGTGATCGCTCCCCGGGCCCATTCCTGCTGGGCTTCGGTCGAGGAAGTCTTTCCGTGGAGCTCGGCCGCGTACGCCGAGAAGTCCCGGATCATCACATCGAAGATCTGGTCGAGCGTGTCTTCGGGCAGTCCCACCGCCTGGGCCTGTTCACAGATCAACTGACCGTACGGAATTAGCGTGAACAGCTCGCCCAGGGTGAGCAGGAAGTCGAGGTCCTTCTGCTGCGCTTCATCCGGTCCGGCCTGGACCAGAAGCTCCTTGAACGACTCCGCAAGTTCCATGAAGAGGGCAACATTCGGAACGCCCGCGAACGGTTCATACGAATTGCGCCAGGGGCTGAAGCGGATCTTGCCAAGGCCTCTGGCCGGGCCTTGCCGGAAGAGGAACTCGTCGTCTCCCGGATCCTGCATGCGATCGGGAGCGGCAAGGTCGGGGTCAGGATTGAATAGGTAGGAAGCCATGAACTTGAGGACGAGGGCCATGTTCACGTGGACGGTGCCCTCGAGCTTGGGCAGCGCCCGGATGTCCCGGGCGGCCATCTCGAACCACATGTCGCGCTCGAATCCCTTGGCGGCGATCACGTCCCAAAGCAGGTCGATGACCCTCTCGCCCTCGGTCGTGACCTTCATCTTGGTCAGGGGGTTGAAGAGCAGGTAACGCCGGTCATCCGGGGACGCGGCACGGAAATAATCCACCGCGCGCCAGGCGAACAGCTTCATTGCTGCGGTGCGGGCGAAGGCGTCGGTGAAGGCCTGGCGGACCTGGGGGAAATCGGTCACCTTCATTCCATAGAGCACCCGGCTGTCGGCATGGGTGATCGCCTCCCAGAAGGCGTGTTCGCAGATTCCGATCGAAGCGAAACCGAGGTTGAACTTGCCGATATTGACCGTGTTGAGGGCAGCATCGAATGCCCCGGGGCCCATATGGAGAACGTCAGCGGACTCGACCGGGTAGGCGTTCAGGTTGAACTGCGACACGTAGTTCGATGAATTGACGACGTTGCGAACCAGCTCGTAATTGGAATGCTTCGAGTTGGCGGCAAAGAATGCGTAGCCCTCTGGCCCTTCGATGCCTTCGACCCTGCCGAAGACCGAAACCATCGCTGCCTCGTTGCCGTTACCGATGTAGTACTTGCCACCGGTTGCGGTGTATGTCTCCCCGGCGCCGTCGTTTCCGGCTGGGGTCAAGACCATGTCTGTCGAGTAGATGTCGGCCCCGTGCGCCCGTTCGGAAAGGCCGAACGCGAAGATCGACCCCTTCGCAAGCTCGTCGGCCGCCTTCTTTCTGGCCGCCTCGTTTTCCGACTGGAAGATCGGACCGAGGCCAAGAATCGAGACCTGCCACGTGTACCAGTAGGGAAGCCCGTAAAAACCGGAGAGTTCGTTGAACTCGCAGATCCTCGTCGTGTCCCAGCGTCGTTCGGGGTCGCCGCCAGCGTCCCTGGCGGGGGTCAGGAAGTTCTTGAATATCCCGAGTTCGGCCTGCATCTCGAGGAACTCCGAGTACCAGCGGTTTTCCCTGTCGTCGTCCTTGAGTTTCTTGAGTCCGCGGTTCTCGAACCACTCGATCATGTCCTTCAGGCGCTTTTCATCTGCGGCATCCAGGTGAGGCGCGGACCAGGTCTTCGGGTTGAGGATCAGGCCGTCACCCGGTGTCCCGGGCTGAATCGAGGGACTTGTTGCTTCGGCACTCGCGTTGGGCTCCATTGCTGGAGCATATTGCGGGGTTCTCTGATTCGCAGCAACTCTCAGCTGCGCCCCCCTTTAGTGTCAGGCCCACGTTGATCCTCGCCGCCTCACCAGGATTCTCATTCGCTGACGCCTACGCCATCGGCATCGCCTTTGGCGGCATCGTCATTCTGGTCGCGATCGCCGCGTTGTCCAGTCACTCCGACCGGATTTACAGCCCGGCGGCGGTGTATCTGGTGCTCGGGGCAGTCGCATCTGCAGGTCTGCATCTGCTCGGGATCGACCTTCTCAGTCCGATCGAGGATTCGACCCTGATCGAGCACCTGACCGAACTCGCGGTCATCATCGCCCTGTTCGGTGCCGGCCTGCGCCTTGACCGGAGGTTCGGTCTGGGGCGATGGCGTTCAACCTCGCTGCTGATTCTTGTAGTGATGCCTCTGACGATTGCTGCGGTCGCCGCCTTCGCGAACCTGGCGATGGGCCTTTCACTCGGTGCCGCGATCATTCTCGGCGCCGCCCTCGCCCCGACGGACCCGGTGCTTGCCCGCGACCTGAAAGTCGGACCGCCCGGGAAAGGTGACAGCAACGAGACCAGGTTTGCCCTCACCTCGGAAGCGGGGTTGAACGACGGTCTCGCGTTTCCGTTCATCTTTCTGGGCGTGCTCGTTGCCGGTGGCGATTTCAATCTGTTCACCGACTGGTTCGTTCCCGATGTCCTCTACGCCGTGACTGTCGGCATCGCCTTCGGTTTCGCCGGAGGCCACCTGATCGCCTGGGGCTCTGACAGGCTCCGCAGGGCCGGTTGGCTCAGACCCCGCTTCGATGGCTGGCTCGCTCTGGCAGCAGTGCTGGCGATCTACGGAATCACCGAAATCGCCGGGGCCTACGGCTTTCTGGCCGCATTCGCCGGGGGGCTGGGCTTTCGTCGTCACGAATGGAGTCACGAGGCGCATGGCCGGGTACATGCCGGTGCCGATCTGATGGAAGACGTAACCGAACTGGGGATGGTCCTGATCCTCGGGAGCACGGTCACCATCGCCGGTCTCGGCAATCCAGGGCTCGCGGGCTGGCTCCTGGTTCCCTTTCTTCTGATTCTGGTCCGCCCCTTGCTCACCCTGATGGCATTCAGCCGGTCACCCGTGTCGATGAGGGAACGTCTCCTGATTGGCTGGTTCGGCATTCGCGGGGTCGGCTCTTTCTACTACGCAGCCGTGGCGATCAACGCCGGGGTACTGGCCGTCGACGAAGCCAGCCGCATCTACTGGACCATCGTGCTCTGCGTGGGAGTATCGATCCTGGTGCATGGGTTCACCGGCCGGCCGGCAATGGCGTCGATTGATGACGCCGAACCCGGTTGAACCTCAGTCCGAAAGCGGGTAGCCCGATCGCTTCAGATTTGCGACCGTCGCCAGCAACAGGAACAGGGCAAGAAGTCCGAACGCGACATCTCCCGCGTTCGCGGAAATCGAATGGCCAATGACCGGGATCACGATGATCGGCAGAAGCAGCGCGATCAGGGTCATCAGGGCGAGGGGCTCGGCCGGCTCCTCCGGGTAGAGATCCTGGGCTTCGGTGAGCGCTGTCGCGTAGGGCAGACCGAAGCCGACGGCAAGCAGTACTGCGGCCAGGAAGGCGGCTCCGGCCATCGGGTCGATGGCAATCGCTGCCAGGCCCGCTGCGGCCAGGCCCAGCGACCCGCAGAGAACCTGATGAGTCCAGCCCCGGGCCTTTAGGTCAGCACCGGTCATCCTCATAACCGCTGACAGGCCGAAGAGCAGGAATGAGGCAAGGCCGGCAACAGTCTTCGAGACATCCCCTTCGCTGGACAGGTACTCGATCATCCAGGCGCCAAGGATCATCGGCACCCCGTAAATGGATAGAAAGAGCAGGCTCAGCCGGTAAACGCGGACCCTTCGGAAGGCGAGGCTGAGAAAGCCGCTCGAGCGCCTCTCCGGAAGGGGCGGAGACTTCGCATCACCGGGGATCGCGGCCATTGCTACAGCCCCCAGTGACGCACTGATCAGGAACCCGACCCGCCAGTCGACCCCCATGTCGAAGAGCACACTCCCGAGCAGCAGCGACATCGCTATCCCCAACTGGATGGATGCTCCGAACAGCCCGACCAGCTTCACCCCTCCTTCGTGACGGGCCCAGACGATGCCGACCGTCGTGGTCAGTGCGAACCCGAGCCCGGGCAGGATCCGCCCGACAGCCAGTCCCGCAAAGATCGGAGTGAGGGCGAAGATCAGGTTGCCGGCGACAACGAGGAGGCAGGCATACCTCAGCCCCTTGACCAGCCCCACCGCCTCGCCAATCTGGGCTGCGAAGACGAGCCCGATCACGTTCGCCCCGAAAAACAGGGTTCCGGAGAGGGCTCCGACCACTGCCAGCGAGACATCGAATTCGGAGGCGAGCTGGGAAGCGACAGGTCCGACGTTGCCGGCGTTCCAGGCACCGGAGAGCGCAAGCAAGGCGACGGCGATCGAAATCCTGAGCGACGGAGTCGGGGACACGGGGCAGAACCTACAGGGAGATGGACGGGTTGGCGATCGGTTGGCCAGGTGAGAAGATGACCAGCCATGGGACGGAGAATCAGCCTTGGCCTGGCGCTTCCGGCGGCTGTGATGATCGCCTGTCTGGCCTGCGCCGGTAACGCCATAGCGGGGACGAGTGGTCACGACGCGGCAACGTCAGCTGGCAAGCAGGAGATGCTGCGGGTCGTGATTCTCGGTTTGCCCGGCCGGGGCAATGCCCTTGCCGCCGCACAGAAGATCGCCTACCCGGGCGCGAGATACCGGAAATTCCTGACCCAGGCCGAGTTTCGCGAGCAGTTCGGTGCCGGACCAAAGGTTCGCCAGAAGGTTCTGACCCTCCGGAACAAGCCCGGTGTCCGGCGGGTGAGTCTGAATCCGAGCCAGACCGTTGCCCTGACGGTGATGACTCCAGCGGCGGCCAGGCGTCTTTTCTGCGCCGGACCGAAGATCCCCGGCAAGCCCTGCCGCCCCAAGGGATACAAGTGGGCGATCAAGCAGGTTTCGGTCGGGGAGATATTCCCGCAAGGACCCGCCCCGACTCCCCCGCGGTCTGCCACCGAGCTGACCGGAACACCGGAAGGCTGCAGCGGCGCGATCAAATCGAAGGCTCTCACTCCCAACCAGCTGAACACCGCTTATGAGGTCGACGAGCTTCGCAGTCGTGGTCTCGATGGTTCCGGAGTCCGGGTCAACACCCTGAGTTCCGCCGTGGTCGGAACCAGCGACTTCAAGACCTGGGCCAACTGTTTCAACCAGCCGCTACCCAGGGTGACCCAGTTCGCGATGCCAGGTGGCGTCAACGCTACCCAGGACGACCCCGATGAAACGGTCCTCGATGTCGAGGCGCTGGCTGCGATCGCTCCAAGACTCGAGCAGATCACCCCGATATTCGTGCCGCTGGACCAGAACTTCAGCAACTCATTCATCCTCTTCATGCTCGGTTCCCTCGATCCGTCGAGGCAGGGTGGAAAGCTGCCCGACATCCTGTCGATCAGTGACGGGGTCTGCGAGTACCGCTTCACCAAGGCCGAGAAGTACCTGGGCAACCGCCTGCTTGCAGAAGCCGCCGCTTTGGGGGTCACTTCGCTGAGCGCCTCCGGCGACCTTGGCTTCCAGGGTTGCGAGTCGGGCAAGCCCGGAACCTCCTTTCCCGCAAGCTCCCGCTTCGTGACCGCGGTCGGCGGAACGAACCTGACCCTCAGCCAGGGCAACGAGATCACCGTCCAGCCAGTCTGGTCAACCTACGCGACAGAGCCCAAACAGGGGGTCGGCAGTGGCGGTGGCCCCAGCCACTTCTGGCCGAGGCCGCCTTTCCAGACCGGTCCGGGCATCACCCCATCGCTCCAGAAGGGAAGCCCGACGAGACTGACACCGGACCTCGGGGCGATGGCCTCGTTCAAGCCCGGAGTTGCCGTTTACCAGGAGGGCACCGGAGGTTGGGGTGGCGGCGGTGGCACCAGCGCGGCCACACCCGTGACCGCGGCTATGGTCGCACTTGCGGTTCAGCAGGAGAAGGAAGCCGGCCGGCCCCCACTCGGCTCGATCAACCCTCTTCTCTATTCACTGGCCCGAGGCCCCGGATACGGATCGATCTTCTATGACGTGACAGTCGGCACAGCTTCGAAGAAGCCGAATACCCCGTTCGGAAAGTCCCCCGCCGGTGGCGCCGCCCAGCCCGGTTACGACCTCGCCACCGGTCTCGGTTCCCTCCGCGCGACCGCTTTCGCCGACGCGGTCGCTGCGACGCCGCCGGCACCCTGATCAGGGTCTGGTTGCCCGGCGGGTGCGACCGCCGGCAAACCGGGCAGCCAGGTCAGCCACGATCGGATCCGGGTCGCCGGAGAAGCGGTGGGCGATGAGGTCGTTGCTGATCGAGGGCTGCCAGGAGAGAACCCCGAGTGTCACGTACCTGACGACATGGTCGCTGTGCTTCGTGAACCTGAGTATGGAGGCGGTGTCGAGCTCGTCTCTTCTTGCCCCTAGGGTAATCAGAAGCGAGCAAAGCTCTGGGCGCTCTTCGATGCCCGGGACCTCGAGGAGCCTGCGGATGGACCGGGCGTCCGTCAGCGGCGGGCCGGCACCCTCTCCCTCGCTGTCATCGGATCTGAGGAACTTCACCGGGTCTTCCTTGCCCGGGTCGATGAAGCAGAGAGCCCACCAGCGTCCCGGCAGCGGAAGCCGGGCCTGCGACGCCGAGATGACGTAGGTCGAGGCCCACTCCCGGCCCTCCCAGTACGAGATCACGTTCACCTCGTCCTTCCCGGCTTGCTCCCAGAGCAGGGAGAACTGGTCCCTCGCGGACCGCCTGCTCCAGGCTTCTATCTCCCGGTCGACGCTTCGAACCATCCGATCTCCCCTGCGGCATTCTTGCGGACCAGCCCCGGTGATCGGGCGCCGCTATCTTCCGGGCGTGCCACAGAGCTCCGACAGCGACCCTCGCCGGGATTCTCTCCTGCGCCGGATCGGCGACGTCTACTTCCAGGTATTCCACACTTACCGCGCCTGGTGGATGTACATCCTGCCCCTCGCCGCGGTCGTCCTTATCCCTCTGGAAGTCATCAACTCGGTGGCCGAGCACGGGATCGATTCCCTGGAGACAACCCGGTGGTTGGAGGCAGTCCTTCTGGCCTCGGTCACCGGAGCCATCTCCTCGAGCAGCCTTCTCGGGCAGGTTTTCATCGCCGGCGCGATTGGCCTGTCTCTGACCCACGCCAGGAATGGCAAACCGCCCCGAATTGCCTGGATGGTCCGGAACATCCGGTTTCTCAGGCTGATCACGGTCGACGTTCTCTACGTGATCGTGGTGCTGATCGGCCTGCTCCTTCTGATCGTCCCCGGGGTGGCTGCCCTGATCTTCTTCGCCCTCGTAGGCCCGGCTGTCGAACTCGAGAACCGTGGTGCAAGGAAGGCTTTCTCCCGGAGCTTCCAGCTGGTCAGGAGCGACTTCTGGCTCGTCTTCTGGGTGTTGCTCCTGGCGGAGATCGTCGGTTTTCTGCTTGGTGAGTCCGTTGCCTCACTGACCCGGTACATTCTGGGCGAGGCTACGGTCGTCGACGGCATAGCCAAGGGTGCCTCCGACGTGATTCTCGACCCTCTGTTCGCAATCGCGGCAGCCATCCTGGCGATGAGACTCCTCGGCCTCCCGGCCCCGTTCACAAGCCGCGGCCACCGAAATACCTGACTCATCGCGGGGGCGTTACCGTCATCACTTCGGAGGCAGCCGGGCTTGTCCCGCCCCGGATGCAGTCCGTTTGACTGGGACCTGTACGGGTAGCACTTCCTGCATGGATGAACCGGAGGTAGAGCGGTCCGAAGAAATCGAAGAGTCCGAACTCAGTACCGGAAGCCCGGAAGACGGGACCGGAGGAGACGCGGGAAGCGGCCCGACCGGGGACGTGAGGAACTCTCCCGGGGTCGTCGGTGAGTCCGACGGCATCGCGAACGGAAACGGAAACACCCCGATCGTGGTTGCCGCTGCGGGCGGCCTGCTGACGGGGATCATCCTCGGCTGGGTTCTCTGGGCCTGAGCAACGAGCAGAACCACGGAACCAAAGGAGAAGAGATGGCAACCGACGGAACAGCACGGGAAGCAAAGCTTTCCCAGTACCTGATCGAGGCTTACGGCAAGGAGAAGGAACTCGAAGTCGCGCTTGAAGCGCATATCGGCATGACTGATCGCGCCCCTTACAAGAAGCGTCTGAAGGAGCACCTTCGCGAAACCAAGTCGCACTCCAGGCAGCTCGAGAAGCGCATCAAGAAGGTCAACGGGGACACGGCGGCAACTCTCGCCAAGGTCACCAGCCAGGCCAACAAGCTGGTCGCCACCGCCAAGGGTCCGCTGCACTCCATCAGGGGCAACAGCGACACCGAGAAAATGCTCAAGAACGCCAAGACCGAGTACTTCAACGAACACGAAGAGATTGCCAACTACACGGCGATCGAGACACTCGCGACTGAACTGAACGACGAAGAGACCGCGAAGATGGCGCGCTCGATCCGTCGTGACGAGGAACGCATGGCGAAGTTCCTCGAAAAGCAGATCCCGGTCCTGACCCGGCAGGTCGTGAAGGAAGAGGTGCCTGCTGCCGAGAGAAAGAAGCCGGCGCGGAAGGCCTCCGGTCGATTCCGGAAGTCCTCCGGCAGGTCGGGTTCCAAGCGCACCCGGAGATCCGGCTGAACTGATGGAGGTCGCCTCGATCTCGTTCGCGGGCCTGGTGCTGAACGGCTGGGTTCTTGCCAGACAGAGGAAACCCGGACGCTAGGATCGCGGGCATGTGCCCCGGCGACCGGAACCTCCGAGATTGACCCGGGTTCTGGAATGCCGCGCAGCGACCGGGATTGTCTGGGAACTGATCTCCCGGCCGGACCGCTGGTCCGAATGGTCACTGTATGTGCGAGGAGCCGAAGGCCTCGGCGACCCGGAAGTCAAAGCGGGAGCCAAAGGCAGGGTGATCGTCGCCGGCGGCCTGAAGGTTCCTGCCGAGATTCTTGAGGTCGAGCCCGGAAGGTCCTGGTCCTGGAAGGTTGGCGGGGTGATCGTTGATCACGTAGTCGAACCGGACGGGCACGGTAGCCGCCTCAGCATGCCGGTGAGGTCGGCCGGACCCGCCTGGGCACCTGTCGCTCTGGCATACGCTCCGATCGTGGATCTCTTCACCAGCCGCATAGTCGCGATAGCCGAAGCCGAAGCCGAAACGAAGGGTGCCGGGTAATGGCTTTCGGAAGGATCCTGCGTAGGCCGGAGCCCGAGCGACGCAAGGGCAAAGCCCCGAATGGGCTCCCGTACGAGTCGGTCTGGGATTACCCGCGTCCGCCCGAGGTAAGGCCTGAACCAAGGACCGCCCTGGTCGCCGCTGACGGCACGACCATCGCCTCGAGCAGAAACGGAGTCAAGGTCTGCGAGACCGCAGGGGCACCGGTGATCTACCTGCCATTCGATGACGTCACTCCGGGCCTGCTTCAGCCTTCCGGAGGCGGCGGAACCTGGTGCGAATGGAAAGGGGCCGCAAGTTACTTCGATGTAGTCCTGCCAGACCGGATTATCGCGAGGGCCGCTTGGACTTATCGGGACCCCTCGCCCGGATTCGCGCAGCTTGCGAACCGGGTGTCGTTCTACCCGGCATTGGTCGACTGTACCCTCGATCGCGAACCCGTTCTCCCCCAGCCTGGTGGCTTCTACGGAGGCTGGATCACCGCCGAAATCACCGGGCCGATCAAGGGCGAACCCGGAACGGGCGGCTGGTAGCCGGGGTAGCCCCTAGATGAGACCCTTGTCAGGTTCACCGACGGGGATCGCCGAACTGAAGACGATCAGGGGAGGTTCAGCAAGCAGTTCACCGGCAAGCGAACCCATCTCCGCCATGTGCGGCTGCTGGAAGTGGGCGTCGAGATCATCCTGCGATAGCCACTTCTCAACCAGCACCAGTCTGTCGGGGTCCGAGTTGTCGCGATGGAGGGCATAGGAAACGCACCCGGGTTCCTGGTGTGTCGCCTCGATTACCGGTCGGAAAACCTCCAACGCCCGGTCGGACATTCCCTCTTTCACCGTAAGGATGGCTACCACCACTATCTCGTCCATGGCCCGAGCCTACGCTAACGTCATGCGGGTGAGTCGGCTACAGAGATCGAATCTCCCTCCCGGGCCGAGAATGCCCAGCGCGATGCAGACCGTTGGCTGGTGGACCAGGCCGACCGGGTTCCTGGATCGCTGCCGACGCCGGTTCGGAAAGAAGTTCACCGTTCGGCTGGCAGCCCAGGACCCCTTCATCGTCCTTTCGGATCCGGAAGAGCTGAAACAGGTTTTCACCGCCCCGCCAGATGTACTTCACCCGGGGGAAGGAACCCGGATTCTGGAGCCGATCGTCGGGCCCAACTCGATTCTCCTGCTCGACGAGGGCGCCCACATGAGCCAGCGGAAACTGGTGCTGCCCGCCTTCCACGGTGAGCGCATGCGCGGACTCGAGGAGATGGTTGCCGAGGTTGCCCGGGAACAGATCCGAAGCTGGCCACGGGGCGAGTCGGTCCCGATTCATCCTCGAATGCAGAGTCTCACCCTCGAGGTGATCCTGGCCGCGGTGTTCGGTCTTCGAAGCGGTCCCCGGCTGGACCAACTCCGGGTTGCTCTTACCGGAATGCTTGACTTTGGAATGAGCCCCCTCAGCCTGCTGCCACCGGCCAGGCGGGCACCTTTCGGGCGCGGCCCCTGGGCCAGGTTCCTCGAGATACGTGCGCGAGCCGATGAGCTCATCTACTCCGAGATCCGGGAACGACGGGATCAGGGCGATGGCGGGGGCAGCGAGATCATCAACTCTCTGGTTGCCGCCCGCCACGAGGATGGTTCGCCGATGACTGACGTGGAGATCCACGACGAGCTCATGACCCTGCTGGTCGCCGGCCACGAAACGACTGCGACCCAGCTTGCCTGGGCTCTCGAGCGGCTGACCAGAGCCCCGGCAGTCCTTTCTCGACTCGTCGAAGCCGTTGATGATGGCGACGGCGACCCCTACATGACGGCCGTGATCCGCGAAAGCCTCCGGCTTCGCCCGGTGCTGCTGAATGCCGCACCGCGCACGGTCAAGAAACCGATCGAGGTCGGCGGCGTCCTTTACGAGCCAAGGGTTCATTTGCTTCCCAGCGCCTGGCTGGTCCAGCACGATCCGGAGATCTACCCGGAGCCCTACGCCTTTCGACCCGAGCGTTTCCTCGAATCGGATCCAGGCACCTACACCTGGATCCCCTTCGGCGGTGGCCGGCGGCGTTGCGTCGGAGCGAGCTTCGCCCAGATGGAAATGGCGATCGTGCTGAGGGAGTTGCTGCGGGTTTCTGAAGTTTCAGCTGGTGTCGAGGGCCCCGAGGCGACGGTCCGGCGGGCGATCACCGTGACCCCCGCCCGGGGCGGCGAGACCGTCCTGACCGCTCGCTGAGGCTTCGCCGGTTACGGGCAGCTGATCATCGTGCCCTCGGTGCCCACTCCGGGAAGAAGGCGCTGCCGCCGAAACGTCCGGTCACCGACTCGGCGTATCCGCCGTCGGCCGCTCCGTTGAAACCATCGAGGCGCCACAACTCCGAGGTCAACCCTCCGACTGGCAGGGCCCGACCGAGGATCTCGCTCCCGTCCGGCGAGAAGACCAGGTCCTCGTAGGAAACGAATGCGGCGTTCGGCGAGATCTGCCGCAAACCGGTGCCGTTGCTGTTGATCATCCAGTTCCGGTACGGGGCGTAGAAGGCGATCCGCTTGCCACTCGGGTGCCAGTCGAAGTCGACCGGGGTGCCGGCGATTCCGTCTCCGGGGTAAATCACCCGCTTCTTTCCGCTCCTGAGGTTCACGGTCATCAGCGACGAGTTCCTGTTCACGTCGATATACGCGATCTCGCGCCCGTTGGGAGACCAGACCGGATGCAGCAGACCGGTTCTGTACTTGCCAAAGAGGTAACGGAGCCCCCGGCCGTTGGCATTGATCACATAGATGCGGGTGTCGTTGCTTCCCGCGAAGACGATCTTCTTTCCGTTTGGGGACCAGGATGCCCAGTCGACGCCAGCGAAGCGAGCCACAATCGGGTAGCGCTTCAGCAGATTCACGGAACGGCCACCGTTGATCGGCATCCGGAAGAGGCCGCCGTGCGTGTAGATGAGCTGCCGCCCGTTGGGTGAAGCATGAAGGCTCCATGCTGCCTTCCTTGCGACTTTTCTCAGGCCCGTTCCATCCGGCTTCACCTTCCAGATGTGGGTGTAGTCGCTGAAAAGGATGGGGCCGTTTCGGGCAGCCTTGGCCTGAGTGCCAGAGGGGGCGAGCAGGGCGAGCGTTACTCCGGCGAGAAGGCAGACCTTCCCGACGGAGAGGCAGAACTTCTTCACAGATACCTCCCGGTCCAGTTTGATCGAACCCCCTGCGGCGGATGTTACGCGTTGGCCCCGGACAAAGTAATCCCGCCGGCAGCCCGGGAGGATCGGGCGATTGAACAGCCAGCAGCGGGGTACATGGTTGGCATGACTCAGACCAAAGCTGAACGCAGCGCCGCAGCAAAGAAGGCAGCTGCCACAAGGAAACGCAACGAAACCAGGGACCAGGCTGCCGCCAGCAGTCGCGGCAAGAAGGCCGCCGCAACCCGCCAGGGCAAGGCGGCGGAGCAGTCAGCAGACAAGGCCAGGCAGTCCGCAGAGCAGGCACGCGAGACAGCTGTCGAAGCGAAGGACTCGACTGGCTCGGCCATCGGCAGCCTCGGAAACGCCGCCGTTGCGACTGGTGACGCCGCCCTGAAGGCCGGCAAGTCGGTCTTCACCCGCCTCCGCAGCATCTTCTAGATCCCGGCCGCCAGGAGCGGCACACCAAGCGGTACCCGATTCCGGTCCTGACCGGGAGTCTGCTCCGTTCTCGCATCGTGGCGGCGGAGCCCCCGTTGGCCGCAGCGCCCGAAGCTTGAACTAAGCTCAAGCCTCGTTGACAACGGACGCGCCAATTCCGGAGACGATTGCTGTTTTCCATGGAACCATGAGGGTTCCTGTTGCGGCGCCCGATGAACTGGTGCGAGATGTGCGCACGCGGCTGGCCGGCAAGAGGTTCGACAATGCCGACCATGTGATCGTTCTGGACGGGACCCAGCCGGTCGGAACGATCAGTATGGAGAACCTGCTGGCCTTCAAGGACGGCCAACGGGCAGATCAGGTCATGATCCCCAATCCACCTACGGTGACCGAGGACACCGACCAGGAAGTGGCGGCGCACCTGATGGTCGATGCCCGGGCCGGGTTCCTGATCATCGTCGGATCTGCGGGACAGTTCCGGGGAGTTATCACTCCCGAAAGCATGCTTTCGGTCCTGCTCTCCGAGCACGAAGAGGATCTGGCCAGACTCGGTGGCTACACGGCGGGCTCCGCACAGACAGTGAGAGCCGCTGAAGAATCGGTCGGGCAGAGACTCTGGCACCGGCTCCCATGGCTGATCGTCGGACTGCTCGGGGCGATGGTCTCGGCGCTGATCATGGGAGCGTTCGAGGAGACGCTCGAATCGAACGTCCTGATCGCGCTGTTCGTTCCGGCAATCGTCTACATGGCCGGCGCGGTCGGCTCACAGACCCAGACGGTCCTGATCCGCGCCTTTGCGGTCGGGGTGACCACCAGAAGCATCCTGGTCCGCGAGTTGATCACCGGCCTGCTGGTGGGCATCATCATCGGGGTGACATTCCTGGCCTTCTCGGTAGTTGTCTGGGGTGACATAGAGGTCGCGTTGGCGGTGGCCGTGGCCTTGCTGGCGAGCGCTACCGTGGCGGTAGCGGTCGCTCTCGCCCTTCCCACCTTCTTCCAGAGAATGGGCCTGGACCCGGCCTTCGGTTCCGGTCCACTTGCGACCCTGATCCAGGACCTGCTCTCGATCGGCACCTACTTCGCCGCGGTCGTCCTGATCGTGACCTGACGGACCCTGGATCACTGTCCGTCTGTCGCAAAGCCGGGCTGACAGGGGGGCGCCATACCCGGTTCCAATAAAGTCGCTTCGATGGTCAGCCTTGCCACTCTCGCTGCCGTTCTGTTTCTCTACAGCCTCGTTTCAGCAAGGCTTTCGGCCAGGGCCATAACCGCGCCGATGGTTTTTGTGGCCGCCGGACTGTTGCTTGGACCCGACGTCCTGGGGCTGTTCGAGTTTGAACTCGACAGCGAGAGCGGGCTCCTCCTGGCCGAGATCGCGCTGGTCATCGTGCTCTTTGCGGATGCCGCTCGAATCAGCCCCCGGGCATTGGGGGGAAACCGGAACCTGCCGCTGCGTCTGCTGGGCATCGGCATGCCATTGACGATCGGACTCGGGGTCCTGGTCGGTGCACTGCTGCTGGGGCATATCGAGTTCTGGGAGGCGGCAATCATCGCCGCGGTACTTGCGCCGACCGACGCCGCACTCGGCCAGACGGTGATAAGCAGCAAACGGATCCCAAAGCGAATTCGCCAGGCACTCAACGTCGAAAGCGGTCTGAACGACGGGCTATCGATCCCCTTCCTCTTTCTCTTCGTGGGGCTGGCTGCCGCGGAAACCGAGCTGGACGCAACGAGCTGGATTACGTTTGCTGTTCAGCAGGTGGGAATCGGGGCGCTGGTAGGAGTCGGTATCGGCCTGGCCGGGGGCTCACTGCTGGAGCGGGCAATGGACAAGAAGCTGATCAAGGCGCCCTACCAGCAACTCGGGCTCGTGGGGCTGGCGGTCGCGGTCTGGGCGATTGCTGACCAACTCGGCGGAAACGGGTTCATCGCAGCGTTCACCGCCGGCCTCGCGGCTGGGCGGATCACTCCCCACACCGGCGAGGGCATTATCGATTTCACCGATGACGAGGGCCAGCTTCTGAACCTGATCGTGTTTTTCACCTTCGGAGCCACAGCGATTGGACTGCTTGAGCCACTGACCTGGCAAATCGCCGTGTACGGATTGTTGAGCCTGACGCTCATAAGGATGATCCCGGTAGCTATCGCAACCCTTGGCAGCGGTCTGAGGCGCAGCACCGTCCTGTTGATCGGCTGGTTCGGTCCGCGCGGCCTGGCCTCGATAATTCTCGGTCTGGTCGTGGTCAGCGAAGAACCCGAACTACCTGCGCTGGGAACCGTGGTCGCGACGATGACTTTCACGGTCCTCGTAAGCGTTTTCGCCCATGGTTTCAGCGCCGCACCACTCTCCAGGGTTTACGCCCGCTCCCTGGAGAGGGACGATGGAAAAGCCGAAATGGAAGCTGCCCCGGAAGTCAGGATCCGCACCTGACGCGAGTAATCGGGTACTCACCAACAAACCCCCGTGGGCGGACTGCCACAGGGCCGCCTCATTGACCAGGAGGACAACGTGAGCGATTCCGATTCCCGCACTTCAAGAAGCCTCAACCTGACCACCGGGGGAGTGACGTTGCTCGGGGTGCTGCTCAGCATCGGAGTAACCGTCGGCTTCGGGGTTTCAGGTCCGCTTTGGCTGCGCATCCTCTGCGGGCTTGGCACGACTCTGGCTCTGGTCGTTTTCGTCAAGCTCAGCACTTCGGCTGGCCGGGGGCCCCTCGCACGGGTGGCAAATTGGGTGATCGGCAACTCGGACGTCGAACGGTGAACCGCGTTCCGACGATTGAGGTCCGACAGCCTGTCGCTTCGCACGATAGCCGTGATCCCCATGCGCGCCGCCGAAACGAAGGTCAGGCCGACTACTCGCGCCGCAGGGCCCGACGCTGGCGGTCAGTCTCGCCGCAGCGGACTCCGTTCGCTCGAGCCTGAGTCTCGATGTGTTCCAGAAGCTGGAGCAGGCGCGAGATCACGACTGGGCTTCCTTTGGCCGCTACGACGACCTGGTCAAAGCCCAACTTGACCAGGTCATTGAGGTCCGGGGCAAGCGCCAGGAATCGGGGCACGCCCTCGTCGTCAACCCTGATTTCGCAGGGCGTCTCGGACTTGATGAACGTCACGAGCAGCGACGCCATTGCGTCCATCGCGTTTTCGGAAGTCGTCGGATCGTTTATCCCGGGAGAGAGCCCCTTCAGGGCAACATCGGCGAGCTGTCGCACACAGAAGGCTGTGTCCTGGACCAGGGTCCGCTGCTTTCCGAGTTCGAATGCCTCAAGCACCCGCCCGTGAAGCTCTTCCCGGTTCTCCCCTCGAGCCCATACTTCGGCCAGGACCTGCCCTGGCAGTACATAGGTTCCGACTGGCACGGCCTGTTTTACGAAGGCATCCCCATGCTGCAGACAGCTGACCAGGTGACCGAGATCAACAACGGTGAGGTAGCCGGATTTCGGCGAGACGATTTCCCCTGGTTGATCATTCCCCATGGTGCTCCTGGCGTCCCGCCGCGCCGCTTCACAGTCCTGCGGTTCTCCCGGCCCGGACGGGTATCGGTTCTCGCTTAGCGAGACCCCATCCTGATAGATGCCGTCAACTACGGTCGACGGTTCGAGCATGTTGACGATGTGGGCGATGAAAAACGCGAAAGTCAGGAAAGAACTGAACGCGAGCAGCACCGCGAGGGTGACCGACAGGTCCGGCACCTCTCTCCCGCCGTTTGTCACTCCAAGCCGAACCAGAAGGGTGAGGCAGTAGACGAATGTTCCCAGGAACAGGGCGAGTGTCGTCTGACTCAGCCGATCACCACGAAACGTACGCAGGACTCTGGGGCTGAGCTGTGAGGAAGCGAGAGTAAGGGCAACAATGGTCACCGAGAAGCTGAGCCCGGCGACCGAAACAGTTGCAGTGCCGATCGTCTCCAGCAAGCTCCGGGTGGAGGACTGGCTATCAAAGGCCAGCGCGGGGAGTTGAAAGCCGAGCCAGTCATCTATGGCCGGGAGCGACAGGCCGAGAAGGATCCCCGCCAGCATCGCCAGTCCTGACGGAAGACCAAAGCTGACCCGCAGCGCTTCCAGCCAGCGTTTGGGCAACGCATTCATCGGCAGCCTGCTTTCAGCCTGACCCGGGCAGCACCCAGGGGACCCTCAACACAAGTCGATTTCGGTTGACAAGTCATCCGCTTCCACACTAAACCGATACAGACCTGGCCTCCCGACCGCGCAGGATGCGTGATCTGACGATCAGCCCACCGACGAACGTGCCGGCCAGAGGCCTTGGTAGCGCTGACCTACTTCCGGACCACAACCCGCTCGATCATCCCGACCGGGTGGAGTTCGCAGAAAAACGTGTAGTTGCCGGGCTTGGTGAGCTTCTTGCTGAATGTTCCGCCCTTCCACAGACGGTCGGACGAGAAGCCCTCCGGCCCGTTGGCCAGGGTGACATTGTGTAGAACGTCTCCGGGGAATGACCAGGTAATTGTCGAGCCCCGCGGCAGGGTCAAGTTGCCGGCTTCGAACTCGAAGTTGTCGGCCACGACCGTCGTGTCACCGCTCGCGTACTGCATCGGACCGCGTGGCCCGGGCACTTCGATCGCCTTGGCGTTGCTGTTCCAGTCGTAGATGTTGATCTGCCGTGGAGGGACCTTCTTCCTGCCCTTCTCCTTCGTCTTCAGCACTTTGTAGTCCCTGGGCAGGGGTGCGCAGCTCGTTTTGGTCACCTTTGGATCGGGTGCCAGGTAGGCGACCATCAGACCCATCGCTCGGGTGTGCGGATACTGGTTGTCGTAGCGCGAAGTGAGGGTTAACTTCTCGCCCTCTGCGATTGGGATTCCCCGTACTGATGTGAACTGACTCATGTTAATCGGCCCCGGTTCGTGGAGGACCGGGCGCACCTTGTAGAAGGGGTGATCCTTGGCGCCCCAGGTCGGCCTGGAGCGGTAGAGGGCCCGGTTTTCGCATTCCGTCTGGGAGAGAACGAGACCCTTGGCCCCTCCGTGAACATGCCCGAGTCCGGCCACCAGACGTCCCGAGACCGGAGCGGCGCGACTCATCCTGCGAACGTCCAACGATCCCGGTTTGCCCCCGCCGGGCACGTCGAATACGAGAGCCTAGCGGCCATGGGATGTGTCGAAGTTGAGGGGAATGACCGGCTTCAGCTTCTCGCCGGTGACAACGGTCATCTTGTACCGGATCCTCACCTGGTCCAATACTGACTGGTGATTCATCAGCATCCAGACCCACCCCCACTGCTCGTTCGGGTGGATCGGGTACCCGTATCCCTTCGGCAGGATCATCTTCGCGCGTTCCTCACCGTCCCCGTAGAACGCATCAACCCGGCGCGCGCCCGGGGCGCCAAAGTTCAAGAACACGATGTGGTGGAGCATGATCCGCCTGATCGGAACCGGCTTGCCTGTCTTGACATCAACCACGTCGACCGACATGTTCGTGATGTAGCCCTCGAGATTCGGGGCGACTGGGGGTGGAACATCCGGGTTCTGGAGAGCCACCTGATACGGACTGACCGTGATCGGAGCCGTCTTCTTCGTGATCACCTGGGTCTTGGCCTCAGCCCGCCCGGAAACGGCCAGCGCGAAGAGAAGCAGGCAAGAAAACCACAAGCCGACCATCTTGATGAGGCGCACCAGTGGTGCGGCCTGTCGAGTATCCACTTTCCCCTAACGTATTCCCTCTGTACCGGTAGACGACGCTATCGGAAGCTGGGGGGAAACACAAGCGTCAGGAACCACCAAGTGAGTCTTCAAGCCTTCGAGATTCCTCGGCACAAAGCGCAAACTGAACGCGCCCGACAGGATTCGAACCTGTGACCTTTGGTTTCGTAGAGGATGCCCCTGGCCGCGGTGTCGGCCTGGTTGAGCGGTTCTTTCAGGGGTTCATACGGTGGTCTGCTTTGAGCGATTCATCCCTGCATTGGGATGAAGAAATGTCCGCGGAAAGGGCAAAAAGCGGACATTATTACTGGGATTCGTGTCCGGCCTCCACTTTTGCGAGCCGCTCGGACATTTCTGTCCAATCTACCTTGACTCGAGGCACCGGGACACCCCAGTCCGCATACTTGTCCAGGCCGGCATGAAGGGCCTTTTCGATCACGATGCGGTCAACTCCGTGCTCCGTGAGGACCTCGCGGATCGCGCCGTTTACGTCACGGATGAGATCGGGGTCTTTGATTGGACTCCCGTAGACGTGGTCCAGAACCCCATCGAAGTTAATGCCGAGATCGTTGAGCACCTTAAAGCTCTTGATGATCAGATCGACCCTTCGTCCAAGGATGATCAGGCTCTCCATCGGCGAGGCCTGGTCAGCTTTGATCCCGAGCGCCTCCATGTCTTCCTTGACGAGCTCAAGGACGCGCAACACTTCTTCGTAGGCACCCTCCGTGTCGCGCCTGTACGGGCTTTCGGCCCACCTTTTCAGGATGCGACGCACCTGCCGGTCCGTGATCCCGTACGTCTCGGCGATCCGCCGTTGTGATGCGCCACGCATGTCCATCAGCTTGATGAAGAAATCTCGCTCTACTCGCTGTGCCTTGGTCATGGAAATCTCCTTCGAAAGGGTTTCCACATACCTCAGCACGGATTTTCCGTCCAACCCGAAAACGACCCTCGATACCCATGAGATGGCTATGGAAAGGGGATTCGCAGAGTCCGAAGTGCACGCACCTACTCCCTCGCGAAAGCTCCGTGGGTGTTTTGGACCCTAAAAAGTTTTTTGTGGCTCTATTTGTGTGCTAATATGGCCCTTGGAAAACAACAAGAACAAGGAGAACCCTCATGTCAGACGCTTCAACGGACTTCATCGCAGTACAGGTTCCCGCCCGCTATGTCACCCGGGTCTATGAACTGATCTCGCGCCTGGAACGCGAGGACGCAGAGATTTCAGACGCGGAAAACGCACCGCCTGCCCCCGCGTTGACGAAAGAGCTCGTGGCTCGCATGTACCGCGAAAGCAAGGAGTCACACGAGCAATTGATGCTGTACCTGGCAGATCACGCCGGGGAATGGCAGACCACAAGAGAGATCGCCAAGGCACTCGGCGAAAAGCGCGGCACTGTCGGGGCATACCTGAGCACATTCAGCCGGCGGGCCACCAATCGCTACGGGGGCGTGAAGCCGTGGGAGTCCAGAGATATTGCGGACGGCAGCCAGGTCGAGCACCGAATGACCCCAGAAGTTGCTGAATGGGTGAAAGAGGCATCAGCGAAAGTGGGGTCATAGTGAACGAAGAGCCCGGGTTTGAGATCGCCAAAGGAGTTGTCCATCCCGATCCAGATTTCGATCTCCCGCAGTTCGCGCTAGATCTACTTGAAGGCCGAAACGCGCTGATCGAGGCGAGACAGGCAGTCGAGATATGGGCGCGCAGCCAGGAAGCCGCACTAGGCCCGGCTGGCCAGATCCTCAACAACCCCGATATCGACGAAGCCGCAAAGATCAGACTGCTTGAACAGCTGCCGGATAACGAGCTTCCGTCCCCGGTCCGTGATCTGATCGACGCGGCTCACAGGTTCGCAATAGCGCAGCAGGCATCCCAGCATGCTGTCAGCGCTGGCGGGTACATGCCGAAATCAGATCCTCCGAGCCCCGGGGACGACGTTTCCGGTGGCTTGCGGTCGGCGTATCTTCGCGTTCTGGAGGGTTACGCCGTTTGGGGTGGCTTCCGGTACTACGGGTGGACGAACCAGAAGGACCCAAGGAACTTCTACGGACCAATGATCTGGTCCGAACAAGACTGTGTGCTTCGGCTTGCCATCGAACTGGAAAAAGAATTCCCCAACTCAGTGCACACCGAGTTCAAGATCAACAGGGCGATGCGTGCCGACTACTCACCAGACAGCGACTCCAGACAGGCAATCGACCTGGTCGTCTCGGATCTGAACGGACTCGAAGAGAGCACAGAAACACAAGCAGCGTTTCGCACCTGGCAGCACAGCCTTTTCATCGAAGCCAAGTGGCTCAAGTCCGGACGCTGGACCAAGACTGGTGAACTACTCAAACGAGCAACGGACCCGAAAGGTGGCATAGCCAAGGACCTGCGAAACCTGAGCCGCGCCGTTGAGATCGGACGCTGCAAGCAAGCAGCGATGCTCGTGTTCGACGACGAATGCTTCCTCGACTACCACGGTGACCTGATCGATTGGCCAAACAACGTAGAACCCCTCATCGTGAGCCCAACACAACTCAAGAAACACGAACTGGGCGGTAGCGACCTAGACGAGCACCTCTCAAGGATCGATCAGCTCCACCGAATGAGCTGCGCCTGTCGGAACGGATCGCTGAACATTTAGCGCTCATCCCGTGGCCTCTTCCGTGCAACGATGATCCTCCCGCGAGTTGGTTGTCAGGTCCACGCTCGAGCCACGACCCTCCGACTAGTTCATGTTCGAGATTCACCTAATCGACGCGACACGCAACCTCCCTCCGAGACCAAAGGTTTGGATCTATCGGGCCCTCCGAAGCGGATGGTTCGACATCGAAGCTGGCGTCTACGACAGCCGACCCAACGGAGGAGTCTGCCCGGTTGCCGCGGGCGCGATCCTCGCCGGAATCTGGGCTGATGGCCGGCTCATGGAGGGATTCCCCGATTGGGGCACTGATCTGGCACCCAATGAGGAAGTTGAGGACTTTGCCGCGTATTTCGATTTGTGCGCCGACGAGCTCGGTACAGAAGCGGCCCTCCGCTTAGTTCAGGAGCAACTGGCCAATGAGAGTGTTCTGGCCACCGCCGGGTACCGAGGCCGGCAGGCGTCCTGAGAGCCGAAGTGTGCGCTGTGGTCCGATGCGACGCTCGGGTTGACTGCCACGACCAGAACCCGCTCATCGGTCGCGAGATAGGTTGTTGACTTGAGGGTGAGGATTCATCGAGGGGCTGCTGAGATTGGGGGAGCAGTCATTGAACTCGAAGTCGAAGGGGACCGGCTGGTTCTCGAAGCGGGCCTGCCACTCACACTGGACAAGGTCGCTTACCGTGACCTTCAACCCGACGTGCCCGGAATATGGTCAGACGGAGATGGAACGCTGAAGGGGCTCGTCATTACCCATGGGCACCCTGACCACTACGGCCTCGCTGACCTGGTCTCGCCGAGAGTCCCGATTTACATGGGCGAAGCCGCAAAGGCAATCATCGACGAGGCAGCATTCTTCAATCGCAGACAGCCAGGGTTCGAGCTCAGCGGCCATCTGGAAGACCAGCGTCCGATCTCAATCGGAAGATTCACGATCACGCCTTTCCTTGTTGACCACAGCCGGTCATTTAGGAAGAAGCAACTAAGTCAATACTTCCAGCAGGACGACATCCTCTTTAATTCGGCACTATCAGCCGGTCTCCCTGGAAACGACTACCCGGCCCGATTCGTTTCTCAGGGGGACGCCCGGATACTGGAGCGGGTGGCTGCCTGAGTCCGGGGTTCCGACTCCCCGAAACGGGGGAGGCTCGACCTACTTCCTGACCGTGATCGTCTTCCTGACGGTCTTGCTGCCGGCGTTGGCCGACGTCACTCTGAATGTGGCCTTGACCTTGCCAGACTTCTTCGGTTTGAGCTTGACCCTGACGGTTCTGGTCGAATCGCTCTGGACTACTCCGACCGAGGACCCGTACTTGAGGCCCTTGCCGCTGACTATCAGCTTCACAGCGGTGGCATTGGCATTACCTGAATTTGAGATGGCGACCTTGTAAGTGGCCTTCTTACCCTTCTTGACCTTGGCCGGACCCTGAACCCACACCTTGCTGAGGCTGGCTACCCGAGTGGGGACGAAGTTTGCGTGCACGGACGTCGCGCCAAAATCCATAGTCACCTTACATTCCGGTTCAGTGTGGGGCGCGTGAGGCAATTTTCCTAGACAGTCTGCACGACCCCCCCACTCACGGAACTCGAAACCTGGCTCAGGTATGGCGGTGAGCGTTACAACTCCCCCACGAAACTTCGCGGAGCAGGTAGTACCGCAGGCGATGCCTGCGGGCGAACTGGTGACGGTTCCCTCTCCGGTCTTTGTGACCGTCAGCGGGACCGAGGCCCGATCGATAGTCGCAGTGATCTCTGTGTCCGAAGTGACCTCGAAGGCACAATTGTTGCCGTCCTGGCCCTCGCAGGGTCCGCTCCAAGAAACGAGTTCGAAGTTCTCCTCCGGAGTCAAATTCAAGTAGGCCGTTTCCCCCTCGTCAAACAGCGCCGTACACTGGCTTGGGCATAGATTGAATCCGTTGAGCGCACCGAGTATCTCGACGTTTCCGGTCCCAGCTCCGGCGAGGTTCACGGTGACGGTGTGCTCAGGGACTGGCAGTGCTGTTAATCGAGTGACGAACGAGTTAGCCAAATCGGCACCGAGCTGAGTAAGGTTGTAATACGCTACGACCGGTCGGTCCTGTGCGTCAATAGCAAGTGTGCCACCTCCGCCGGAGCCGACATAGGCCGTTCCAGGCTCAATGGCGTCACCAAACGACGAATCCGGCACACCCGTTGGCGTAAGACGGGTTACCCATTGAGCCGAGCGGTTGTGAGCGAGGAGAATGCGACCCTGGGAGTCGAGTTCGAGGTCGCCGGCTGGAGGGACAGGCCGTATGCCGAACGTCGCATCGAGCTCCCCGCTGCTCGTCAGCCTGATTAGCTTCCCAGTCGAAGACGAGACAAGAGTGCGGCCCAAGGGATCGACGGCCAGCTGGCCTGTATTTTCCTCATCTTCGCCAAGGTCGTGTGTGGCGATGCCATCGCCAGAGAAGCTCGTGTCCAGTGCGCCAGAAGGCGCCAAGCGCACGACCTCGAGATCCGTTGGCGGCTGGCCCTCGTCGCGGCTTTTCAAGTGGCCGACGACCAGAGTGTCGGCCGGCCCAGGAGCGATGTCCCCTCCGTGATCGCCGTCGAATTCCCCCCCGAAGAGCTTCACCAGCCCCCCTTCTCCGAACCCCGCCTGAGGCGTACCGTCGGGAGCAAAACGCGCTACGACCACGGAGTCAAAGGGGCATCCAAAACCCGACTGCGTTCCAACCAAGGCGACGCCTCCATTAGCAAAGACGTGCATGGAGTCGACTGAGGTCAGGCAGTAATTGACATCATGCACTCGAGCAACCCCTTCGTCACCGTACGAATCATCCAGGATGCCCGCTGACGTGTATCTGAACACTGAGAGCGTGCCGCTGTCCTCTCGGGCCCCGACCAAGATCCTGCCGGTCGAATCGATTCCCACTCCGCCAATATTCGCCCGGACTTGCTCCCCGAACACCATTCCGTCTCCTCCGCCGAAGCTTTCGTCGGGCTGACCGTCCTCGAGATATCGAGCGACGAAAACGTTAGGGAGCGCGGTGACAAAATCCCCCGCTACAACAATGCGCCCCTGCGAGTCCAGCGCGACGTCACCCGCATAGTCACTGACATCTGGGGAGCCGAAGTCGATCCCGATCGTCCCGAAAGTGGCAAATCCCCAGATCGGATCTAGCTTGTAGCCGAAGGTCGGATCTGGCTTGCCTGCCGGAGACCCAAGTGCCGCCGGTAATGAGGCCAGAAGTAGACAACCTGAAATCACCGCCATCGCGACCGCACCTCGACCTGCCAGTTTCACTCTGATACTCGACCTTCCTCGGCTGCAACAAGAACGCGCCAAGCGCGAATTCGGCCAAACGAGCCTCCCCTCGGCATACCCTTCCTGTTCGGTGGGACCCACACCTTGCGCATTGCTCCCCTTTGTCGGCCGATTAGCTCGATCTCAGTGTAGCCGCTGGGCGGACTTTCGGGCAAAGTCTTGGCTTCGCCGAGTCTCGACGGACGCTAGGGGCATCTCCGAGCCTCCTCCAGCCTCTTCGAATATTCGAGTACCGGAGCGATTCACGCGGATCGAGGAAGGGCGCGCGTCGACCTGATGAAGCCCATCGGCAGAGTGCAAACCCCAGACACCTCGGTCGATGGCGTCAGCAGCGTCACCTACTGTTCCGTTATGGAGCCAGACCCACTGTTTGTCAGGACACTGGATGACGTAGAGTCGCGGATCGCCGGTGATGAGTACGACGTGGTCAAGTCGTCAGAACTCCTTCGAGGGCTGCTCCTTGATGGTCTAGTCAGCAAAGTCAATCGGACTCGGCGGCTCAAACTGGAATTCGTGGTGACCCGAAATGACGCCTACCTTCGCACGGCAAGGGCTCTCGGAAACATGAGCTACTTTTCCGTCATCGACGGAATCGATCCGTCGTCCAATATGCCGGGCCAAACGACGCACAGCCTGAGCCTCGGCCAATTTATAAAGGAACCGATCATGTACCTGGGTGCTCAGACCGCGACTGTGCGAGATGTCGTGAAGTATGGGGCAATTGTGGCTGGTGGCACACACAGCACAGAGCCGAAGCCGGGGATCGCTACGTCTATAGACGAATGGGCAAGGGGCTTCTCGCCGGGTGGAATGCCCACCGGAACGATCGAGCTTCGCCCAATCGCCAGGGTTGCCTTGACCACGCTGAAGCCCCTGAGGGATCAAGTGATATCCGAGGCCAAATAGCCCATTCCGTCCACCGCCCCACAGTCTGTTCAGGGACGCGTCCCGCGCCGTCCCGGGGACGACGGGACGGATAGGGACGACGGCTTGAGGAGTTCGCGCTACCGGCGGGTCCCCCTGACGGACATAGCGGGGGCCCGATTCGGGCCTGCGACGTTTCGGATACGGAAACGCTTCGTGCCGATCTGTCGGGTACTTCGTGTCTCGGTGGAACCCGTGGGCTTGTTTGAGCGGTAGTCCTATTCGGCTTGAACAAGCCAAACGCGAAATACGACGATTTGGACCGTTTCTCGACCGGTCGAGAGATTCCGCAGCAGAGAGCCTGGCTTGCCGCGTTTGAGGAGTGCGCCCGACAGGATTCGAACCTGTGACCTTCGGTTTCGTAGATGATCCTGGGTTATTTCTTTCCCAGCGTCAGCGCGATTTCCAGCGCCGGAGACCGCTTCTGACTGCCCGGCTGACTGTCCTCGTCGAGTCGCAATCTTACGGCTCGTTTAGATTGATTTGGCTGCCTGCACGAGTGCCGTCCCGAAGTACGTTGCGGGACCTGCTTCATTTCTCAAGGGACGTCCTGATTCTCGTGCGGGTGGCAGCCTAATGACGGGATTCTGGCCCCCGTCAAGAGGACATGAGACTGGCCTACTTCCTGACGGCTATCGTCTTCTTGACCGTCCTGCTGCCAGCGTTGTCGGATGTCACCTTAAAGGACGCTGTGACCCTGCCAGTCCGCGAGGGGCGAAGTCTGAGGTTGACCGTACGGGTCACTCCCGCATTGATCACGCCGACGGGGGCGTTGAGCCTGATGCCCCTGCCTGAGACGACCAGTCTCACTCCGGTCGCCTGTGCGTTGCCGGCGTTGGTGACGTTGACTGCGTAGGCAGCGACCCTGCCTTTCCTGACCTTAGCCGGGCCCTTTACGTTGACCTTGCCGATTACGGCTTTGTAGACGATTGTGTCAACTGTGAAGTCTCTGATGGCCGGGGTCTGGTCCTGGTTCCCGGCGGAATCTTCGGCTCGGAAGTAGGCGGTGTGGGGCCCGTCGGTCAAGTCGGTGAAGGTCTTAGGCGAGGTGCAGTCAGTGAAGGGCTGGGAGTCGATCCGGCACTGAATCTTTGTCGCGTCTGCACTACCCCGGAACGAGAAAGCCGCCGCATCGGTCAGGATTCTACCTGTGGGCCCCTCCTCGATGTAGGTATTCGGAGGCTCCATGTCTCGAAGTTCAGCATCGATTTCCTGGCGGTCCTGATCCTTTGCAACCGAAACGACGTCAGCCGATTCGAGACTCGATTCGTCCCGGTAGAACTCTGTGATCACACTGGGGAAGAAGGAGCAATCGGTGAAACGCAGCCGGTAGTCACCAAGAGTCAGTCCGTCCAGCCTGTATGAGCCGATTTCATCGGTGACCCCAGCGGCAGCCCATGTTCCGTCCGAACCGTAAGCGTCCACGCAGATATCCGAGAAATCATTGCGCCCCAGGATCGAGACTTTACCGCCGATAGACGAAAATCCACCCACCTGAACGTTGATGACCCTGTCATCGCCACCGCTCAACAGTATCGGCGTCACCTTTTCCGAGTCGACGGTACCGTCGTGGAACTGTGGCGCGTAATCCCCTCCGCAATAAACCCAAACATCGTACTCGCCATTCAAGAGCGGATCGAAGCTAAACACTCCGCTTGAATTGGTGACCACTCCTGTACTCAAGCCGCCGGATCGTGCGGTGGCGCTCACGCTGCATCCGGAGATCGGCTCCCCGTCAGAATTCGTGACAATCCCGGAGATAGAATTCTTTAGTGGAACGACCAAGTCCACTATGGCCGAACTTGGATTGGTCACGGGCACAGAGCCACTTACCGCCTCCAGGTAAGTCGGATAGGGGCAGCTTGCGTAGTATCTGATCACCGGGATACCATTTTCGATCGTTGGAACCGCAAAGGTAACCTCATACCCGCCCGCCGAATCCGTCGCCGCTGATTTTCCACCCACCGTGACGTTGCATCCCTGGACCGAGTTCCCCCGACTGTCCGTTATGGTTCCTGCCACCGAAATGTACTGGAGAAGCCTGGCATCTATGTTCGGTGTCTCCAGACCGGAAACCACGCTCACCTGCGTGTACGGACCAAAGATGTTGACCGGTGATATGGAATCGTAGGACTGACTTATGAAAGGCTCGGCGGGGTAGAACCTGACCTCGTAATCGGATGCTTCGCGGAGCCCGCCGATCAGGTAACGACCGTTCGCTTCAGTTTCGGTAGAACCAATGGTGAACCTCGAGTTGTTGCGCCGGTAGGCGTACACACCGACACCAGCGACCGGGTTCCCAATCGCGTCAGTCACCAAACCGGATATTCGGCCGGCCGGGGCAAGGACCACATCAACCGTTGACATGTACCCGGTTTTCACTGCGATCGAGTTCGCGTCGTCGAAAGTGGGCTGATTCTCATAGAACTCGTACTCGACGCCGTTACCGCCACAATCCTGAAATCTCATCTGGTAGGGACCCTGGACAAGATCCTTGACCGAATAGGTCCCATCAACTGCCGTCTTGGTTTCTCCCTGAAACACACGACTCTGATAGACCCCGACGCAAATATCTTGAAGCGGCGTGCCGTTGGATCCTCTGATGGTGCCAGCGATGCCGGTGGGCGCAGTCAAGAGCACCAGCTTGGCATCGATGTTCGGTGTCTCTTGTCCCGAAATCACGCTCACCGGCGTGTAATCGCCGAAAATGTTGACGGGGGAATGGCCGTCGAAGGATTGGCTTACAAAAGTATCCGCAGGGTAGAATCTGACTTCGTAATCAGAACTTTGACGGAGTCCGCCGATCAGGTAACGACCGTTCGCTTCGGTTTCGGTAAAGCCCACGGTGAACCTCGAGTTGTAGCGCCGGTAAGCGTATACGCCGACGCCAGCGACCGGATTACCTTCGATATCAGTTACCAAACCCGAAATCCGTCCTTCCGGTTCGAGCGCCACATCTATTCCTGCGGTAATCTGACCTTCCGTCACGGAAACCGTATTCGCATCGTCGAAAGTGGGCTGGTTTTCGTAGAACTCGTACTCGACTCCGTTTCCGCCGCAATCCTCGAACCGGAGCTGGTAGCCGCCAGCGCCAAGACCACCGACTAAATAGGTTCCATTGGAGGCGGTCTTGGTCTCTCCCTGAAACACGCGAGATTGATAGACCCCCACGCAGACGTCCTTCAACGGAGTGCCGTTGGAACTTCTGACAGTGCCGGAAATGCCGGCATCGGCGGTTGCCCCCGGCGTGGCGACGAATGTGGCTCCGCCCAGCAACATGAGGGCAACTGTCCACAGAACCAATCTGGAAACCCTCGAGGAAGCAACTTCTCTCTGATTTCGCCGCCCAGTGCAACCAGTCAACTTGTCTCCCTCTCTTGACACACCCACGTGCAGCAATTGAAGGCTACTACACGCCGAGGAACCGGTTGAGTGGACCTAGTCAGTCCTCCGACAACACCTGAGCTCTGTGACGATGTAAAGCTACTTTCAAGGCTCCCTCGTCGTTTCTGTTTGCGAACTCATTCTCGTGCCTCGGATTCGAAACGATTGTGCGTCTGACTGCCCTTTTCTGAACCCACGAATCAGGCCGTTCGACCGCGACCACAATCGCTGAGTCAGATGTGGAGCGCGCCCGACAGAATTCGAACCTGTGACCTTTGGTTTCGTGGGCCCAGGTCAGATGACCGATTCCCAAGCCGTCGCCCTCATGGGGCACACTGGCTGTACGGGTCGGCAACGCTCTTGATGGTCCTTGCAAACCGCAATGCCTTCAGGGCATAGCCGGTCACGCTTCCTATCGAACTTACGACCGAATCCGCCGAGTTCCGCAGATAGGAGCTTCCGTGGTCGACAAACTGGGAGCCCTTCTCATTAACGGTTCCTCCAGTGTCGACCGGAACGGGTAGGTTCTCATTCGCCAACGTTCTTGCTGCCCCCAGACACCTCTGGGAGAGCCTATCCGAACCCAGCTGGAATAGTCGACGGTGCCAGATGGCCAAGACGCGATTGACATCTAGGAGACGTCCTGCAACGCTTCCCGCGTGAACGCGATCAGGAAGATGGCCATTTTCTTGGGAGTCGGCCTGCTCTCGGCCGCAATTCTGGTTGCTCCAGTCGAGGCTAACAAGACGAAGAAATGGCCAAAGTCGGTGAGCCAAGAGGTCACCTACGGGCAGGCGATGCAGAAACCTGGAATGTTCGAGAAGACCGAGCGAAGAGGCATTCAGAAACTAAGCCGGGTCGAAGTGGTACGTGTCTTGCCGGAGAATCGCAAGGGACAATTCATGGCTGATCTTCGAGGGGTCCTTTACACCTCGCTTGGAACCGACGCTTTTACGGTCCGCTACGCGTCGGAGCTGGCGATGATCTTGGCCAACGTGGTTTGGGAAGAGGTTGCGGCCAAGCGAGGGAAGATCGTCTGGACACCATTTGGCCGGGCATACAGATGGACCGTGGATTTTCACGATTACGCGATGCGGAAGCGACCAAAGGATCTGACGAGATTTTCGATGGGATCAAGCCAATTTCAGTGGCACCGTTTGGAGAAGACCGTTGATGGAAAACTCGTTCCTGCTGAGTCGATCTGGACGATAGGGCCGATCTTTTACACCTATCAAGAGGCATTGGATATCTACCCGAAGATAACCAAGCAGATGGGTTCGTGACCTGTCTGGGGACCACTACCAGGATCGCAACAAGGATCCTGACGGCCTCATCAGTGAGTCGGAATGTCTGACAGGTAGAGACTCCTGGTCGCGAGTAACACCGTGAACTCGTCCCCACCTACTTGGCTGACTACCTCCCTGGCAGCCTGCTCCGCCAGATCCCACCGTCGCCTTTCAGCTCCGCTTCCCACCATCGGTGGATAGGCCCGCCGCGTTGCCGGCATCTGTTCCTGGCGTCGCCACCAGCGCCTCATGCTTGTTCCCCGTTGGCGTGTTTCTCGACGAAAGCGTCGAGGAGCATTGCGGCTTCCTGTTCGTTTCCTGGCATCAGGTGCCCGTACCGGTCGATCGTCACGGTGATGGAGGAGTGCCCCATATATGTGGAGAGCGCTTTCGCGTTCACACCGGCGGCGATCATGAAGGACGCGTAGGTGTGTCTGGCCTCATGAAAACCCAGAGGTTTCAGACCAGCCTTCCCCCACTCCCTGTGCGACACCCGGTAAACGTTCGAACCACAAAACGGATTTCCTCTCGAGTTCGCCAACACGAACTCGGTGTCGGCTTGAGCCACTTCCTGGTGGGCCGCCACCGCTGGAACAAGCACCTGCGGAATCGGAACCCTGCGGCGACCAGACTCGCTCTTCGGGGAAACCAATCCTGCTTTCGGATCAAACGAATGCTCCACCCTCAAGATTCCTGCGTCAAGGTCAATGTTCTCCCACCTCAGTGCCTGAAGCTCGCCCTTCCTGAGACCCGTGTACACAGCGAACATCCAGATCAACCGGTGCCGGTCATCCAAACACTCCAGGAGCGCCTCAACCTCAAGCGGCTCCGCGATCCGCTCCCGCCGACGCCGGTCCCGAGGCAATCTCAACCTCTCAGTTGGGTTCACATGAACCACCTCACGGTCAATCGCCTGCCTGAAAATCACCCTGAGAGGCGCAATCGAGTTCGCAACCGTTGCCGGAGCCATATCCGTACGGGCGAGCTTGTCGACGAGTTCCTGAATCCGTTTCCTGGTGATTGCCGACAAACGAAGATGACCCAGCTCCGGAACCACAAACCTTCGCAGAGCGTTCTCATACCCACGAACCGCCGAAGGCTTATAGCGCTCACCCGAACGGGTTCTCACCACCCCAGCCTCAGCATCCAAGAGCCACTGCTTCGCGGCGTCACGCAACAACACCGCACTCGGGGCACCCATCTCCCCTTTTCGCAAAGCCTCCTTCGCTTTGTGACGCCAACGCCTCGCCTCCGGCAAAGTCCTGAACGTCTTACGGACAGGCTTCCGGTCCCGAGCCGAATGAACCTGCGCCTGATACTTCGGCACACACGAACAAGGACCATCAAACCCACCCACACACCTAGACGAATGCCGCAGATAAATACCCGTCTCCACGGTACGCCTCAGATTCGAACGCTTCGCATCCGAAACCGGGGCAGCTGAGTCTGTTGAGGGTTCTAGCACCCCGTTTGTTTAGCTTGATCTGGGCGGCTATTCAAGTCGAGATTGGTGTACTTCCATCTACCGACAGCTACCCAGCAGATGGGGCCGACAGCTAGAGCCAGAAAGGATACGGGCTCAAGAATGGTTCCCGCCTACCCCCTCGCGAATTCCTAACGGCACCTGCTCTGATTCTAATCCCAGAACGGATAGGGGTTGTAGATCGGATTCTGCGCCCATCCTTTGGCAATTTGTATACGACACTTCTTCTTGGCGGCCTTCGTCTTTAGCCGGTTACAGCGAGTCTGTGCTTCTCTGACTTGAGCCCTTCGTTGTGCTCGTTTCTGGTCAATCAGCTTGTTGTCAAACTCCCAGTTAGGACGGTCGCAACCCGTATCCAAGAAGTTGGCGCGAAGAACCAGGAATGACCAATCGCCAATATCCGCATCCGTGAACCTGATAACGATTTCAGCTTCAGTCGGTTCAGCCAGCCAGTAGTCCATTTGGCGGCTAGTCATGACGGTTGTCATCACTACCGGATTGGTCTCGTCAATGGTTTCACGCCTGAAAAGCCGTTTTCCGGTGATCTCCGGCATAGGCTTCTTGGTTGTGAAGTAGATCGAAATGTAGAACCGATTCACATCAGGATACGGACGGCAGATGGACGTTCGGATCGATCCTAGATCGACGTAATCTCCCGGGTCAGGCCTCGCGCCAGAGGCCGGCTGGGCCAACCCGGCAATCGCGGCCACAATGATCAAGATAGAGACGAGAGCTTTCTTCATCGGTTCGTAAGTTCTGTTGCTTCCGTCAGAATTGTAGGAGATTCCAGTCGACCTAACAGGAAATCCGCAAACAAAACTCTGTGGTCCCAGGCCGTTTTCGACGACACCTGAGACCAACCGAGGATGAAGGAGCTCTGTCTCGGCAGCCTGCTCGACAAGATCCCTGCAGTGCCTTTCAACCTCTGCTGCCACGAACGGCGGGTAGGCTCGCCTCACGGTCGGAATCTGTGCTTGGTATCGCCACCGGCGTGCTTCGCCAATCTGGGCGACTCGTCCTAGGTAGTAATAGAGCTAAGAGCTAAGCCAACTGCTGCAAACTGCTAATCAACTTACACTCCCGGCTTGGCTAGCGGTCGGGAGCCACCAGGTGGCCGGACCCCCAGCGGCGCCCTTGTAGCCCCAGCAAAGAACGGTGTCATCAAGCTTGATCGCGCAGTTGTGTCCGGCCCCCGAACTGACGCTCTTGAATCGTCCGGGTGGAGGGGTGGTCTTGCCTGCAGCGCCGCTGTCGCCCCAACAAGCAATGGTCGAATCAGTCTTGAGGCCACAAGTGTGATACGAGGTCGCGCTGATGCTTGCGAACTTGCCAGCCGGTGGGGTAGCCTGATTCCTAAAGTCTAGGCCCCAACATGCGACGGTGCGATCAATCCTTATTGCGCAAGTGAAGATGCCTCCGGCCTCGACGCTCGTGAATCTTCCGTCAGGAGGATTAGATTGGCCATAGTGATTGCTCCCCCAACAAACAATGGTGTCGTCAAGCTTGATCGCACAAGAGTGGCCGTCGCCGTTGCTGACGCTCTGGAAAAGCCCATCTGGCGGAGAGGCCTCGCCGGAATCGTTATACCCCCAGCAGTTGATGGTGTCATCGAGTCTGACCGCGCAAGTGTGACGGTCACCCGAGCTAATGTTCTTGAATTCCCCGGTCGGAGGATCTGCTTGACCGCCTGAGTTAGTTCCCCAGCAGGCGATGGTAGCATCGATTCTGATGGCACATGTATGCTCCCAGCCTGCGCTGATGCTCTTAAACTCTCCTACCGGTGCAGTGAGCTGACCGTAGTTCTCACCCCAGCAAAGGATGGTGCGGTCAAGCTTGATCGCGCAAGTGTGTACTCCACCAGCGCTTGCCTGGATTACTTTCGGGCAAGCTAGGTTGGCTTGCCTTTTGGCTCTATTCAGTTCCTTTCTCGCTTCCCTACTTGCTGCATTAGCGTCATGAAGCGCCCTCCTGATAACAAGCCTTCGCTTTGCGGTGGCTCTCTTTGAGGCCTTCCTAAGGGTGAGCACCTTCTTGCGGGTTCTAGACAACTTTTCCTTTGCCCTGATCACTGTCTCCTTGGCTTTCGAGCATGTCAGGGACGCGGATGCTGATGCGGCTTGGGCAAATGGCTCGCTACCCGTCATCATCGACCAAGCGATCAGCATTGCTACGGCCCCGACCGCGAAGGACGTAGCCAACCTGCCAGCGGGCCGATACCCGGCCATTGCTCGATGGAAGGCCCCAGTGGGTTTGATTAATGCTTCCTTTGACCGCATCACTCCCCTCCTTCGCCACTGCTCCTTCAGTTGAGCAAATCATAGGCGCCAGGGAGGGCTGTGTCCACAGTCGTCTAGAGCTTCAGCCGACAACTGTCACCGAGTGATTCACAGGAAGCGCCCCGACCTGTCACCCGAGAACGTTTCGGCTTCCCTCAACAGACCAGCCTTATTGGGCGGAATAGCGGATCGCGCAGAGTCTCAAATTGCTCGAAGTGAGCGTTCGCGTTGGCGATAGATCCATTCTCCAGATGGATTCCTAGACCTGCGCGACGCGAGAGCTTGTTTGAGCAATAGTCCGACCCGGCATGAACAAGCCAAGTACGAATTTCGGTGAATCGCGCTGGATTCAGCCGAAGTCAGGAATCTCGCGGTTTAGTACCGAATGAGCCGCCAAGAAAGAGCGCGCCCGACAGGATTCGAACCTGTGACCTTTGGTTTCGTAGACCAACGCTCTATCCAGCTGAGCTACGGGCGCGGGTTGCGGGGGCCGCCCCGGCACAAGATGAACGACGCGGCCCTGGGTCGGGCATTGTATGTGTTGACGCCGCGATCCGGCGGTTCGCTGATCAGGCAGTCGCTCTCGGAGGGTATCCCGGGATCTCCACCGCTTCATCCAGGGGTGCCGGCCGGCCGAGGAAGTAGCCCTGTTAGAGGTCGATGCCGAGATCGATGATGATCTCCGCCGTTTCTTCGTCCTCGATTCCTTCGGCCACGGTATCGATGGAGAAGTTGTGCGCCGTGGCGACCATCGATTCGACTACCTGTCGGCTGGACTCGTTTTTCGCCAGATCGCTCACGAAAGAGCGGTCGATCTTCAGCTCATCGACCGGGAGATTCTTCAGGTACGTAAAGGACGAGTACCCGGTCCCGAAATCGTCCAGAGAAACCAGGCAACCCAGTCCCTTCAGGGCCTTGACCGTCAGGCAGGCGTCATGGAGGTTCTCGATTGCCGAGGTCTCTGTTATCTCGAACCTCATTCGGGACGGGTCGGCGTCCTGTTCCTCCAATGACTGGCCGATGAAGTCGATGAGGTTCGGGTCGGTAAGCGCCCTGCCGGACAAATTGATCGCAACCGGAAACTGCTGGCTCAGCCCGATTCCGTTCTTCACTGCCCACCTGTCGATACCCGCGATCAGCCCTGAATCCTCGGCATGACCGAGGAAGTGATCCGGCATGAACACACGCCCGTCCCGGACCATCCTGATCAACAATTCGTAGTGGCTGATCACCGGTGAGCCGCTGTGGAAAACCGGCTGCCCCCAGAAAGTGAAGCCGTCGTTCTCGAGGCTCTGCTCGATCAGGTCGCACCAGTGCCGGCGTTCGCGATCACCCGTGGCCTCCTCCTCTCTGCGGACTTCTTCAGAGATGTCGTGGGAGACCAGAGACATGCCGACGACCTCTTCGTTCAGGTCCCTGATCGGGAAGGCTTTGGAGGTGACCCAGAGCCTCCTGCCGTCCCGGGTAACCCTTTCACCCCTCATTTCCCCGGAGGCACCGCTCAGAACCCGACGGAAAATCGTGCCCAGCTTCTCATGATGGCCGGGTGGGAATGTGAGGTCGCTCAGGCGCTGTCCCTCGACCACGTCCGCGGTGAACCCGAAGATCCGCTCGGCCCCGTCGTTCCAGGACATGATCCGGCCTTCAAGGTCAACCGAAACTATGGCGTCGTCAGAGGACCTGACGATGGCCGCAAGACGGCTGTTCTCCTCCTCGCTCAGACGCCTTTGGGTGAGACTGCGGATGAAGCCGGTGAACATTGGAGGGTCGTCAGTAATTCGTGCGAAGGAAACCTCGACCGGGAAAATGCACCCCGCTGAATCGATGAGCTTCGTTTCGATGTAGCGGCTCTCGTCCTCTCCTATGTCCAGTTCGGAGAATTCCTCGAACAAGGCGAGGTACTGCTCCCTGCGATCCTCGGGCACGAGCAGTTCGATTCCGTCGCTGCCGATCGCCTCCTCGCGGCTGTATCCGAACACCGAGGTAGCCGCCTTGTTCCATTCGACGATCCGGTGGTCGGAATCAACCGAGATGACGCAGTAGGTAGCGAGTTCCGAAGAAGCTGAACGGATCGCCAGGGCGCGGCTCGCGTCGAGTCTCGCCCGATGGGTCATGAAGGCGAGGCCGAGGAGGTAAAGGACCACGCCGAGAATCAGGCCGGCGCTGGCGAGAACCAGCACGGGATGAGCCCGGTCATAGTGGTCGATGGTCAACAGGACGACGGCGGCGATCGCAGCGGCAGCCAGCGGAACGACAACCTTGAAATTTGATGGATCGACATGTGCCCGGTGACCGGGGCCAGAGTTGTCACCAGACGCAGCCTTGAACTTCCCGTTCACTGGCAATTGCGCGACCACCTTTCTTTAGGTCGCTTGGTGCCGATATTAACTTCACACAGCGCTAATCGTCAAATTGACGAAGCCCCTGAAATGACTCGGTGCGGTCAGCCGAAAGTGAACGCGAAGGCCCTCACGCCGGCGGCAGGGCTCACGGTCAGAACATGTCTTTCCGGCCTTGGCAAGTCGATCAGGGCGTAAAGGCGTTCACCCGCCACCGTCACCCGGCTGGCCTTTACGTCCTCTCCAGCCTCCCTGGCTGACACCGGTTTTCCGTCCAGCAGGAGGCTTACCTGCCTTGGATTTCCCGGCGAGGAAAGCACCAGGTAAACCTTCCTTGCCCGGAAATTGACGGCAAGATCACCACCCATTGCGAGAGCGTCATCCGGCCCCAGGTTCCACCGTCCTCCATACGCCAGTTGATCCGGGCCGGGTCGCTTGAGCGGACCAAAATCGTGGACTCCCGAGAGCAGGGTTCCGTTCACGAAGCGGTCAGCGCGGGCAGTTCCGAGGTAGCTCTCGGGGGTCAGGAGACTGTGGGCAGCCCTGATTCCCGCGGCCCCTGTCATGCCTCCCCCCGGATTCCTGCCTGCGTCCGCAAGGAGTTCGCGGATGACTTCCTCCTTGTGGGCGTAATCCCCCTCGCCGAAGTGGGCATACCGAACGTTGCCATCGGCATCAACGAAGTACTCCGCCGGCCAGTACTGGTTCGCGTACGAATTCCAGACCGTGTAATCGTTGTCCTGGGCCACCGGATACTTGATGCCAGCCCGCTCGATCGCGGACTCGACATTCCCGGCATCGCGCTCGAACGGAAACTCGGGTGTGTGGACGCCAATGATCTCGAGTCCGCGGTCCTTGTACCGGTCGTACATCGCGTTGAGCCAGGGCTGGGTCCGGATGCAGTTGATGCAGGTGTAGGTCCAGAAGTCGATCAGCACCACCTTGCCCCGCAACTCCGACATGGTCAGCGGCTCGTCTCCCGGCGTGTTGAACCACTCCTGTGTGCCCGCGATCTCGGGTGCGCTCGCAATCACCGGCAGGTCCGAGGGCGTAGCTTCCCTCGCCTGGGCCGCAGCTACTCCCTCTGCGATCTCCCGGGCTTCGGGGGAACTGTGATCGGAACGGAGTGCGGCCAGGCGTTCGACCGACGCATCCGAGGACTCGAGCTCCCGGGTCGGGTTCACGACGAAGGCCGGAAGATCATCGGCGATCCAGTTCTGGAACCTGAGATCCCATTGGGCAGCCATCCCGATCCCGAGCACAATCATCAGGATCCCCATGGCTGCCTGGAGCTTGCCCGAGCGCTTCGCGAGGGGGGCGATGAGTCGCCGGCCTCCGATCATCAGCAGGTAGAGCACCAGCGCCGAACCGAGGGCATAAGCGAAGGCGATCGCCAACCTGTCCACAGTGAAGCTCTGGGAGGCAGTGACGGTGATGACCCCGGCCAGGATCGGTCCTGCGCAGGGCGCGTAGACGAGACCGAGGCTGGCCCCCACCAGGCTGCCGGACCAGAAGCCATCTCCCTGGTTCTTCGGGGTGAACCGCGCGGTGAACCGGCTTACCGCACCCTCGATCCTGGCCGAAAGGGCAGGCAGGAGCAGGACCAGGCCGAAGCCGATCAGGACGGCGATCGCGAGATTCCTGAGCAGGTCATCCGGGAGACCGAGAGCATCGATCACGTACACGAGGGCAACCGTTGCGAAGGTGAAAGACAGCGTGAGACCAAAGACAACGCCTAGCGGCCTTCGCCGTCCCCCGGTCGCTCCGGCGGAAAGCGCAACTGGCAGCACGGGGAGCACGCAGGGCGAAACGGCCGTTGCCGCACCGGCAATGAACCCGAAGAAAATCAGCAGCGCCACAGATGAAGGTTCGCAAACCCGGGCGGTCCGGATCACATTCCAGACCCGAAATATTCGTTTCCGTGCCGGAACTTGCGGGCGCAAGTAGGGTTATAAGTAACATGTCGATCACCCGGAAGTACTCATCAATGACCCGTCGTTATGCCAAGTTCTCGCTCGCGGGAGTGCTGGCTCTCCTGGCCCTCGTGGTCCTGGTTATAGGAGGCCGAGCCGAATCCGCACAGGCCGCACCTGCAAACTGCCCGCAGTTCCGGGTGATGCACAACGACAAGATCGGCAATGTTTCGTTTCCGGCCGGCTACTACAACGTAACCCTGCTGAACTCCAGCAAGCTGACCTGCGCCCAGTCAACCAAGCTTTTCCAGGAGTTCCTGCAGGACTGGGACGGCAAGCTCCGTAGCCCCTGGAAGCTGACCCAGAGCGGCAACACCCGCACCTTCAGGGCCGGTGCTACCGACAAGGGCTTCACCGCCACGCCCGCCAAGAAGAACGGCAACTCGGGCGGCAACTCGGGCCGCTCCTGCCCCGGCTACTTCACGGTGCTCCACAACGACTCGATCGGCAGCTTCAAGGTTCCGCGAGGCAAGTACCGCATCACGCTGATCGACCCGGCCAAGATGAACTGCGCCCAGGCCGTGAAGCGGTTCCAGGAGTTCCTGCTGGACTATGACGGCCGCCTTCCCTACCCGTGGAAGCTGAACCAGAACCTGGGCATCTTCTACAAGAGCACAGCAGGCCGCACCGGCTTCAAGATCAACCGGATCGTCGGTCCGAACCCGCCCGGCCCGGTCAACCGTTACGTCCGGTGCCCCGCCACCTTCCGGGTGCTCCACAACGACCGGATTGGCGCCCTGTACCTGCCGCGTGGCCCGTACTACATCTACGTGGTCAACAACCTTTCCTGCCAGCGGGCCTCGAACCTGTTCCGCAACTTCCTGAACCGGACCGATGGCAGGCTGCCCTCCCCCTGGAGGCTGAACGTGGCGAAGGCCAAGTTCAACACCGGAGCCGGCGGACCGGCCTTCCGGGTCCAGCAGGCTTAAGGACTTAACTGCAGTCGCGCCGGACTCCGCCGGCGCTCCACACAGAACCCGCCCCGCCCACTCGAAGCAACAAGTAGTTGGGCGGGGCTCTGTCTGGGGTACTTCAGGAGCGTTCGGCCCGGATAACAGCTATCGGCCCGGGGCCTTGACTCAGCGGGCGGGGCGTGAGGCCTGCCTCCTCGATCCACTCGCCGATCTCGGCTTCGGTCCAGGTCCACCCTCCGGCATTCTCGATCACCATCATCGGGGTGAACGAGGCCACTCCCGCGGGTGAGGTCCGACCCTCGTCGATTACCCACTCGTAGACGATCAGGGACCCTCCCGGGGCAAGCAGCCCGGCAGCCTCCTTGATGATCCGACGGTTCTCTTCGGCGGGGTGGTCGTGAAGGATGTTCGAGATCAGGACGTAGTCCCACTCCTCTCCTTCGGGCCGACCGAACCGGGGATCGTTGATATCCCCGGCGACGAAGGCGAGTTCCGGGTGCCTCTCGCGAAGCACAGCCTCGGCACCCGGTAGATCCAGGACGGTGGCCTGCAGGCCGTCCACCGCCTCGACCAGGTTCGCTGAATGCGAGCCGGCACCTCCGCCGACGTCGAGCAGGCGTCCGCCTGACTCGAGTCCGGCCAGATCGGGCAGGTCACCGCCGTAGAGTCGGCAAAGGTCATCCAGCGCCCGAAGGAAGTCATGCGCCTGCTCGGGGTCGTTCTCGAGCCGGTCCGCCCATGCCCGGGTCTGGGTCTCGCCAGTTCTCACTGCTTCCGGCATCTTCGCCCAGAGCTTGTAAAAGAACCATTCCTTGCGGGCGATCATCGCGACCGAACTCGGATGCTCGTCTGCCAGCAGCTCGCCATTCGGGGTGAGCATGAAGGTCTCGTTTTCGCGCTCGACCATTCCGAAGGCGACCAGGCCTGAGAGCAGCGCCAGGGTCCCCCTGCTGTCGGTCCCCAGGGCGGCAGTTATGCCGTCCAGGTCCTTCGGCGAGCCGTAGAGAAGGTTGGGCAAGCCGACCTCGACTGCGGTCCCGATCAGGGCCGACTCCTGGTAGGAGGTGAACTTGGAAACCACCGCGTAGGGGTCACCGGCCGAGTGAAGCTTGCTGTTGCCGCTGCCTGCCTGATCGTCGCTCATGCGTTTCTCCTTAGTTCTCTCGTTGCCTTCAGGGCATCCTTCAGCAGGGCGACCTGGGCACTCAGCTTCTCGCCGCGCTTCCTTGAGGTGAGGCCGAGTTTTTCAAGGATGACCCCGGCCGCGTTCCTCCCGGGCATGCCGGTTATGCCCCCGCCGGGATGGGTTCCGGCCCCGGTCAGGTAGAGCCCTTCGATCGGGGTCGCGTAACCGGAGAGGTTGACCGACGGTCGCATCGCCATCAACTGGTCAATGCTCATCTCGATGTGATTCGGGTTGGCACCCGGGTTGCCGTGGCGCTCGACCCATTCGAGCGGGCCCGTCATCTTTTTCTCCACGGCGGTCATCTCCCAGCCAAGAGCTTTCTCGGCGGTCCGCCAGGTGAGGTCGGACGCCTCCTCGAGCAGGTCCTGATCCCACTCTCCCCGCTCCGGAGTCCAGGGCACGAAGGTCGAGAGCCAGGCCACGCCCTGCCCTTCGGGGGCCCAGCCCGACTCGAGGGTCGACGGGAAGGCGATCATTACCGGCGGTCGCTCCGGCAACTGTCCGGTGCCGAGGCTCGAGAAAGCCCGTGCGATGTCTCGTCCGGTGTTCGCGGAGAGCATGAACGCCTTCTCCATCCCGTCCGGTCCGTTGACCCGAGGAACCTGCTCGATCACTGCGTCCACCTTCAGTTCCGAGACGTTGTGCTGCGAGAAGTGAATCCGGCGCACCTCGGCGAGCAGCGCATCCGGAACCTGACTTTCGTCCATCAGACCGAGGAAGAGGCGCCGGGCATCGATCGCGGAGATAACGGCCCTCGACGCCTCGTAGCGTTGCCCGGCAGCGATCACTGCGGTCGCTCTGCCATTCGAGGTCTCGACCTTTTCGACCGGAGCATCGACCAGGAGCCTGCCGCCCGCGTCCTCGAGGCAGCGGACAAGGGCCTCAACGGTGCTTCGGGAGCCTCCGGCGGGACGGCTCGCTGGTGAACCATGGGATGCGGCCAGGAAGAGGGCCCCCGCACCGGTACCGGGAGCCTGTGGCGGCTGTTGTGAATGGGCAGCCCAATGATCGAGCGGTCCCCGAAGGCGGTCGTCGCCGAGGGCTGCCTCCGTAACCGCCGTTGCCGGCGCGAAAAGGGCCTGCATGAGGCGCGCACCTTCGGCTCCCAGAGTCAGGTCAGCGATCGAAGCGAGCGAGCGCAGGCTCGGCGGCGGCCCGTTTTCGGTCTGTCCGAGCACCCCCATTGCGGCGGTCGACCATTTCGAGAAGCTGCGGTAACGCTCGGCCTCCTCACGGCCGAGCAGCTCGGCCAGGGCCTCGACCGTGCGGTCGAGAGAGTTCCAGAAGGGCAGACCGGTGCCGTCATCACAGGGGGCGAAGAGGAACTCGTCGCGCTCATGGAAGACCAGTCCGTACTTCGACTCGAGTTCGAGATCCTCGGCCACCCCGCTGCCCCGGATGCCCCCGTGCTCGTAGGCGCCGAGTTCGAGCCGGTTTCCCGAAGGCTGGTCCTCGGTGTAGATGCAGCCGCCCGGTGAATGCGAAGACTCGAGCACGGTCACGGAGAGACCAGCCCGGGCGAGGTAGGCCCCGCAGACCAGCCCGTTATGGCCGGCCCCGATCAGGACGACGTCACTGGTTTCCGACATCGTTTACTTCCCTTCTTCGAAATCGAGGGGCCCGGCGTATGCCGACTCGCCCTTCATCTCACCGCGAATGGCCAGATCCCGGGCGGACTCCCGGGCTTCGCTGGCCAGGGCAACACGATCCACGCCGACGGTCTCGGCACCGGTGACCCGGAGCTTCCCGTCGACCCAGACCTCCGAGACGCTGCGCGGAGTAGCGCCATAGACGATCTGCTGGAAAGGATCGTGGAGTACAGCCAGCTCGGGACCGTTGCCGTCGAGCAGGACCACGTCGGCCCGCTTGCCCGGCTCGAGGCTGCCGACTTCGTTCTCCATCCCGAGTGCTTTGGCGCCCCCGATCGTCGCCATCTCCATCACCTGTGGCGCGGTCATCGCTACCGCCTGGAGGTGATGGACCTTCTGGAGCAGGGCGGCGGCCTTGATTGCGCCGAACATGTCCTGGGAGTCGTTGGAGGCAGCGCCATCGGTACCGATGCCGATGCGCACGTCTTCCCTGAGCAGTCTGGGAACGGGGCAGACACCGGAAGCGAGGATCATGTTTGCCACCGGGTTGTGGGCGACCGCGACGTCTTTCGAGGCGAGCAGGCCAATGTCGGTCTCCGAGCACCAGATGCAGTGCCCGGCAATCACCTCGTGGTCGAGCAGTCCGGTTCGTTCGGCGTGCTGGATCGTCGATCCACCGTGAAGAAGGGTCGACTCGGTGACCTCTTCGCGAACCTCGGCCAGGTGGGTATGTACCGCCCAGTCGTTCTCGGCTGCCGCCTTGATCGTGCGCTCGAACAGTTCGTCGCTCATTCCGAGAACCGTGCCAATGCCGATCCGGAAGTCGATCATCTTCTCGCCCGAGATCAGGTCGGCCAGCGCCTCGTGCTCGGCCATGAACACGTCGGCCGAAGGGGCCGCGTCGTACATGTCCTCGGCACCAAAGCTGACCACGCCCCGCATTCCCATCTCCGAGAGACCCTCGACGGCGCCCAGGGACGCGAGCGACCCCAGGTTCCGGTGGCAGCACATGTCGTTGACCGTGGTGATTCCGGACTCGAGCATCTCGACCGCCTTCAGGCGGGTACCCAACGCGACTTCCTCACGGGTGATCTGGATGCCGGAGGGGTTGACGACCCTCTCGAACCATTCCCAGAGGACCGCGGTCTCGCCCATTCCGGTGATTAGACCTTCGGTCAGGTGGGTGTGGGCGTTGACGAACCCCGGCAGGACGATCCCGTTGCCGTCCCCGACCACCGAAGCATCCGGGTTGGCGGCAATCAGCTCTTCTGCCTTGCCGACCGCCGTTATCACTCCGGAAGAGTCGAAGGCAACCGCTCCCTCCCGGATCGCGCCCTCCGGGCCCATGGTCAGGGCCCAGGCGCCCCGAACGATCGTGATCTCACCAATCTCGCTCAAACCTTCTCCTCCACTTCCAGGTGGAGGCCTTCGCCCTCGGTCTCACGGGACTCGTAGTACCAGGGCAGGAGCAGCCTCTCGAGCAGCGTCACGATCAGGAAGAGCGCGATGCCGATCGATGCGAGGGTGACGATCACCGCAAACATCTCGGTGGTGGCCGTCTGGTTGTTCAGAACCAGGATCAGGTACCCGAGACCTTCCGAGGCACCGACCCATTCGGCGAAGACCGCGCCGATCACCGAAAGCGCAGCTGCCACTTTCAGGCCGGAGAACAGGAAAGGCAAAGCGGCCGGAAGCTGGGCTTTCCGGAAGCGCTGCCAGGCGTTCGCCTTCAGTGTCTTCAGGAGGTTGAGTAGCTCCGGTTCGGCCGCCCGCAGCCCGTCGATCGTGTTGACCGCGATCGGGAAAAAACTGACCAGCACAATCACGATCACCTTCGGCTGCATTTCGAATCCGAACCAGATGATCAGCAGCGGAGCGATGGCCGGGATCGGCACCATCTGGGAGACGACCAGCCAGGGGTAGACCGCCCGTTCGATGGTTCTCGAGCTGCGGATCAGGACCGCGATCCCGACTCCCAGAATGATCGCGAAGACGAAGCCGATCAGGATTTCCTTGATCGTCACCCAGGCGTTCTCGATCAGCATCGACCGGTCGTCCCAGAGAGCCTTGGCTATGTCCGTGGGCGGAGGAAGGGTCGATTCCTTGATGTCTCCAACCACCGTGTAAAGCTGCCAGGCGCCCAGCACGAAGATCGCGAAGAGCAGCGGCGGGAGCACCGTCGCTGCGAGGCGACGGGCCCTGGTTCCTCTTGCGAACATCAGATCTGCTCCTCCAGGGTCGGCCGGTCATCGATGAAAAGTCCACCGCCCGCGGCGGCTTCCTCGAGCGGCCGAAGCAGCTTCTGCTTGAGCAGGAGGAACTCCGGTGACATGGTTATCTCCGCCTTGCGGGGTCGCTCCAGCGGAACGTCAACACAAAGGGAAACGCGTCCGGGTCGACCGGACATCACGTAGACCCTGTCGGAGAGATAGATCGCTTCTTCGACGTCGTGGGTCACGAAAAGAATGGTCTTGCGGTCTTCCTGCCAGACGTCCAGGAGCCACTCCTGCATGTTGGCCCTGGTCAAGGCGTCGAGCGCGCCGAACGGCTCGTCGAGCAACATCAGGTCCCGTCCGGCGAGGAAGGTCCTGAGCAGCGCCGCGCGCTGTTTCATTCCGCCGGACAGCTTCGCCGGCCAGTGCTTTTCGAAGCCGGCCAGCCCGAACCTCTCGAACTCGGCCAATGCCTGCTTGTGGGCTTCCTTCTTCCTCACACCGTTCAGCTCGAGGCCGAGGGTCGTGTTGTCGAGCACCGTGCGCCAGGGCATCAGGCAGTCGCGCTGGGGCATGTACCCGACCAGTCCGAGCAGTTCGTCGGGCTCCCGGCCGTCGAGCAGAACAGTTCCGCTCGACGGCCGGATCAGCCCGGCGATGATGTTGAAGAGAGTCGACTTGCCGCAGCCAGACGGACCCACGATCGAGACGAACTCGCCGTCACCTATTTCGATGCCGACATCCTTCAGTGCGGTGACGTTCTCGCCGCCACCGACACCTCCATAGGTCTTTGACAGACCTTCGATCTTGAGTTTCGGGGTTTCCGACAAGTCGATACTCCTGTTACCTAGTCAGCCCTGATCACTCTTTGGGCTGGGTGAACTCGGTGGTCGCGTAACGGTCAGGCGCGATCGGTTCATCCGCCAGCCCGTTGTCAACCATGAAGGTTGACAGCGATTCCAGGTTCTCCTCGTTGAACTGGCCGAAGGTGTCGGCCGGACCGAACAGCGGGACCCACGCGTCAAACGAGTCGGTCGCCAGCTGCTTGTCGATCCCCTGGGTCTGGGAGATCAGGGAGTCGATCGCAGCCGCCGGATCGTCCAGCGCGTCCTGGTAACCCTTGATGGTGGCGTCGACGAAGCCCTGCATCAGGTCCGGATCCTCGCCGATCTTTGACTCGGTCGAGAAGACGACCAGGCCCGGGTATGAAGGTCCGCCGTACTCGTCGAGCGGGAAGTCCTTCGTCGGGTAGCCGTCAGCCTCCACCTGGACACCATCTGCCGGAATGAAGCCGGTGAATGCCTTCACCTTTCCGGACTCGAGTGCCTGGACACCGTTGAAGCCGATCGTCACCACGTCGACGTTGTCGGAGCTGCCCCCGGCGTCGGCCATGATCGTGTCGAGAATCGCGTTGTCCGACGGTACGCCGGTGACACCGACGGTCTCGCCTTCCAGCTGTTTCGGATCGGTGATGCCGTCTTCCTCAAGGGTGATCAGTCCACCCGGGGGACGCTGGGCGATCGCCATGATGCCCTGGGCCTCCCGGCCGTCAACGATCTGGGTGGCGAGGTCGATGCCGTCCGCGATGCCAAACTCCGCCTTGCCGGCGTCGATCAGCTTCAGGGTGTCGGCGGTCGAGGTCGGCTCGATGATTTTCAGGTTGATGCCGTTTTCCTCGTAGTAGCCCTTCTGCACGGCTTCATAGATCCCCGAGTGAACCGCTCCCGGGATGAAGTCGAGGACCAGGGTGGCGTCAGTGGTCTGGGCCGCCGCGGTGTCACCCGTATCGCCCGAATCACTGCTGTCATCTGAACCGCAGGCTGCCACGCCGACCGCAAGGGCCATCGTCGCCGCCAGCAACAACATGATCTTTTTCCAACTACTTGTGAGACTCATGATTCCTCTCTCTGGTTAGTAAGTCCGAAAAACCGCCCCGGCTCCCAGCCGGTTCGGGTCAAGGCGATGCCTGTGTTTCTCCTCCATACCTCCATCGCAACCAGGCCCAGGCCCGGGTCGTTTCCTTGTCGAACCACCTGGCGCGGGGTTCCAGCAGGTCGGCCCTCCAACCTTCCTCCGGATCCAGCCCCTCGCTGACCAGGCACCTCTCCTCCAGGTAGCGGGCCCTCACGACCGCTTCGCCCAGGCTCCGCCCGGTCGCGATCGATCCGTTCCCGCGGATCAGCAGCGCGTCAGCGCCACCAAGTTCGTTTGCGATCTCCCGGCCGGCCTCGGGGTCGGCGACCAGGTCGGTCCTCCCGCACCAGGCGAGCTCTCCCGCCAGGCCACCGAGACCGTGGACCAGGGGCGGCACCTGACCGCGTGCTCCGGCCCTGACCGCTGCCGGAGAGTGGGTCCGGCAGATCGCGTTGACATCGTCCCGCGCCGCGTAGACCGCGGAGTGCATCGGAGCCTCAAGCGGCACGTCGCTGGCCCCCTCGGCGGCCCGGCCATCACGGTCGAGGTAGTGGACGTCCTCTTCTGTGGAGGCGCCAAGCGGCCGGGTGGCCGTGATCATGAAGCCGTCCCCGTCCCGTACAGACACGTGACCGAACGCTTCGACGAGACCGGCCCCGGTGATGATCCGGGCGGCCTCGCTCACTTCGGCAGCGGTTGTCGGGACGCTTCCGGTCACTCAGTCACTCGTCCTCAGTGCCATCGGAGTCGGGTTGTACGCGTTGACGGCAGAGATGTCCTGCGGACAGGCTGAAAGCGCGACGATCATGTCTTCGAGGACTTCCATCGCGATCGTGGAACCGGCCGGGTGGGGTGGCTCGTAAGTGACGATCTTGCCGTCTTCAATCTGGTTGTTCATGAAGACGTTCCAGCACATCTCCCCCCTCAGCGGAAGCTCCGACCCGCCGATCGCCGCCTGGAGCGAAAGCAGGCACGAACCGTGGTCTGGCTCGCCGTAGTCGATCGCGTAACGCTCCGGATCGCAACAGGGAACGACGAGGTCGTGGCGGCCCACGTCATCCCGGGTGATCCTGAAGAGAGGCCGGCGGTGGTTGGAGAGAATCGAGTCACCCACCTCTGGTACGAGTTTCGAGAGCGAGGACACCGTGTGGCTGGGTGACAGGTACTCGTCGTGGTCGCTGGAGAGCCATGCAGTGAAGTCGCCGACCTGCTGGCCTTCGAGGTCGACGATCTCCAGGACCTGGCCCTTTTTCACTTCCATGGTCCGCGCCTCGCGGGCGGGAACGATCACTTCAGCCATGTTTCTCCTTGATTTCGCAGGCTCCGTCGGGAGCGGGGGTGTTCCGCGACCGGAGGGCGCGAACCTCGCCGTCGATTACGACGGCGGCAATGCCGGGGATGTCGCCGTACTCGATTGACTCCAGTGGTCCGTTCTGGGAGGAGCCGAGCGGGCGGAAGCAGCAGAAGAGATCGGCAGGCCGGCCCTCAGCGAGGACGCCCTGCTCGACACCGAGCACTGCTCCGTTGTTGCCGGTAGCGAGGGCGAGGGCCTTGGGTGCCGCCATCCCGCAAAGGGATGAGATCTCGCAGACGGTCTTGATCATTCCGAGAGGCATGACGCCGGTGCCGGTCGGGGTGTCGGTTGCCAGGACAAGCCTTTCCAGCCGGTCTTCTTCCCATGCGATCTCGACGATCTGGGTGCTGGAACGGAGGTTTCCAGCCTGGACCAGCTGTATCGCGCCGGGCGCGTCGAAAAGCCGGGGAAGATCTTCATCTGGGAGCGCCGTGGTTCCACCGTTGGCGTGACCGATGATGTCGCACCCGAGGGCGAGAACGTCCTCGATCGTCACGGGCGAGGAATCCGGGATCGACGCTCCGCCGGTGTGGTTCATCACCACAAAGCCGTTCTCCTGGGCCGCTCTGACCAGGGGCGCCGCATCGGCCTGGGGGTTGAAGTCACCAAACCCGACCTTGGCAAGCCAGACTCCGTTCTCCTTCAGTTCGGCGAAGTCCCCGGCTTCCAGGGTCGGCTCGATAATCACCGAACCGGCCATCACTTTCACCCCGCCAGGCCTGAAATTTTCGAAAGCCCGCTGGGCGGCGATCGCGAGCGCCATCACGCCTTCCCGGTCTCTCGGCCGGCCTGGCAGGTGGACTTCGGATGCCGACATCATCGAGGTGACGCCGCCGTGCATCGAGGACTCGATCCAGCCCAGCGTGCCCTGTCTTGGGGTCCAGTCGCCGAAGACGACGTGGGCGTGGGAGTCGATCAGGCCCGGGCACACAACGGCCCCGCCCGCGTCGAGCACTACGTCCGGATCGGGGCCGGGCTCGAATCCGCTGATCAGGCCGTTCTCCACCCGTATGACCTCCGGGGTCAGGATGTCATCGTTCAGCCGCCCGGTAACCATTCCGGAGAGGTTGCGGATTTCCAGGCTTCGGCTCACCGGCCTTCAGACCTCCGCGCGGCCCGCGCCGCAATCCTTTTGCCGGCCCGGGCCATGGTCTCTACTCGACCTCTTCCTTGGTCTTGCCGCCAACCCGGGAGTTGAGGCGCCCACGCGAGGCCACCGCCCCGATCAGGACGATCTCGTCAGGAGCCGGGGCATCTTCGATCTGGATCGTGATCGTGTCGTAATGGGACCGGACCCAGATCTCGTCCTTGTAGCAGAGGGGTACGTCCACGGTGGCCCCCGGCGCGCACCTCTTGGTGGTCGAAGGCAACCATGCCTTGCCACCACCGAAGCCCTCACGGAAGGGGTTGCCGAAGGCAGTCGTCTTGGCGGCGTTGCCGTGTTCCTGCTCGCCACCGGTTCCGATCAGAACGGCCTTGCCGTGGCTCTCGACCTCGCCATCGATTGCCTCGTTGGCTCGTTCACCGATCAGCTTGCCCAGTCCGGCAGAGGCATCAATCAGCTCCGAGAGATCTTCGGTGAAGGGCTGGCCCGCATAGGGGTTGCGGAAGACCACGGCGACGGCAACCTTCTTCAGGGGTCCGCCTTCGTCGCCCCGGCCGCCCTCGGTGTGGACCTCCTCGATCACGGTGACGATCTTTCGGACGTCGACGTCCACACCCAGTTCCTCGCTCACTTTGGTACCTCCTGGTCGGTGTTGGCGACCCCGGTCGGCGTGTTGGGTCCGCATGGCCTGTCGGGCAGCGAGCGGAAGTACTCGATCACGGCATCGGTCTTCTTCACGTCCCCGTACTTCATCTGGATGTCGAGAAGGTTGACCTTGTGCGAAATCATCGAGCGGTCCCAGACGCATTCCTCGGGCACGATGGAACGGTAGTTGTACTGGGTGGCGTCCACTGCGCTTGCCCGGACGCAGCCGCTGGTGGTGGTGCCAGTGGTAATGACCGTATCCGCCCCGAGGTAGATCAGGTAATCGAGAAGGTGGGTGCCGTGGAAGGCGCTCGGCTTGTCCTTGACGAAGTAGATGTCCTGGGGTTCGGGCTTGATGGACTCGACGATCTCGTTTCCGAGTGAGCCCTTGATGTCCGATGCCTCTCCGGAGCGGTAGCTCTTCCAGTTCCAGGCGCCCTGGTCGAAACCGTCAGGACGCCTGTCCATTCCCGTGTAGACGATCGGGATCTGCTTCTCGCGGGCGACGGCGATCAGGCGCTCGAGGTGACTCACTCCCTCCCAGCCGCGCTCGCCGCAGGAGTAGCGCCAGCGCTTGATCGATTCGAGGATCGGCTCCGGCTTGTCGCCGACGAAGTTGTAGATCACATCGACGACGAGTAGGACCGGCTTCTCGCCGAAGCCGACGTCCTTTCCCCAGCCGGCCGCCTCGAAGACGAGGCGGTCTTCCTCGGGAAGGACGTCGTCCCAGACGTTTCCTGAAGAGCTCTGCTCAGACATCGATCCCTACGGCGCTTCCTTCGGGCTTGCCCAGCTTCGGCAGGTTGCGGACCTCGGCCCTTGCTCCGTCGCCACCGGCAACCGGGATCAGGTCCTGTCCGGGTGTCCGGCGCAGATAGTGCCCGTCGGCGTCACCGATGAACTCGGGCTTCGGGGCGCCATCCTCGAACTTCGACATCTGCTTGCCGCGGAGGAAGGTCGCGACGGGATAGCCGTGAATCGTGTGGCCGTCAAGAACGGTCCAGCCTGAGCGGGTCAGGACGTTCTCGTTCTTGACCGTGACTTCCCGGTTGAGGTCGACCAGGACGATGTCCGCGTCGGCTCCGACGTCGATCAGGCCCTTCTGCGGATACACGCCGAAGATCCGGGCCGGATTGGCGCAGGCGACTTCGACCAGCCGCTCCAGCGTGAGCTTGCCCTGGTGGACACCCTCGAGCAGAACCGGCAGGTGCATCTCCACCCGCGAGGTGAACCCGGTCTTGAGCTCCCAGATGTTCTCGTTGTATGAGCTCTCGTAGTCCGCGGGCTCCCAGGCGACGACGTGGTCCGAGCCGACCGAGTCGATGATTCCGCACTGGAGGGCGGTCCAGATGTTCGGATTGTTCTCACGCGAACGGAGCGGAACGTTGATCCGCCAGGCGTTGTGCTCGCCCTTGCCGAAGTGGAGCCAGTGGGGACCGGTCTGGCCGTAGATCTCGACTCCGCGGCCGCGAAGCTCGAGGATCTCCTTGTAGCTCTCCGGGGTGGTCGAGTGCTGGATGTAGATCGGGCAGCCGATCTCGGCGGCCATGTCCCCGTACCAGCGGATGTGTGAGGCCTCGAGGTAGTGGGGCGAGCGGTCAGACCAGGTCGCCCAGTCGGTGCGGCCCTGGTCCTTGAGGCGCTTGTCGAAGATCCGGGCGATCTCCCAGTTCTCGCAGTGCATGCAGACGATGCCGGGGCGACCGAGCGCGGCCACGTTCTCCATGGTCACCCAGATCACGCCGTCGTCGAAGCCGGCCCCGAGTCCCGCCCGGCGCCCTGGCCAGTTGGGTTCGGCTTCCGGACTCATCGCCTGGAGGTAGAGCTTGTACGAGGTCACGCCGTGTTCCTTGGCGTACTCGGGAATCTCTTCAGCCTGCTGGTCGGTTTCCAGCATGTATGTGAGGAAGATGTCGATCGCCGAGTCGGACTCGGTCAACGCCTCGAAATAGGGAAACGATTCGTGGAAGGAGATGACGTCTTCCTTCTGGACGTACTCGGCGAACTCGGGGTGACCCATCCGGGTTGACGGAGCGTGGACGCCCCAGGTGGTGACGCCCGCCGTGACGGCGGCGATCGATTCCGACCCAAGGTCATCCTTGAGGGGCGAGTAGCAGCCCGGGTGCGCTTCGGTGTCCACCAGACCGGGGATCAGGTGTAGTCCGGTGGCGTCGACGGTCTTTTTTGCGGGTGGAAGGAACTCGTCTGCGGTGACCGCGACGACCTTTCCCCCGTCGACCGCAACGCCGACCTTGCGGGTGCCACTCGGGCTGACCACCGTGCCGCCCTTGATGACGAGATCTACTTCCCTCGGTTCGCTCACTTCGCTCTCCTGTCAGAGCTCCCGGTCTCCCGGGAGGCTGTTCAGTAGTAGTTCAACCTACTGAACCAAGTTCTATATCGTGGACGGAAACCTAACACAAGGTGGCCGCTCCGGGCAAGCCTTTTTTATGTACCGCGGGAGCAAATCCCGCGGTTTTCTTTAGCGGCCCGGAACTGCGACACCGGCCGAGGCCATGACCTCGTCGGCGGTACTCCGGAGCAGGGTGCCGATTTCCACGAGGCGCTCACCGTCGAACTGAGTCGGAAAGCCGAGAGCCAGGAGCACCAGTTCGAGTTCGCCGTCGGCACCGGTGATCCCGGCCGCGACGGCGTTGTTCTCGTTGTACTCGCCCTGGGAGACGGACCACCCCCTTTGCCGGACCTCGTCAATCTCGTCGATGAGTGACTCCGGGCTGGTGATCGTGGAGTGGGTGTGCGCGGGAAGTTTCCGCCCCTTGATCAGGCGCCGCGATTCGGACTCTTCCATGGCAGCGAGGAGGATCTTGCCCAGGGCGCCGTCCATCGGTCCGTAGGAACTTCCGACCGTTATTCCGACGTGAACGTCTCCGGGCGGGTAGAAGCGGCTGATGATCCGCAGCTGCTGTTCATCGACCGGCTGGGCGACAGCGAATGACAGCCGGTGCTCCGTCGCAAGAGGCGCGACACGGTCCAGGGTGCTTCGAACCATCTTCACCTGCCGTGTGGCCTCGTTTCCCAGGGGAATCAGGGCCGGGCCAAGACGGTACTGCCGCGTGTTGGCGTCCCTTCTGACGAATCCGTGGCTCTCGAGGGTGGAGAGCAGGTTGTGCATGGTGCTCTTGCTGAGGCCGGTCGTCTGGACCAGCTCGGTCTGGGTCGCGCCTGCCTCCCCGGTGACCGAAAGCTCGTTCAGCACGCTGATCGCACCGACCACGGCCGGTACCTGGTACTTGCCGTTCGCCTCCCTGCCCACGGGGCTTACGTCCTCTCCCGGAATCCGCGGAAGACGATCGGCTTCTCGCGAGTCAGCTCGTCGAGTGTGTAGCCGATGCCCTCTCGTCCTCGCCCGGAAAGTTTCACTCCGCCAAAGGGGAATTCCGGAGGCCTGTAGTTGTCGGTGCCGTTGATCACCACGCCACCAGACTCAAGCCGCTCGGCCGCGACGAGCGCCCGTCTGTAGTCGTTGGTGAATACCGAGGACATGAGGCCGAACGAGGATGAGTTCGCGACCTCGATAGCCTGCTCTTCGCTGTCGACCGGAATCAGGTTGAAGACCGGGCCGAAGATCTCGTCGTCAATGGCGATATCGGCGGTGTGAGGGACTCCTGCCAGCAGGGTCGGGGCGAAGTACGCCCCGTCGGACTCCCCGCTTCCAGCGGCGATCTCCGCGCCTTGCGACCTGGCGTTTGCGACCTGGGAAGCAACCCGCGTCGCGGCACCCTCGTGGATCAACGGGCCGATCGTGGTCTCCGCCTCGATCGCCGCACCGACCCGCTGGGCCTCGACCGCGGCCACCATCCGGCTGGCCAGTTCGTCGTGGAGCGAGCGGTGAACGATCACGCGCTTGCTTGCCGAGCATGCCTGGCCGTTCATCAGGACCCGGCCGCGCAGGATCTCGCTCGCGACCAGATCGATGTCGGCGTCTTCGAGGACCAGGCAGGCGTTGTTGCCGCCGAGCTCGAGGTGCAGGAAGGGAAGTCGGTGGATCGTCGCGCGAGCAACGGCGAGGCCGGCTGCCGTGGAGCCGGTGAGCGAGATCGCATCGACTTCATCGGCGGCGGCCAGTGCCGCCCCGACCTCGGCGCCGCCGTGGACGGCGGCGATCACGTCGGCGGGCACCCCGACCTCGATCAGGGCCTGGCGGAAGCGCTCCACTACCAGGGGGTCCTCCATCGGGGGCTTGACAACAACGGCGTTGCCGCCGACCAGGGCGGCCCCGCACTTCTCGACAAAGAGCTCGACCGGGAAGTTGAAGGGCAGGATCGCGGCCACCACTCCGAGCGGCACGCGCCGCGTGAACGCGAGGTCCCACTCCGACCTCGCGTTGGACTCGGAAGGCAGCATCTTGCCGACCAGGCGCCGACCCTCGGCAGCGTTTCCACGCAGGAAATGAAGGCCGCCACGAACCTCGTTGGTGGCCTGGCCGATCGGCTTGCCGGACTCGGATGCGAGCAGGCGACCGAGCGGCTCGATCTCCGGCTCCAGCAGGCGGGCAGCCGCGTCCAACAGGTCCGCACGTCGGCCGATCGGGATCTCGGTCCAGGCACGGCGGGCGCGGGCAGCCCGGGCTACGATTCCGGCGACATCTCCCGGATCGGTCAGCTCGACTTCGCCCAGTACTTCTGTTCCTTCAGGATTCCTGACTTCGACGGTGCTCATGAGGGTTCAGCCTACAGAACCCGGTTCAATCAGTAGAAAGAATTCAGGGAACTCGGTGAACCTCGAACAGGTTCGTGCCCAGCTTCATGTCCGAAAGGCCGGCCACGATCGCGATCAGGTCCCCGGAGGCGGCCGCCCCGAAGCGCACCGCATCGTCCGCGCATTCGTAGAGCAGATTGCGAATCTCCTTGGTCTGATCGTTGACCACGGGCCTCACCCCGAAAACCAGCTTGAGTTGTCGCTGGGTCCTCACGCTGTGGGTAACCGCCAAGACCGGAACCTGGGGGCGATGGGCTGCCACGACCTTGGCGGTACGCCCTGAAGCAGTCGGGACCACGATCGCCTGGAGGTTCAGCCGGTAGGCCGCTATCACGGCCGACTGGGTGACCGAGTCGGAAACATCCATCTCATCCTGAGGCACCCGGTTCAGAACCCAGTCCCAGTAGGGCAGGTCGGTCTCGGTGCCCCTGGCGATCTGGTCCATGACCTTGACCGCCTCGACCGGATATTCGCCCACCGCCGTCTCCTCGGAGAGCATGATCGCGTCGGTACCGTCGTAGATCGCGGTCGCGACGTCTGTGACCTCCGCCCGGGTCGGCCGCTTGGCTGTGACCATCGAGGCCAGCATCTGGGTCGCGGTGATGACCGGCTTCGAGTATTCGCCCGCCGCTCTGATCAGACTCTTCTGAAGGACCGGAACCTTCGAGAGCGGGACCTCGATGCCAAGGTCACCGCGGGCGACCATGATCCCTCCGGTCGCGCGATCGACTATCTCCTCCACCGCGTCCGCAGCCTGTGGCTTCTCGATCTTGGCGATGATCGGAATTTCCGACCCGAGTTCCTTGAGCTTCTCGAGCACCGGGTCGAGGTCGTCTGCCTTGCGGACGAACGAGACGGCGATGTAATCGAGGTGGTTGGCCACCACGAACTCGACCCAGCGCAGGTCGTCTTCGGAAACCGAGTCCAGCCCCGATTCCACGCCGGGGAGGTTCATTCCTTTGTGGGAAGAGAGCGGACCACCAACTTCAACTTCGGCTTCGACCTTGCTCCCGTCGTTGGCGGTGACCCGAAGCCTGATCGATCCGTCGGCAAGGTAGACCGTGTCATCCACTTTCAGGGCATCGCAGAGCTCTGGCCAGTCAACCGGGATCAGGGTTGGCGTGCCGTCGACGTCTTCCGGCGTGATCGTGACGGTGGCACCGTGGACGATGTCGACCACACCCTGGGGGTAATCGCCGACCCGCAGTTTCGGCCCCGGAAGGTCACCGAGGATGCCAACTTCCATCTCGATCCGCTCGGAAATCGCGCGGATGTCCTTGATGACCCGAAGGTGTGATTCCGCATCTCCATGAGAGAAGTTGAGCCGGAAGACATCTACTCCGGCGATGATCATCTGCTCGAGTACGGCCGGATCCCAGGAGGCGGGTCCGACGGTGGCAACGATCTTTGTGCGGCGTGTTTCGGAGTGGTTCACCCCACCATCATGACGACCCACGGGAGACGACCTGTGAACCGGCTTCACCCGGCCAACCGGCGTTTGTCCGTTTTGGTCTGAAGATGGCGGGGTAGATGCTCCTCACGGCCTTGATTTCGCCGGGCCGTTCCCCCTACGGCCCGGCGGAAGGGCCTGGCAGCGAGTGCCTGCGCTGCCACGGAAAGAGGAAAGCCCGCCCCGATGAACGGGGCGGGCTTTTTCTCGGGCGATTCTGTTCCGGGTCTAGCGGTGTCCGTTGAAGGAGATCACCTGCTGGATCCCGGAGGGCCGGTTGGTGTACCGCATCTGGGTGATGTTGATCGGGCTGAAGTTGATCCGCTCGCCCGTGGCATCAGCGCGCCAGGCGCCCGGGGTGGCGTTCAGCTGATCGTTCTCCAGTTCGGCACCCGCAGCAGCAATCGCGGCCCAGACGGCCTTCTGGCATGCGGACTTGTTGCCCTTGCCGCAGTACTTGACCCTGAACGGGCTCTTGACCTTCTTTCCGAGCAGCGCCCGGATGTCCTTGTCGAAGTACTGGTACCAGCCTGAGTACTGGCCTGACGGGGGCTGATCAAATCGCGAGAAGAGCGAATCGAGCTCATCCAGCTGCGGACCCAGCACTGGCTTCATGAACGCATCGGCGATCTTCGGCCACGCGGCGTCCATTGAAGCAGCGCCCGGGTGGTCGATCTTGCCGTCGAGGTCACGGTCCAGTCGGCTGCCGCCCTTGTTGTGCCAGGCGACCATCTGGTTCAGCATCTGCTGGGCCTGCGCGTTCGGGGCCTTCGAGCCCTTCAGCAGCCTGGCCAGCAGCGGCACGGTGACGATCGCGCGAACATCCTGCGTTGCTCCGGCGTTCATCGCCGAAACGACTGCGGGCATCGTCCATTTGCCGTTCTTCTTGTTGCGGTTGAGCATGCGGGTGAGCATGTCGACGCGCTGAACGGAGCCGGCCCGGCCCCACTCGTCATCGGCGGAGCCGAAGCCGCGGGCAACCGAGTTGTTCCAGTTCACCATCATTCCCGATTTCGGGTTCTTGCCGTGCGGGTGGCCCTTCTTCGAGAGGAAGCCCTTCCACTCGTACTGGCCGGTGCCCTTGGTCAGCAGCCCCGGGTCGACACGCTTGTCGCGCATCGGCAGCAGGCCGCTGGTGTAGAGGGCGACGTTCTTGTGGTCGATGTAGAACGAGTTGAACGTCTGGGGGGTCTTCGATGCTGCTTCGTAGAACGACTGCGGTCCCTTGACCGAACCGTTCGAGAGGCGGCGGTTGAACAGCAGGTCGACGACGTCCTTGCCGTAGCTCGAACGCTTCGACGAGATCGCGACCGTCCGGCCCTTGACCTTGCCGTAGCCGACAACCGGACCGTGAACGGTGGTGTTGTAGACCACCGGGTCACCGTTCAGGGTGCCAGCGTTGAAGACGCCCATGTTGCGGCACTTGCCCTTGTAGAGGTACTTGGTCTGGCTGCCGCCACAGAGGGTCTCGGCGTACTGGTCGATCACGTCGCCGCTGGCCGAAGTCAGCGTCGTCGCGAAGTCCTGTCCGCGGCCGATCAGCAGGTAGCCCGGGAACGGCGCAGAGGTCGCACCACGCCAGGTCAGTCCGGGCGCGTTCATGTCGATCTCGTAGGTGAGACCCGGAGCGAAGTAACCGATCTGCGGTCCGCCGACCATCAGCGGACGACCGGTTGCCGACCTGCCCTTGGTGATCATCAGCGTGTTCGAGGCCTGAACGTGGGGCTGAGGCGCGCTGAGCGGCTCTCCACCCTGGACCGGGTTGACCCGCTCGTAGCTGCCGGGATCGAGGATCACATTGCCGGACTTGTTGCCCGGGATCTTCGCGTAAGGGAAGCGGCCATCGACCGAGGTCGGGCTTTCTTCGTTGGTCTGCTGGCGCAGGTCGTTGAAGATCTTCCAGCCCTTCTTCGCGCCGTGGCGCTTGATCAGTCCACCGAGGAACTGTGAACGGCGGGCTTCGTCTCCACCGCCGACGCCGAGAAACTGGTTCTTCAGCGCGTTGACGGCGTAGACATCGTTACGGGTCCAGTCCGCAGTGGCCGGGCTGTTGAGGTCGAGATAGGCGTTGATGCCTTCGACGTAAGTGTCGATGTCGCGGAGCACCGCGCGGCCTTCCTTGCCCTTCGACTGCAGGACCTTGGTCTGCTTTGCGATCTCGGCTTCGGTCTGTGCGCTCGGCTGGAAGTTCTGGAGCGTGGAGACCAGGCCGATCGCACTCACACCCGGAACGTCAACTGCGGCGACGCGGGCATTGTTTCGGGCCTGCTGGAGCAGGAGTCCACGGTCTGCCGCGGCGATCCAGCCGGCCGCCCAGATGCCACCCGAGTAGGTGTTGGCGATCACGTGGGGCACGCCGTACTTGTCGCGCTTGATGGTCACGCCTTCCCTCGGAACGTCTTCCGTGGTGTAGGGGCCGTCAGCCGTGGTGCCGAGCTTCTCGGACTTGAAGTACTTGTTGATGTCGGCGTTCGTGACGTTGTTGAAGAGCGGAGTCAGTGCGTCGTACATCAGGGCCTGCGTGTTGTCCAGCGGCAGGGATCCCTTCTGTCCCGAGGGGATGATGTTGCGAGCAATCTGCGAGTAGTCACGGGGGGCGGCGTTCGCGGCTGGCACGGCCAGACCGAGAAGGCTCAGAATGATCAACGCCAGGTAGGCGCTCTGTCGACGCATGAAGTTTCTCCTTGGTTCCCGGCCTGGATGGCGGCAATCGGCGTCGTCAGGCGGACCGGGAGGTCATCGGGTTGGTTGGCAGGCTACTCCGATCAGAACACATGCAGTGAAAGATGGATGCGGTCGTCCGGCGAAGTCCGGGGGAGGCGCGTATCTCCTAGAATCTGGCGGCCCGGAGAGGTGGCCGAGTGGCTGAAGGCGCTCCCCTGCTAAGGGAGTATGCGGTTTATAGCCGTATCGAGGGTTCGAATCCCTCCCTCTCCGTTGGCTGCGACCCCGACCCGGGCGCTTTCCCGAAGCCGGGATTCGGGGTTTTTCCGAAGGTTCAGGGCCAGGGCTCCGGCGTATGGTCGGTCTACCTGCATCCTGATCGCTAGGAGAAGCCATGACCGACATCACCGGCGGAGAGGTTTTTGCCCGCTGCCTGGCAAGCGAGGGAATCGAGCACGTCTTCGGGCTCCCTTCCCCCGAAATCGACCCGCTGCTGGCGAGCCTGGAGGACTACAACATCAGGCTGGTTCCGGTGCGTCACGAATCGGCCGGAGTTCACATGGCCGAGGGTCTTTACAAATCCACCGGCAAGGCTTCCGCGGTGATTGGAAACCCGGGTCCCGGAACGGTGAACCTCCTCCCCGGGATTTTCACCGCCCGCCACGAAGGGGTGCCGGTTCTCGCGATCACTTCCCAGCACCGGATGGGCGTCAGCTACCCCTCCCCACCGTCCACCTTCCAGGGCCAGGACCAGCTCGAGGCCTTCCGGCCAGCGGTGAAGTGGGGCGGGCCGGTTTTCGAGTGGGGCCGGATCGCCGAGGTCATGCGTCTCGCCTTTCGGGAAATGTGGAATGGCCGGCCAGGGCCGGTTCAGGTCGAAGTGCCGGCGCCGGTGATGTATGAGACCGGCGGCGAGAAGGACCAGCTGATCCTTGGGCCCGACGCTTACCGGCCGTCCCTGCCCAAGGCGTCGGCCGCCCAGATCGCCGCCGCAGCCGACCTGCTTGCTGACGCGAAACGTCCCGTGATCGTGGCCGGGACCGGCGTCGACCGTGCCGGCGCCAACGCTGAGGTCGCCGAGCTCGCCGAAATGCTCGGCTGCCCGCTGATACCGACCCAGGCGGGTCGGGCGAGTGTCCCCTCCACCAACCCCAACTATGTTTTCGGTTTCGGTGATGGCGGCGGACAAGCCAGGCGCGAAGCCGACGTGATCCTTGTCGCCGGATCAAGGCTCGGGAATCTCGATCTCCCCTACGACAAGTACTGGGGTGATCCCGAGTCCCAGAAGCTGATCCAGATCGACATCGAGCCAACTCACATCGGAGTCACCCGCCCTCTGACCATGGGGATGGTCGCCGATGTCAGGGACGCCCTTGACGGGATCGTCGCGGAGCTACTCTCCCGGGGAGTTGCCGCTTCCGCTGAAGCCAGGGATCTGCTCGAACGGGCACAGAGCACGGGCGAGTCATGGCGGATGGGGCAGGCCGGACCGATTCTCGAATGGGACAAGGAGACGATCCATCCTGCCCATGCGATCGGCGTGATCGGCGAGATCTTCGGCGATGAGGCCATTTACACGGTGGACGGCGGTCTTACCGCAGTCTGGTCCTACTCGATCCTTCCTCCCTCGAGACCCCGCTCCTACCACTCGATTTTGGAGCTGGGAATGCTCGGCACAGGCATTCCGTCGGCGATCGGCTCCCGGATCGGCGTGCCGGATCGGGAGGTCGTATGCCTGACCGGTGACGGCGCCGCCGGGTTCAACATCATGGAGATGCAGTCGGCCGCCCGCGAAGGGATACAGGTGATAACCGTGGTCTTCGCCGAAGGTTCCTGGACGATGGAGGAACCAAACGAACTCACCAACTACGGCCGCACTTTCGGAACCGACCAGGGCGAAATCCGCTGGGACCAGATCGCCGAAGGCATCGGCTGCCACGGCGAGTACGTCGATCGGATCGATCAGCTCGCGCCGGCCCTCTCCAGGGCCCGGGAATCGGGAAAGCCATCGGTCATCTGCCTGAGGACCGACCGCGACGCGAACCGCTCGATCCCGGCCGCCATGGCCGCACGCTGGAAGGAGATCCAGGCGGGCCCCCAGCCCGGAGCCTGAACCCGAATCGGGTTCACCCGCAGGGCATAAACTGCCGCGAATGGCCCCTGAGGAGGAACGATCTGTCGACGGATCCACCGGGATCGCCTGGAGAAGAGTCGGAAAGGGTCCGCCCCTGCTCCTTGTCAACGGTTATGCCGCGACCAAGGATGACTGGGACCCGAACTTCCTGGCTGGCCTGGCCCAGGCGTCGACCGTTATCTGTCCCGACAATCGCGGTGTCGGTGAGTCTGCCCGGGGGGAAGGAGAGCTCACGATCGGCTCGATGGCGAACGACCTCGTCAGCTTCGCGGACAGCCTCGGTCTCGAGACATTTGACCTGGCGGGCTGGTCGATGGGTGGATTCATCGCTCAGACGCTGGTCACCCGGATCCCCGAAAGGGTCCGCTCACTCACTCTCCTCTCGACTGATGGCGGGGGCTCCTCGGCCGAACGCAGGGCACCGGAGATCGAACAGGCCCTGACGAACAAGGGCGGCAGCCCCGAGGAGCAGGCCGATCGACTGATCGATTTGCTGTTCCCGCCTGATTTCGCCACACAGGTGAAAGCGGCTGCCGGCTCGGTCGTAGCGGACGCAAGATCCCGACTCGACCCGGCTGGCCTGGCCGAGCAGGAAAGGGCGATGACCGACTGGTACGAGTCGGCGGACCCTCCCATCGGCCGGATCTCTGGCCTGGCCCGCGACGGGTTCCCCGTTTTGACTGCCCACGGTCTCGAGGACAGGGTCATCCCGGCCGACAACAGCCGAATCATTTCGGCTGCCCTCGGAAACTCCTGGCAAGCCACCTTCCCTGGGGGCGGGCACGCCTTCATGGCCCAGGAGCCTGAACGTCTCAGCAGTCTGATTTCGCTCTTTCTGTCCCGCTAGGTCCGATCCCGGCTCTAGCCTTTGGCTGATGGATCAACCGGCCGGCCGAAGCTACGAAGAACTCGAGGAAATTTTCGCCGAGATCGAGACGCCTTTTGCCTTCGTCGATCTGGACGCGATGTGGGCGAACGCCGAGTCGATGCTCGAACGGGCCGGCGACAAGCCGATCCGGCTCGCAACCAAGTCGATTCGGTCACGGCCCCTGATCGAATCGATCCTGGAGCGAAACGACCGGTTCAGCGGACTGATGACTTTCACTCTCCCCGAGACTCTCTGGCTGGCCGATCGCGGGATGGAGAACCTTCTTCTCGCCTACCCGACCGCCAACACTGAAGCGCTGGCCGAACTGGCGCTCCGCTCTGTTGCCAGTCCGGGGGCCGCGCCGATCGTGATGGTCGACTGCGTCGAGCACCTGGACCTGATCGAGTCGGTCCTCGGGAGCCAGGCCTCACCTGTTCGCCTTTGCCTCGACCTCGACGCAGGCTGGTGGGCATTCGGCGGGAGGCTCAAGGCGGGGCCCCGCCGCTCTCCCGTGCGCACCCCCGATCAGGCAGTCGAGATGGCCGAGGAGATTGGCCGGCGGGAGAAGCTCGAGCTGGTCGCGCTGATGGCCTACGAAGGGCAGATAGCCGGTGTCGGTGACGAGGTTCCGGGTCGTCCATTCCGGTCCCGTTCGATTCGCTGGATGCAGCGGAAGTCCCGCGAGGAGATCGCCGAACGCCGCGCGGAGGTCGTCAGCAGAATCCGGGAGGTCGCCCCTCTGGAGTTTGTCAACGGAGGGGGCACCGGGTCGCTCGACTCGACTTCGGCGGAGGAGGCGGTGACCGAGTTGGCTGCCGGCTCGGGTTTCTTCGCTCCTGGTCTGTTCGATGGTTACTCGACTTTCAGCTTGCGCCCGGCGGCCGGATTCGCCCTGCCGGTCGTCCGTCGGCCCGGACCGGGGGTAGTGACCGCCCTCGGTGGCGGGTACCTCGCCTCAGGGCCGGCAGACGGCTCCAGGCTGCCTACCCCCTGGCTTCCAGCCGGGCTCGGGTTCCTCAAGGAGGAAGGTGCGGGAGAAGTGCAGACGCCCCTTGAAGGAGATGCTGCCGACCAGCTTTCGATCGGTGACAGCATCTACCTCCGCCACGCCAAGGCCGGCGAGCTGTGTGAGCGATTCGAGTCCCTGATCCTGATCGAGGGCAGCGAGATCGTGGACGAAATACCCACCTATCGAGGCGAAGGCGAGACTTTCCTGTAGCGGACGCACTCTGCGTCACAAACCCTGCTACGGCCCAAGCACCCTATTCACGTAGGCGTTGCTGAAGGTGCGGTTCGGATCCAGATCATCCCTTACCGCCTGGAACTCGTCCCAGCGAGGGAAGGACGGTGCCAGGTCAGCGGCCTCCCGGAAATGGAGCTTGCCCCAGTGGGGCCGTCCGTCGTACTCACGAAAGATCTTCTCGATCTCCCGGAAGTAGGGCTCGAACTCCATCGTCTGGTGCTGGTGGACGGCGATGTAGACGGTGTGGCGCCCGTGAGCCTGACTGATCAGGGCATCGTCACCGGCTGATATCCGACATTCGATCGGCATCGCCAGCGGGAACGACTCCTCTTCAATCAAACCGAGAACCCGGTCCAGCGCCTCGGGACCTGATTCGGCGGGCAGGGCGTACTCCATCTCGTTGAAGCGGATCGTCCGGTAGTTGGCGAAGACCCGGTGAGACCGGTCGACCTGCTCGGACTGTGACATGAAGTGGGTCGAATAGCGGGCCATCCGGGGGATGCTTCCGGGGATCAGACCACTGAGCCTCAGGGCGAGATCACCGATCCCGTTCTCGAGGACTACATCCCCGAGGAATCTGTCTGTGCCGGAGCGGGGGGCGAGCGGAAGGTCGGTGCGATTTCGCTTCAGGGTCAGGGCCGTCCTCGTGTACGGGAAGACGAAGAACTCGAAGTGTTCGTTTTCCTGGGTGATCCGGTCGAAGTCGGAGAGGACTTCGTCGAGGTCCATCGGCTCGTCGATCCGGTGAAGGCTGAAGGCAGGCACTGTCCGGAGGGTGATCGAAGCAAGGACCCCGAGAGAGCCGATCGCGACCCTTCCGGCCAGGAGTTCGAGAGAACCCGGGCCGAACTCCCTGACCTCCCCGTCGGCGGTGACGAGTTTGAACGCCTCGATCTGCGCCGAGATGTTCGGGAGCGAACGGCCCGTGCCGTGGGTGCCGGTCGAGACGGCACCGGCAATAGTTTGGCGGTCGATGTCACCAAGATTCGGCATCGCCAGGCCGAGCCGGTCGAGTTCCCGGTTCAGGTCAGCCAGGATCGTCCCTGCACCCACCTCGACCAGACCCGATTCCCGGTCGACCGAGATCACCCCGGCGATCGAGGTGATGTCAAGGAGGAGGTCTTCGGAAAGGGCCGCGGGCGTGAACGAGTGACCCGAGCCCACCGTCGTGACCTGCCGGCCTTCCGCGCCTGCCATGCCGACCACTTCAGAGAGATGGCCGACCCCGCTCACTTTCACGAAGTCGCGCGGGTCACAACTCTGGAGGCGTGACCAGTTCGACCACCTTCTGTTCCTGGTGGAGAGCTTTCTCGCGTCGAACCTTTCACCAACCATCAGCCTTGACCCCCTTCTTCGCTTGTGCCCGAGATGATCGGCGGTCCAATGCCGAGTGCCCGGGCCACGACTCCGACGCTGATGAGCAGCGCAGCCGTGATCAGACAGGGCAGAAGGTACCCGGACAATCCGGCAAGCGCTCCACCGCCCATCGCACCGATCATCTGGCCTCCGCCCCACGCCATGTTGGAAGCCCCCGAGGCGTAGCCCTGGTTCAGACCGGCGGCGGTGGCGTGATCGGTGACCAGGGCGCTGGCGGGCGTGAAGGCGATCCCGGCCCCAAACGCCAGGACCATCACCGTGACGAACATCAGGGGCAGCACTCCGAAGGCTCCCAGGCCAATCACCGCGACGGTCATCGTTCCGACTCCGAACAGGTAGGGGAGGGTTCGGCCGACCCGGTCACTCACCCGGCCGATCACGGGGCCGACGAAGAGTTCGATCACCGAGCCGGTGGCGAAAGCGGCGGCGATCAGGAAAGGTGACGCTCCCAGCTCATCCATGTGTAGCGGCCCGACCACCACGGCAAGGCCGAAGGCGACGGAAGGCACGGCCAGCATCACCACCGCGCTCGGTACATCCGAAGCCCGGATCCGTCGCCAGGCGTCGGATAGTGGCTGGGATTCGACATTGGCGGCACCGGGTATACCCAGCGCGATCAGGATCAGGACCGCGGCGGCCAGGAAGACCGCGCTGAAGACGATCTCTGTGCCGATCGCATGCGCAATGGCTCCGAGCGGCGCGCCAAGCAGCTCGCCGGCGACCGCCGCGGCGATCACGATTCCGAGCATCTCGCCTCGCCTCTCGACCGGAGCGGAAACGACGACCCAGGCAATCGCTCCGGCCCACATGAAGGCCCCGGCTCCACCCTGGATGAAGCGGAGCACGTCAAGCAGGACGATGTTCTCCGCGAAGCCGAAGAGCGGGCTGCATATTCCAAGGGCGACCAGCCCACCGATCACGGTGGGCCTCGCACCAACCCTGGCGACCATCCAGCCGGCGGGAATCGCGAAGGCCAGGGCACCGGCCGCGAAACTTCCGGCGAGCACTCCGGCCGCTCCGTCGGAGAGTTGATGCTCTTCCTGGTAGCTCGGCAAGAGCGGAGTCAGGACAGAGAAGAAGGTCACGTCAAGGAAGACGACCGCACAGGCAAGAATGAGCAGACGACGCACCGGCTCATCCTGACAGGGACGACATGTCTGGCGGAACCCGCTTCGTCCTTTCAGGGTGAGCGAAGCGGGTCGAATCGTGGGATAGTGAAGCCATGAGCGACCACCTGCAGACCGAGGAAGAGATCCGCGAAGAGATGGAGGAGCTGGGTGTCAGCAACTCCGGTGGAGACGGAGCGCCCGACGTGATGATGTCGGGCCCGATGATCCGGGCGATCGTGATCATCCTGGTCTTCCTCCTGGTGGCCGGCGCACTCCTGCTCGTCTTCTGAGCCAACATCAGTTCGGGCCTGTCAGAATCGGCAGGCCTCACCAAGGCCACGGAGGGGTGGCAGAGCGGTTGAATGCACTGGTCTTGAAAACCAGCATGCGTCTTACGGCGTATCGAGGGTTCGAATCCCTCCCCCTCCGCTTACCGTCACCTCATGGGTAGGCTTCGGCCGTTCCTGTCCCGTCCCGGAGGAAGCCTTGAGGAAAGTCGTCGGAGTTGTGGTGGCGTGTGCCCTGCTGGCCGCTGGCTGTGGAGGTGTTGCGGAGCTTGACTCCGGCGACACCCAGACCGTCAGCCTCGCAAGACAGGCCGTTGACGAGGCTGTTGCCAAGGGCTCACTCAGCCCCGCAGGGGAAAAGCAACTCACCGACCTGATCGCCCTTTGCCGGGAGAAGCCCCTGTCCGAATCTGACGGAAAGTCGATGCGGGAGATCCTCACGAGCCTGGCCCCTCAGCTGAAGCAGGCTGACGCCGCTTTCTCGAAGAAGCTGGAGCGGATCGCGAGAAACGGCTGCGACTGACAGCAGCCGCTGACCTTCCGGCGCCTTACTTGCTCGACTTCCTGGCGGCGGGCTTCTTCTTCGCGGCGGGCTTCCTGGTCGTCTTCTTTGCCGCAGGCTTCTTCGCGGTCTTGGTGGCTGCCGCGCGGGTCGTCGTCTTCCTGGCCGCTGTCCTCTTGGTGGTTGACTTCTTCGCGGCTGGCTTCCGGGCCTTGGCGGCGGTCTTGGGCTTGGCCTTGCTTGCGGCCTTCCGGACCGGCTTCTTCTTTGCCGTCGACCTGGTCGAGCGCTTGGCGGGATTGACGTCAGCGAAGGCCTTCTCGATCCTGGAGACCGCTTCCTTCAGCGCCTTCTCGGCATCGTTGGCTTCCTTCAGCAGCCGCTTGCGAGTCGCTGAGTAGTCGGCCTGAACTCTTGACCTTGCGCTCCCGGAAGACTCCTTCACAGCCTTCTGGACTGCCTTGGACTCATCTACCGAGAACTTGCGGATCCTCTCGATCGATTTCTCCAGCTGTTCAATCGCCTTGTCGATAGATGACATCGTTCCTCCTCGTTTGTGGCTAGCGCCGGCTGGCCCGTTCCCGGGCCTTGGCCTGACGGGCCTTCTTGGCTTTCAACCTTTTCGCCTTGGCGCGAGCTTTGGCCCTGGCGCGAGCTTTCGCTTTCGCACGGGCTTTGGCTTTGGCTTTCTGAAGTGCCTTGTCCAGACCCCTATCGACTCCCCTGCCAGGCAGGGCCTCGGCCATCGCGCACCATTCGGGTGGCGGCGGCGGACCGACCGAGCCATCGCCGCCTTCTTCGCCTTCACCCGGGAACGGGTGCGGCAGCGGATACGGGTAGGGAAGGATCGTTGCCTCACCGTCCGGGTCGCTCCCCATCTTGGACTCGACCGGGTCGGTGGGGTCACCCGGATAGCCGGGTTCGCTCACTCCCGGAGGGCCATCGGGACCCCCATCAGGCGGCGGCAAGCAAATGCAGACGCTTTCACTCTCGCCCTCGGATTCCCCGGAACCCTCACTACCTTCGGAGCGCTTCTCGAGTGGTGGCATGGAAATGTCGACTTCGTCACAGCCCGGGAATGGCGGAAAATCGATCGGTGGCCCGATCACGCACTCATCGGTGCCGCCCCCAGCGCCTTCGCTCTCGCCGGTTGAATCTGTCGGCTCATCGCTTCCGACCGGCACCTCGATCACACAGGGATCCGGCGGAGTCGGCCAGTCGCACTCCTCACCCTGCTCGCAAAAGGGGGGCAACTCGCATAGCCCTTCCTCCGCGCAGGGTGGTGGCCACTCGCAAACGGCACCTTCCGGGCAGAGAGGCGGCATGTCCGGGGAACCGTCGCCCCCATGGGCCTGAACGGCTGCGGGCACCGCGAACGCCAGAAGCAACAACGGAAAGAGGAGGACGAGCTTCTTCACTTACACAAAGGTACCGGCAGGAGCGGAGAAAATCCAGACACGCAGGGCGACCTTCCGACCCGGACCCTGCCGGCCTGGAACCTTCCGTAACTTGGTCCTCGTGGGCAGCGCAACTTCCAGCAGTGGTTTCCCGGACTTCCTTGACCTTGCGGCCGATCAGGTTGCCGAGGGCCTTCTTGGCTGTGAGATCGAGCGGAAACTGGACGGCGAGACGGTGGTGGTTCGGATCGTCGAGACCGAGGCCTACGACGAAATGGACGAAGCGAGCCACACCTTCCGCGGCAGGACCCCTCGAAACGAGGTCATGTTCAGTGAGCCGGGTCACCTGTATGTCTATTTCACGTACGGCATGCACTACTGCTGCAACGTGGTTTGCGGGCCTGCCGGTCATGGGGCTGCCGCGCTGATCCGCGCGGTGGAACCTGTCGAGGGGGTCGAGTCGATCGAGCGCAGACGGGGAATCCCAGGGAAGGCGGCGACGAACGGTCCGGCCAAACTCTGCGAAGGCCTCGGAATAGATCTCGAGATGAACGGACACGACCTTCGGCGCGAGCCGCTTGTCCTTCGCGAACGGCAGCTTTCGGATGGCGAGATCGTGGCGCGAACTACCCGGATAGGAATCACCCGGGCCGCCGACCGGGTCCGGCGATACTTGATCGCCGGCAATCCGTACGTCTCCCGCCCGGCCTAGAGGCCGATGATCAGCGTGACTCCCAGCGTGATCATGATCAGCGCGATCAGGCAGTCGAGCACCCTCCAGGCTGCGGGCTTCGCGAAAAGCGGTTTGAGCAGCCTGGCCCCGTAGCCGAGCAGGAAGAACCAGGTGAAGGAGGCGATCACCGCTCCGAGTGCCCACCACCAGCGATCCGTCTCTCCGTGCTGATTGGCGATCGAGCCGAGCAGCATCACCGTGTCCAGGTAGACGTGAGGGTTGAGCCAGGTGAGAGCAAGGGTGGTTAGGACGACCGCCTTCATCGAAGCGCTCGCCGGACTGTCTTCGATAGTGAGCCCCTCCGGTCGGAGCGCCCGTCGGGCGGCCATCACCCCGTAGGAGATGAGGAAGATCGCTCCGAAGATCCGGACCACATCGATCGCTGCCGGAGCGGCCTCGATCACCGCTCCAATGCCCGCGACCCCCGCCCCGATCAGCACCGCGTCCGAGATCGCGCAGATCAGGACCACGGTGACCAGCATCCGCCCGCGACCCTCGACCCCGAGTCGCAGCAGGTAGGCGTTCTGGGCGCCGATCGCGACGATCAGAGTCAGGCTGGCCCCGAAGCCGAGGAGCATCAACTGAAAGAGAGAGAAATCCACCCGGCCGATTCTGGGTCCAGGACGCTAGTTATTCAAGCTAAACTTTCTTAGCAGACTTTAGTTCTTCTTATGTCGAGTTTTCGCACCGAACACCTGGAGACGCTGGTCGTCCTGATCGAGGAGGGCACATTCGATGCCGCGGCCGGTCGCCTGTCGGTAACCCCTTCAGCGATCTCCCAGCGAATCAAGTCGATGGAACGCTCGACCGGACAGGTACTCGTGAGGCGCAGCAATCCGGTCGAACCAACCCCCGCCGGCGACATCGCGCTCCGGTACGGGAGACAGATGCGCCTGCTCGAGGACGAAGCAGCCCGCGCCCTCGCCCTGGAGGAGGGTGAGGGCGGCGCGATAACCATCCCACTCGCGATCAACGCCGACAGCCTCGGAACCTGGTTCATGGAAGCTCTTGCCCGCGCCATGACCCCCGGAGTCGTGTTCGAGGTCTTTCGTGACGACCAGGAACACACCACGTCACTCCTCCGTGCCGGGAAGGTGATGGCAGCGATCACCTCGGAAGCGGAAGCCGTTCAAGGCTGCCGGTCGGAGCTGCTCGGCACCATGACCTACCGCGCGGTCTGCTCCCCGAACTTCCTGGAGGAACAGCTCAACGGAGAAGTCAGCCCGTCGAACCTCGCTGGAGTCACGGTGGTCGATTTCGACCGGAAGGACCAGACGCAGAACAGGTTCTTCAGGGATTTCACAGGCAAGCAGTTGCGTGCACCCCGCCACTACATCCCGACCTCTGCCGACTACGCCAGGGCGATCGTGCTCGGTCTCGGCTGGGGGCTGCTGCCGGACCAGCAGTGCCTCCCGGAGATCGAGAGAGGGGAACTGGTCGAGATCGCTCCCGACCATAACGTCGGGATCCCCCTCTACTGGCAGCGCTGGACCCTCGAGTCACCCCTGCTGGAGGAGTTGACCGAGGCGGTCAAGGCAGTCGCAGCCAGCCAGATGCGGCCCGCTCGGCACCGAGATTGAAGTTACGGCCACATAGCGCACCCAACCTCAACCTCATGGTGGGGCACTTCACCTCGTGGCGAGGATCGCTCCGGCGCTCACTTGAAGTTGATGCGCGTCAACTATAGGGTTGGCGCATGGCTTCCCTCCGGTCCCGAATCGCCCTTGCCCTGATCAAGAAGAAACTGCCCGAGATCGTCGCGGCAGACCCCGTCGCCGAACTGGAAGACGGCCTTCATGTCGCGATCGTCGGGTCGGGCTCGCCCCTGCCGGACGAAAAGCGGGGCAACCCCTGCGTTGCCGTGATCGCCGGAGGAAAGGTCTACGTGGTCGACACCGGCGAGTCCTCCTCCGAGACCCTCAACCGCATGGGCATCGACGCCGGCCGCATCGAGCTTGTCCTGCTGACCCACTTCCACTCCGACCACATCGGCGGGCTGGGCTCCGTCAACCTGCAGCGCTGGGTGGCCGACGGCACCGACTCGAAAATGAAGGTGCTCGGACCGCCCGGCGTCGAGAAGGTCGTCGCCGGGTTCAACGAGGCTTACGAGCTCGACTGCGGGTACCGGACAGCCCACCACGGCGAGGATTTCGTGAACCCCGAAACCGGCGCGATGGTGGCCGAGGAGTTTCCAGTGCCCGCCGAGGGTGAGACCGCGGTGGTGCTCGAGGACGACGGCCTGGTGGTCACCGCCTTCGAGGTGGACCACTCTCCCGTCGCGCCCGTAGTCGGGTTCCGCTTCGACTACAAGGGCCGCAGCGCGGTGATCAGCGCCGACACCGTCTACTCGGAGAACCTTGTCAAGGCAGCAAAGGGAACCGACCTGCTGATCCACGACGCGCTGTCGGTGGAGCTCCTGATGATGGTCGCCAACGCCTCGACCGAGGCAGGCCTCACCGCCCGGGGAAGCATCCTCACCGATGTCACCGACTACCACGCGACCGCTCCGCAGGCTGCAGATGCTGCCCGGGCAGCCGGAGCACGGGCGCTGGCGATCACCCACATCGTGCCGCCGCTGCCCCTGAAGGGGCTCGAAGAGGTCTTCCTCGCCGACGCTCCCGAACGCTTCGACGGACCTCTCTGGCTCGCCGCCGACGGCGACCTCTACAGCCTGCCCCCCGAGGGCGGACTGAAGCGAAGCAACCTGATCCGTCGCCGCTGAGCACAGGGTAGGGTGCCCCCATGGGGCTCGAAGAGAACAAGGCGCTGGTCGCCCGGTTTTATGCCGAGGCGATCAACCAGCGGGACCCTTCGGCCTGCGCGCGCCTGCTGACCGGGGATTTCGCACATGACGGTGAAGTCAGGGGCCAGGAAGGACAGCAGCAGGCGGTCGATGCCTTCCTCGCCGCCTTCCCCGACCTCCGCAACGAGATCCTGATGATGGTGGCCGAAGGCGACCTGGTCGCCGCCCACCAAAGCTGGACCGGCACCCACGAAGGAGAGTTCCTGGGGATCGCAGGCACCGGCAGGAAGGTCAGCTTCACCTCGACCGCCCTGATCCGAATCGAAGGCGACCGGCTCGCCGAGGCATGGGATGAAGTCGACCTGTTCGGCCTCTCGGCTCAGATCAACCCGGACTGACCTCCCCGGACACTAGGCTGCTCCAGGATGGCCACCCGGAGCTCGAAGCCGGCCTCGAAGAGTCGAAGCCGCAACCAGAAGGATCCGCCCGCCGACGCGGCACCGGTCCGGATCTGCCTCGTGATCCTCGGGCTCACGGCCCTCTCGATCGGTCTGCCGGCGACCTTCGCCCCCGAGACCTTCTACACCGATTACCCGTTCTTCACGGCACTGGTCAAATTGCTGCCTCCGTACAACGAGCACCTGATCACAGACGTCGGGGGCCTCTACATCGGTTTCGGGATGATGTTCGGCTGGGCGGCCTTCCGGCCCTCACGGCAGCTGGTGCTGCCGCTCTGCTGGGCCTGGATCGTCGCCCAGTCACTCCACTTCGCCTTCCACATCAGCAACCTGACCGGCTTCACCACGACTGAAGCGACCATCCAGCAGGTCGGCCTGGCCTTCTACATCCTCTTGGCGCTTGTTCCGGTGGTTCTTCTCAGGCGAAGCTGACCCCCGAGCTCGGGAGCCGGGCCTGCGCCAGGGCAACCCTCAGCTCGCCGGCAGGATGGTCGTCGTCGAAGTGGACGTGAAGAACTCGCGGGCCGCCCTGCCCTGCTCACGAGGCCCAAACGAGGATTGCCCCTCCCCGCCGAACGGCGCGTAGTAGTCGACACCCGGGGTCGGGGCGTTGACTCTCCGGAGGCCGGCTGAAAGACGGGATGCCACCGCGGTCGCTTCACCCAGATCCCGGCCATGCACCGCACCGACCAGGCCGTACCTGGTCGCGTTCGCGGCCTTGATGGCGGCTTCCCGGTCAGCCACCTCAATCAGGGTGAGCAGCGGACCAAAGGTTTCCTCCTGATTGACCTCGGCCTGGGGGTCGTCCTGTCGCAGAAGACAGGGAGAGACGAAGTAGCCCTCACCCTCCGGCACCGCGGCCCGGGCGACCTCGACGGCACCAGCGCTGATCGCTGCCGAGCAAGCCTCCTCGAACTCGGTCACGGCGGCGTCACTGATCAAAGGGCCGACCGTGACACCGGCGACGGCAGGGTCACCCACCGTCAACGCCTCGATCCGGCTTCCGAGCTTTGCCTCCAGCTCCGCTCGAACCGAAGCAACAGCGACAACCCTCCGGGTCGCCGTGCACTTCTGGCCCGCGAAGCCCATGGCTCCCGAGACGATCGCGTCGGCGGCAGAGTCAAGATTGGCGTCTTCCAGGACGATCGCCGCGTTCTGGCCGCCCATCTCCGCCTGGGCAGGGGCAGCCCGTCGAGCCATCCGTTCGGCGACCCCAACACCGACTCCGGTCGAGCCGGTGAAGGTGACAGCCGCGATCCTTTCGTCATCGAGGAGGGCTCCGGCATCGCTCCCGGAGACCGGCAGGATCTGGAGCACTGACTCGGGCAGCGCCGCGGCCGCGCAGTCACCCAGCAGCGCCGCGGTAGCAACCGCGGCCGAGGCCGGTTTCACCACCACGCTGTTTCCGTAGGCAAGCGCTGGAGCGGCCTTCCACAAGGGAATCGCAAGCGGAAAGTTCCAGGGACAGACAGCCATGACCAGCCCGAGCGGATGCCGCTCGACGTGGACGCTGGCCCCGGGAGTTGAACCGGGAACGATTTCTCCGGTGGGGTCGAGCGGCACCTGCGCGTAAAACCGGAGGATCGCGATCGCCCGATCGACTTCACCGACCGCTTCGGGGGCGGGCTTTCCGACCTCCCTGATCATCAGTTCGGTGAACTGCTCCCGTCGGCTTACTATCTCGTCGGCGAGTCCGGAGAGGGCCCTGACCCTGAGCATCACGTCAGCCGCCCAGGCTGACTGCGCTGAGGCTCCCGCGGCGAGAACCGCGCCGGCTTCATCGATCGAGAGTGTTTCGACCTCGCCGACCACCTCGGCAGGATCGAACGGATTGACGCTGCGGATCAGACTGTTCATCCTCCCGTCACCAGACCTTCCCAGCCGAGACTGAGCGATGAACTTCGTCCGCCTTCCTGCTGAAGGAGAAGTGAAGCGGTGTTGACCAGATGGCTCTTCATCGCGGCAGCCGCGGCGTCAGCGTCACCCGAGGCGAGAGCCGCGAGAATGCCCTCGTGCTCGGCGACGATCTCCCCCAGTGAGCGGGTGCTGTCGACTGTCGATACCCCGCGGGTCAGGATCAGATCTCGCAACGAGTCGACGTACTCGGTCAGGCGGCTGTTGCCAGAGGCCGTATTGATCAACTCGTGAAAGCGGCGGTCGTGCTGCATCATCGTGGGCTCGTCTCCACTCTCCGCGGCGTCGCTCATCGCATCGAGTTCCTGCCTGAGTCCGTCCAGGCCTTCAGCATCGATGTGTTCCGCAGCACGGTAGGTCGCAGGTACCTCGAGAAGAATCCTCAGCACCAGAATCTCCTCGAGATCGTGGACCGAGGTTTCGAGGATCCGGACCCCGCGGTTTCTCTCGAACTCGACCATGTCAGCGCTGGCGAGGTCGATCAGCGCCTCCCGGACGGGAGTGCGGGAGACCTTGAAGATGTCAGCCAGCGACTGGACCGAGTGAAGGGATCCTGGTTCGAGGCTGCCGTCGATGATCGCCTCGCGGATCGATTCCCGGACTTTCGCCGTGAGGCTGGACTCGGCCTTGATCTCCCGAAGGGAGCCCAGTGGTTCCGTCTCCGTTCCGGTCTTCACGATGAGTGCCTTTCTTCGAGTTCCGAGAGGTGGACCTTGCGTCCCGCCTCGGCTGAACGGTAGGCGGCTTCTGCCACCGCCACGGCTGACCGTCCCGCGTCCAGGCCATTCCGGGGGTCGCGGCCGTCTTCGAGGTCTTCGAGGATCGCCCGGACCGAACCGATCACCGACTCGTCCCATTGGCCGGTCACCCCGTCTTCTTCCCATTCACCTTCGACCCGGTAACGGAGTCGCAGATCCCCGGTCAAGTCGCCCTCGAAGAAGGCTTCGCAACCAAGCACCTCGACCATCGCTTTGGATGCCTGGATCTCGATCCGGTCATCGAAAACCCCGTCGGGTCCGTGGTAGCCCCCCTGAATCACCCCC
>JAGQUT010000069.1 GCA_020438355.1 Solirubrobacterales bacterium | reverse complement strand
ACCGTGTCGAAGTAGGTCTTCTTGAAGTCGTTGACGGCGATCAGGTACAGCAGGTCCATCGACCTGCGCCAGCCGCCACCGAGGGCCGACGGTCCGGTCACGTCACGCAGTTCCGGTCCCTTCGCGGCGACCGATGGATCCTGCTGGATGGTTGCCGATGCCTGCTCAGCCATCGGACTTCTCCACCTTCGCGCTGAGTTCCGCCTCGGCCTCGACCAGCCCCGGGGTCCTCTTCATCCCGAAGATCACGAACTCGAACAGCTTCAGCCCCTGGACGACCCTCTCGGAGGTCTCGCGGTTGCGGGTGACCCAGCAGGTCAGCAGGTAGCGCCCGGGGGTTAGCCGGTTCTCGATCTCCCCGGAGATGGTCACCGTCTCTCCCTCACGGATGACGTCATCCGTTCCCTCGACCCCGAGCGTCTGGTTGAAGCCGGTCACCTGGGTGTGCTTGGCGTCGTTGATCTGGAAGGTGAAGAGGGGCCGCTTGAGGTCCCTCAGCGCCTCGATCTTCAGGTTCAGACGAAGTGGATCTCCAATCTCCACGTTGGTCACCCGCTCGCCCTCGCCATTCTCCAGCCAGGAATCAACGAGCCTGGCCTGGATGTCGACCCCGGGGATGAAGTCGTCCTCGACCTCGCCGTCCTCGAGGAAACCGAGAGTCTCCTGCCGCGGAGTCTCGGCATCAAAGTTCAACTTCAGGTAGGCGCGGGCGACATCGCGGGGTGAGCCCGCCTCGACCACATGGCCGCCCTCGATCAGCATCGCCCGGTCACAGAAGGATTCGACCGCGGACATGTCGTGGGTGACCAGCACGATCGTCTTGCCGGCATCCCGCATCTGGTTGAAGACATCTGCGCACTTCTGCTGGAAAGACGCATCACCGACCGCCAGCACCTCATCGATCAGCATGATGTCGGCGTCCGCCTGGATCATCAGCGAGAAGGCGAGCCGGACAAGCATCCCCGACGAGTAGTTCTTGAGCTTCAGTTCCTTGAAGTCCTCGAGTTCGGCGAACTCGACCACCCGGTCCAGCCTCGCCGCCGCTTCCTGGCGACTCAGGCCCATCATCACCCCGTTCATGATCACGTTGTCATGAGCGGTGAGGTCGTGGTTGAACCCGACACCTAGCTCGATGAACGGGGCGAGACGCCCGGCCATCCTGACCCGGCCGGCATCGGCCCTGTAGATCGAAGCGAGGATCTTCAGCAGGGTCGACTTGCCTGACCCGTTGCGGCCGACGATGCCGAAGAACTCACCCTGGCGAACATCAAAATCAATGCCATCGAGCGCTTTCAGTTCGCGGTACTCGGTCTTGCGCAGGGGGTGGACCGCACGTTCCTTGAACGATTCGACCCGGTGGAGGGGAATGTTGAAGCTTTTCTTCAACCCCTCGACCGAGATCACAACCGGGCTGTCTGAAAGGTCCCGGGTCTCAGTGTCGGCAAGTGGATCCGCTGTCATGGAGTCTGGCGTCACCGGAGAAAGCCAACGACCCGGTCCATCACATCCGGTCCGAGCGAGGTCTCCCAGTCGCTGCTCCAGTCTACGGACGATCCGGCGACCCGCCGCTCGCCGTCACCGACCGCAGCCGCTGCTTCAGCAAGTGCGGCCACGACTCCGGGCACAGTCGGGGATGCCGTGATCAGGTTCGAAGATATGGCCGTGAGCTTCTCCGCGGTCTTGTTTTCGCAGCTGTTGGTGACGGTCAGCATTCCGGCTGACGCCATCTCGATCGGGGGCAGGCTCGGATGCGGGGTGAGCATGAGCGAAAGGCCAAGGTCATGCCCGGCCAGCAGATCCCCGTAATCGGCCTGACCGGTGCGGGGGAGGATTTCCAGCGCGACATCCTCCGTAAGTCGAAGGCGGTCACCGCCCTCGACCGTGCCGATCCCGTGGAAGCTCCACTCGGGTCCGAAAACACCTTCCTCGACCGCCTGCTGGAGGGACATCAGTCCGATCTCGAACATATTGCGGGCGGCGTGGGCTTCCGGCCTCGCATAGAAGAGCAGGCGCCGGGCCTTGCGGGCCGAAAGCTCCGCCGCCGGAGGCGCCGCCACCGGCGTGATCGCGTTCTGGAACGAAACCGATCGCTCATCACCCACTTGGGGGCCGTCGGCGTACACGCCGTAGCCGCGATCCCGGAAGAACTCCCGGAGCAACTCGGTGGAAAAGAGGGCCCGGTGAGGAAAGTCGTATGTGGCATCGGCCATCGCCGACCAGGAGCCGGTCACGAAGGTGAGCGGCTCGTACTCCTGGATCAGGTAGAGGAAGTGGTCGTGTTCGGTTCGCGCGAGCGCGTCGTTGGCCAGGTGCGCTGTCCACCAGGTCGTGGCGACGAAACGGTCACGGGGGTTGATCTCCAGTGCCTCGCCGGTGTCGCGGGCGAAGAAGATCTCGATGTTCTCGAAGGCACCTTCGAGACCCTGGTAGGCCTCGACCTGATCGCGCCAGGATCGCGGCAGCGGCGGGGTCGGATCCACGGTGACTATCCGGGTGCGGAAACCGGCTTCGGCGAGCTTGCGGGCCAGGTTGAACTTCGCGATGTAGCCACCGAAAAGGTGCTTCAGGTCGAAGGTCGGGATCAGGAGATTGACCCGCTCCGGAGCCTTCTCGGTTACGGCGAGGTCGAGCGGCCGGACCATCCGCTGGATGTGGGCGGTCTGGGGGTGGTTGTGGGCGGGTGTCTTGGCGGCTCGCCCGGCCGGCGGAAGGCTCGCGTCGTAGACGGAACCCACCGGCTTCTCCAGCCCGCGGTTTCGCCAGAAGATGACGTACCTCCAGAGAATCCCCTGGATCAGCAGGCGCTCCACTCCCAGCGTCTCGTTCCTCCCGAACAGTTCGCGGACCGGGCGGACCAGCAGCCAGAAGAACCCGGAGGGGCTCTTCTCCGCGCCCACGTACCTCTTGAGGGTGCGACGCTGGCGTCCGGTGAGCCTCGAGTCGCAGCGCGCGAGCAGGACCCGGGCGAGGACCGAGAGTCGCAGGTAGGCGTTGAAGTAAGCCGAGCGCCAGCCGGAAAAGAACTGCCTGACGGCGCCAATCGAAAGGTGCTTGGGGCGCTTCGGCCGGCCGGCCTTGATGCCGGCGTTCGCCGCGTCGTGGCCCAGAACGGCGGATCCGTGCTGGACGTAGTCGTAGAGCGGGCGGTCCACGTAGGCGATGCCCCCGGTTGACATCGCGACCAGGGCAAGCCAGTGGTCGTGGAACTGCTCTCCGGGAGCTTCGGGGAAAGGCAACGCGAAGTCGAGCATCTCGCGACGGAAAAGCGATGCAGCACCGGTGACCGTGTTGGCGATCAGCATCGAGGCGTAGTTGGTGTGGTTGTTGCGGCGGCCGGACCAGTAGGTGTCGGCGATCACCTCACCCGATTCGGTGACCAGGCGCTGGTCGCTGTAGGCCAGCTGGTTCTTGCCCAGTGCCTGCTCGAGTTCGGTTAGCTTCTC
>JAGQUT010000068.1 GCA_020438355.1 Solirubrobacterales bacterium | reverse complement strand
GACTTCGCGATTTACCTCGGCCACCCTGCCTGGATGGCTCTTCACGGTCTTGACACCTTCGGATGTCAGGTTGGTCAACATCACGTAAGTCGGCATCTCTTTCCTCTCCTTGATTTGCGACATTCGTCGACCGGCAACCGGTCTGAGGCCAGCATATGACAGTGCGAGTTCTCTGACGACCGGCTCAGTCGAGAACGGAGAGAACTTCCCGCGCCCAGCGAATGTTGCCCCTCTCGAAGGCAATGCCACGCTTCAGCGCCAGATAGGGACCGAAGTCTTCTCTGGCCGGTCCTGCGGCGAGGAATTCCTCCTCGCTGTCGTTGCCCAGGATGGCCTCCCGGAGTCCTTCATACATCTCGAGCTTGCGGCGGCTGAACTCGAGCCGGTCACGGATTGCGGTCGCGACATCGTCCCGGTTATCCGGGTTGATGCTGGCGACTTTGACCAGGAGATCGTCCCGGACAACCGTCGGTCTAGTGGTGTTCCGAATGAACTCGCGAAGCTCGCGGCTTCCATCCCTGGTGATGCTGAAGACCCGCTTGTCTGGCCGCTTCTCCTGCCTGACGGTCCTCGCCTTGACCATCCCTTCGCCCTCCAGACGGTCAAGCTCCCGGTAGACCTGCTGGGAGGAAGCCGGCCAGAAGTTCGCCACCGACGCATCGAAGCGCTTGGAGAGCTCGTAGCCAGAGCCTTCCCGGCTGGTCAGCGCGGCGAGGACGGCGTGTTTCAGCGCCACGTGATTGCCCCTCCGGGGAGGACCTTCGCGACGGTCCATTGACTGGTGCCAGGTCCGACCATATACTCAACAAATTGAGTAGTCACAAAGTTGAGTATAGGAAGGCCGGAGACGGAATGAGCGAAGTGACCTGGGAACGCGTAGTGCCGCCGATGCCGGAAGAGCCGGAGGTGGTGGTGATCGGCTCCGGCCTGTCCGGACTGACCGCGGCCGCCTACCTCGCGGCGATCGGCCAGCAGGTGCTGGTCCTGGAGCAGTACGACGTGGCCGGCGGCTGCAGCCAGACCTTCCGCCGAAAGAACGAGTGGCAGTTCGACGTTGGCCTTCACTACATCGGAGGTGTCAAGACGGGGGAGATCGCCAGGGTGCTCCAGGGGATCGGACTGCTGGACAGGATCGAGTTCCCGGAACTGGACCCGGATGGCTTCGACACCTATGTCTTCCCGGACCTCGAGTTCCGCACGCCCAAGGGTTGGGACAACTACGTCGGCCGGTTGGTCGAGACCTTCCCGGAAGAAGAGGAAGGCCTGCGCGGAGTCACCGACGTAATGCGCAACATCATGGAGGAGCTTCGCGAGGTCGGTATCCCCGATCGCAAGACGGACCTCGCCGACTACCTCGAGAAGGCGCCGACGGTGGTCAGCTGGGGTACGAGATCGGTGACCGAACTCTTCGACGAGCACTACCTGAGCGAGCGATCGCGTGCCGTCATCCTGGGCCTCGCAGGAGACTACGCCACGCCTCCCTCCAGGGCGCCGGTGACAATTCATGCCGGGGTTCTCGACCACTACCTGCAGGAGGGTGCCTTCTATGTCCGCGGCGGCGGGCAGGAGCTTGCCGGACAGCTGGTCGACCTGATTCACACCTACGGTGGCCGGGTGCGGACCCACGCCGAGGTAGAGCGAATCCTCGCCGAGGAGGATGGGGAGGGAGGCCACCGGGTAAGCGGCGTCGAACTGACCGGCGGCGAGATCATTCGAACCGGCTCGGTTATCGCAACCGGTGACATCAAACACCTGTTTCTCGAACTGCTCGATGAAGAAGCCGTCCCGGATGAGATCAGAAGCCAGGTCGAGGGCTACCGGATGGCCACCCCGCTCTTCACGGTCTACCTGGGGCTGGACTTCGACATCACCGAACGCATGCCGGCGACCAATTACTGGCTCCACTCGCGATACGACCAGGAGGCCTATTACACCCCGGTCGCCGAAGGGAAGTTCGACACCGACCCGCCCGTCTACATCTCGTCCGCAAGCGCCAAGGATCCCGGCCATGAGGGTCACGCACCTCCCGGTTGCTCGACGGTTGAACTGATGACCTGGGCAACCCCGGACCCGGCCGCCTGGGGCGTCGACGAGTCGGATGATGCCCCGAAGTACAGCCGGCAGGCCGAGTACCGCAAGGTCAAGGACCGGGTCATGGAGCAGCTGATCGACCGGGCCGAAGAGAAGCTCGGCGATCTCCGGTCACACATCCTCTGGAAGGAGGCGGCGACCCCGATGACCCAGACGAGGTACACGCTCTCCAGCGGCGGCTCCTCCTACGGCATCGAGCTTGCGACCGACCAGTTCGGGCCGCTGAGACTCGAGTACCGGACCCCGATCGGCGGGCTCATCCTGGGCGGAGTTTCGGGCCGGCGCGGGCACGGCATCGTCGGCGCGATGGTCGGCGGGGTCGAGTCGGCCAGCGCACTCACGGGTCGAAACCTGCGCCGTGAGGTCGAGGCCGGGGCGGTCTTCGGGGATCCTTCGCGACTGACCGCGGGCGGTGAGGGCTGGGACGCCCTCGAAGCCTGCCGCAAGCTTCAGGAGAAGACGCTACGCGCCTAGGCGAATCGCCTGCGCTAGAGGCCGAAGCCGGCGTGAATGTGATCGGTGTGATCACTCATCGCGAAAGCCGGACCGGAGCCGTCCACATCCCATCCGTAGATCAGTTCGGTCGGCTTCACGCCGTCCGGGAGTGTGGCGAGGATCCTGATCACTTCGGTGCACGGACTGTCCTCTGACTGATCGGTGCAGGGCACTCCATTGACCGCGGCTATGTCCATCGCCCGTCCTCCGTAGTGGTTCGAGACGTTGCCGGACGCGGTCAACATGCTGTGGTCCGAGCGCAGCGAGCTGATCAGCAGGCTGTACTTCTGGGTGAGGATGGCGAGCAGGTTGACCACCCGCTGGTCGATCAGCCCGTTCTGGATGTCATCCTGGGCGACCGGGTTGAGGATCTGGAGGTTGTCCCAGTTGATCTCGGTCGAGTTGGTCGGCACCGGGTAGGCGATGTTCCACTCGGTCTTGCTGGTGTCGCAATCACCGGCGATCCGCCCGGCGTCCTGGACTGCTGCCTCGACGTACCAGGCCGCGTGGTTGTGTTCGAACAGTCCGGCTTCGAGAGTCGGCTGTGACCAGAGCAGCCTTGCGAAGGTGGCAATGCCGTCCCACGGTTCGTTCCTCTCCACGAAACCGTCGCCGTCGCCGTCGACGCCGTACTGCTTCCACTCGTCTCGCGACAGGCCCATCGGGCCGTGCTCCTTGAGCTGCTTCGGAGTCATGCCGCGGCCGTAATCGGACTCGAGCCGGGCCACTGCGGCGAGGACCCAGATGCCGCGCTTGCCGAGTCCGTAACGGGATGCCGCGTCTTCGAAGCCGCGCATGTAGTAGTTCGGGATCTCGAGGACCCGGGCGTCGGAGGCCTTGCAGACATAGGTCTTGAGTTCTTCCTCGACTTCAACCGTGTCCTGGAGCGAGCCGTAACAGGCCGCCTTGTCGAGTACGTCCTGGAC
>JAGQUT010000067.1 GCA_020438355.1 Solirubrobacterales bacterium | reverse complement strand
CCTCCATCAGCCAGAAGATGGTCTGGAGGTACTCCTCTTCGGCAACCGTAGCGTCAGACATGCCCTGATCCTAAACCTCCGGCCGTTTCAGGCATTCATCAGGGAGGTGACGATCGCTTCGTAGAAGCCGGCACCATTTCTCGCCTCGGTTACCCGGGCGTTCGGAAAGCGGCTCATCGCCTCCCTCACCCCCGGGTCCTTCTCGGGTCCATTGGCGACCACAAAGAAGGTCCCGACCGAGGGAGCGACCTCGAGGTCCTCGAGTGAATCGCCGACCGCGATGGTCTCATCCAGCGCGTAACCGCGGGCCCGTGCGTGAGCAGCAACCGCTCTGGCCTTGGAAACTCCCTTGGGGACAAGGTGGTAGCAGTGGGCCTGCTCGATGCCCGGCATCTTGCGGTGGATAGCGCCGTTGTCGAGCAGACGCAGATCGGTATGTCCGTTTTCTTCGAGGATGCGGTTCGCTTCGGCCGGGTCGACCTCCCCCCGGAACAGGTGGGACATCTCGCGGTTCAGATGCCAGGGCTCGTGAAACTCGAGCTTCCCGGGAAAGGACCCGATCAGCAGTTCCGGCACTCCGCGGTCGCTGATCTGCTCGACAACGGTCTTGCCGGGCTCATGAACGAAATCACCGGTCATCATGGTGATCTCCTGATCCATCGAGTAGGCCGAACCGGCTTCGAAGATGAACGAGGTCTGGCCGATGATCCGGGCGTCCTCGTGAACCTGGACCTGACGGCGCCCGGACATGATCACCACCTCGACCCCGGCCCGCGAACAGGCTTCGAGCGCCCTCGCCTGGGCCATCGAGAAGTTGCCGTCCTCATCGGTAAAGAGGGACGCACCAGCACCGAGCAGGGTGCCGTCAAGGTCGGTGTAAACGCAGCGCAGACTCATCGCGCACCACGCTACCCGTTAGCTGAAGAGGCGCGCTGCCCGCTGGCGATGCTGGCGAAGGCCGGACGCAGGGCTATCTCCGGTCCCGTCCCTTCGACCGTTTTGAGCCGGCCGGTGTCTTCCCGGCCGAGTCGCTCGAGGGTGTCCGCCATCGAGGCGATCACCTCCGAAGACATCCCGCTGAGCGCTGCAAGCGACTGGTGGGCATTCCGCTTCGTTCCGAGTTCGACCTGGGCCATCCCCTCGATCCCCACCTCGTTCCACACGTCAAGCATCATCGTTATCTCGACCCCGTAGCCGCAGGCGTAGGGAATCGACTCGAGCAGGTCGCGTCTCGCGGCGATCTCCCCCGCCAGCGGCTGGTCGAAGGCGAGCAGTTCGGGTGCCAGCCGGGCAAGCAGCGGGCGAGCAGCAAGCTCGGTCACCCTTCCGCCTCCGGCCGGCTCTTCCGATTCGCCGTACCTGAACGGTCGCTCGTAGCGACCCTTGACGAACTGCTTGCCGGGGTCAGCCAGCGGACCGACCAGGCCCGTTATGTAGTGACGACCGAAGTCGGCCACGTCGCCGTCCACGTAGACCACGATCTCACCGGTCACTGCGGCAAGAGCACGCCACATCGCATCACCCTTCCCGCGGCACGGCCCGAAACCGTCGACCAGTTCGTTCTCCGAGCGGACCTCGGCACCCGCGTCCCGGGCGAGTGATGCGGTCCCGTCCTGCGAATCAGCGTCCACGACCAGGATCTGGCCGACCAGGCCGTCCTCGACCAGCAGTTTCAGCTCTGCCACCGTGGCAGCGATCGTTCCGGCCGTGTTCCTCGTCGGGATCACCACACTGACCATTCCCCGCAGCTTGCGGCTGATCTCGGTCGCGGCGAAGTCCTCGTGGTCGAAGGTGTCTAGCATCGTCATCGTGAGCCCGGTCCCGGAAACACTACGCACCGCAGCCGGAGAGATCAACGTAGCCGACCCGGTCATCGTCGGGGTGGTCAACGCAACCCCGGATTCCTTCTCCGACCGTGGCGACCGGTCAACCGCGGGTTCGATCCGGCAGGTCGAGGAACACCTCGAGAACGGTGCCGGAGTAATCGAGATCGGCGGCGAGTCGAATGTCACGAACCGGCCCGCCGTCACCGCCGAGGAGGAGATCGACCGCATCCTCCCGGTCGTCCAGGCTGCGGCCAGCGCCGGAGCGGTGATCTCGGTCGATACGTACAAGCCGGAGGTGGCGCGGGCAGCCCTCGAATCGGGTGCCGCGATCATCAACGACATCAGCGGCGGCGGGAACCGCGACCTGATGGCTGCTGCTGCCGAGGCGGGCGCCGGGGTGGTCCTGATGCACACCGTGGTCGAACCGAAGACCCAGCGCTGGGACGAGTCGGCTTACCCCGAGGGCATCACCGCCCACCAGATCTCGTTCTTTCGCGAGCGGTTCTCCAGCCTCGCGGACATCGGCATCGGCCCTGACCAGATAGTGGTCGATCCGGGTCCGGATTTCGGCAAGACCCCGCGCCAGACGGTTGACTCGCTGCGAGGCCTCCCCCGGCTGGCTGGGCTCGGCTGCCCGATGATGCTCGCCGTCTCCCGTAAGGACTTCATTGGTGCGATCAATCACCGGCGGCCCTCCGAGCGTGGCCCGGGCACTTTCGCGGCCCTTGCCTTCGGTCTCGAATCCGGAGGTCGGCTGTTGCGGGTTCATGATGTCGCGGGAACCCGCGATTTCGTCCAGGTCTGGCAGGCGCTGAGGGGTGAGGCGGAGGTCGATCCCGGCCTCCGTATCGCCGATGAGATCCGGAGAGAGCCCCCGCGGGACCAGAGTGTCTGAGTCGCTGCTCTCGGCAGAATGGTCGATCGCGATCGATCCGGCGCGCCGTGACGGGCGCATAGTCGAGAGCGCCTCCGAACCGGCGGCCGAAGCGCGTCTCGAGGCCTTCCCTCCGACTCTCGACCAGGGTCTGGCGGATGCACTGACCCGAACGGGAATACACGAGCTCTACAGCCACCAGGCGGAGGCCTTCGAAGCCGCGGCGGAAGGCAATGTGATCCTCACAACGGCCACTGCCTCCGGAAAGTCCCTGGCTTTCAACCTGCCCGTCCTCAACACGATCGCGCGTGATCCGAAATCCCGTGCGCTCTACCTCTACCCGACCAAGGCCCTGGCACAGGATCAGGCTCGCGCACTGACCCGGCTGGGTTCACCGAACCTGAGGCCCGCGATCTATGACGGCGACACCCCCAAGGATGAGCGGCCGGCGATACGGCGTCAGTCCAATCTCGTGCTGACGAACCCGGACATGCTTCACGTCGGGATCATGCCCCACCACCGCGGCTGGGGAGATTTCTTCGCCAACCTCGACTGGGTGGTGGTCGACGAGGCCCACACCTACCGGGGCGTCTTCGGTTCCCATGTGGCCAACGTGCTTCGGAGATTACGGAGGCTTGCCCGCGCCTACGGCCGCGAGCCCCGCTTCGTGATGGCCTCGGCCACGATCGCCAACCCCGGCGAGCTCGCCGAGCGACTCACCGGAGCTCCCGCCCGTCTGATCGACGAGGACGGGGCACCCCGGGCTGGCCGCGAGATCAGGATCTGGAATCCACCACTCGTCAACCCCCACATCGGGGCCCGGCGCTCAGCCCTGGCCGAGGCGGCTGACCTGCTGGCCGACCTGGTCTCCCACGAGGTCAGGACGATCTGCTTCCTCAAGAGCCGCAAGGGCATTGAACT
>JAGQUT010000066.1 GCA_020438355.1 Solirubrobacterales bacterium | reverse complement strand
AAAACCACTCAGGAGACCGAAATGGCACTTCCCGAAGTAACCGACGCAACTTTCAAGACCGAGGCACTCGAAGCCGATGGTCCGGTGCTGGTCGATTTCTGGGCCCCCTGGTGCGGCCCCTGCCGAGTGGTCCACCCGGTTCTGGAAGAGATCAACGAGGAACGTGACGACCTCAAGATCGTCAGCCTCAACATCGATGACAACCCCCAGACCGCACAGCAGTACGGAGTTCTCTCGATTCCGACGATGATCCTCCTGAAGGATGGCGCCATGGTGAAGCAGCTTGTTGGCGCCCAGCCGAAGCGGAAGATCCTCGCCGAGCTCGAGCCGGCGCTCCAGGGCTGATCCGGACCGGGCACGAGATGCCGTTTGTCGAAATCAGCTGGTTCGAGGGCCGCTCCGACGAGCAGAAGGCCGAGATCGCGAAGCGCATCGAAGAGGCGCTGGTCGAGGTCGCCGGTGTGGCCCCCGAACATTGCTGGGTCAAGTTCGAAGATTCGAAGAAGGCCGACTTCATCATTCCCGAAGCGAGAACGTAGCTGGTGCGGGCCGGGTGTCGTGGGGGCTTCTTGGTGTGCACAGACCCAGTCGAACCCCCCACGACACCCGCCCTCGAGCTTCGGTGAAAGGAGCCTGAGATGACCGGGTTCCGATTGTTGAGGGCTGGTGATCAGTTCTGGCGTCGCTCGAACATGATGGGGGTGCTCAACACCGACCTTGGTCGGCAGCTTGAGGCCGGGAAACTGGGAAGCAGGCTGTGGCGCATCGAGCCCGGCCAGGCTTCCACCCGTCATCGCCACAAGACGACCGAGGAGCTCTACGTCCTTCTCGAGGGAAAGGGCAAGCTCCGGGTAGGCGACGAGTTGCTCGTGCTCGACCCCATGGACACCGTGCTGGTCGATCCGGAGACGGTGAGGCAGCCGTTCAACGACACCGACGAGGACCAGCTCTGGCTGATCGTCGGCGCACCCACCGAACACGCCGACACCACCACGATGGACGAGGAACTGATCGCCTGGATGTATCCCGACGGTCCGAAGGTACTGCCACCTGAGCTGACCTGAAAAACTTCCGGCATGGAGAGACCGGAAAGTTCAGCGCAGGTAGTCGGTAAACGGACGATCTTCGAAGCGGAGCACGACGACTACCGCGAAAGTTTCCGGCGCTTCCTCGAGAAGGAAGTCGTGCCCGAGTACCCGAAGTGGGAACGGGACCACATCGTCCCGAAGAGCCTCTTCACGAAATGCGCCGAGTACGGATTCCTCGCCATGGAAGTTCCCGAGGAGTACGGCGGACCGGGAGTGGACGACTGGCGCTTCAACGTCGTCCTCGCTGAAGAAGGCGTCTGGGCCGGGGTGGGCCCGGGTATCGGCGGACCGCTGCTTCACACCGACATCGTGGTCCCCTACATCATGTCGTCAGCGACCGACGAGCAGAAGAGCCGCTGGCTTCCGGGCATCGCCTCGGGCGAGAAAATCCTCGCGGTTGCGATGACAGAGCCCGGCACGGGCTCCGACCTCGCCGCGATCTCGACCCGCGGCAAGCGGGACGGAGATGGCTGGGTGGTCAACGGTGCCAAGACCTTCATCACCAACGGGATCAACGCCGACATGGTGGTGGTCGCAGTCCGTACCTCGGATGACCCTCATGGCGGGCTGTCGCTCTTCGTCATCGAAGACGGCATGGAGGGGTTCGATCGTGGAAAGCAGATCGAGAAGCTCGGCCAACATGCCTCGGATACGGCCGAACTCTTCTTCAACGACTGTTATGTGCCGCAGGAGAACATGCTGGGCGAAGAAGGCTCGGGCTTCCTGCAGCTCGTTTCACGACTGGTCCCGGAGCGATTGATCCTCGCTGTCTCCTCGATGGCCGGCTGTGAGGCATCCCTGGCCATGACCATCGACTACGCAAAGGAACGCAAGGCCTTCGGCCGGCCGATCGCGAACTTCCAGCACAGCCGATTCACACTGGCCGAACTGAGGACCGAAGTCGAGATCGGACGCTGCTTCATCGACCGGTGCATCGAGCGGTATGTAGACGGCACATGCACCGTCGAAGAGGCAGCTATGGCCAAGTACTGGACCACCGACTTCCTCAGCAAGGTCACGGATGCCGGCGTCCAGCTTCATGGTGGTTACGGCTACACGACCGAGTACCCGATCGGCAAGGCCTGGGTGGACGCCCGGGTCGGCCGGATCTACGCCGGAACCAACGAAATCATGAAGGAACTCATCGGCAAGACGATGGGCCTCTGAGGCGCGAAGGGATCAGTCGACCCGGGTTACCGAGATCCTGAGGGTGCGACCGTCAATAGTCACTTCGGGGGTTCCCGGGGTGTTGGCTTCGGCGGTGTCTCCGCCGAGTTCGATCGAGCGGGCCAGGACCTCGCCGGTCACATAGCCCTCATGGGCTGCTGCGGCGTCGAGCAGTTCCTGGTCCCCGGCGAGTGACAGTCCGATCCGGTCGGTGATCTCGAGCCCGGCATCCTTGCGGGCGTTCTGCACGGCGTGGACGATCTCGCGGGCAAGGCCTTCGCGAATCAGGTCCTCGTCAAGCTCCAGGGCGAGCGCAACGGCGTGCCCCGATTCCGCCTCCACCTGGTAGCCCTCCAGCGGCTCCATGCTGAGCAGCAGGTCCTCGGCAGCGAGCGTGCGGTCCTTGCCTTCGATCGAGATGCCGATCTCGCCGCCACTCTCGACGACCTCGGCAACATGGCCGGGATCGAGCGCAGCGACGGCCGCCGCGACCTGCGGCATCGACTTTCCGAAACGGGGTCCGAGAGTGCGGAAGTTCGGCTTGATCAGGTAGCTGACCAGGTCCGACTGGTCGGTCACGAACTCGAGTTCCTTGACGTTCAGCTCGCTCTTGATCAGCTCTGCCTGCGAGGAGATCGCTTCCCTTTCGGCGTCGGTCGCAACCACGACGGCCCGGGCCAGCGGCTGGCGAACCTTCGCCTTGGCCTGTGCCCTTGAGGCCCGGCCCAGTTCGACGGTCTGCCGGGTGGCAGCCATCGCCGCTTCAAGCTGTTCGTCCCGCAACGAGGCCGCGGGTGCAGGGAAATCCCGAAGGTGAACCGAGTCCGGCATCGATCCGAAATCGCCGTCGGCTCCACCGGCGAGGTTCTGGTGGATTTCCTCGGCGATGAAAGGCGTGAACGGCGCGAGCAGGGCGGCAACCTCGACCAGGCAGTGGCGCAGTGTCGCGAAGGCCGCGGGGTCGCCTTCCCAGAAACGACGCCGGGACAGTCTCACGTACCAGTTCGACAGCTCCTCGACGTAGGCTGCGATCGCCCGCCCGGCTGCCGTGCAGTCGAAGTCGTCCATCTTCGAGGTGACCTCTTCGACTGTCGCCTGGAGTCGGGATACGGCCCAGCGGTCGAGGTCGGTCGGCTTGCTCGCCGGGTCGGGGGCCGATGAGGCATCCACACCTTCGGCGTTGGCGTAAAGCACCCAGAAGGAGTACGTGTTCCAGAGGGTCAAGAGGAACGAACGGAGGGCCTCCGAGATAGCGTCCATCGAGAAGCGGTAGCCAGCCCAGGGCTGCTGCGCGGTGAACAGGTACCAGCGGAACGCATCGGCGCCGAACTGGTCGATCACATCCCAGGGGGCAACGACATTGCCCTT
>JAGQUT010000065.1 GCA_020438355.1 Solirubrobacterales bacterium | reverse complement strand
GAGGTGTGCTGCATCTCGACGCCGCGCTCGTGGAAGAGCCGGGCCAGCTGACGGTGGACGATGGTCGCGCCAACCTGGGACTTGATGTCGTCACCGATGATCGGGAGACCGGCCTCCTGGAAACGGTTGTCCCAGTAATCCTCACTGGCGATGAAGACGGGCAGGCAGTTGACGAAACCGACGCCGGCGGCGATCGCCTGCTCGACGTACCACTTGACGGCGTCTTCCGAGCCGACCGGCAGATAGCAGACGAGAACGTCAGCCTTGGAGTCCTTGAGGATCTGGACGATGTCGGCGGTCGGTCCCGGCGCCTTGGTGATGACCTGCTTGAGGTACTTGCCGAGGCCGTCGAGGGTCATGCCGCGTTCGACGGTGACACCGAGATTCGGAACGTCGGCGAACTTGATCGTGTCGTTCTGACCGGACCAGATGGCCTCGGAAAGATCCTTGCCGACCTTCTCCTGGTCGATGTCGAACGCTGCGACGAACTCGATGTCGTTGACGTGGTAGCCGCCAAGGTCGACATGCATGAGGCCCGGAACCTGATCCGACGGATCGGCGTCCTTGTAGTACTGGACCCCCTGGATGAAGGAGTTGGCGCAGTTGCCGACGCCGACGATGGCTACTCGAACCTTGTCGTCACCGCCGCGGCTGGCGCCGTTGCCGTTGCTGGAAAGTCCGTTATCAGTCATGGGTAAGCGAAAGTCTCCTGTGGGTGGGATGGCATCTATTGCCGAATGGACTCCGGACCGCATGCGGAAGAGGGGCGGAGAGCCTCGCCTCATCCGGGCACGGAGCCGGATCGACCCCTAATGACACCACAAATCGGGATCGGTTACAGGGAAACGACGGAAATTCGGAGTCGACCGGCAGGAGCCGCTGTCAGTCGCCGGCTGCGGCTGCGTCCAGTTTCTTCAGTTCGGTCCGGACATGCCAGACCCGCTGCAGCGTGGTAATCGCCGTCAGGGCAGCCATCACGTAGATCGCGATCGGCAGCAGATCGAGCCCGGAGATCAGTTCGCCATCGGCGAAGACCAGGCCGATCGAGAGCAGGACGACCCTCACGGGGCGGGTTGCGATGCCCACCTTGCACTCGACCCCCAGCGCTTCGGCACGGGCCCGGGTGTAGCTGACCATCAGGGACCCCAGGACAACCAGGACGCAGATCGCGGCGGCGACATTGTTTCCGGTCTCGGCGAAGTGCCAGGCAACGGCGGCAATCACGACACCTTCTTCGATCCGGTCAAGCGTTGAATCGAGGAACGCCCCGAAGAGGGTTCCCTTGCCGGACATCCGCGAGTAGCGGCCGTCGAGAGTGTCCATCACCGAGCCGATGATGAAGGCGAGGCCGGCGAAGAAGAACTGGCCGTCGAGCACAAGCACGGCGGCGATCAGGTTGCCGACCAGGCCGACCATCGAAATCGCATTCGGGGTCAGGCGAGACTGGATGAGGGCGGTTCTGGCCTGCTCCCGGAACTCCTGGGCGGGACTGTTGCGCTGGCCGTTCTGGCCGCCCTCGGGGGGGCCGGACGAAGACTTCATGCCCGGCAGGTTATTCGCTCAGCGTTCGGGACGACAGTCGCGAACCGCACCGAACCGGGCCCCGGGACTGAAGTCGGCTGAGATTCTCAGCGAGCCGGGGCGATCGAGGACGACCTGCGTCCAGTCGCCGGGGCCCCGCTCGACGCAACCGTTACCCGCGTCGACCCGCCAGTAGGGAGTAGAACGAATTCGGACCAGGAAGCTGCCCGCCACCGGTGCGCTAACCGTGAAACCGTCCGTCTCCAGCCCGGAAAGCCGGGCGGGGCGCTCGACCATGGGTTTCGCGTCCTTTACCCGGAACAGCTGCCACTCCCCTCCAACCGGGATCTCCTCGAGGAATGGAAGGCCCCCGCGGATCAGCGCGGCCTCCTTCTCTCCGGCGTAATCGAGTTCGGTGTCCGGCAACGCGACATAGCCGACGGCCAGCCGGTCCAGCCAGCGCCGGTAACGCTCGGGGGTCAGGCGCTCTGCATAGAAGAGCGGGTTGAGATGCCGGTCGGTCTGCCTCTCCCAACCCCGGGCGAGGGGAAACTCTGCGGCAGCCCGGGCGGCCTCCCAGTGGGATGCGACGGGGACCACCTCGACCCGGGCCGGCTCACGCTCGAGCCTTGGGGCGAGGGCATCGGCGAGCGGCTGGTAGAAGGCCTGACTGACCGCCGGCTCGTTGTCGACCAGCTTCAGGTCCCGGATTACCGGACCGGTCTGCCACCAGACGATCAGCGGCAGCAGCAGAATCAGAATCCCTCGCTTCCAGATCTTTGGTGTCAGCGGCTCGGCGGCCAGGGCGCAGAGCAAGACCGGCCCCAGCAGCAGGGCCCCGAGGCGATTCACGTTTCCGCCCATCGGAGTGCTGAGCACATAGGAAGCAACCAGGGCCCCCGCGTAAACGAGCATCCCGACCCGGAACAGTCGCTGACCCGGCGGGACCATCGCCGCGCTGACCAGGGTCAGGACGATTGCCGGAACGAAACTCGATGTCACATAAGGCTCGTCGCCGCCACCGGGAAAGAAAATGGCCACCACCCCCGCGACGAGAAACGCAACCGCCGCCAGTTCGAGTCCGCGACGGTCCGGACGCTCGGCCAGAAAGTGGGCAAACCCGACGCAGGCAAGAAACAGGGCAGCTACCGGACTTGCCAGACCAACCGAGCCAGCAAGGATGAGTGCCGGGATTCGCTGACCGCGCTGGGCAGCGAACACGGCAGCCATCGCCAGCAGAACCCCGAGCGCGAAAGTCAGACGGCCCGAGAAAAGGCTGATCGTTGCCGCGAAGGCAAACCAGATCGCGCCGGCCTGGGCCCGCTCCCCCCATTCGCGGCGGGAGATCAGGGTGAAGAGGATGACGGTACCGACGACCGCGATCGACCCCATGACCCGAAACCCGAGCCACGCACCCAGGGGAGGAGCAAGTAACGAGTAGGTCGGCAGATAGTGCCCGCCGAACCAGTAGTTGTTCCAGACAGTTGGACCGGACAGTTCGAACAGTTCGGTGCGGAAAGTCTGGGCGGCGTGGTCGGCACTATGGGGCGCCATAACCAGATAGACGATCGCCAGACCGACGACGACCAGAATTGGTGCCGCCAGGAACCCCCAGGTCGCAGAATTGGCCAGGGACCGGAGTTTCAAGCCGGCCCCCTCAGGCCTCGGCCCGTTGCCGCTCCGCTTCGCGGCTCCAGGCCCAGTTCTCGGGTCGGATCTCGGCGATCACCCTGGAAGCGATGACGAACGCCAGACCGGCGACCATCCAGCCGAGCACCGCATCGAGCCAGTAGTGATTCGCGGTGACGACAGTCACCCAGGCCACGAGGAGCGGCCACGCCGCCCAGAAGGATTTGGCGAACCAGTTTCGGCAGACCTTGAATCCGGTGGCGCCAATCATCAGTGCCACCGCGCAGTGCATGGAAGGAACAGCGGCGAACGGGTTGATGAACAGCTTGGCGAGTTCCGAGTCGTGGTTCACGCTCGAGTGGGCGTTCACCGTGTCGATGAACCCGTACTCCGGATACATCCGGGGCGGTGCCGTCGGGAAGCCGATGTAGCCAACAAGGGCGATCGCCATCGACACGAAGAGCATGTTGCGGAAGAAGTAGTAGTGGTCGTTCCGGAACAGATACATCCAGATCAGGAACGAGAGGGCCAC
>JAGQUT010000064.1 GCA_020438355.1 Solirubrobacterales bacterium | reverse complement strand
ATCGGCTTCTGGGTGCCACGGTCGACCAGGCCACCCGCCTTGAGAGCGTTGTAGGCCAGCCGGTCTCCACCGGTGACAGTGTCATCATCGGAGTTCAGGTCACCAACCAGGACGGCCGGCATCTTGCCGCTGCGGAGCGGGCCGCCCGCGGCGATCAGCTCCTTGGCCTGGGCTTCGCGGATCGCGGTATCGCCGAACGCCTCGAGGTGGGTGTTCACAAACCGGAACCACTTGCCCTTGCGGACCTTGACGTCGGTCGAAACCCAGCCGCGGTTGACATTCACCGGAATACCGGAGATGACGGGCTGGTAAATGGTCTCGAAGTTGTCGGACTTGGCGTTCTTGGTCTGCACGCCAGCGCCGACCTTGGCGATGATCGCGTCACGCATGGTCAGACGGCCGTTGATCTCGCCGCCCAGCGTCGCGGCACCGGTGGCCGGATCGTTGTCGTAGTCAGCCGGTGCTTCGAAGTCGAACTCGTTCTGGACCCTGACGACCCGGTAACGCTTCTTGCCCTTGTTCAGCTGGGCCATTAGCTCCTTCAGGTAGTCCACATGCACCGTCGAGGCTGTGTAGATGCCCGTGGTTGGCGGGGCGAGGCTGGCTTCCCCGGTTCGCCAAAGCGCGACTTCCTGAAGACCGACCAGGTCGGGGCTGACCGACTTGATCTCGTTCGCAAGGCCCTTCACGCGAACCATGAAGTTGTTGTCATCCACGTCCCGCAGGATCTTTCCGTTCTTGCTGATGAAATCGGTAGGACCACTGGAATTGATCGCCGGACCGAGATCGGCTCCGAGGTACAGGTTGCGGGTCATCACCTTGGCGGTGTTCGGCTTCTTCTTCTTGCCGGCTTCGGCCGGGTGCGCTGCCATCGCCGTGAAGGCAAGGGCACCAATGAGGGCGAGGGCAAGAGCGATGATTACGCGGCTTCTGCCTGCCGGGGCCAGACGGCCCATTGAGTTGCTGAACATCAAGTTCTCTCCTTTTTAGGTCTGGGGCGACGCGGCAACGCGTCGATGCGGTTCCCCAACCGCTGTCAGAAGGATAAACCCGCCAAACGGGCTGCAGGTGCGGAGAACCAAAAGACGGAGCGGGCCCGTCCGTCCTTGATCAAGCGGGCCAGCGGGTTTCTGTTGTCATCCGGCAAGGTCCGGATGACCCTGATGCTCAGCCTTCGCCGGCGTACTTCGAAACGAAGTGGGCGATCTCTTCAGCGACGGTGCCGGTAACGATGCCGGGCGGCATGCGACCGGGAACGTCGGGGCTGTCGGCACCCATCTCGATCGCCGTCATGACCTGGGTGTTGATGCCATCGATCGCGGTCTTGTCGGTTGCCGGACCGGCAGGAGCCAGCTTCTGGTCCAGGTTCGGCCCGAAGTCGCCGACCGTACCCGCGGCGTACAGAGTGTGGCAATTGCCGCAGTTGGTCTGGAACAACTCCTTGCCGGGAGTGTCCTGCGGCGGGATGCCCTGGTTCTTCTCGATGTTGCCGTCGCGTTCGAACGCCCAGAATGGGATCGCAACGGCGAGAAGGACGAGGACGAGACCGAATATGACGAAGGGCTTCTTGTTCATGTCTGATCGGCGCGAGATTGGACAGTGCGCCAGACGGCGGGAATATTACCCGCCGGAGGCCCCAACGCGTCCTAACGGTTCGATCCGGGCCCCCGGCCATAGGGGCACATGCGCCTCAGGGCGCATGACTGGCAGGAGGGCTGCGGGCGGCAGAGCGTGCGCCCATGCCGGATCAGGTTCATGTGGAACTCGTAGGAATCCTCCGGGTCGACCAGGGCGAGCACCTCGTCGTGGGCCTCCTCGAACGAGGCGTTTGGCCGGAAGAGGCCCAGCCGGCCGCCGATCCTGAAAACGTGGACATCAACCGGGATCTCGGGACGGTTCCAGGTGAACACCTGCACGCAGGCGGCAGTCTTGCGACCGACACCGGGCAGTCCGGTCAGGAACTCCATTGCCTCGATCCGGTCGGCATTTTCGAGCCAGCCCAGATCGAGGTCCTCGATCTCCCGCAGAACGGCCTGAATCCGTGGGGCTTTCTGACGGCTGAGGCCACCGGGCCTGATCGCCACCTCGACTTCGTCAACCGGGGCATCCCTGACCGACTCCCAGTCGTCGAATCTCTCCCTCAATCCGGCAAAGGCCCGGTCCCGGTTCGAGTCACTCGTTGCCTGCGAGAGGATCGTCCTCACCAGTTCGTCGACCGGCTGGCGGTGGGGAAGGTTGACCGGTCGGCCGTACATCTCACGAAGACGGTCACGGATCTTTCTTGCGCGGGCCCGGGAGGGGCGTTTCCAATCTGCCTTCGGAACCTTCGCCTGCCAGCCCTGGGTCATGTCTACTGTGCGCCCCAGCGCGAGCAGACAGACGCGGCTCTCTCGGCGGCAGCAGGGAGAACTTCAGCGACCCTCTCAAGATCCCAGTCGAGTCTGGCCAGGCCGGCAGCCAGACCGCCCATGAAGGCATCACCTGCACCGAGTGGGCTCACAGACTCTGCGGGAACCGGTTGGTATGAGGTCTCCCTGGCACCGGCGGTGACTATCTCGCCCTCGCCGGTCGTGACCACCACCAGGTCGGGTCCGGCATCAACCAGCGCGCGGCCCGCCTGAAGCGGATCTGTGAGTCCGGTGATCAGTTCAGCCTCCAGGCGGTTCAGCTTTACGACGGTCGAGAGTGCGGTCAGTTCCATGCAGAATTCGCGAGCAGGGTCTTCGCTCTTCCAGCGGTTTGGGCGGTAGTTCGGATCGAGCAGAACCGGCAGGCCGGAAGAACGGGCAACTCCCACCGCCCGCCTCGTAATCTCGCGCTCGGGCTCGCCCACCATCGTGTTGGAGCCGATCACGACCGCCCGGGAACCGGCAATCGCCTCCTCGAGAAAATCGGATGTGGCAGCCATCGTCGGTCCGATGTGTTCGCCGTAGACCTGGAAGGCAGGTTCGTTGTCCGGACCGAACTCGATAAGTGCCACCGGAGTGTCGGCTCCTTCCAGGGTCGCCAGCCAGCGGATGTCGACCCCCTGCTCTCTTAACCCGTCGGCCAGCCAGCGGCCCCAGCCGTCGCCTCCGACTCCGCCAACCAGGGCGGAGGACATCCCGCTGCGGGCAATCGCCACGGCGACGTTGGCCAGGGCTCCACCGGGCCAGGGAATGAACGGCCCCGGCTCCTCTCTCTCGTCGAGGTTGCGTTCGCAGATCAGGTCGACGATCGCCTCGCCGAGACAGGCGATCGGTAGCCGGTCCGGGTACTGATCCTGATGATCGTGAGTTGCCTCCATCGGCGGGAGGAAGGAGCCTACTCCAGCCTTCATGAGAGAAATCTGTGCACGCCATTAGACTGGCCCCTCATGCCCGCCGTGATTGTCCGGATCGGGGAGTGGCTGCCCCGTGGCTGGGGTGACCTGTTCCTCCAGTTACTGCTCTACGTGATTGCCGATACCGGCTATGAGCTTGCCCGTGGAATGGCGGATGGCAGAGCCAATCTCGCTTTCGCCAACGGCGAGCGGATCATTGACGTCGAGCAGAGTCTCGGGCTGTTCTTCGAGCCGGGGATGCAGAGCTCGATCCTCAACATGCAGTGGATGGTCGACGCCGCGAACACCGTCTATCTGAACAGCCAGTTCACGGTGGCCCTCTCGTTCCTGATCTGGATGTATCTGTTCCGGAACGACCACTACTACTTCTTCCGCAACATGCTCTTCGT
>JAGQUT010000063.1 GCA_020438355.1 Solirubrobacterales bacterium | reverse complement strand
ACCATCTCGGTGCCTTCGGGCAGCGAGATCGAACCGGTCACGTCGGTAGTGCGGAAGTAGAACTGCGGACGGTAGTTGTTGAAGAACGGGGTGTGACGACCACCCTCTTCCTTCGACAGCACGTAGATCTCGCCGGTGAAGTGGGTGTGCGGGGTGATCGAACCCGGCTTGCACAGCACCTGGCCGCGCTCGACGTCTTCACGCTTGGTGCCGCGCAGCAGCACGCCCACGTTGTCGCCAGCCTGGCCCTGGTCGAGCAGCTTGCGGAACATCTCGACGCCGGTGCAGGTGGTCTTGACGGTCGGCTTGATGCCGACGATCTCGATTTCCTCGCCGACCTTGACGATGCCGCGCTCGACACGACCGGTCACCACGGTGCCGCGACCCGAGATCGAGAACACGTCCTCGATCGGCAGCAGGAAGGGCTTGTCGATCGCACGCTCGGGAGTCGGGATGTAGCTGTCGAGCGCGTCGGCCAGGCGGAAGATCGCCGGCTCGCCGATGTCGGACTGGTCGCCCTCGAGCGCCTTCAGCGCCGAACCCTTGACGATGGGGATGTCGTCGCCCGGGAAGTCGTACTTCGACAGCAGCTCGCGCACTTCCATCTCGACGAGCTCGAGCAGCTCCTCGTCGTCGACCTGGTCGACCTTGTTGAGGAACACGACGATGTGCGGCACGTTGACCTGGCGGGCGAGCAGGATGTGCTCACGGGTCTGGGGCATGACGCCGTCGGCAGCGGAGACCACGAGGATCGCGCCGTCCATCTGGGCGGCACCGGTGATCATGTTCTTGACGTAGTCGGCGTGGCCCGGGCAGTCAACGTGGGCGTAGTGCCGGTTCGGGGTCTCGTACTCGACGTGAGAGGTCGCGATGGTGATCCCGCGCTCCTTCTCTTCCGGTGCGTTGTCGATCTCCTCGAAGCTCTTCTTGTCTTCGGAGAGAGTGTTGGTGATCGCCGCCGTGAGGGTGGTCTTGCCATGGTCGACGTGACCGATGGTGCCGACGTTTACGTGCGGCTTGTCGCGCTCGAACTTCTCCTTGGACATGCTCTCCTGGGACCTTTCTCTTCAGTTTCTCTTGGATCTTGGTTTCTACGTCTGATTGAACTGCTAAAGCTTGGTGGCTACGAACCTTTGCCCATTTTGGGCGAACCTCTGAAATATAGCCATTCAGAGGAGTCGGGGCATTCAGGCCTAGGCTTCTGCGCCGGCCTTTGCTCCGGATCGACTCTCGGCGATCTCTTCGGCGATGTTCGACGGCACCTCTTCGTAACGTTCGAACTGCATCGTGTACTGCGCCCGGCCCTGGGTCGATGACCGCAGGTCGGTTGCGTACCCGAACATCTCGCTGAGCGGCACGAAAGCCTGGACGGCGAGCGCGTTGCCGCGCTGTTCCTGGCCCTGGACCTTGCCGCGACGCCGGGAAAGGTCGCCGATCACGTCGCCGAGGTAATCCTCGGGAGTGGTGACTTCGACCGACATGACCGGCTCCAGCAGGGCCGGGCTGGCCTTGCGGGCCGCTTCCTGGACCGCCATCGAACCGGCGATCTTGAAGGCCATTTCCGAGGAGTCGACGTCGTGGTAGGAACCGTCGATCAGTTCGACCTTGACGTCGACCATCGGGTAGCCAGCCTTGATGCCGCTTTCCAGCGCCTCGACGATTCCCTTTTCGACTGCGGGGATGTACTCGGTCGGGATGACGCCGCCCTTGATCTGGTTGTCAAAGACGAAGCCCTCGCCCGGGGCGGGCTCGATGTTGATGACGGCGTGACCGTACTGGCCGCGGCCGCCGGTCTGGCGGGTGAACTTGCCGCTGACCTTCGGGACGTCCTTGCGAATCGTCTCCCGGTAAGCGACCTGCGGCTTGCCGACGTTCGCTTCAACGTTGAACTCGCGGATCATGCGGTCGACCAGCACCTCGAGGTGCAGCTCGCCCATGCCGTGGATGATGGTCTGGCCGGTTTCCTCGTCGGTCTCGACTTTGAAGGTCGGGTCCTCTTCGGCCAGGCGCTGAAGCGCCATGCCCAGCTTCTCCTGGTCCGACTTGGTCTTGGGCTCGATCGCAACCGCGATCACCGTGTCGGGGAAATCCATCGACTCGAGCTCGATCGGAGCGTCGGGGGCCGAGAGGGTGTCGCCCGTACCCGTCTGCTTGAGGCCGACGCCGGCGCAGATGTCGCCGGAGTAGACCCGCTCGATTTCCTCACGCGAGTTGGCGTGCATCATCAGCAGGCGGCCGATGCGCTCGGTCTTGCCGGTGGTTACGTTGAGGACGCGGCCGCCGGCTTCCAGGGAACCCGAGTAGACGCGGAAGTAGGTGAGCTTGCCGACGAAGGGATCGGCCATGACCTTGAAGGCGAGGGCAGCGAAGGGACCGGAGTCATCGGCCGGACGGGTGGCCTCCTCGCGCTCTTCCTCACCCTTCTTCAGGGGCAGGAGGCCTTCAACAGCCGGAACCTCGAGGGGCGAGGGCAGCAGCGCGACGATGGTGTCGAGCAGCGGCTGCACGCCCTTGTTCTTGAAGGAGGAACCACAGAGGACCGGGGTCACGTCGATCGCGAGGGTCGCTGCCTTGAGGGCGGCGATGATGCGGTCCTCGGCGATCTCCTCGCCTTCGAGGTAGAGCTCCATGAGCTCGTCGTCCTGATCGGCGCAGGCCTCGAGCAGCGCGGTGCGGTACTCCTCGGCCTGATCGGCCATGTCGGCCGGAATGTCGACGATCTCCAGCTCCTGGCCGAGGTCGTCCTTGTAAATCGTGGCCTTCATCGTGACCAGGTCGACGATTCCGGCGAACTCGCCTTCAGCGCCGATCGGGAGCTGGATCGGTACGGCATTGGCACCGAGCCGGTCCTTGATGGTCTCGACCGAACGGTAGAAATCCGCGCCGGTGCGGTCCATCTTGTTGATGTAGGCAATACGCGGAACCGAGTACTTGTCGGCCTGGCGCCAGACGGTCTCGGACTGGGGCTCTACGCCGGCGACCGAGTCGAACACGGCGACTGCGCCGTCGAGCACGCGCAGCGAGCGTTCAACTTCGACGGTGAAGTCGACGTGGCCGGGGGTGTCGATGATGTTGATGCGGTGGCCAAGCCACTCACAGGCGGTCGCAGCGGAGGTGATGGTGATGCCTCGCTCCTGCTCCTGCTCCATCCAGTCCATCGTTGCGGCACCCTCGTGGACCTCGCCGATCTTGTGGGTACGGCCGGTGTAGTAGAGGATGCGCTCGGTCGTCGTCGTTTTACCGGCGTCGATGTGAGCCATGATCCCGATGTTTCGGGTCTTTTCGAGGGTGAAGGAGCGCGCCACTTTTTCTCTCTGGTTCCTGGAATTTTCCGTTGCGTTAGCGGCTGGACACCCGGTCGCATTCCGACGGGACCAACCTCTTTGATTTCGACTGGCGAGACCCAGCTGGAGTCAAGCCAATGGGCTCCGGGCCAACAAAAAGCCCCGCAGATGCAGGGCTGACCCAAGCGACGGGCGACTATAGCAGGTCAGGAGAGGACTTTCCACCGGTTAGCGGCACCACTATGGGGTTTCCGGCCGGCCGTCGCCGGGGTCCCGCCACAAGCCGGGATCGGACTCGACCAGAACAAGAGATAGTCTGGTTGATTCGAGCGGAGGGCATGACCGAGGAACCGAAAGAACCGAGGAGCAGCACCGGTCGGACTGGCGATTCTTCCCTGTCCGGCTCCGACAGTGCTGCCCGTGAGCGGGCGGAGTCCCTCGGCTCGAAGAAGCCCGCGGCAGAGAAGCCCGGGCAGAGCCAGAGCGAGCCCGGTCGACCGGTCCTGACCGAGAAGCAGCGGATCGAGGCCCGAAAGGCGCGCCAGGCCAGGCAGGCCCGGCGGCGTCGCAAGCCGGT
>JAGQUT010000062.1 GCA_020438355.1 Solirubrobacterales bacterium | reverse complement strand
AAGCAGGGTGTTGGAAATCCAGTAGACGTTGTCATCCTCGGTCCAGGAAACCAACCGGATGCGGTCGCCCTCAGGGTAGACCTGGAAGGTGCGGTCGTCCATTTCAAGCTCGTCATGTGGTGCTTCGAGGATCGGTGGGTCGGTCCATCCGCGGATTCCCTGGAGTCCGAAGTAGTGCGTGCCGTCATCCTCGAGCACGGACATGACCATCCGGTAAGCGCCGTAAACGTTCTTGTCCGGGTCACGGGTGTGGTAGACGCGACTCTGGTCGGTCTCGTAGATGGCGCCCGACGGAAGACGCTTTGTGTAGAAGACCGGGAAGTCCGTGCGGGTTATCTCGTCGTCGAGCTGGATAGCGAGGTCGAGGCCACTCTGGGCCGCATCGACGAGCCCGTCATTTTCCTTGGTCGGAATCTCGGTCTCGGACTTGTCCTTGTTCTTCTGGCTCTTCTTCGCGTTCGATTTGTTCTTGTTCGCCGCGCCGTCGCCCTCGTCCAGAGTGCCGACCGGCCCGGGCTCATCCTCGAAGCCAAGGAACTGGTTGACCGCCGTCTCGACCTCGGAGGGCGTCGCCTCCACGTATGAAATCCCGTCACGCATGGTGAAGGTCGACGGGAAAGAGACCTCGGTCACGGCTGCGCCGCGGGAGTCGAACAGGAGGGCCAGCAGCTGGAAGATCTGGTCGCTCTCGCTGATGTCGGAGGAAGTGTTGTCGGTGAAGGCCTTGAGGAGTTCGTCACGGCGCTTCCAGATCTCACCTAGGGTGAGCCGGTTCCTGACCTCGCCGATCAGATCCTGCTGGCGGGCCGCCCTGACGAGGTCGGAGTCCGTATGCCTGTAGCGGGCGAAGTCAAGCGCGTCGTAACCGCAGAGCTTCTGGTAGCCGGCCTCGATGTCAATCGTCGCGTATTGCTCCGAAACGGAGAGCCCGGCGTTGTCATTGAAGTAGTGACGGTCGACGTCAACGTAGACACAGCCGATCGAGTCGATCACGTCAGCGAAGCCCTGGAAATCTACGTTCACGACGTGATTGATTTCCAGTCCCGTCAGCCCCTTCAGCGTCTGGAGGGTGAGCTTGGTTCCGCCGTAGCTGTAGGCGGCGTTGAACTTGTCGTATCCGACGCCCGGGATCTCGACGTAAAGGTCTCGCGGGATCGAGAGCATCGCGATTTGACCGGTATCAGGGTCAAGGCGAACCAGCAGGGTCGTATCCGAGCGTCCCGGATCATCTTCGGAGGCCCCTCCCCCCGTTCGAACGTCAGATCCGATGATTGCGATCGTCTGGGGCCCATCTGCATCCTTCAGCACGTATGGAGGCAACTTGACCTTGTTGTCCCCGCCGATCTTCTCGCCGATGTCGTTTACGACGTGCATCACCGAGGCCTGGGTCGCGGTGGCGAACGAGCCGATGATCAGCAGAGTCGCGAGCAGGAATCTCCACCAGTAGCGGGGTCGTTTGGCCGGCTCGTCGAAGTCACCGCTGACGGGCGGCCGTGGCGGATCCCAGGGTTTGCCGGTGCGCCGCGAGTACTCGATCGCCTCATGAGCCTGACTTCGTGCTGCCGCCTGCAGCACAGCGGTCTGCTCGGATGTGATTCCCGCCTCGGACGGGGCTTCCCACTCCTGGGTACCGGTCGCGGGTTCTTCTCCGGTGTACGGCTCTTCGCCCGTGTAGGGCTCCTCGCCGGTGTAGGACTCTTCTCCGGTAGCCGGAAAGTCACCGGTTGATTTCTCGCCGTCGCCGGTCGCCGCCGCGGGAGCGGCTCCGGCGGCAGTCTCGCCCGAGGATTCGGCCGGCGGGCCGGCAGCTTCCTCTGTGGACCCCTCCGCAGGTTCGGTGGGTTCGTTGGCGCGGGCGCTTTCGCTGCCCTCCAGGAGAGCGGCCCTGAAGACCGGGTCGAGGTCCGGGACTTCACCTTCCTCCACCCTCGCCTCGTAGGCAAAGAGTTCCTCGGTCGGCATCTCGACGTATTCGCCGGAGTCGCCTCCTTCAGGCTTCGGGACTTCTTCTTCGTCTTCTCTGGGTTCGTCGCTCACCGTGTCACCTGGTCTCCGCGGCGTTCACCAGAAAGCCCCTGAGCGCGTTTCGGTATGCGACCAGGGACGAGATCGAAACCCACTCTTCCGGACCGTGATGCCCGTCTCCCAGCGGCCCGAACTCCACTGCCGGTATGCCAGCCCGAATGAACGAAATCGCGTCCGAGGCGCCGTCGCGTCCGACCGAGAGTGACGGTCCTTCGTGATGCTCGGATGCCGCCGCGGTCAGCGCCCTGATCCACGGCGAATCGGTTCCGCCCCCGCTGACGGGCGGGAGTTCGATGATCGTCTCGATCGCGGCAGGGCCCAGCCCCGCGATCTGGTCGCGGATGATTGCCGGGTCCTGATGCGGCAGGAAGCGGATGTCTACGTCTATCGCGCAAAAGTCGGGAACCTTGTTGAGCGCATCGCCGCCCCAAATCCGGCCGAGATTTATCGAGGGGCGGTCGAAGAACTCTGAGCTTTCTCTCGCAAAGGGTAGTGATTCAACCCCCCGGAACAAGTCCACAGCCCTCAAAACGGCGTTGTCACCCAGCCAGGGGGTCGAACCATGCGCAGCCCTTCCGGTCACGCTGAGCCTCAACGCAAGGACGCCCTTCGCCGCCACACCGACATGCATGTTGGTCGGCTCACCGGTAATCGCAAAGTCGCCGGTAAGGCCCATGCCTCCAGAGGCTCCGTCCGGTCCGCTGTCGCCGGGTTCCCGCACGAGGTAGTTGCTGCCCCGGTTCTCCGCCTCCTCGGACTCTTCGTCCGAAACGATCCCGAGAACGACCTGAACGCCAGGGACCGGGTCCTCGTCGGTGGGCAGGGCGAGCATCATCGCCGCCAGGGCAGCCTTCATGTCATATGCGCCGCGGCCGTAGAGGCGATCGCCTTCCACCCTTGCCGCGAACTGCCCGTGCTCGCCGGGAACAACGTCAATGTGCCCGTGAAAGATCACCGTCGACGCGTCGGGATCGCCATGAGTCGCAGTGATCACCGGGAGCCCCCGGCAGACTCCCTGTTCGGTCTGGACTCCCCGGCTGTCGAGCCAGCCCTTGATGAACCCCGCAGCCTCATGCACCCCGTCCTCAGACGAGGTGTCATAAGAAATCAGTTGCTCCGCCAAAGAGAGCAGTTCGTCCATCGGGACATCCTAAGTCGGCGAGCGAAGCCTCGCCCGACTGCAGTTAAGCCTGGGCGATCTTGAGGAAGGCTTCTACGCGCTCAAGGTCGCGTTCGGCAACCTCGCGGGCGGCTTCGCCGGTCGAGTCGTCGGCGAGGCGCGCTTCGGCGTCCGCCTTCTGCTCTTCGAGTGACTCCCGGTTGAGACGATCGGGTTCGATCGCCTCTTCCAGCAGCAGCTGGGCGTGGTTGGCGAAAACCTGGAGCATGCCGTGGGACTGGGCCCACTCCCGCGTCTCGGAGTCGGAAACCTTGACCTTCAGCAGGGTTGGCTTGAGCGCCGCGAGAACCGGCACGTGGCGGGCCAGGATCCCGATCTCGCCGGTGACTGTCCGGGTCGAGAGCTGAACCACCTCGCCGCCGAAGACCTCACCCTCAGGGGTGAGGACCTCGACGTTGAATGTGTTTTCTCCGGCCAACTTCCTAGTTGCCTGAGCTCTTGCCCTGCTCGATGACCTGGTCGATCGAGCCCTTCATGTAGAAGGCGTTCTCCGGGTACTCGTCCATCTCGCCGTCGAGGATCATGCGGAAACCGCGGACAGTCTCGGCAACGGGCACGTACTGGCCCGGTGATCCGGTGAACTGCTCGGCGACGAAGAAAGGCTGCGAGAGGAAACGCTCGATCTTGCGGGCGCGGTAGACCAGAACCTTGTCCTCGTCGGCCAGTTCGTCGATACCGAGAATGGCGATGA
>JAGQUT010000061.1 GCA_020438355.1 Solirubrobacterales bacterium | reverse complement strand
CGATCCCCAAGGGAGAGATCGATCCGGGAGAGGAGCCTCTCGATACCGCCCGTCGGGAATTCATCGAGGAGGTGGGGATTGAACCCCCCGCCGGGGCACCGATTCATCTCGGCGAGATAACCCAGAAGTCCGGCAAGCGTGTACTGGCCTGGGCGATCGAGGGAGACCTCAACCCCGGGGACCAGAAGAGCGTCACCTGCGAGATCGAGTGGCCTCCCCGCTCCGGCCAGCGAATCGAGATTCCCGAGGTCGATCGGGTCGAGTGGGTCGCCCCGTCCACGGCGAAGAACCTGGTTATCGAAGGCCAGATACCCCTCTTCGAACGTCTGGTGAGGATCGCCGGCTAGCGGCGCTTGGGAAGCACGAAACGGGTGGTCCGGGAACCGGACCCTCCCGAGCTGTCTTCACCGACGAGCGTCACCTTTACTGGAGCCGTGACCCTGCTCCCGTTACGGATTGCCTGCTTGATCTTCGGGACGCGGGCCGCCGGCAGCTGGAACACCAGGTTCCCCCGCGTGTCCGGTGCAAGCGAGCGGTTGACCGGCTTCAGGCTGAAGACCGACGGAGTCTTTCGATACCGGTTCCGGGAGATCCGGACCTTTCCGGTCGCCGTGGCCGTGCAGGAGATCGAGCACTTCGCTCCGACCACGAACTTCTTCCCGATCACGGCCCGGTTGGGAATGAAGGAGAAGTAGTTCACCTCGGGAAGCGGTGGAGGTTCGGGCTCGTACGGGCAGGCGACCGTGCCTGTCTCGTCGGCCACGATCCGGAACAGCGCGTTCCCCTGGAGCATGTAGGAGCACTGGCTGGAATCAGTGCCGAACGCGACCGGATTGCCGAAACCGGTCAGTCCGGTCGACTCGGGATCACCGCCGACGACATCAAGGTTCAGAGAGCGAATGATTCCGCCGCAGAAGTCCGCATAGATGTAGCGGCCGGTCAGTCCGGTCAATGAAGGGTCTTCGACCACGTCACCACCGATTACGGCGCAGCCGCCACCGTTCCCGTCGCTGCCATTGTGGTTGTAGGCGAAAAGCGGGTCAGTGAGCGAATTCTGTACGGGCGAGCAGAACCCCTCGCAGGTTGGCCAGCCAAGGTTCCTGCCCTTGAGGTCCCCGGCGTTCACTTCCTCCCAGGTTCCCTCTCCGACGTCACCGATGGTCAAGCGTCCGTCCGGCGCAAACGCCCCGCGATAGGGGTTCCGCAGGCCGTAAGCCCAGATCTCGGTCCTCGCACCCGAAGCCGCGGTGAACGGATTGTCAGCCGGGATCGAGTAAGCCGGCGACCCCGCCGGGCCTGCCGGATCAAGCCTCATTATCTTTCCGAACAGGTTCTGGAGATCCTGAGCGTGGTCCCGGTTCGCGTTGTCGCCAATCGAGAAGTAGAGGTAACCGTCGGGACCGAACTCCATCCAGCCCCCGTTGTGGTTACTTGCGGAGTGCGGAGTCCTGATGACCAGACGCGAGTAGTCGGAATCGGCGAGGTTCGGGTTCTCCCCGGAACGTCGGTACTCGACGATCCGGATCTCGCCAGCGGTCGCGCTGTCGTTCAGCGCATCCGGTCCTTCCGCGATCCAGAAAACGTAGAAAAGCCCGGACGTGGCGTAGTCAGGAGGAAATGCGATCGACATCACTCCCCGCTCGCCCCTCACATCGACGTTGTCGATCGTCAAGAACGGTGTGCTGACCGCTTCGCCGTCCTGAAGGATCCGGATCGAGGCCCTTCCGGTGTCAGGGTTGCCCCGTTCCGCGAGGAAGATTCGGGAGTCGTTTGGGGGCGAATCCATATAGCTCAGATCAGACTGGAGAAACCCGTCCGGGGTCACTTTCACCAGTTCGGCACCAGAGGCAGTACCTCCGGCTCCAACCAGAAAGAGCAACGCCACCCCTGCTGCAGCGATCCACCTCATGCCACGAAGATAACGGCTGGCCGATGCGGGCTGCCAATCAGAACGCACGGCCCGCCCGTTACGCACCGAAAGCGTCGAAGCAGCGGTGAACTGCGACCCTCCCGGACTCGAGCCCGGCACGCACTACATCAAGGTTCGATTCGAGCCTTGACGGAACCGGTGAATCTGGGTCAGGGCGCACCTGGAGGATGCTGGGAGACAGACCGTTCTCGACGTCGTGCCGGGCGAGGAAAGCCTCGTCCTCACCTTCCCGGCGGCCCCGGGTGAGGTAGCCCTCCCGCACTGCCGGGCTGATCCTGCCAAGCATCCGGGTGGTCAATCGTCCGCCGAGACCAGAGGGGTCGGTGGCGACGTCTCCGGCCTTCCTGGACCGGAGAACGAGCAGGTGAGTTGCGCCACCCTCGATCGCCGCCCGGAAGGGAATAGCGGCACTCAGGCCCGCGTCAAGGTAGTGACGCCCGTCCATCTCCACTGGTGGCCCTCCGATCAGGGGCAGGGTCGATGTCGAGCGAAGTGCGAGAACGAGTGAATCCCGATCCCTGATGCCGGGGTGCAGGTCGACTGCCTGCCCGGTCTCGATGTCAGTTGCGATCGGGTGAAACTCGGTTTCGGCATCGAGCGCCGCCTGGAAGAGCCCGGGGGAGATCCGTTCGTAGTGCTCTTCGATCACGGTTTTCATGTCAACGATCGGTCGAGGCCCGACGATCCTCTTCTTGTCCATCACGATCTTGCCGAGTTCGGCATCGGTCCAGGTCGGGACGCCGTCCTCCGCCCTTCCGCTCAGAAGCCAGAGACCGTTCAGAGCCCCTGCCGATGATCCGTAAACGGCATCGAAGCTGTCTCCGAGGCCGAGCTCATGAAGGCCGAGGCCCATTCCGCCGGATACGGCCCCTCTCATCCCTCCACCTTCGATCACCAAGACGACCCGGTCCTCCGGACCGGGATCTCTGATCGCCTGGATTACGGGATGGGTTTCAGTCGCCTGCAACACATGCGACTTTTATCGCATGCGCATCCAGGGGAGGGAGATCACGGGGAGCTGATGGTCCTTGAACCGATCGATGAACGGGGCCGCTGCGCTGCTCGAGGCGTCGCTGCTTGCCGACACGGTTACGTCGTCCTCGTCGTACATGGCCATGAGCACGGTTACAAAGACGGTGATCGCATGTTCCTTAAGGACTCTGGCGGCAGGACCCTTGGGCTTCGACGGGTAGGTGCTTTCCTTCGGAATGCAGCGGAGCGCCATGAACTCGGCGACGATCAGGAACGAGTTGAAACCGACGGTCCGATAGATCTTGATTAGTTCCCGGACATAGGGTCGCCCGATTCGGGCTTCCCGCCTGGCGAGGGCCTTGCGGAGCCGGACCAGCGGTGCGAGGCGTTTGGCGGATGCGCCAGCCTTGCGGAGAGTCCGGATCCGCTTGATCACGTTCAGCTTGCGGAGTCGAACCGGCTTGGTTGCTCTGCGTGCGGACTTGATCAAGGGGACGAGGGTCGCTCCGACAGAGCTCCAGTAGCGATCGGCGCCCAATGCTGCCGCTTCGCAGACTTCCGAGAAGGGTTTGGTCGGCATCTTGGTCAGGATGGGCTCGACGGCGGAGACACAATCCGCCTCGAACAGCCGGTTGACCATGTTCCGGTCGACCGCTTCCTGCTGCTTTTTGGTCAGCTTCTCGTATCGCTCGGGCGAGTAACCCTTGAAGACTTTCTTCACCACCGCGGTGCACTCGGCAGTCGGTGGAATCTCCGCCGCCCCCGCCGTCGGGGCGGTCAGCAACACGCCGGTCAAAACAATCAGCATCCCTGCCAGATATCTCCTCATGAGAGCAGTATCGCAGCGAACACCGATGATGAGGGGACTAACAAAAGCGAGAAGAAGTGGATGGAGGGAGGATGGATGGAGCTAGCCGGAGTCGAACCGGCGACCTCTTGGGTGCGATCCAAGCGCTCTGCCAACTGAGCTATAGCCCCGCGTTCGAGAAAGGATACGGAAGCCCGGCGTGCAAAGTAGGGACCGTATGCACGATGTCCACGGAAACCGCATAGTCTTTACGACGACCGTCAGCTACTGAGAGATCAATGGGAATTCTCGACGAAGCAATC
>JAGQUT010000060.1 GCA_020438355.1 Solirubrobacterales bacterium | reverse complement strand
GGTCGCGGTCGCCTGGGTGGCAGGTCACAGCCACGAGAACGAGATCACCCCCTTCGTCTCCCCGGATGGGGAGAACGGCTTCTGGAGCATCCGTACCGCTGCGCTGGCTGACTGGCCGAAGCAGAACCGTCTGATCCAGATCTTCGACAACCGGGACGGAAACCTCTCGTTGTTCGGCACGGTCATCGACCACGGCGCAAAGGTCGAGGCTCCGGCGGCCGGCACCCCCGCCGCCAACCTCGGAACTGACGAACTCGCCTCGCTGTCGAGAGCGATCGGTTTCAACGACAACCAGAGCGGTGGCGAGGCCTGCGCTCCAGCCCGTTGTGGCGAGGGCGAGGTTGAGGACCGCAATGTCGAACTGCTGATCGAAGACCCCCGGAAGCCCCGGGCCAACCTGAACAGGCTCACGGTCACCCCGAAGAAGCGTCAGCTCAGGGCCGGCAAGCTGTTCAAGGTGACGGTGAAGGTGAGCAACTACGTCACGGCAACCGCAGACGCGAAGAAGGTCCGGGTCCGGGTCAGGTCCTCGAACCGCCGGGTCAAGGTGAAGGGCCAGGTAGTGATCGCGAAGATCCAGCCCGGCCGAACCGCCACTGTCAAGGTTCCGGTCCGAGCCCTGAACAGCGCCAGAGGCAAGTCAAAGATCACCGTGACCGTCGCCGGCAGGAAAGCGTCTGTGAATGTCCGGGTCCTGGCAAAAAAACCCGGCCGTTAGTTGGAACTGCCTATCTGACCCTGAAGCGCAATGACCCCGTCTGCCTGTGTCCATCCAGGCTGATGACGCTCCACCTTGCCTTGTAGGTTCCGCCGCGCACATTGCGAAGGCCCACCCTCAGGGCACTGATGTTGTTCGGGTCCCTTCCGCCGCGCCCTCTCGAGACGATCTTTCCGTTCAGGTTGCGGACCACGACGGTCCCGCGCCTGATCGGGGCGGCAAAGTAGATCCGCAGCACCTTGCTGTTGGCTGTCGAGTAGGTAGGAGCGGTGTGGGCGTCCGCCTGGAGGGGCGAGCTTCCGAGAATGAGCAGTGCGACCAGAAAGGCTCCAACCGCCGCTCCCGTTGATGTTCGGATGTTTACGTGGTTTCTCATATCGGTTCCTCTTGTCTCACTTGAAAGGGTCAGCAAACCTTGGGTCCTTCGAGTAGTCCATTTCGGTCAGGGTCCGAAGGAACGCGACAATGTCCTTTTTGTCCTGTTCGCTCAGCTTGATTCCCGAAATTAGGGGATTCTTGTGGGGGTTGAGGGCGCCGTCTCCCGCGTATGGCCCCTCTGTGATGAGCCGGCCGCCGCGAGCGTAGATGTCGACTACGTCCATCAGGGTCTTAACTGAGCCATCATGCATGTAAGGGGCCGTTCGGGCGACGTTCAGAAGCGACGGAGCCCTGAAGGCACCCATGTCCTTCTTTTTGCCGGTGATCTCGAAGAGTCCGCGGTTACCGAACGGATAAGCGCCGGTTCCGCCGACGTTGTAGAGGCCGGTGTTGTGGAACTTGAGTCGCTCATCAGCGGCGCCAATGTAGGTCGCCTGGTCTTCGAAAATGAAGCTGCCATGGCAGTGATGACATTCACCGTCCTCACCCATGAACAGATTGAGGCCGCTGCGTTCCGACGAAGTCAGTTCGGCTTTCCCTCTAAGGAACCGGTTGTACTTCGACGTCCCGGTCACAATGCTTCGCTGGAAGGCGCTGATTGACCGGATGATGTTGAACCAGTTAACCGGCTTCTTTGACCAGCGGTAAACCCTGGGGAAACGCTTCGCGTACCAGGGGTCACGCTTGATTCGGCCCAGGACCTTCTTCTTGTTCTTGTCGTTGATGCCCATCTCCACCGGATTGGTGCCGAAGAGTGGAACGTCCATCTGGCTCTCAAGCGAGGTCAGGGCGGGGTTGGCCCATGTGAAAGTCCGGTGATACGCCGAGTTGGCTACGGATGGCGCGTTTCGGGCCAGCACGTCGCCGGTGGAGCCGACTGGCGTGGTCCGCCCGTCAGTGAATGCGAGTTCGGGAAAGTGGCACGAGGAGCATGACTGCGTTCCGTTCCCCGAGAGGCGGGTGTCGTAGAAGAGACGGTGTCCGATCTCCACTTTTGCGCGACTCATCTTGTTCTTGGCCGGCACCCGGGGTTGCGGGAAGCCCTGGGGCAGGGACCAACTCCAGTCCTGCCTCGGAGCCTTCAAGGCGCCGGTAGCCTGGAGCCCGAAGGCAGTGGTGCCGACGGTGAATACCACCACCGCCAGCACCAGCGCCCGGGACGTGAAACGACGCGGAGCCGCGAACCTGCCTTTGTTTTTCTCGCGGCTCCGCGCCACAACTACTTCCGAACGACGCGGAACGCCGTCTGGTTGGTTGTCTGCTTTGTGCCCAGCTTCAGACCAAGAGCCTTGAACACTGATGGGCATTCAGGGTCTGTCGTCTCCGACATGCAACCGGGGGTACCAACGTTGCTGGCGATGTCAACACCTGAGAACAGCGACTTCAGGTCAATCGCGATTCGCTGGCTGGCCGGGTTGAACTTCTTCAGCGTTATCTTGTCCCGGTTCGGCAGAGCGCACTTTGCCTTCTCCCCCGCACCAGGGTCTCCGGTGCAGTCGGTGCTACCGACATGGAGGTAGAAGATCTCGGCGGCCCAATCCGGACTGTCATCCTGAGTGAGCTCGATCTTCACGAACTTGCGTCCGAACTGCCAGTTCCAGGCCATCGCCATGGAGTTCAATGGCGCCGGCTCGGTCGTCACGCTCGTGTGATTGAGCGGGTAGGGGACGCTGACGCTGTACCGCACGCCAACGTACTTGCCCTTCGGGACTGTTCCCCGGACGAACGCGTTGGTCGCCTTGGTTCCCTCGGCCGCACAGGCTCCGGTTCCGTTCTCAAGGTCAATCAGCGTTACGCCCGCGTTGCCCTTGGTGTGGCTCCATTTGGTTCCCTTCTGGAGCTTCACGTTCACTGCTCCGCCGCCCTTGCGAAGGAGTTGAACTCCCGAGACGTAGAAGCGCAGATCGGTCAACTGTGCGGTCCGGGAAGTCTTGCCCAGGCCGGTGATCGGCTTGTTGCAGGAAACCGCCTTGTTTCCGTTCAGCGCCTTGAAGCCAATCGCGACTTTCTTGGCCTTGTTCGTGTGATGCTCGTGACCTTCGTGGGCGTTCGCGGATACCGAGAGTCCGGCCATGATGGCCAGGCCCAGCGCCAGCGCCGCGGCAATCGCGCCAAATGTCTTTCTTTCTTTCATTTTCACTCCAGTTTGTTCTTGCTGGCAGCAGGCACCCATGTGCCCGCGGCCGCCACTCCGGCATGCCAAATGGCAGGCTGGAAGCGGTAACGATCAGAATTTCCCCTGCCCGAGGCAGAGGCTCTTTCGTGCTACCGGAGCGCTGGAGGTGGCCGTATCGCGAGAGCGAATGCCAGCTTCAGGCCAATGGGCCTGATGGAGAGATCGAGGATCGGTGCCTGCAGGGCGACCGGTCGGGACCATTCTCGAGGTCTGGTTCGGAACTCCCTGGCCTTCGCGATCAGTTCCTCGCCGGGGAACATCCCGAGGCTGATAACGAAGAAGAGCGCGAACGCAGGCGCAGCGATCAGGGCGACTGTTACCGACAAGGCGCCGATCGCCAGCCAGCCAAGCAGCAGACCAGGAGCAAGCGCCCTGCTCTGCTTCGGAACTCTCGTGAATGCGCCCATCAGGGAGAAAACAATACGCCGGGCACGAAAGTTTCGCTCCTGGCTGCGCGTTCAGGAATGCGGGTTGGCCATTTTGTGGTGGTCGAGCGCCTCGTCGAGCACCTTTTCCTCGACGCCCAGTTCGACCGCGACCTCGCGGAGCGGACGGCCTGACGAGGCAGCGAGCTTGACGATCTCGCTCGCCTTGTCGTAGCCGATGTACGGGTTGAGGGCGGTCGCCGTCGCCAGGGTGGCTTCGGCGTGCTTCTCGTGCTGGGGGTGGTTTGCCTCGATGCCGGCCACGCACTTCTCGTCGAGCAGGCGGGTGGCGCTGGCAAGGATCCGAATCGAACCGAGCAGGTTGCGGGCGATCAGAGGCACTCGCACATTCAGTTCGAACTGACCCTGCGAGCCAGCCATGGTGATCGCCATGTCATTGCCGACCACCTGGGCGGCAACCTGGATAACCAC